>JBKCJG010000001.1:0-36340 GCA_046301895.1 Flavobacteriia bacterium
GACTCGCCATAGGAAACAGGATTCGGGAACAATGTTGGATTCAAACGGATGACCTCTTTGGTGTTCAAAACACCATTGAAAAAGAATTCCACCGTATCAGCTTCAATAGGGTTGTTGGAATTAAAAACAGCAAATTTGAAATATGCTGCGGAATTGTTGGTTGTTGAGGCGTTTACTTTAATGTACGCATTCTGACCTGCAGGCAAAACAGTCATTGTTGCATGATTGTAGGTTGCGTCCCAACAATGAATGTAGTCACAGTAAGAGTAATCCCAACCAGAAGGTGTGATTTTCTCTAAAAGATTCCACCCAAGTGTGAGATCCGTTCCCGTATTATTCTGGAATTGGATCTCTGCAGTGACATAGTCTCCAACTGGTACGTTAGTCATTGAGGTATTCGCAGGAGTTACAATAAAGTCTTGTCCAAATGAGTTCACTCCTGTTAACAATAGACACAACGCTGTGGATAATCCTTTCATAATCTAATATATTGACTAAATATACGATGATTAACTTGTGATCAGCGCAAAGTTTTTGATCATTATTGAATTCTTATTTCCTAAGAATATAATAATTGGAAATATAATTGCGTTAGAAGTGTAACCATCATTAAATGTTTCGTTTTACCCATATCTCACGTGAAGTCTGCAAGCTTTACGAACAAACTAGAAAATAAAACCAAGAACTATGACAGTGAACCCAATGTATCACCAAACCAACCAACGGATGGAAGAGGAGTTGAGTTGGATACGGCGCGCTCAGAAAGATCCGGAGAGTTTCGGGCCGCTTTACAGAAAGTATCATGAGCAGATCTTTCGTTATATCCATCAGCGGATGGATGACGAGGAAATGGCTTTTGACGTAACCTCGCAAGTGTTCATGAAGGCGCTGAACAATTTGCACAAGTACGAATACCGCGGAGTGCCCTTTTCATCCTGGTTGTATCGTATTGCCAAAAGTGAGTTGTATCAAGCTTTCCGTGACAGAAAGGCTGAGCGAACGGTGAATATCGAGTCGTATCAATTATTTGAAATGATCGATGAGTTCGAAGAGGATAATAGCGAACAGAATCGTAAGAGGTTATTTGAATCACTAGCGAAAATGAAGGAAAAGGATATGCAGTTGATAGAAATGCGGTTTTTTGAAAAACGATCTTTCAGGGAGATAGGAGAGATCCTTGAAATCACTGAAAATAATGCAAAAGTGAAAGCCTTCAGGGCAATTGAAAGGCTGAAAGAACTTTTTAATACAAAGTAATACCATGGAAATAAAAAAAGTCAATTTAGACAGGGCCAAATTATCCAATACTTACATTCAGGAAAGGCAGGATTTTAATAAGGTTCTTCAAAACGCAAGACTCACCCAAATGTCGATATCCAAAAGCCCCTGGTTCTATGGGGTTTTTGGATTATCTTCTGTTGCAGCGGCAACAATTCTATTAACTGATTTTGATGATAAAAACACAACGAATGAAAAGAAATTTACTCAGTTGAGAATTTCCATTGGAGAAGAAAGACAGGTCGTAAGAACGGCAACAACTAATGCTGTTGAAAATTTGACAGGCGAGCTCCAGAATGGATTAAAAAGAATTTACAAAGAACTACCGTAGACCGATCGTCACATCTCAATAATTCGTCCTATTACCGGAATTGTGAAGGATGTTTCGGAGATTTTCAAAACTGAAATTCCCAAGATAAAACATCCTTCAGAATTCCCGAAAAAATGATTGGATTTTACAACGTGAATGCTTTGTGTAAGATTTGCTGAATGCTAATATTCATTTGGTTTCGACGACCGTGAAAAACGTTTCAGAAATGCATCGGTACTTTAACATTATTGCTCTTCGTTATTTTTGCGAATTAGGTTTGGTCTATTGCGTTTAAAGCTTGTGAGTATTATATTTTTTGCATTTGATATCATTTTCCTTTTCTATTCGAAAAAACATTCCTATTTTCGTAGTGTTCAAAGATGGCTTGCCACCTAAAATTGAATCAATGAAATTAAGATCCTTAGTATTATTTTTTGTTGTCGCTGCCTCTACTGCTACCGTTCATGCTCAGCATACCAATTTTAACACCCAAAGAAACTGGTCTCTGAACAAAAAAGAGATCATGTTCGGATTTGGAGCCACTCAATTCACCGGTGATCTGGGAGGCCGTGATCGTATTGGAACTGATTACAGTTTGGTAGATATCGACCTGCCATCAACAAGTATTGGCGGAATGATTGGTTTTCGCTACAGATTTCATCCTTATTGGGCAACTACTACCTCTCTGAATATCGGAAGGTTGAAAGGTGATGATGCATTAACGAATGAGGTTATTCGTGAAAGTAGAAACCTTCATTTCAGATCTATCGTGGTTGAATTGCATCAACGTATCGAGTGTATCGTATTCGCGAACGAAAAATTTGGAGCGAGGTACAAGCTTCCAGGTCACAAGGGGTTTAAAGATCACAATGAGCAGATTTATCTTTTTACAGGAGTAGGAATAAATTATTTTAACCCAAAAGCCAGGTATAACGGTTCCTGGACCGCGCTTCGTCCACTGAATACGGAGGGACAAGGGCTTGATCCAATGATGGTTTATCCCGGTGAGAATAAAGAACCTTTCTTGTATACTCCGCCAAAGCAATATTTGCCCATTACCGCTACTATTCCTTTCGGAATCGGAATGCGGTTTGGAGTTGGTCGCATGTGGCGATTCGGTCTGGAAGCAACATATGTGAAGACATTCTCTGATTACATTGATGATGTTCACGGGTACTATTATGACCCCACCAAATTAGGATCGCCTGAGGCTGCTTATCTCTCGAATCCTTCCGAGACGAATACTACGTGGTTTGCGCCAGGTCAAATGAGAGGTCAGAAACAAAAAGATGCCTATTATTATGTAAATTTTGTTGTGCAGCGTAACGTCACTTACAAGGATTATGCGAAACAGCGCCGATCATACCAATGGAATCGAGGTCGTTATAAGTTTTAATGTTGAAAATATTGTTAATGAATCAGACGGGGTGGCAATTGTCACCCCGTTTTTCATTTTTATTTTTGTAGAAAATCAGTTCAATGTATAAGATCATAAGGTCTATTCTTTTCGTTTTCGATCCAGAGAAGGTTCATTATTTCACTGCCAACATGTTGCACGCTCTATTGATGATTCCGGGTATGAAATGGTGCTGGAAAAAAAACTTCTGTGTTACAGATATAAAACTGGAAACAGAGGTCTTTGGTATAAAGTTCCCAAATCCTGTAGGATTGGCTGCCGGATTTGACAAGAATGCGTCGATGTATAATGATCTCGCGCATTGTGGCTTTGGTTTTATTGAAATTGGCACTGTTACTCCGAAATCGCAACCTGGAAATGACAAACCACGTTTGTTCCGCTTAAAGGAAGATGAGGCGATAATTAATCGAATGGGCTTCAACAATGGTGGGCTCGATTTGGCCATTCCGAATCTAAAGAAACGAAAGACTAAAATCGTAATTGGAGGAAATATCGGGAAAAATAAATTGACACCAAACGAGAGTGCAGCTGACGATTATGCGATTGCTTTTGAGGGCTTATTCCCATATGTGGATTATTTCGTTGTGAATGTTTCTTCACCAAATACTCCTAATTTGAGAGAGCTACAAGAAAAGGAACCATTAAAGACCTTATTGATCCGGTTGACGAAATTGAATGACAAAAAAGAAAACAGAAAGCCGATCTTATTGAAGATCGCTCCTGATTTGACCAACCATCAGTTGGATGATATAGTTGAGATCGTGAAAGAAACAGGGATCGATGGTGTAATTGCTACGAATACTACTATCAGTAGGGATGAGTTAACAGCCACATTTGAAAAGCTTGATTCCATTGGATCAGGTGGGGTTTCAGGAAGACCGTTAACTAAAAGATCTACTGAAGTCATAAGGTATTTATTCCAAAAATCCGCAGGATCGTTTCCAATTATTGGAGTCGGAGGAATACACTCTGAAGAAGACGCGATGGAAAAACTGGAGGCCGGGGCATCACTAGTACAGTTGTATACAGGATTCATTTATGAAGGTCCCGCTCTCGTAAAAAGGATCAATAAAGCCATTCTTCGAACCCGAAAATAAAACGCACTTTTCTATATGGAAAATTTGAAACTGATCGAATGTCCGCGAGATGCTATGCAGGGAATGCATGATTTTATACCAACACAAGCTAAGTCAGATTATATCAACCAACTTTTGAAGTGTGGTTTTGACACTATTGATTTCGGTTCCTTTGTTTCGCCGAAGGCTATACCTCAAATGAGGGATACTGCTGATGTATTGTCTAAGCTCGATCTTTCAGGAAGCACCAAACTTCTGGCAATTGTAGCCAATGAACGTGGGGCTGAAGATGCATCATTACACGAAGAGATCGACTATCTTGGTTATCCTTTTTCAGTTTCTGAGGAGTTTCAGAAAAGAAATACTAATTCAACTATCGAGGAGTCATTGGGAAGAGTTGAGGCAATAAAGAATATTTGTGAGAAATCTAAAAAGGAATTTGTGGTATACCTATCCATGGGTTTTGGAAACCCATATGGAGAAGTATGGAATGCCGAGATCGTTCAGAAATGGTGCCGTATCCTCTATGAAAAATTTGAAATACGCATTCAGGCATTATCAGATACTATCGGAACGGCTAATCCATCAGATGTGAATTACCTTTTCTCAGAATTGATCCCAGCATTGCCAACGGTTGAATTTGGCGCTCATCTTCACACACGAACGGATAAGGCCAAAGAATTAGTTTCAGCTGCCTTCCATGGTGGATGCAGAAGATTTGACGGGGCTTTAAAGGGGTATGGTGGATGTCCGATGGCTAAGGATGATCTAACAGGAAATATGCCAACTGAGATCATGTTAGACTGGTTCAATGAACAAAATATTTCGACGGGCATAAATCAGTTATCACTTTCAGCCGCTTTATTAGCCACAAGCTCAGTATTTCCAATGTAACTTTTAACTAATTAAGAATTATCCCTAGCATGAAACATTTTCCGATCCTTTTCCTAGTAGTTTTGATCACTGCCTGTTCTGGTGGAGAGGAGGCTCCCAAAAAAAAATATAATCCTGAAGAAAGTGCAGCTCAATTCCAAGGTGTCGAAACATTGTTTGACAAGGACAGTTTTGAAGATTCTAAGCATGTCGAACTGCTGAAGGAGTTGAAAATCTGTTCGGAATTCCAGAAAGACACCTCCAATTACCTTGAGCCAGCCTGTTCACCTCGATTTTTTCGAATACTTTCCATGCGCGATGACATGCCTGTCGAGAATGCTTTCCTACTTCAGATAAAGTCCAAAGTAGGGGGGATTAAACTAAGGCGCCTTGTTACTTTCGTTAGGGAGAGGGGAGAGCTTGTCAAAGTGAATACTTTTGTAGCAAATCTTATTGGAACCAGGAGGTCTAAAACCCATTACAATGATCTGATCCTCCGATTTAATGATAATATCGATGGAGAGATCGTTTTTTACAATTGTATCTTCTCGTGGGATGGTACTAGATATAAGTTCCAAAGCGTTGAGCTGATTGAAGGAGCAACATGGCGTCAGCGTTTAAAGCCTGAATTCAAAGACTCCGTATCGAACGACATCTATCAGACTCTCCTCAAAAACGAAATGATTATGTGATGAAAATACAATTTATTTCATGTGTTTTTTTGTTTGTTAGTTGTACGAGTGGTGTAAAACTAAAAGCTGTCAATCTGGGACCTCTTTTTCATGATTCAAATAGTAAGGTTTGGATGGTCGATAAAGTCATCGCGGATAAACAGAATTTTGCGCCCAGAATAAATTCGGATAAAGATGTGATCGTTTTTTACGAAACAGGGAAATGCATGTACCAGCCGATGAAGACACTTGGTGATTTTCCCGGAAAGAAAGGAGAGTATTCTCTTTTCTCGGAAGACAAAACGCTTTCACTTTATTTCACAAACGAACGCTGGGATTTCAAAATCGATGCACTTTCAGAGGATACAATTGTTCTTAAACCCCTGAATACTTCAGATTTGAAGTATTCGATGATCCTCGTCCCGTTTCCGGAATTTTAGAACTTAATGGCTTTAACTGTCTTTACACCACCAGCGGAGCGAATATTCACATAGTAAATACCGTTCGGAAACTTACTCATGTTGATTTTCTTTTCAGAGGTGCTTAAAATCATCATTCCATCTGACGAAAACACATTGATGACTGACTCCTCTTCTGAAGAAACATTTATTTCTCCATGAAAAGGATTCGGATAAACATTAGCTTCGAGTTGATCCTTCTCTATGAAGCCTGTTTGATCGTCTTTCCACACGCGAATATCATCTACATAAAGTTTGTAACCGTTTTCGGTATTATTAACGAAAGCAATGTATATCGTCTGGTTGTCATAGCCTTCATCACTGAGGTCAACAGTTCTGTATGTCCATTCGAAATTCTCTTCAATTACTCGGCCGATCGTGTCGGTGAAGCTACTCAACTGATTGTCAGTGTTAGAAACAAGGACAAGATAATCATCCGGAAAAGAAGCGTCCTGAGATCTGGCGGACCATTCCACGAAATTTCCAAAAGTGCCCAAATTGATTGCTGGAGTTATCATCCATCTGTTGGCCGTTCCGACTGGCTCAAAGTAGGATGTTGATGCTGCCACCTGATCTCCTGAGTTTTCAGGGTCTTCAATTACAATCCAAGCCGATGTAAAATTTGAAACTGCAACATTGGGGGTTAAGCCGTCATTATCAACTAACGAATATGAAGCGGGTATCCCGGACTGAAAATCTGTATTCAATAGATCAGTTTGTGACACTGAATTTAAGGATGCGACTGAAAAAGCAAAAAGGACGATTCTTCTCATGCTGGAGTACGTTCGTTAAGTGATGTTTCCTACAAATTTAGTGAAACTTACTAATCAGTAAGAGAAATTAAGATTTCTTTGAATTCCTGATAGAACTCATCGAATTCTAACAATCGGTCTTTAAGAAATTCGAAAATAAGATGATGATCTTCTTCGTTGTAGAAATTTAATCGATCTTTCTCCCACATGATTCTCGAATAAACCCTTCCTTCAGGAGAACTAATTCGCTCTATCCAGGTCGTTTCATAGTTCATTGATTGATCTAAAACCTTTTTTAATTCGGTCATTTGCTCCCAGATGATCGATCGTACCCCTTCGTCTTTCGGTTGAATGTCGAAACAAAGTCGTGCGCCTTTACTATCGGTTTGCAGACGTATGTGTATACATTTTACATCCGAAGGGTAATTGAGCCAATTCATTTTCCGTCCGTTACATGAGCGATATTTGTTCATGTATTTCCTGAACTTTTCCCAGAACTCCGTGTTTCGTGTTTTTTGTTCTTCTCTAGTGAGCATTGTTGAATGTTGACTTTTTAAATTCTATCGAAAATTAGAATGATTGATTTTGTTTCGTGCAACAGGCTGGTGTTGATGAAGATGATTTGCAGTTGCAGTTTGTTATCAAATTTAAGAGTTTATATCAAGTTCAAACCACTGCTTTGCTGAAAATGATAAAACGCTGGCTTCAAATTTTATACATAAATATTTTTTATGATTTTTAACAATTCGATTGAACAAAGTTTATGTCCTGATATGTTATATTTGTAGTGTAATAGAATATGCAAAGGAAAAAACTTTCAGTCGTGTTTTCCAGACTAGTGAGGCTGTTAGAGGTCGATAGTCGAGAAATATCCCATATCTACATCTATGCCTTCTTTACAGGGATGTTGAGTTTGGTGTTGCCACTTGGTATTCAGTCTATCATTAATTTCATGCAGACCGGTAAGACGAGTACCTCTTGGGTTATGATTATTCTATTTGTTGTGTCCAGCATAGCGTTAACCGGAATTCTTCAATTAATGCAACTCAGAATCACAGAGAATTTGCAGCAAAAGATTTTCACCCGGTCGTCTTTCGAGTTTTCCTACAGATTCAGTAAACTAGATCTGAATGCTCTTGGATCCCAATTTCCACCGGAATTATCTAATCGTTTCTTCGACACTATGACGGTTCAGAAAGGGGTACCTAAAATCTTAATTGATGTGCCGACCTCCGTGCTTCAAATAATATTTGGACTTATTTTGCTGTCACTTTATCATCCGTTCTTTATTGCTTTTAGCTTCGTGTTAGTAGTTTTGTTGATCTTGTCTTTGCGCTTTACCAGTATCAAGGGATATGAAACGAGTTTAGAGGAATCAAAGTTTAAATATAAAACAGCTCATTGGATTCAAGAGATTGCAAGATGTATTCCTGCTTTCAAAATGTTGGGCAAGAACGATTATCATCTTAGAATCAATGATAAATATGCTTCAAATTACATAGATGCGCGTGAGAAACACTTTGGAGTGCTAAGAATGCAGTACATTCATTTGATCGGGTTTAAGGTCCTTATTGCGCTTAGTTTATTGTTGATCGGAGGCTTATTGGTGATCAACCAACAGATGAACATTGGTCAGTTCATTGCTTCTGAGATTATCATTCTATTGGTCATGAATTCTGTTGAAAAACTCATGTTGAGCTTGAGTACTGTTTATGATCTTTTAACCGGACTTGAAAAAATAGGTGAGATTGCTGACATGCCGCTTGATGATTCAGAAGAGGAAGGAATTGTGTCCTGTTGGAGAGAAGATTTTAATGTACTCGGCTTTAGGAACATACAATTCGAATCTCCATATGAGAGAAAGAATTTGCTTTCAGGATTGAATTTTTCGATTACTTCAGGTAGACACTTTGCAATAGCCGGTGGTTCTGAGTTGACGCGTTCAACATTCTTGAAGCTTGTGCAGGGAATCTATGCTCCTTCCTCTGGAGAGCGCACTTTGAATAATGTTCATTTGAACAATTTGAACAAGGATGAATTTTACCAGAAGATCGGAACGGTTCAGTTCGATGATTCGATTTTTTATGGTACGATGCTCGATAATATCAAGATGGGTAGGGAATCAGTGACTATCGAAAAGGTGATTGAGGTTTGTAAAGAACTGAATCTGCTCGACTTTATCAATTCGCTTCCGGATGCTTTTGAAACCTATCTTTTATCAGATGGGAAATTCATTTCCAAATTAAACAAGAAAAGGATACTTCTGGCGAGGGCGATAGTGGATCAGCCTAAATTTGTAATCATTGAAGACCTCTTGGAATTCTTAATGAACAATGGACAGGAGGAGATGATCAACTATTTATTGAAAAAAGATAATGGATGGACATTAATTTCAACGATAAAAAGTCAACAGTTGCTTCCTTACTTTCAGGATTTGATTGTTGTTGAAGATGGAGTAATGAAAGCCTCTGGTCCAACAGATGATGTGCTGAAGATAGTCTCAATCAACAACTATTGCCATGCTTAATATTTCATCTAATTCCGTTAATCGTAAGGTCGACCTTTCGAAGTATAAGACTTCTGATCTGGTAGGAAAAAAGGTTGTCAACAGGCTATTTATGAAGATGTTGATGACTGCTGTTCTTATTTTCCTTGTCATATTATTTCTTCCCTGGACTCAAAATATTCAATCAAAGGGCTATGTAACAACTTTGCTTCCAGATCAACGTCCACAATCGATAGCTTCCGTTATTGGGGGGAGGGTAGAGAAGTGGTATGTAAAAGAAGGAGATCTTGTAAGAACTGGAGATACAATTGTTGTGATCAGTGAAGTTAAATCAGAGTACTTTGATCCTGAACTTCTTGATAGAACCAAGCAGCAAGTTGAAAACAAGCAAGGCTCTGTACAATCCTATGAATCAAAGGTGCAGGCATTGGACAAGCAATTGTCAGCTTTCAGAGATATTCGAGAACTCAAAACAAAGCAAGCCTTCAACAAATTACGTCAAAGTAAGCTTAAGGTGGTCGCCGACAGCAATGATCTTATAGCTTTTGAGGCACAATTAGAGATCGCAAAAAAACAACAGAAACGAACGCAGGAATTATATGATCAGGGGATCAAGTCATTAACCGATCTTGAACAAAAAAAGGTGAAAGTCCAGGAATTGACGGCGAAAGTAATTGCACAAGAAAACAAGTTCCTTACAAGTAAGAATGAAGTTTTGAATGCCCAAGTTGAGATATCAAATATTCAAAGCGAATACAATGAAAAACTTGCCAAGACTGAATCTGAGCAGTTTTCGGCACTTTCTGACAAGTTTGAGTCTGAAGCAACGGTTGCCAAATTACAGAATGAATACGCTAATTATGAGATTCGACAAGGGATGTATGTTATTCGGGCTGCTCAGGATGGCTATGTCACAAAATTGATCAGGTCCGGGATCGGAGAAACGATCAAGGAGGGTGAAGAGATCGTGAGTATAATGCCAAAGAATTATAGTCTAGCCGTTGAATTCTATGTGGATCCTGTTGATTATCCTCTTGTGAAGATAGGTGAGGAGGTTCGTCTTCAATTTGACGGATGGCCAGCAATCTTCTTCAGTGGCTGGCCTAATGCTTCTTACGGCACATTTAGTGGTAAGGTGTATGCAATGGACAATTTCATCAGCGTAAATGGGATGTATAGGATACTTGTTCAGCCAAATAAAAAGGATAGATCATGGCCGGAAGCAATTCGTGTAGGGGGTGGAGCGAAGACCTTTGTGCTATTGAATGATGTCCCAATATGGTATGAGATGTGGCGTAAATTGAACGGATTCCCACCGGACTACTATCATGGATCTGAGACTGATCCGGATAAACAGGATCAGAGTGTAAAGAAATGAGACTGTTCCCAATAATTATAGTATTGTTCATTTCACTGGGAAGCTATTCCCAAAATGATTCTAACATTGTCCTCAATTTTTCTGATTTCATGACAATCGTAAAGGTGAATCATCCAGTATCTAAGCAGGCAGAATTGATGCCACTATCAGCTAGAGCGGATTTACTAAAAGCAAAAGGAGATTTTGACCCAAAATTGTTTAGTGAGATCGATGCAAAGGAATTCAATGAGAAAAATTATTATTTCTTGTCGAATTCCGGATTAAAAGTTCCTACATGGTTTGGTGTGGAATTGAAAGCAGGATATGAGGCGAATCGTGGTGAGTATCTTGGTAATGAACATAGTACACCAGCCAGCGGACTTTGGTATGGAGGCATCTCCGTTCCCCTTGGAAAAAATCTATTCATCGATGAGCGCAGAAAGTCACTCAAACAGGCAAGCCTGATGGTTAGTAATTCGTATGTGGAAAGATCATTGCTGTATAATGACCTCATTCTTCATGCCTCAGCAGCCTATTGGGATTGGTTCAAAGCCGACCAGCTACAGGAAACATCTCAATCCGCACTGAAATTGGCAGATGAACGATTTTCCGCAGTGAAGATAGGCGCCGAATTGGGTGAATATGCCATGATCGACACCGTTGAAGCAAAATTGTTAAGGGATACCCGCAAGATCGAATTGCAGCAGGCGTCGGTTAATTTGGTGTATTACAGATCAGTGCTGAACACATATTTATGGCTTCCCGACCTGGTTCCGCTTGAATTGGCAGATTCAACCAAGCCTCAGCAAGAAGTGAATTTCCTGATCTCTTTACCGGAGGTGACGGTAGATTCAACACTTTGGATCAGGAAGTATGCATACAAAATGGATTACCTAGATCTGGAAGAACGATTGAAGAAGGAAATGCTGAAGCCTCAGGTGGATCTTCGCTATTCACCGCTTTTGCAGCCGACATCGAATGATTTATTCTTGCCGTTTTCTGCAAACAATATGAAATGGGGTGTGACCGCCAGTTTTCCACTTTTTTTAAGAAAGGAGAGAGGAGAGCTGCAGAGCGTTCGTTTGAAGCAACAGGATAATCAGTATGAAATGGAAGCAAAGATCCTTGAATTGAAGAATAAACTTGAGGCTACATCTTTTTTAATCACATCATTGCAAACTCAAATCGCTTTACAGGAGGATATGATTGAATCCTATTTGTTGATGCGAAATGCAGAACTTCAGAAATTTGAGATTGGTGAAAGTAGTTTATTTCTTGTGAATTCCAGAGAAATGAAATATATCGAATCACGGCAAAAACTTATCGAACTTAAAGCAAAACTTGAGGTTGCCAAAGCGGAATTCCGTTGGCTTTCTGCAGAGATCTGATCATTCGATCACAATGACGGGTAGAATCCCGACTGGTAATAAAACTATTTAGTGCAATTTATTTTGAATGCTTTTAATGGCCATCTCTATTTAACATAATTTATGCGTTTGAAATTCCACAGAATATTTGATCATTGTCATTGAATAATACATCATAATGGTTGTAAGTGACATCAAATAGACGTAACTTAATTAAAAAGTTAAGTCATGAAGAAAACAGAGGTTATACAAAATTTGAAATGCGGGGGTTGTGCAAACACGATTACAAAATCGTTGAATGAATTACCTGGCGTTTCCAATACTGAAGTAGATGTTGAAACAAATTCTGTATCATTCGAATATGTGAATGAAGACCAGATAGAAACGGTGGAACGGAAACTATCACAACTTGGATATCCGATAGACACGGACCCTAACAGTCTGCTTAAAGAAGCGAAATCATATGTAAGCTGCATGATAGGAAGGGTGAGTGAGAAAGTGGAAGGTGCAAAGGAATAGGATCGTTTTTATTGGATCACTTGATATCTCAATAATTATATTTAACATAATATTAATTATAAGACAATAAGGCTGTAGTACATTAGTCTATTCTTCTATGATTTCTTGAACCCGTCCAACTTGCCCATCCTTAAGTTTGACTTTAATTCCATGTGGATGAAAAGAAGAATTAGTTAGAATGGCTTTAACCTCTCCTTCGGTCAATATAGCTGAACACTGGTCTTTTTTAAGTATTACGGCAACATACATACCGATCTTAATCTTATTTCGATCTCTGATTGCCATTTGAACTGAGCGTAATTAAATGATTCTAAATAGGCAATTTTACTAAACGGAACCGTTATTGAATTCCTGTTCCCAATGATCATTTAATAATGCGACGAACTTACGAGACATATTATTAAAGTATCTTTTTGTTCTGTAGCCACTGATCCAGTTAACACCCCGTATTGCATTTGTCAGAAAGATTTCATCTGCCGCTAAAAGGTTTTGAGGCAATATGTTACACTCGTATACTTTGATGTTATTTTTTAAAGCAAGATTTATAATCTGCATGCGCATTGTTCCGGCCAAACAACCTTCTTCCAGTCCGGGTGTGTACAATACTCCATTACTCACCACGAAAAGATTGCAGCTTGAACTTTCAAGAATCCCCCCACGGTCATTTTGAATGAGAATATCATCCAGTTTACGTTCCGTAGCATTAATTGCAGCCATTACGTATATCAGACCGCTTTTTGTCTTAAAATTAGATAAGAAGTTCTTTTGTTTTTTTATGTCAGAATACAAATCGATTTCTAAACCTTTAGAATTCAGTTCGAAGTTATTTGTTTCATACGGGTACACTTCGATGTAAAATGTAGCTTCATTGGACTCTGGTTTATAAGCTCCTCCGGTTACTCGATCAAGAGATATTCTGCAACGCCCGCCCTCCACTATTTCGGATTTCTGACAGAGTTCGATTATTTTTTCTTTAAAGAAACTTGACGTGTAAAAACTTGCCGGTCTCATTTTGATTGCCTTAGCACCTTCCAATAATCGTTGAACATGATTATCCATATTCAAGGGACTACCATTCATTATTCGAATACTCTCAAAGACACCATCACCGTATACATATCCACGATTACCGGCGTGAATCGTCGGTGCATCATTTGTAAGAATAGTCCCGTTATTATTAATGTAAAGCATTCCTTTAACCAAATAATTGACCTATAAACTCTTTTCCCTTGTCAATATTAATAATTAAAACGTAAAGTACTCCAAAAATTGCACCTCCAATGTGAGCGTCGTGGGCAATTCCTGTACCCCCTCTCCTATCAGCCCAATACTCAAAGGCAAGGTAAAGTGGGCCAAAAATGTAAGCGGGAATTCCTATTGGCAGAAACATGATCGACAGTTCCATGGTAGGATTCCATATTATGGCTGCAAAGACAACTGCGGAAACTGCCCCAGATGCTCCTAATGATCTGTAAGAAATATTGTTGTTATTTCTTATGTAAGGTATTAGTGTGGCGAAAAGTCCACCAAAAAGATATAAAATAGAAAAATGTATTTCTCCCGACCCAACACCATACTGAACCATAAATTGTTGCTCGAGAATATCACCCAGGAAATACAAAGAAAGCATATTGAACATTAAATGAGTGAAATCCGCATGAATCAGGATATGACTGAGCATTCTATAATATTCTCCATTGTGCTTGCACCTGTAGGGGGAATACGTTAGTTTATCTAAAATACCGGAATCTTTGAATGCATTCAATGAAACAATTACGGTAACGATAATGATGATATACAAAAGGCTCAAACCCATTTTTGAAAAATAAATGATATCTTTCCACTCACTTGCTAAAGTAGTTATTTCAAACCATCACAAATGCGTTTTTTGCTGATTTTTATTCTTTCATACTGCTTGCTCGCGAGTTGTTCAAACGAATACCACCCCTCTAGGATCGATTTCCTGGAAAATGATACAATTCCGGTTAGTCAGAAGATTCAAAAATTATTGGAAACACCAAATCTATTGGATTTAGGTTTTAACACCGAGCAGTCTCGCTGGTTGCAGCAATACTACAAAGCACGCGGGTTCAAACCACTTTGGATAAATGATTCAACAACCGCTGAAATTGGTATTGAGTTAAGAGAGACGTTGAATCGGTCGCTTTGGTTCGGATTACCGGAGGAAAGACTTATGATCGTAAACAAAAAGAAAAAGCTTTGGATTGAAGAAGAACTGGTTCTAACTGCAAAAATTGCACTAACGCTGAATGATCTAAACAACGGATTCATGAATTTCGCAGAAAAGAAGTATCGTTCCGAAAATTTTGTTTCGGTGGACTACCTTGATTCCATGCTGAAGCAGAAAGACACGATTTCCTTTGAACGAATGTTCTTTAAACAGGGACCTTCAGATACGGTTTCACTGTTTATGAAAGAAAAGATCTATGATTATTGCCGCTCATATCCATTGGATAAGAAATCATATGACATGCGGGCATTCAAATTGGATTCAATACATACTTATCGGAAGGCGGTCAGGGCACTGGTTTCAAAAGGTTATCTGAAGGATGGTGCAGACAGTATGTCCTATGTGTCTTCATTGAAGCTTTTTCAGATTCACAATGGATTAAAGCCTGATGGTAAGGTTGGCCTTAACACAGCAACAGCTCTCAATGAGAGTACTTATGACAAGCTATTGAGAGCTGCATTGGTACTTGATCGGATGAGGCAATCTGAGGGATATCCCGAAAAACATATTCGAATTAATATTCCTGAATACCTACTGCGTTATTATGTTAAAGACAGTCTTAAGCGCGTCCACAATATCATTGTTGGTAAGGAAGAAAATCAAACACCTGAATTGACTTCCAAGGTTCGAAATATTGTAGTTTATCCGTATTGGAAAGTTCCATACTCGATCGCAAGTAAGGAGATCCTCCCTGAAGCAAAGCGAAGCGCCAAATACTTTACCCGAAATAATTTTAAACTATACAGGAATGACAAAGAAGTCAACCCTTATTCCGTAAACTGGAGTAGGATCAAGAAGAACTCATTTCCATATGAAGTGATTCAGCAACCAGGTCCTGAGAATAGTCTCGGAATAATAAAGTTTGAGTTTCAAAACAGTTTTAGTGTTTATGTTCATGATACGCCTACTAAATATCTCTTTACAACTGATGTAAGGTCCTATTCACACGGTTGTATGCGTTGTCAGGACCCGGTAGACTTAGCCAAAACCATCTTGGATTATGATTCGATCGGAAAAAAGCGAAACGACATTACATCAGACTCATTGGATAGCTTGTTAACGCTTGGGGAGAATTATTCCATCAAACTAAAAGATCCGGTGCCTATTTACGTCGAATACAATACCGTTTACGCAGATCGGGAAAAATTCATCTTCTATCTTGATATATACAAACGTGATGAAGAATATTTGAAGATCATTCATGAGTAAACTGTGATTGTTGCTAATTTTACAAAAAAAAAACGTTTCATGGAACTTTTAATCTCACCTTCTGTACTTTCATGCGATTTCGCAAATATCCAACGTGATGTTGAAATGATCAATAAGTCGGATGCTGACTGGTTCCATGTCGATGTCATGGATGGTGTATTCGTCCCAAATATTTCATTTGGATTTCCGGTAATTAACGCGATCAAAAAACATGCGGAAAAAAAACTGGATGTGCATTTGATGATTGAAAATCCAGACAATTATATTGATGAATTCAAGAAGGCAGGTGCCGACATTTTAACTGTGCACTATGAGGCATGCCGACATTTGCACCGTACCATTCAAGCGATCAAATATGCTGGAATGAAAGCGGGAGTGGCAATAAATCCGCATACTCCGGTGGATGTGCTTCAGGATATCATTGCCGACCTTGACCTTGTTCTTATTATGTCGGTGAACCCCGGTTTTGGAGGTCAAAAGTTCATCAATAATGCGATCCTTAAGGTAGAACAGACAAAGAATCTTATCCATAGAGTGGGTTCACATGCATTAGTTGAGGTAGATGGAGGTGTAAATCTGGAAACCGGTGCTGAGCTCGTTGCGGCTGGAGCAGATGTGCTTGTCGCAGGAAGTTTTGTCTTTCATTCAACCAATCCTGCCCAAACCATAAAGGATTTGAAAAATCTACGTTAATGAAGGATTTCTTCCTTGATAAATTCGAGTACGATTTTTATGCAACCAAGTACTGGATCAAATGTATTGAAAACCAGGAAGATAATGTGACGGATTTCGTTAAAAGATCTATATCACACATTCTAAATGCTCATCATATTTGGATTGCACGATTAACAACAAATGAGATCGAATCGGAAATATGGGATATCTTACCAATCTCCTATTTAACCCGCCTCCATGAACAGACTTACCGGCAAATAGTTGATTTTCTCGAGAAATTTGAACTGGAAGAAAAGATCAATTTTCATTCATCCGAAGGTGTGAAAATGACCAAAAATGTCATTGATGTCCTATATCACATGCTAAACCATTCCAATTATCACAGGGCCCAGATCGTTATGGAACTGAAGCAACATGGCTTGGAACATCCTTCGCTTAACTTTATCAGTTACCGTTAACTTTGGTGAGGTCTTTTAACAGAAGTAACAAAAGCATGTAAAAAACGTTATTCAGAGTATGAGATCAGTCGTGTTTCTTTTTGTCGGGTTTGTTTTTTGGGGAAGCGCATATGCTCAGAAGGACACGAGTGCTTTGTACACTGGTGTTTTATCTGCTCGGGAAGATAGTCTTGAAGTGTTTCTAAATGATCTCCGTGCAGCAAAGAACGATTTGGAAAGAGAAGAAAAGAACGCTCTATTCAAGAATTATCTCAGAGAAACCTTGAGGGAAAAAGCAGCCTTCTCCTACCCCTTTTCAAAATTGAAGACGATTGGATTCATTGATAGTCCTGACGGACTGTTGAGAATCGTTAACTGGAATGTTGAGCTAGATGATCTAACACAGAGATATTATTGTTTCATTCTTCATTACGATAAACGAAAAAAGGAGGCCAAACTTTCAGAACTAATCGATAATTCTGCTAATCTGGAAATGAAACCAGAAGGGATTCTAGAAGCAGACAATTGGTATGGGGCGCTTTATTACAAGATCATACCTTTGGAGAAGGGTTCAAAAACTCTATACACATTGCTTGGTTGGGACGGAAACAATTCGATGAGCACCATAAAGCTTATCGACGCACTATATTTCGCTGGAGACAATCCAAAGCTTGGATCCCCCCTATTTAAAATAAAGGATGTTACCACCAAACGCGTTTTCTTCGAGCATTCCAAGAAAGCTGTTATGTCCTTGAAATATGAAGAGCAATACAATCGCGTTATTTTCGATCATCTATCCCCTGAAACTCCAGACTTGAAAGGTTTCTATTCCTTTTATGTCCCCGATTTCTCATACGATGCATTCGTGTGGAAAAATAACAAATGGGTATTGCATGAAGATGTGATTGGAGTCAATAAAGGAGATGATGTCAAGCGAGCTGTTTTTGTTAAAAATGAACGTACCGGAAAGATTGAAAAGAGAGAGATCAAAAACAAATGGGTGAATCCTGAGGATCAGAATGCACCGGGAGGAGGAAGCGAGCATATTGCGGTTACACCTGATCAGGATCAGCTAAATCAGAACGCTGAGAAAGAAGGTCTTGATAAAAAGATGTCCAAAAAAGATAAGCGTGACCCTAGTAACATGAATTCAACTTTGGGGAATCAAAAACGGAAGAAAAAAAGAAAATCTTAACTCATTTACGGCTTAATTTTCAATCAAATGCATTAACTGCTCATTGTGAATAAGTTTCGTTTGCCTTGACACTTAAATTGCCTATTTTTGAGAAAACACGATCGTTATGAGTAAAAATCTTTACATCGTTCCTTACGACTTTACACCTGTCACAGATGCGGCGGTAAAGTACGCGCTTCACATGGGAAAGAGAGTTCATACAGAAATCATGCTACTTCATTTAGCAGGTTCAAGTGGGGAAGCGATGAAAGCAAGTGCGAAATTAGACTCGGTTATTGCCTCTCTGGATAAGCCTGCAGGAATTGAAGTGACCAAATACGTTCGTGAGGGCTCTATTTTCGAAGATATCGGAAAGATTGCGCGAAAAGAAGGTGCTCAGTTGATCATCATGGGCACGCATGGTGCTTCGGGTCTTCAGAAGCTTTTTGGCAGCAATGCCATGAAGGTTGTTGTGAGTGCCGATACTCCCTTCTTAATCATTCAAAAAGAAACAACCCTAATAGATCCGAAAAATATTCTCGTACCGATTGACCTTACCAAGGAAAGCCTTCAGATCGTTAATAATGCAGGAGATATGGCATCGATATTTGGTGGATCGGTGCATGTTATCGGCGAGAAACAGAATGATGAGCTTTTGAGCCAGCAAATGAAAAATAGGATCCTCATCGTTAAAAACCAATATGACGAAAGAAAGATCCCTTGTCACGTTGAACTCATGAAGAGCGGAGGATCCTATGCAAAGAAGATAATGACTTACGCGAAAGAAAAATCCTGTGATATGATTGCTATAGCTTACCATACTGAGTCTTTATTGCCACAATTTGATACCTTCGCACAGTCGCTGATCACCAATGATCAGAAATTACCTTGCATGGTGCTTAATTCTAAGCCAGCATCTGCCCTTTATTTCTAGCAGATGAGAATAGGAGAATATAACGAACTAACCATACTCAGATTTACAACTCCCGGAGCTTATCTGGGTGATGAACTTGGCAATGATGTCCTACTACCAGGGAAATACACTACTCCTGATATGGAAGAAGGCAGTATTGTGAAAGTGTTTGTTTACAAAGATTCTGAAGACAGGGTCGTTGCAACTACAGAAGATCCATTGATTTATCTGGACTCTTTTGCATTCTTACGAGTTAAGGAAGTCAATGCTTTTGGTGCTTTTCTGGATTGGGGACTTGAAAAAGATCTCATGGTTCCTTTCAAGGAACAGAATAAGCGTATGGAAGAAGAAAAATCCTATTTAGTAACACTTCGATTGGATGATGCTACGGATCGCTTATTTGCGTCAACGAAAGTTAACAGGTATCTGGAGGAATGTCAGATGCCGGAAATTATGGATCAAGAAGTGAATCTGTTAATTTGTGATACCACTGACCTTGGGGTAAAAGTCATTGTCAATGATCTGTATTGGGGAATGGTGTATCGTAATGATCTTTCCAGATCCGTCCGTCGTGGTCAGAGAATGTCGGGATACGTTTATTTTGTCCGTCAGGATGGTAAGCTGGATGTACGCTTTGAAAAGCCCGGATTTGAGAAGTTTGATGAGGCCGCCGAACGACTTTTGGACCTCTTAAAGCAAAAGAAAGTACTTCGCCTTTCCGATAAAAGTAGTCCAGATGATATTCGTGAACAGGTTGGAATGAGTAAGAAGCTGTTTAAACAATCGGTTGGTAAATTGTATAAGGCGCGATTGATAACTATTTCTGAAAGTGCGATCGTATTAGCGTGATGATCAGACACATTTTAATTCTTGTTTCATTTTTTCTTGTTGGAACGTCATTGGCTCAAAGCGACACGAATCTTATCAAGGGCCACCTCAAGAATATCACCAAGACCAAAGGATACCGGCACTTTATGAATAGTGATCTGCTCAATAAAACGGCAGATTACATTCTAAAGGACTTCGAAAAATATGCCGACACAGCCTTCTTTCAGGATTTTCAGGTAAATGGTCTGAATTACAAAAATGTCATCTGTCGATTTGGCAGCAGTGCGGATCGAACTGTTGTGATCGGTGCTCACTATGATGTGTGTGGTATGCAGGAAGGCGCAGATGACAATGCAAGCGGTGTTGTGGGTCTGCTGGAAATGGCCCGGCAAATGAAAGGAGTCGGTTTACCCTACTCTATTGAGCTTGTGGCATACACTCTTGAAGAACCACCCTATTTCAGGACGGATAATATGGGGAGTTACGTGCATGCGAGATCCCTTTTTGAAGAAAAGCGTGACGTATTTGGTATGATCTCTTTGGAGATGATCGGATATTTCACAGATGAAAAAAGAACGCAGGACTACCCTATCGCCTTACTTCGTCTGTTTTACGGGAATCGGGGTAATTTTATTACACTCGTAAATAAGTTTGGGAAAGGTAAGTTCTCAAAGCGTTTCACACGAAAATTCAAACGACTTAAAGTTGTAAAGACAAAAAGGTTTAATGGACCCAAAGCTTTACCAGGTGTCGATTTTTCGGACCACCTTAATTATTGGAGATTCGGCTTCAGCGCACTGATGGTAACGGATACCGCGTTTTACCGCAACAAGAACTATCACGAACAAGGAGATGTTATGGAGCTGCTCGATCTTGGCCAAATGGCAAAAGTGATCGACGGAGTTCTTGGAACCTTGAAAGAACTAAAATAGATCAAAGACTCATCAACTCTTTGAATCGAATAGCCTGTCTTCTGGAAATCTCAACTTTTTCTCCTTCCCGCAATTCTACCTGAAGCCCTCCGTTGAACCAGTTTTCAATAGATGATATCCATTGGAGATTAATAATGAACTTTCTATTGGCTCTGAAAAAGTATTCAGGATCAAGGCGTTCTTCAAAGCTGTTCAAGGATCGTAATATCAAGGGGCGAAAGTTGTCAAAGTAAACCTTAACATAGTTTCCGTCTGATTCCATCATTCGAATTTTACTTAATTCGATGAACCAACATTTCTCGCCATCCTTAATAAATACGCGGTCATTTAGAGTTAAAACCCTGTCTTTTCGTAATGTTAAATTGTGTTGTATTGAAATGTAATCGTCCTCGTTCCCAAGTTTATGCAGGGCTTCTTTTAGTCGATCCGGATCAACTGGTTTCATGATGTAGTCCAACGCATTTACCTCGAATGCCTTCATGGCATAATCATCGTATGCAGTAACAAAGATGACGCGTGGGATATCCTCAAGGTGTTTAATCATATCGAACCCATTCATTCCAGGCATATTGATGTCCAGAAAAATTAGGTCAGGTTTTAATTCCTTGATCTTCTGTATTCCCTCCTCACCATTTTTAGCTTCTTCGATGATCTCTATCTCATGATATTCCTTCAATAATGACTTTAGCTCCTCTCTTGCAAGTCTCTCATCATCAATTATTAATGATCTATATGTTTTCATTTTGAGATCTTTTTTATTGTTTAAATGTTAATTGCGCAGTTACCAAGTTTTCATGTTCGAAAAGTTCGAATTCAGCTGAATCTTTGAATTGAAGAGCCAATCTTCTCTTTGTATTTTCGATTCCTATACCTGTATCGGTTGATTCAACAATCTTACCAGAGTTTGATATAGAAATGATTACCTTGCCCTCATCTTTTTTCGTGAGAATTATAATTATTCCACCGTTAACCAGATTGGAGATCCCATGCTTGATTGCATTTTCTACAAGCATCTGCATGGAGAATGGAGGTATCAGAAACAAGCGTAATGAATCGTCAAGAATCCATTTTATCTCGAGTCTTTCTTCGAAACGAATTTTCTCTAATTCAAGGTAATTTGAGACCATCTCAAGTTCCTCTTCCAAAGTAACGAGATTTTCTTTTCCTAGAATGAGTGATCTTCGCAAGAGGTTGGATAACGTCGTCACCGACTCTTTTGCTTTAGAAGGCTGAAGATCTATGAGTGCTCTGATACTGTTCAATGAATTAAAGAGAAAATGAGGATTGAGTTGGGATCGCAAATTCTTTAGTTCGATCTCATTTCTACTTGCTTCGAGTGATATATTATTGAGTTCTTGTTTTCTTGATTTTTGAAAAAAGTGAAACGTGAAATAGATGGAATTCCAAAACAGCACCAGCACCAAAATAGCGAAAACATTGATGATCAAATCAAGAGCTGTCAATGCATCCTTTTCTGTTGGATCGATCAGAATCGACACAAGAGTTGTTGAAAAAGAGATGGATAATGAGCAAAGTAAAGATGCAAATAAAACCCTTGGAATTAAAGGACTTAATCTGTATTCAAGCCACTTTAGACGTATGAACAACTGACGCATGATGTGTGTCCACAAGATTCCGAAAAAAACAAGTGCAGTCAGACTTGTAAGTAAAATACTGTCGATTTTATCCGGTTTTTCTGCATATGTGGCAAGGAAAATTAGTGACGCATAGGATGTCCATCCAATAAGCTGCGCCCCCCAATATAGTCTCTTACTTGTTGTCATTTTACAAAAATAATCTGTTAATTGGTTTCTATATCCAATTAGGGATAATTGGTTGCGTAAAGCGGTTTGCAGGAGTTATTTCGTTTTGGAATGTTTTTTGACAACTTTACATCAATGAAAAAGCTCCTTTTCATTCTAACTTTAATGCATGGTAATGCAGATGCTCAAACGTTCAGAAACGAAAAATTTGGCATTTCAATGGGTATTGTGTTAAACGTGGGCACGCACTCAGATCGCATTGGGTTCTTATTGAATACTTTTTATCACGATTATTTCTACCAATTCAATGCGGGAAGTATGATTTCCTTGAACATAAAAGGTTACGGTGGAAGAAAACGATTCCTGGAAGCCCGAAATTATCTGGGTTTAATTCTTCTGACGGGTAAAAAAGAAATGTTACCCGATACTCAAACCGATGGTCTACTCCACAATACATCCTACAATTACGGTTTAGGATATAATTATCTGTGGTACTTTGACAATGCAGGAACTTCACAATTGTCCGGTGGTTGGAGTGCTCATGTAAAAAGGTTTTCAATGCTATTTGAGAATGATGTATTCGGTGGGCAGGCCAAGGACCGTTTCCGCACTGGACATATCGCATTCAATTATCGTTACGAGCAGCTTAAGTTCTCAACAGGGTTGTACATATGGACAGGTGAAACAGCTCATTCGGTCTGGCAAAAAGTTTCTTTCGAAAATTGTCCGAGCGGGTTCCGAATCCTCGAAGATCTCCCTTATGGCAAATCCAGTCATGGGATTTTTTACGGTTCTGTCAATTACAGTTTGGGATATGGGCAATACCTTCATGCAAGGATCGGATTAGACAGTGAACATATTCGCCATGGCTTTCAAAACAGACTCATTCATGATCTCCTGTTTTTACCATCAGCCATAGAAAGGAATACCCCCCACTATCCTAGACTTGATGATAAGGGTTGTGCAGTCTTTGTTAAGGATTCAGTCAGGCGCGACAGGGTATTTTTGCAAGTCGGCGCAAATGAAAATTGGTCGAATTAAGCAATTAACTTTTTTTGTTGATATTATTTTATTTCTCCTTTAGAATTCGCAGTCTGTAATTAATGGAATGTACTAACTTTGCCCTCCGTAGTTACATTTCAATAGTCATGTCAAATTCCACAAAATACGTATTTGTAACAGGGGGGGTAACATCTTCACTGGGTAAAGGGATTATTTCTGCTTCACTTGCAAAACTGCTTCAGGCGAGAGGTTATTCAACAACCATTCAGAAGCTTGATCCTTATATTAATATCGATCCCGGTACATTGAACCCTTATGAACATGGCGAATGTTTCGTGACGGATGACGGTGCTGAGACAGATCTAGATCTCGGGCATTACGAGCGTTTTTTAAATGTTGCCACCTCCCAAGCAAATAATGTGACAACGGGTAGGATTTATCAGTCTGTCATTGAAAAAGAAAGACGTGGCGAATTCCTTGGTAAAACAGTACAAGTTATCCCACATATCACGGATGAAATCAAAGATCGGATCCAGATACTTGGGAAAAGTGGGGATTATGACATTGTGATCACGGAGATTGGTGGTACAGTTGGAGATATCGAATCTCTCCCATACGTGGAGGCTGTTCGTCAGATGATGTGGGAGTTTGAGAATGACTGCATTGTTGTTCACCTCACCCTTGTCCCCTATCTTGCTGCTGCAGGAGAGTTAAAAACAAAACCTACTCAGCATTCCGTGAAACAATTGTTGGAGCTCGGCGTTCAACCAGACGTTTTATGTTGCCGCACGGAGCATGAGTTGGATCTTACATTACGCAAGAAGATTGCTAAGTTTTGTAATGTCAGCATGAATGCTGTTATTGAGTCCCGCGATGCTGAATCGATATATGATGTCCCCTTATTAATGCAGGCTGAAGAGCTCGATAAAGTTGTTCTGGAAAAACTTGGCTTGCCGTCAAAATCATCACCGAATCTCGAAAGTTGGAAACGTTTTCTTGATCGGTTAAAGAATCCAAAGACTGAAGTAAACATTGGTCTTGTTGGTAAGTACGTTGAATTAAAAGATTCCTATAAATCTATCAGTGAGGCTCTGATTCATGCTGGTGCAGCTAACGAAGCTCGTGTTAATGTGAAATGGATCCATTCTGAAAAACTCAGCAAATCCAATGTCGATGAAGAGCTGCGGGGTTTAGATGGCATTCTTGTCGCGCCTGGTTTTGGCTCAAGGGGTATTTCCGGAAAGATAGAGTCTGTGCGCTTCGCTCGAGAGAACAAGGTTCCTTTCTTTGGAATTTGTTTGGGGATGCAATGTGCAGTGATCGAATTTGCGCGGCACGTTTTGGGTTATGAAGATGCACATACCACAGAGATTGCGGAAGATTCCAAATATCCTGTCATCTCCATGATGGAGGAACAAAAGAATATTTCCAACATGGGAGGAACTATGCGTCTCGGTGCTTACAAATGTCAATTAAAGCCAGGATCGAAAGTTGCTCTAGCCTATAATATTGACAGGATCTCGGAGCGCCATCGTCATAGATATGAGTTCAACAATGATTATCTCGCTGAATTTGAAAAGGCTGGAATGATTCCGACAGGAAAGAATCCTGAAGCAGGATTGGTAGAAGTTGTTGAGATCGAAAATCACCCTTGGTTCGTTGGCGCTCAATTTCATCCGGAATACAAAAGTACTGTTGCAAACCCACACCCACTTTTCGTTGCCTTTGTTCAGGCGACAATTGCAAACAAAAAATAAGTTAGGAAATGGATAGAAATACCATCACAGGATTGGTACTGATTGGACTTATACTTTCAGTATTTACGATTATGAATCAACCGTCTGAAGAGGAAATAAAAAAGCAACAGAAAGAGGTTGCGCTTCAGAAAAAGAAGGAAAAAGAAAAAGAGGCAAAATCGAAAATACTTCAAGCCGATAAAAAAGTTCTTACAGCTGGAAAAGGAATCAAGAAGACCGCTGTTTCAGCATCTTTAATTCAAAAAGAAGAGACCATACGTTTGGAGAATGAGAAACTGATCATTGATTTCTCTACAAAAGGTGGTAAAGTGGCAAGCGTTTACCTTAAAGAATTTGAGTCATACGATGCTTATGCGCTTAAAACACGTAAGGAGAAGAAGGCAAAGAATGCACAGTTAGAGCCTTTGTTATTGTTCAAGGATGGTGATGCGGTGAATGAATTGGTATTTCCGATCAATGGAAAAACGATCAAGACCGGTGGACTTTTCTTTGAGGTGGCAGAACAGACGGATAATTCGATCACGTTCGTTGCTGATCTAGGTGATGGTCAAACGATCGAAAACGTATATAATCTGAAGAAAGATGCCTACGATATCGACTATACGGTGAATATGAAGGGTTTTGGGGGAAAGGTTTCTCCAAACAATGTTCAGTTCAACTGGGCAACAGCATTTCGCAGATCAGAAAGATTGTTCAGCGAACAGCGCCGAGTTTCTACCATCTGTTTTGACAATAAGAACGAAGGACTTGATTACCTGAGTGAGATGGGTGACGATGATGCAGTTGCTGAGGATGAGATCGAATGGATCGCATACAAACAGAGCTACTTCTCATCCATTATTCGCCCTGAGGTTCCATTCTCAAAGCAAGGGACATCTTTCAAATTGAAACAGTATCAACCAGGACACGAAAGACAGTGGACACACATCAAGGATTTTAGTTCAAAGGCAAGTCTTGGTTTGAAGGATGTTGATAATGCATCGATCCGAATGAATTGGTTCTTCGGGCCAAATGATTATGAAACCTTAAAGTCATACGATCAGGGCTACGATGATATTTTGAACTTTGGATGGGGATTGTTCCGTTGGATCAATATATATGCTGTCCAGCCGCTATTCAACTTCTTGACGAATACAGGAATGGGTGTAGGTATTGCTATTTTGATGTTAACATTGATCCTGAAGTTTATCTTAATGCCAATTCAGTGGAAGATGTATACATCTTCTGCAAAGATGCGTATTCTTAAGCCGGAGATTGACGAGCTTAATACAAAGTATCCGAACAAAGAAGACGCGATGAAGAAGCAGATGGAAATGATGACGTTGT
The DNA here is from genome assembly GCA_046301895.1 of Flavobacteriia bacterium. GTDB lineage: Bacteria > Bacteroidota > Bacteroidia > Flavobacteriales_D > Crocinitomicaceae > M0103. The sequence goes on from JBKCJG010000001.1 coordinate 26,852, forward strand.
ATAGGGAATCGGGCGCCAGTCCTTTGGCAGGTTGTGTTCCTATGTTGATTCAGATGCCGATCCTTCTGGCTGTCTTCCGCTTCTTCCCGTCTGCATTTGAATTGCGACAGAAACCGTTCTTGTGGGCAGAGGATCTCTCGTCTTATGATTCAATCTGGGACTTCGGTGTAAATATTTGGCCTTATGGAGATCACGTGAGTTTGTTTACGTTATTAATGGCGGGGACAACCCTAATCTACACCTATCTGAACAGTGGAAATATGCAGCAACCTCAACAACCTGGTATGCCAAACATGAAAGTGATCATGTATATATTCCCGATAATGATGATCTTCTTTTTCAACAACTACTCTTCTGGATTGAGCTATTACTATTTCATATCAACATTGGTATCCATTATTATCATGGTATTGATCAAACAATTCTTTGTGGATGAAGAGAAATTAAAGTCTAAAATGGCGGAAAGAAAAGCTGCGGCGGCAAATCCTGCCAAGGCAAAGAAAAAATCAAAGTTCCAGGAGCGTATAGAGCAAATGCAAAAGATGCAGCAGGAACAAATGAAGAATAGAAAAAAGTAAGTTGACATAAATAAAAAATCCCGAATTGAACCTTCGGGATTTTTTTATTCGTTTACGTTTTCGATTTACTTCTCGATCTTTTCATACGAAGCAACGATCCCTTTGATCAATGCTGATGAAAATCCGCTGTGTTCCATTTCGTTTAATCCAACGATCGTACATCCTTTTGGCGTAGTAACACGATCGATCTCCTCCTCCGGATGAGTTCCGTTCTGAATGATCAGTTCAGCGGCTCCTTTTACGGTTTGGCTCACAATTCTGGTAGCAGTTTTCGCATCAAAACCAACCTCTATCCCACCCTGGATCATTGCGCGCATGAAGCGCAAAACATATGCGATTCCGCAAGCACCAAGTATTGTAGCTGATTCCATGAGTTTTTCATCAATGATTATCGTTTCCCCAATCATATTGAATATTCCCAATACCAAATCTTTTCTGTTCAGGTGATCATTCTTAATGCAGATAGCCGTGATGGATTCATTTACTGAGGCAGCTGTATTCGGCATAACTCTGAAAATATCAAATTCTTTACCGATTACTTCCTCCATCTCATCCATCGTGATTTCAGATGCAGCTGAGATTACAGTGTGTCGTTCTGGATCGAAAAATTGTTTATTATCGGCGAGGAACGAGAGGACATTGTATGGTTTTAAAGCAATAATAACAATATCACTCTCTTTGATCAAGTCCGAATTCGATGCCGTGAAGACTGTGTTGGGAATGTTCAAACTCTGAAGCTCAGAAATATTCCTACGGGAACCAATTATCTTCACTCTACCATCATTTTGCCTTATTCCGTTCAATAAGGATAGTCCAAGATTCCCGCATCCCACAATACCGATCGTCATTTCTTTTTTTTTTTGCAAAAATACTATTCTGTAGTTTAAGGCTGAACCATGCATATTTAAAATTGTTACATTCGCAAAGAATCGATAAGACTAATGAGAAATCTCCTGTTTCTGACCTTGTTGCTTTGCTCCTCATTTTCATTTGGGCATGAGTTCTTTTTTGCTTTTGCCGAAGTTGAATTCGACGAACTGAAAGGGCGCTTTGAGGCTTCCGTTACCTTAACTTCTCATGACCTGGATCAATCACTTCGTTCAATGGAACCAAATTTCAAAGGGCTTTATAAAGCTGAAAGTGATTCAATGTCACGTAATCTGGTTGAAAGGGAAATAAATCGTCATTTTTCGATTGTAATCCCTACGAAGAATAGTGTTCTTGATGGAGCAAATGCCATTTATTTTCATTTGGAAGGGATAGAAATTGAATTGAATGGAACCATTCATCTTTATTTGAGTGCAGAACATAGAACAGTTCCAGAAAAGCTCGAAGTTACATTTGACCTGCTGATGGATGAATTTCCTGAACAACAGAATAAACTCACGCTAATTTATCGTGGAAAGAAGTCAACCAATGTTTTTTTACCAAATCAACGCACACAATTAATTGAGTTAACTCAGATATGAAAAGAATAATTCTTGCGCTGGCCTTGTTGCCACTCACTGTAACCTCACAGACAAAATTTGCTCAACTAGATGTTGAATTGCCGACTCCGAATGAGTACCGTACTGCCGGCGGAGCGCCTGGGCATAATTATTATCAGCAGAAAGCTGACTATAAGATGACAATCCGTATTGATGATGCCACGCAGAAACTAATTGGTGAAGAAACGATCACTTACACGAACAATTCACCGGACAAACTTGAATACCTGTGGCTTCAGTTAGATCAGAATATTTACGATCAGAATTCTGATTCGAAGTTGATCGAGATCGAGAAAATGGAAGATTTTAAGAATATCGGTGATATCAAAAAGAAGTTGTTCTATTACGACGGAGGATTTAAAGTGGAATCTGTAACGACTACTGGTGGTCAGAAAATGAAGTATGCGATCAATAAAACAATGCTGCGCATTGACCTTGAAAAACCGCTTCTTCCAAAGACAAGTATTTCCTTCAAAGTCAACTGGTGGTATAATATAAATGACCGTATGGCTGTTGGTGGTCGTTCTGGGTACGAGTACTTTGAAAAGGACCAGAATTATCTGTACACAGTCGCTCAATTCTTTCCGAGAATGTGTGTCTACGATGATGTGGAAGGATGGCAAAACAAGCAATTCCTGGGTAGGGGTGAATTCACACTCCCTTTTGGTGATTATGAAGTCTCTATTACCGTTCCTTCTGATCATATAGTGGGTGCAACAGGTGAATTACAGAACGGAAGTAATATTTTGACGGCTGAGCAGCGAAAGCGTTTTGAAAAGGCGAAGACGTCGGACTCTCCGGTATTGATCGTCACACAGTCTGAAGCAGAAGCAAAAGAAAAGAACAAGGAAAAAGCAACTAAGACATGGGTTTTCAAAGCGACGAATGTTCGTGATTTTGCGTTTGCGAGCTCCAGAAAGTTCATTTGGGATGCGCAAAATGTCAAGGTGAACGGAAAGAACATATTGGCGATGTCCTATTACCCAAAGGAAGGGAATCCGCTGTGGGAGCGATACTCTACAAAACTTGTGGCGCATACAATTAAGACATACTCAAAATATACCACTGACTACCCATATCCTGTTGCAATTTCAGTTCACTCAAAGTGGATAGGAATGGAATATCCAATGATTTGTTTCAATGGGGGGCGCCCGGAGGAAGACGGAACCTATTCTGAGGAGACGAAATATGGGATGTGGGGAGTTATCATCCATGAAGTGGGACACAATTTCTTTCCAATGATCATTAATTCCGATGAGCGTCAGTGGACTTGGATGGACGAAGGGCTGAATACGTTTGTGCAGTATCTTACAGAACAAGAATGGGAACGTGGATATCCGTCCCGCAGAGGACCGGCATACATGATCGCAGATTACATGCGTGGTGACAAGAAGTTCATTTCACCTATCATGACGAATTCAGAGTCGATCTTCCAGTTTGGCAACAATGCCTATGGTAAACCTGCAACTGCACTGAATATACTGAGGGAAACGATTATGGGACGTGAGCTTTTTGATTATGCTTTCAAGATGTATTGTGAGCGATGGAAGTTCAAGCACCCTACCCCTGCCGATTTTTTCCGTACAATGGAAGATGCTTCAGCAGTGGATCTTGACTGGTTTTGGAGGGGTTGGTTCTATTCTGCTGATCATGTGGATATTTCCTTGAATCAAGTAAGATGGTTCCAGCTGAATACAGTGAATCCCGATCTTGAAAAACCGATCGCTGAAACAACTGAAAAGGCGAAGGATAAGTTCATTGGTGATACGCGCAATCTGACCTCCATAAAACAGACTGTGAACGAAGCAGATCCTAACATTGATGACTTTTATGCGAAACGCAACATCTATTTTGTGGATGCGCTAGATAAAAAGGAGTATGAAGAATTCCAGAAGAAACTTTCACCGGAGGATAAGAAGTTGTTAAGCGCCAACAAGCAGATTTATGAATTGACTTTCTCGAATTTGGGCGGGTTGGTCATGCCGCTGATCATTGAAGTGACTTATGCTGACAATACTACAGAGGTAATTCGTATTCCTGCTGAGATCTGGAGACAATACGAGGATAAGGTGTCAAAAGTATTCATCCTGGATAAAGAGGTAATTTCTTTCCGATTGGACCCATTCCTAGAAACGGCAGATACAGATCTTAATAACAACAGTTGGCCTGCGCGAGTGCAACCTACGCGATACGAATTGTTCAAGCAGAAACAGACAGGAGAGAATCCGATGCAGCGTCAAAAGAAAGTTGATGAGCTGGAAGGGAATTAAAGATATTTTGATGACTAAGAAGGGTGCAGTTTTTCTGCGCCCTTTTTAGTTGTTTTTTGCTTTTATAATGACGTATAAGCCGATCACACTGAGTAAGGCCGCGAAAAAGCACCATACTGAGATCACGAATTGGTTGAAATAGACAACTGAAACGATCATTGAAAGAAGAATGGTAGATCCATAGAGGAGCATTCCCTTTCGACTGGAAACAAATGCAGAGATAACCGTTGCCGTTACATAAAAAGGCTGACTATTAAAAAGCATTTGCTTTTGGGAACTAAGTTCATACTCGATGTGGAATGTTTTTTCATTCACATCGACTGGAAAAAAGAAGATGCCATAAGCCAGATAAGCAGCGACCCCTATACCAATCATACTGATGATTGAGAGAGCAGTTTTTCGCACCTGCTTTTCTTCCATTATTCGCATCGAAATAGGAACCAGAGCCGGCCAAACGACTTGAGCTAATATGAGAAAGGTTAATGTGGCAGGGTGTTTCCAATGCGCAAAGTCTTCGTTCTGAAGAGAAAGCCAGACGAACCCTTCAGTAATCTGTTGTACGCCAAATATCAATGGTATAGAAGCAAACGGAAGAAGCCTGGGTTCTTTCGCTTTCTTTATTGAGGTCGTTCCAACGATCATTAGGGTTGCTCCTGCGATAAAGCTTGCACTTGCGGAAAAACACATGTTCAGTTATTTGATAATTGATTAAATGTACGCTAAAAATTGAGCATAAAAACATTAGTGCTAAAAACATCTTTTTACACAGCGCACAAAAGTCAAGTGGTCCTAAGTAAACTATTTCTTGTAAAAGTCCAGGTACTTGTAGTATTTTTCCCTGACATATTGGATCAGTTGTTCATTGGTCGCCGTATTCATGAATGATTCCTTTAGATTCATAAAAACCATGAATTTTTCGTATTCGTCAGGATTCAGGTAAATCACCTTTTTCTGATTGTATAAGTTTAACAGAGCTATTGTTGCCGCTTTCTTGTCTTTTTTTCGCTTGAGCTCCCATTTCCAGTCTTCATTATCGCTTTCATCGATGTTGTAATTAGTCTTTAGTGAACGAAGGTCGATTTTGTAAAAAATAAGATAGGATTCATACTTTGTTCTAACGTAGTTACGAATATCTAAATCTGTTGAATTGTTCAGAAAGCCGGCATCAAGGTTCATGTATGCAATGAACCTGTCGAACTCAGAGATTGGAAGGTCGACCACGTCAGAGGAAACACACGTTTTCAACAATTCAGATACGGCTAGTTTAAGATCCGAATTGATGTAAGATCTCCAGGTTTGGTCCATGGATGAACTCATATGGTTCATAATGCGAAAATGGTCGAACTTATCTTTTATAAAGGTGATCAATTCCATTTCAGTCGCTGTTTTCAGGAAATTCTCGTTGATGTTCAGGAAAGAAATGAATTGATCGAACTCCTCTTCATTCAAGTTAATAATGTCATAAGCTACATACAATCGAAGCAATTCCTGAACGATCTTACGCTGATCATCTTTATAGGTTTGTTCAGCGATCCAGCGCTTGTTCTGTTCTTTCTTTGAGAATGCCTGGTAAAGAGCTGTTATCGGGCTTTGCATGACCTCAATTCCGGTCACCATCCTGGTTTCACGCATGGCTAAAGCTTCCCGCTCTTCTTTGATCTCTTCTAGTGATTTCAATGGCCTTACCTCGATCTCCCGAATATCCTTTGCTTTACCTTCGATAAAGAACTTTCGTTTGTACTGGCAATTTGAGTCAGCATGAACTACCAGATCAATTACCGGGTAATCCTTAACCGTAATACTGATGCTGTCTCCATCATTCACATAAACTGAGAAATTTCCGCTTGGCTGACCGAAGACACCCTGACCTGTCATTCTGTTGATGACCATCAGATTGTAAAAATTCTGTGGACGAAGTGTATCTAAGACCTTTCCGGAGAAAAGTACTTTTTCACATTTCTGAGATATTCCCTGAAAGGCGATCAGTAAAAAGAAAATGATGGAATGATTTTTCATCGATCCGAAGTTAGCAAAAAAGGTACCAAACAAAAGTTAGGATCTGTTAGAAAAGGTTAATTATATGATTACAATACTAAACTTGTTTAATTTACTAATGTAAACTACGATGGCACACATGTGTAAATCACTTTAAAGCTTAAATAGTTTGTACTTTTGTAGGCAATGAAACGAGTGGTAATAGGTCTTTCGGGTGGTGTAGATTCAAGTGTTGCCGCACATCTGCTTATAAAGCAAGGGTATGAAGTGATCGGAATGTTCATGCGTAACTGGCATGATGAGTCGGTTATCTTGTCCGATGATTGCCCATGGATCGACGATTCTAATGATGCCCTACTCATCGCACAGCAACTTGGGATTCCTTTTCAAGTGATCGATCTGAGTGAGCAATACAAAGAAAGGATCGTCGATTATATGTTCAAGGAATACGAGTCGGGACGCACCCCTAACCCTGATGTTTTGTGTAATCGGGAAATAAAATTCGATGTTTTCCTGAAGGCAGCAATGGAATTGGGGGCGGATTATGTTGCAACGGGTCACTACTGTCGAAGGATCGATCATCCCGACGGAACAGTTGGGCTTCTTTCAGGTAAGGATCCCAATAAGGACCAGTCCTATTTTCTATGTCAGCTAGACCAGGAGCAGTTGAGGAAGGCGCTCTTCCCTATTGGTGATCTTTTTAAGCCGGAAGTGCGCGAAATAGCAAAGGAAATGGGACTTGTGACCGCTGAAAAGAAGGATTCGCAGGGGTTGTGTTTTGTTGGGAAGATTAGTTTGCCAACCTTTTTACAACAAAAACTGAAGGCAGTTAAAGGCAATGTCATTGAGATCTCTGCGGATCTCGATCAGTTCAAGGAGTACAGTTTGATCAAAAGAGTTGCTGATAACCTGGAAGAGTTGTGTAAGCCATTTGTTTACAGCAAGGAAATGGGTGTCAAAGTAGCAGAGCATCAGGGTGCTCATTTCTACACGATTGGTCAGCGAAAGGGATTGCACATTGGCGGTCGCCCTGAGCCTTCGTTTGTAATCGGCATTGATACAGATACAAATCTTGTATTTTCAGGTCAGACAGAGGATCATCCGGGACTTAACAGATGGGCTTTAAAGATTGATAATAAAGATGTTCACTGGGTAAATCCAATGTATCGATTGAATAGTGGTGAGCATTTAAAATGTGAAGTACGCATCCGTTACAGGCAAAAATTAAGAGCAGCCACACTTTATCAAAAAGAGTCTGGGATGTACATTTTGTTTGAAGAGAAGCAGAAAGGGGTCACCCCTGGACAGTTTGCAGCTTGGTATAAAGGTGAGGAACTGATCGGTTCAGGTGTTATTTTTTCGTAGGCAAATACGCTCTGAAGGTTCCGTCTGTATAGAACTCAACGATCTTTTCAAGCTCTCCGCTTTTACTTTCTGTTCTTTTTGAATCTGAATAAGGTATCTTATTTGGCGATTTCGCAGATGCCTCGTCAGCGGGATTCGTTGCATTCATCTTCCCGGTTAATAGCCAGTGTGCATTCACCCTGGGAAAATTTACGATTATCTTTTCAAGGAAATCAAGACTCGGCTTATTTCTCCCGGATAAAACATGACTGACGTTGGAGCGCTGAATACCGAGTTTATCCGCGAATCCAGAAGGTGTCATGTTGTGCATTTTTAGAATAAGCTGAAGTCGCTCTTGTATTAACATTTGTAAATTGTTGAGTTTTTACAAATATAAATTATTAATTCACATTTGAAACAAATGGAGCCGGCGGGTAATAAAAAAAGGGACTTAAAGCCCCTTTAACCTATTGAAAATTAACTGTTTCTAGTTAGGATGGATAGAATAAAAAATTGAACTGTTCGTTGTGTTTTTGATTTGCTCCGCGGTTTTGATGGCGTCCATTAATTGAGCTACCTCAAAAACATTCAATTTGCTTTTTGTCCCCTGCAATCTATGTTGAGACAGCTTATACTGAGCAATTTTTACTGAATTGTTGATCATAATATTTGTATTTAGTTTCATATCTTTTAACAACTTACTTGGCCATTTACGGCATGAAGTTTCAGAATGTTACAAAATCATGAAAAATATTCAGAAATGTATACAAAATATTCAATAAATGCTCAATTAGATTCAGCATAAACTACTGTAATTCAATTATGAAATGATACTTTTCGGAAATGAAAGATTTGAATTATTTTCTGATCAGTGGATAGATCAGGTGCTCGAGGCCATTCATCTTTATCTCGTGCATGATCTGTAGCTGCTCCCCTATTTTTCCGGGAGGAAAGCCATTACCCCTGAACCAGACAAGGTAAGGTTCCGGTAAGTGGATAAGATAATGCCCTTTGTATTTGCCAAAGGGCATTTTAGTATTGGCGAGTTTGATCAACTCTTCTTTTGAATTGAAGCTTTCCACGTATGAGGTTATTGTGTCACCGGTGTTCGCTTAATGGTCTCTAATAAATACCCCCAGAATTTTTGAACGGACGAGATCTGAACTTTTTCATCCGGCGAATGTGCTGCGCGAATATTCGGCCCAAAAGAGATCATATCAACACCTGGTAGGTGCTTTCCAAGAATTCCGCACTCAAGTCCTGCATGACAGGCTTTGATATTTGGTTCAGTATTAAACATTTCCCTGTAAAGATCAGCCATCAAATTAAGGATGGCGGAATCAGTATTTGGCTGCCATCCAGGATAATCACCTGATTGGACCACAGCGCATCCCATGGACTCAAAAGCAGTACGGATAGCATTTGCTACATCTCCCTTTGTTGATTCAACGCTGCTGCGCTGAAGTGACTGGGTTATGAAAGTGCCGTCCTTGATGATCACCCGTGCAAGACTGGATGATGCTTCAACTAGATCAGCAATGTCCGGGCTCATCCTGAAGACACCATTATGGACTGCGTACAGGGTGTTGAGAATGCGTTCAAAGTCTGCGTGAGCAACAGGCTCTTCCTCTGTCTTCACTTCCTCTGTGTTGATCGTGAAATTAGGCTCGATCGATCGGTATTCAGCTCTAAGGATCGTGAAGAATTTTTCAACTTCTCCTATGAATAGACGCTTTTCATCTTTGTTGATTGCGACTACAGTGGTTGCTTCTCTTGGGATAGCGTTCCTCAAACTACCACCGTCAAATGAAACCA
>JBKCJG010000002.1:0-3287 GCA_046301895.1 Flavobacteriia bacterium
AGAAGGAAGGAGCTGTGTTATTATCGGAAGAAGTAATATTGTTGGAACACCATTGAGTATCATGCTTGGAAGGAATTCTAATCCCGGCAATTGCACGGTTACTTTAGCTCACAGCCGTACAAAAAACTTGAAGGAGATCTGCAGAACAGCTGATATCCTGATCGCAGCGATCGGTCAACCGGAGTTCGTAACAGCGGATATGGTAAAAGAAGGTGCTGTGGTGATCGATGTAGGAACAACAAGAGTTGAAGATGCAAGCCGTGCACGCGGATGGCGCTTGAAAGGAGACGTCAAGTTCGACGAGGTTTCCGAAAAATGTTCTTATATTACACCTGTCCCGGGAGGAGTTGGTCCGATGACGATCGCGTCATTGATGATCAATACCTTGAAGGCCATGGAGTTAAAAGGAAAGTAAATTAGTAACCACTTAATAATTACAAATATGAAGATTAGATTGATCTTAAGTGCAGCCGTTCTTGGAACATTGATCCTTGGATCGTGCGGAACATCGAATGAAGTTGTAGGAGGGGGTATCCTTCAGAAAAGAAAGTACAACAAAGGGTTTTACTGGAATAGAAACGACAATACTGGAGTTTCTGCAAAAAATGAAAAATCTGAAGTGAAAGAAGCCGATGATCAGGCGATAAGAACTTCAGATGTGAAAGTGAAAGAAGTGGTTGAGAATGAGACATTCACAGCTGCAAAGACATTCTCTACTTCTGACAATTCGGCGACAGTAACTGCGAATATTACAAGTACTCAATTGACAGGCAAAAACAATAAATCAGTTGTATCAAAAGTTGAGAAGCCTTTAGGTATAGGAAAAAACACAGAAGTTGACAACATTGAAGTTGCGAAGAATTTCAAACAGGCAATGGCAGAGAAAGCTCAAGTGAAAACGGCTGTTACTCCAAGTAATGGAAACACCGGGAACATCATCTTGATCATTTTATTGATCATTGCTATAGTTGTTTTATTGAGCTTGCTACCGGGATGGATCGGATACATTATCTCTTTGGTACTTACAATTTTGATTATTTACTTCCTTCTTAAATTATTGGGAATTATATAATTTCTATTGAATTAAAAAAAGGAGCTCTCGGGCTCCTTTTTTTTGACCTATTCATCGATTTCACAATCTTTCTAATGGTGTCTTAACACCTTCTACAAGTGAGTAACATGCTAGTTTATCTTTGAAAACAGATGATTTAAAGATCGATTTATTCAGCAACATTCTCACACATTCCTGTATACCTTCTACGATCGATGGGTGCGGATGGATCAATTCTGATAGTACTTCGATGGGCATGTTAAGTTTGATAAGCAATCCAACAGCCTGTATTGCCGTGGACGCATGCTCTCCCACCGCACGCATTCCTAGAATGCGCATTTCACTGTCGTTTGTTACAATGATCTTGAAGAAGCCCTGAGTTTTTCGCATGGCAATAGCACGCGTGATGACCGAAAAATCAACCTTTACCACTTTGACAGGAATATGTTGCTGAACACATTGCTGCTCATTCAATCCTACGGCAGCAACCTCTGGGTGCAGAAACATGATTGTGCAGATGTTGTCATATGAAAGTCTTTCTGTTTTTCCGCCAAACATTTTCTCGATGGCATGTCTGGCTTCGATCTCTCCCATGTTGACAAGTGCGATCCTGCCTGATACGTCTCCTACCGCATAGATATTCGGAATATTAGTGCGGGTATCATCATCGCCAATATGTATCCCACGTTTAGACATCTCTACACCTGCATTTTCAAGACCCAGGTTTTCAATGTTCGGTACTCTTCCGATGGACAGTAATGCTTTTTCCACCGTGATCACTTCCCGGCGTCCGTCTGAATAGGATAACTCATATTCCACTTCGCCATTAATTGTTTCCATCCTTTCCAGTTGTGCGTTACTATGGATCGTGACGCCTTTGGCTTGTAAGTTCGACGATACAAGTTTGGAAATGTCTTCGTCTTCAAATGGAAGAATCTTGTCCTGACGGTCGATAATGTATACTTTCGTTTTTCCGAAATTGGAGAAGATTGTTGCGTATTCACATCCGATCACTCCGGCACCCACAATAACTAGACTTTTCGGGTAATCATCTATTAAATCGATTCCGTCACTCGTTAAAATAGTCTTCTCATCTGTAACAATGTTCGGCAGCTTTCTTGGACGACTTCCAGTTGCCAAAACGATATTATCGCCCCAAATGACTTTTGTCTCGCCTTCATGATCTATCTGGATCTCATTCGCCGAAAGTAATTTGCCCTTACCACGTTCATAGGTCAGCAACTTTTTCATGGTTTCCGTCTGAAGAAGTTTGATATGACAGGAATACTGGAATTTGCGTTCAAAGATGGCTTCTGCCAGCGTTTTTTTAACCTCCTCCCAGGAGATCTCGTATGGTTTTCTTCCCGTTGAAACGATGGTCTCATTGATGCCAGCAACACGGTTCGCGATCTCCCAGAGGGTTTTGGAGGATAGTGCTCCATTGTAAACCCCTGCACCGCCGATCTTGTCTCTTTCGATGAGGCATACGCGTTTTCCAAAATCGATCGCTCGCATGGCGGCAGCATAACCTGCAGGGCCACCACCGATCACAACAACATCAAACTTTTCCATGTTTTCTTTACTTTCGCTGATAAATATAGAAAGATCACCGGATTACGGGTTAAAAACAGCTGGATTTTGAAGGAAGAATACAAACAGTTTATCGCGAAAGCAAGCACCGATAAAGAAGTCATTAAAAAGTCATTTCAGAAATTAAAACAAAAGAAGCCGAAGGACCTGGACTCAAGTTTCCATGCTCTTCATGGTAAGGCATTTGACAAGGTCGATTGTCTCCAATGCGCGAATTGCTGCAAAACCACTAGTCCTATATTCAGGGATGTGGATATCAAAAGGATATCTAAATTTTTAAGAATGAAGGAACAACACTTTGTCGATCAGTATCTTAGAAAAGATGAAGATGGTGACCTTGTGTTGAAACAATCTCCATGTGCTTTTCTGGGTTCAGACAATAAATGCTTGATCTATGAACACCGACCTCTGGCATGTAGGGAATATCCTCATACGGACAGGAAGAACATGTACCAGATCCTCGAGTTAACGGAGAGAAATACCTTGATTTGTCCTGCAGTTGCGAAGGTTGTGGATGAAATCATTTTAAAATACAATTAAGCCAACTTTTTTATAGTTATTTTCGTCTAGAACTGTGAAACTTGCAAACAATGAAAATGAAACTTTTTAGCTTCATCACTACGCTATTACTTCTCGTTCCGTTCAT
>JBKCJG010000003.1:0-9060 GCA_046301895.1 Flavobacteriia bacterium
TCAATTAGAGGCGCAAGCAGAACCAGGTTATCAATTTTCACATTGGGAGGCAAACAATCTTATTTCAGATACTACAAATGCTATTTTTCTCGATACATTAACAAACAATTCGGTAAATTTTATCGCGCATTTTATTTCAACTGTTGACCTTGTTGAAATTCCTAATAGTTCTATTCTAATATACCCTAATCCAACGAAAGATATACTTCATATTACAGGGTTGTCTGAAACTATCGATAGCGAAATAAAGGTTTTTAATCCGCTTGGTCAATTGGTCTATTCAGGTATAACAGCAAACGAAATCAATGTTGGAAATTTGGCCAAGGGTTGGTACATCTTAACCATTGAAGACCGAGGAATTACTTATAAAACGAAATTCATTAAAGAGTGATCAAAAGCCCTAAATAAATATGACATGAAATACTTGCTCATTTTTCTTTTGTTATCCTCTTATATTTCAGCTCAAGAGATTTGCAACAATGGATTGGACGATGATAACGATGGTTTGGTAGACCTTAACGATAATATAGATTGCACATGCAATGGCATCAACTCGATGAATCCCGGGAACAATTTTATACCTAACCCATCTTTTGAAGAATATAGTTGTCTACCAACAGACTTTACGCAATTGGCGCTAGGATCTGATGGTATTTTTTGCGTTAACAACTGGCAAGCAGGAACATGGGGTTCATCGGATTATTTCATCAATGCACCTGGTTCTTTTTGGCCTAATATTCCAACACCTTTGCCAGATGGACAAGCTGCCGCGGGGTTTTTCATTATAAATCTCCCAGATATCACGGGTTTTGATGGCAACATTGATGACGGAATTTATTTAGAATATTTAAAAACCTGTTTGACTCAACCCTTACAACCTGGAAATTCATATAACCTACAATTGAACTTGACTGGAATAGGAATGTCATCTTTTGGAAATACGTTAGCTAACATTTGGTTTGGACCGGTAGATATTACCCTTTTCGGCAGCTCCATTTGCACGCTATCGGCTATTCAAACTGCTACTTGTCCTGCCGGCTCTGCAGATTGGGTTGAACTTGGCCATGCCTCCTATCAGGCGGATGGAACATGGCAAACAGTCAACATACCGTTCACCGCTTTAACTTCAATTCAATCCATCATGATAGGCGGACCGTGTAATCCACCTGTTGATTTCACATTTACTGAAGTTAATGGTGAGACTTTTGAACCTTATTTTGTAATGGATAATGCAGCGCTTTACGCAATCAATCCCGAAGATTGTAATTTGGGGTTAATTATTCCAAATGTCATTTCACCCAATTATGACGGGACCAATGACATCTTTGAGATCGAAAACCTGCCGGAAAACACCGAATTGATTGTTCTCAATCGTTGGGGGAATGTAGTATTCTCAACAACGAACTACAAAAATAACTGGAATGGACAAGATGCTTCGGGAAAGGATTTAGTTGATGGGGTTTATACCTATAAATTCAACACTCAAAACGGGAAAATCGGACATGGGTTTGTTCACTTAATACGATAACCTCCCCCAACTCCTTCCAAATCAGGCTTTGTCCTAATCCATCGAAGATAGCGTCCATATTCGACAATTCAATACACCTCTTTACAAGAGAAAGAAAGTAGTCAGTTTTAACTGGCTTTTTGCATTTCCAGAAGTCCGCTTAAGACTTGAAATCATTAACAATTCAGTGTATTCAAAATAAAAGGTAACTTTGACTAATATCGAGCTATGGCATTTAGTAACAAATAACTGCTAAATTCAACAAAAGCAGTGGTTCAGACATCCTTTAAAATGAATAGAACATGAAAAATACCGCATTGATAACCGGTGCTTCCAACGGAATTGGATTAGAATTGGCTAAGATTCATGCCTCAAAAGGAGGTGATTTGGTTTTGGTAGCGAGAAACAAATCTAAATTAGATGAAATCAAAGTAACGTTAGAACGTCAATTTAATATTGCTGTTTATACCATCGTCAAAGACCTTTCTGCTATAAATGCAGCACAAGAAGTATATGACGAAACGAATAAAGAAACCATTCAAATTGACTATTTGATTAACAATGCAGGATTTGGTGACTTTGGAATGTTTGCAGAAACAGACTGGAACAAAGAACTGCAAATGATTAATCTTAACATTACTTCGCTGACCCATTTTACAAAATTATATCTAAAAGATATGGTTAAACGAAGAAGTGGTAAGATAATGAATGTCGCTTCAACAGCAGCCTTTCAATCCGGGCCAACGATGTCTGTTTATTGCGCAACAAAAGCTTATGTGTTAAGTTTCACAGAGGCAATTAGCAATGAGGTAAATGATAAAGGAATAACAATTACTGCTCTTTGTCCAGGCGCGACTGAAACCGGTTTCCAAGCAGCAGGAGGACTGGAAGAAAGCAAACTTTTTAAAAACAAAAAATTACCCTCAGCTAAAGAAGTTGCCGAGTATGGTTATGCCTCAATGATAAAAGGAAAAACCGTTGCAATCCATGGGATCATGAATTACATCATGTCCAACTCAATACGATTTATACCGCGATCATTAGTCGTGAAAGTATCACGTAAGATGTTAGATACCGCTTAATTTATATGCCCAAAAGTTGAAAAATGGCGGTTTCAGTGCTACGTTGAGAATGTAAAGAGAAGAGAGCGGTCTGAACTTTTTCTTTTTCCCCAATACCTGCACTCCCACTCCTATTGAATGAATATGCGCTTTTCTCAGCGTGGGTGTGAAGGTAGTTGGTGAATGAACACAAAGCGGTTAGTTCTTGTCTCGTGCCCTTCCATCCCCCGGAGACTAAAGCTGAACAAATCTGCCTTTTACTTCGTGAGCAAGGTAGTTATTTCATGGAGCAAATTGGCTTTATTGTTTGGGCCTATTCCGCTTGAAACGTATTTGATCAACCCATTTTGGTCAATAATGATATTCGTCGGAAACCCTTTGATACCGTAAGCATCTGCAACAGGTTGACCATTTGAAACAACGCGGTAGTCGAATTTCGTTGTTTTCAGGAATTTTTTCACCCTCTTTTTATCATTTAGCGCAATGGCCAAGAAAACGACGTCTTTCCCCTTGAATTCCTTCGTCAATTCATTCAGTTCGGGCATTTCCATGATGCAGGGTTTGCATTCAACAAACCAGAAGTTTAACACCACGACCTTGCCTTTGAGTTCTGACAAGTTGTATTTTTTGCCTTTTAGGTCCACCACCTCAAAATCCATTGCTTGCTTTCCGACAAGTTCACTTTGCCCCTGACCCATCTGCCCTTTCTGCATGTTGCTCATCATCTCTTTTTCTTCCGGAGTTGCTTTGCGCAAAACAAATGCTCTCACCGTTTTACTGTCATCGACATATGGTTCGGGGATATACTCATTCGACATCATAATTTTCATGAAGTCTCCGGGGTTCACCTTTTTAAATTGCTCGTCATACATGGGTGTTGACATGGGATCCAGCATCAACGGTTTACCCGGATCAATATCCCCGGGACCTGCTAACCTCAATCCGGATAACGGATTATCCTGACGGCCCAGAGAGTCTGCTGTTTGAGCACTTAGGTGCTGCGTATCCATGAATATAATGCTGATTAACAGCAAAAAAACACGCATGCATGGTGTAATCAAGGAATTCATCTTCGTTGGTTTTGAAGGTAAATGTAGGTAAAGCTAGTCACTTTAAAAAGACTAATTTCTGGAGGTCCGGATCACTGAGCAATGCATCCATCAATCTTTCAAAAATTGAAAGCCCACTCACAGTAGAAGGTCCCTTAATTTTGGCGAAAGTTCCGATTATTCGGAAATGAGAATTAAGATGTTTGTTTCATAAGCCGTAATTTGGTGCATTTGAACAAGATGGTTTGTCCTCTGTTTAATACAGGGGTTTGAGATTGATCTACTACTTATGAAAAACGTTACTTTTATTATCATCGCATTGCTCAACCATGGAGCATGGTCACAAGTGGATAACACGATGTATGGATTGTACCAAATTCTCAATCCACCCAGTTTCCAATTGGCAAGTATTGATCCATTGACAGGGCAAATCGCACCCATTGGTTCAGCGGTCTTAAGCAATACTGTAAATGCAACAGGATCCGCTCTAAATCCTTATAATCACACATATTCATACCAGGACGAGGATTCCTGGCTAACCTTGGATCTGCAAACAGGGGCAATAGTAAGTGATGTTGCCGTTACACTGCCCAATACAAGCGGTAATTTCAATAATTTCAGATTCAATACTGCTGACTCACTCATGTATGGCCTTTACAGTCAAATCGTTTATGATCCTTTAACAGGGCTGGCGAATGGTGACATGCGTCTTGCCACCTGCGATTTATCAAGCGGAGCGGTCGATATCATTTCCTCGAATTCAATCGCAGAGAGTTATACCATGTCGGGCAGCACGATAAACCCGTATTTGATGGTTTACTATTTTGAATCAGAAGGAAAATTTATGGGGCTTGATCTGTACAATGGTCAGATATACAGTCAGCCTCTCATCAACTTACCCGGTGGCGGAAACAGTTTTGATAATTTTGCATACAGTTGCACTGATACATCCGTTTATGGTTTGATCATGCAAAATGGTGTGAAGTCTTTGGGGAAGATCGATCCTAATACCGGCACTGTAACAGCACTTCCAACTATACTGAATTTCGATAATTACGTGATGAATTCGGGAGGAGCAATTGATCCTGTCAACCTGATTTATTATTTTCAAACCATTGACAATACGGGACAACTCAAATTGGTGGGTTTGTCGCTGCTGGATGGTTCGGCAGTGTCGCAAAGTTCCATCTCGGGTAACGGCGATTACTTTATTTTGTACCGCATCCAAAATGATTGTTTTGAAGCAGAACCGACGCGGTTAAATCCCCTAGGTACGATTTCAGAATTCAACGATTTACAATTTCAAATCCATCCGAATCCGACGACCTGTGAGGTAACTGTCAACCTAGATGAGCATCTGATCGGAACTACCTATGTCATGAATGATGAGCTGGGAAGGAACGTATTAACCGGCACATTTTCCTCTACTTCACAGAAAATCGATCTCAGCAGCTATTCAAGCGGGGTCTATTTTTTAACTGCTGCAAACCAGTCAGGTGTGCAAAAGATCGTGAAACAGTAATCCGAAAAAATCGCTGAATAAACGACTTTAGACGAACGAAATTCCTCTAATCTGTATTGATTTCACACAGATTGGAAAGCGTTTTCTTTTTTAGAAAATGGTTTTTATCTCCTGATTTCGTTCAGAATACAGCCGTTATGCCTAATTTTGCAGCAACGGTTCCATAGTTCAAGGGATAGAATAGAAGTTTCCTAAACTTTAGATACAGGTTCGAGTCCTGTTGGAACCACTGAATTAGGGCAATTAGCTCAGTTGGTTTAGAGCACTACCTCGACAAGGTAGGGGTCACTGGTTCGAACCCAGTATTGCCCACTCCCTATTAAAAGCCCCTATTTAAGGGGCTTTTAATATTCCATCCTCTCCTAGCAAACCCTTTTCGCTTCCGATCAACTTGTTCGGCAGGGTTGTTACGAGGGGGTGTTATTAACGGATCCTGTTAAAAAGGAGCACATTGAATGCCGATCTTGAAGATCAGAAGTTGCGTGCTTGGATCCCGTGAAACACCCAGAATTGCAGGTATTCAGCTAAATGAATGGCTTCTTAAAGGGCGGTCTCTTTTGAGAAAACTCCTTATTCTTTGTACTTTTGAGCCAAATCGAACAACGCATGCAACGGGAAAAGATCGTTATTGTCGGACCAGCCTATCCTTATCGAGGTGGACAGGCTTTGGTAGAAGCCTATTTGTACCACTCTCTGGAACAACAAGGATACGACGTTCATACCGTTTCCTACAGTCTGCTTTACCCGTCCGTTTTCTTTCCGGGTACCACACAATTTGATGAGTCGAGCTTTGTTCCTTTCGAGCACAGCCACAAGATCAAAAGGCTGATCAATAGTATCAATCCATATACGTGGTTCAAGGCTGCAAAGCACATTCGAAAAAACCAACCGACGGTGGTTCTATTCGTTTGGTGGATGCCCTTTTTCGGACCTGCACTCAGCACGATCGCAGGCCTCATCAAGCGCAAAACAGATGCTAAAGTTGTTTTTCTGGTAGAAAATTACGTGTCCCATGAAAAACGATGGTTTGACCGTTTCATGACGAAGATCACCTTGAAGCATGCGGATGCGTTCATCTGCCAGTCAGCATACATTCACGAGCAATTGACCCTGAACTTTGCTGCAAAGCCCGTCTACAAAACAACCTTATCAATCTACGACTGCTACGACCTCAAACGCTACAGTCAGACACAAGCACGGGAACTGTTGAACATTCGCGCAAAGAAAGTGATCCTTTTCTTTGGTTTGATACGGCCATACAAAGGGCTCGATCAATTGCTTCGGACCTTTCAACTGCTGTTACAGGAGGACCCTGATCAACTATTGTTAGTAGTCGGTGAATGCTATGAAGATCCGGATAAATATACTGCTCTGATGAAGGAACTGCAGCTTGAAGGGAAAGTACAGCTGCACAGCAGATTTATCCCGAATGAAGAGATCGAACCGTATTTCAAGGCGGCAGATGTGGTTTGTCTGCCTTACTATTCAGGCACGCAAAGTGGCATCCTGATGATGGCATACGGGTTCAAGATCCCGGTAGTAGCAACAAATGTCGGTGGGATCTCTGAATTGATCGTTCCTGAAAAGACAGGGATCGTGGTTCCATCGAATGATCCATCTGAACTTTTCATGGGGCTTCGTCGTATTTTTGAGCTACAACAAGAAGTAGATTTTGCCGAACAAATTACTACCTTCACTGGCGAGTTAGGCTATGCCGGCATGGCAACATTCCTGAAAGATATCCGCAACGAATGACTGAGAAAATCCTGGTAATTAAAATTGGTGCAACAGGAGACGTTATCCGCACTACGACGCTGTTACACCTGTTTCCGAATGCGGAGATCACCTGGATCACTGCTTCCTACAACAAGCTCATCTTACCGCAGCACCATCCTGCATTGCATCGCATCGTCGCAATCGAAGAACTCCACGGAAGCGGGATACCGGAAGAACATTTCAACCGGATCATTTCACTGGACGACGATTTGAAATGTGCATCGCTGGCAAGTTCCATTTCACACGACACCCTCTTTGGGGCCTTTGTTGAAAATGGAAAGGTCCTCTACACCGAAGATGCCCGCGAGTGGTTCGATATGGGTTTGTCCTCACGCTTCGGGAAGGAACGTGCAGACGAATTGAAATGGGAGAACACACATTCATACCAGGACATCCTGTTCCGCATGTTGGGACGCACCTTCAATGATCATCCGTATTTCCTGTTCGAAGACATTCACAAAGTGCGCAAACCACTTCGGGTAGGAATTGAGAGTCGCTCCGGCAACCGCTGGCCTACCAAGATCTGGCACCGCTACCCTGAATTAGGAGCTGCGCTGCAGGCAGAAGGATATGATGTTGTTTTCTTCGAGGATCGCGACACGTTAAAGGAATACATGGAAGACATCGCTGAATGTGCGCTGTTGATCAGTGGCGACACCCTGGGGATGCATATTGCGCTTGCCCTGAATATTCCATGTGTTACCGTTTTTACCTGCACATCAGCTGTAGAAATCCATGGCTATGGATTGATGGAAAAGATCGTTTCACCGGAACTGAAAAAAGCCTACTACAAAAATGAATACGTGCCTGAAGCTGTAGCGTCCATTTCGTTGGAAGCATTTTTGGAAGCGGTTCACAAGCGATTACCCTTGAAGAGATGACAGCGGTAAAGCACGTCTCGCCCTGAAGCACAACCTAAAACCAGCATCCCTGCTTATCCTAACCATTCGTTTCGTTCAGGATTTTGTCGGTATTGAAATCGAGACTCACAAAGAACCCTGTGGACGCATTCTTGTTCTTTTCGAAATTAACTTTACCGGAATAAGATCTTGAGCGTTCCAGAATACTGTTCAACCCAACTCCTATTTTCAGCGTCTTTTCGTTCATTCCGATCCCATTGTCTGTATATTCAACATGGAAAATTCCATCCTCCAGAGCACCGGACAACATTGCGTGATCTCCCTGTGAATACTTTAGCGTATTGTTCGCTAGTTCCTGCGCAATACGGTACATGTTGATCGAAAAGCCAGGCGTAAAATCCAGTGCTTCGAATTCCAGTTCAAATTGAACAACATTCTGTCTGCTGTTCAGCGTATCAAAAAGGTCTTTCAGCGAGTTCTCCAAACCGGAGATCTTGAGGCTCTGAGGATAAATGTCTCTGCACAACTGACGGAGTTCGCCGGTACCGACATCGATGACCTCCCGCATTTTCTTGAAAACCTCATCATCGGGCTGGTCAAAGTGTTTCTGATTGAGCAGCAGACTTAAAACCGTGAACGTTCCACCCATGCTGTCGTGGAGCTCCCGCGAGATCCTTAATTTTTCGTTCTCGGAAGCTTCAAGTCCGGCACGTTGCAGTTCGATCATTTTCTCCCGTCGGTCCTTTTTTCGTTTGAGGTAGATCAGAATGAACAAGGTTAGAAGAAAAACGATAAAGCATATCGACATAAAGGCGATAAAATTCTGAAGACGCAAATTGGACAGCTCAATGCGTTGTTTACTGATCTTCAGGTCGTCGATCTCTTTTTTCTTGTTCAGTGCCTCGTACTTTTCCTGCATTTCGATCATTGCCTGATTGCGCTCTGCATTCAACAGCCCGAGAGAGCCCGATGTATATTGTTCGTAATAATCGCGACTCATTTTGTAATTCCCCTGCGCATAATTGAGGTCGCTAAGCGATAACAGTAATTCCGTAGGGGGATCTTCCCCTCTGCTGAAAAGACGGTGAAGCTCCAAACTTTCGTTGAGGTATTTTGCGGCTTCGTAGGGGTCTTTCCGAATGAGGGCAATTGAACCGAGGTTGTTTAACACGGTAATGGCCGTGCTGGTGTCGCCGATCTCTTGCGAAAGGTCGAGACAATCACGGAAGAGTTGTCCTGCCTTATCAAAGTCTTTTAGCTGATAGTAAACTGCAGCTAAATTGTT
>JBKCJG010000004.1:0-3867 GCA_046301895.1 Flavobacteriia bacterium
TGGAGCACAAAACCACAATGCAGGGGAAGGACAGTGGTCAGACCGAAAAATAGCAGCTCAACAAGCTTATTTTGAATGGTTACCGATACGTCCGAAGCAGTCAAATAATTATGAGATCTTTCGTAAGTTTTCATACGGACCTATGTTGGATTTATTTATGGTTGATACCCGTCTTCATGGCAGAGATGAGCAAGGCCTGAACCTTTCTGATCCAAACCGAACGATACTGGGTAGTGATCAATACCAATGGTTAACAGATGAATTAAGTGCAAGCACTGCGCAATGGAAAGTTTTGGGTAATCAGGTTATTTTTGCACCGGTGAATGTTTTTGGAGTACCCATTAATGATGATGCCTGGGATGGATATCCTGCGGAAAGAAATGCTCTTCTGGATCATGTTCGGATTAATTCAATTAATAATTTTACGGTGATCACAGGAGATGTTCACACGAGCTGGGCTTTCGATCTTGAACGGAGCAATGAACATGTTGGTGTTGAGTTTGTTACACCCAGTGTTACTTCCCCGGGCATACCCCTTAATGTCGGATCTATCCTGCAATTTGAAAACCCACATATTAAATATGTTGAACTCACGAAACGCGGATTTATTATACTTTCAATGGATCAACTGAAGATTCAGGCTGATTGGTATTTTGTTAACACGATAGATCAGATCGATCCATCATATGATTGGGTTAAATCCTTATATTCGTTTGATGGCCAGATGGCCTTGTCTACTTCAGGCACGGCTGTAATTCCCGACCCAAAATACAACCAGTACCTTGCTCCTGAATGTCCGCGACTTTCGAATACAGCATCTTCGAACTTTGAAGGAGAAGATGCAATTGACATTCTGGGAGTATACCCAAATCCAACTCAAGGCATTTTAAATGTGCATTTTACTACCTCCATACCGAGTATTCATTCATTAAGGGTAATTGATCTTAATGGAAACATTCTCATTCATTTGGACAAACAGGTTTTACCATTCAACTCAAATATTGCAAGTATAAATGTTGGAGGACTTTCAAATGGAATTTACATGATGGTAATTACAGAAAGGGATGGAAGCGTAACATCAAAACTTTTCAACAAAGAATAAATCCATACTGTGTTGGCTAATTTCGTTTTATGGAGTAGTGTGAAGTTTTTTGATTTGCATCAAAACAACCTGTCCAAAGGCCTATTCTTCTCTGTTATTCTGGGTCTATTAATGTTTTTTTTGATGTATCCGTGTCTATAATGCTCTATTCTGTATTCGTTTTTATACTTTGAAAAATTAAACCTATATGTATTTTGGAGAATATATAGTAATCTCGTGTTCAAATGAAGGTTCAGTTTGTTGAAACGTTTAATATTTTTTTAACTTATTTTTGAAGAAATAGGAATAGGTTTGTGGTATCTTACAGTGATCTCCTTGAGGAATATTGAAAATCAATACGTTTCCGAAACCACTGTCAGCTTTTAGTCATTGACATTTGGTATGAACTATTTTTATGTTCTTTTGACCATTTTAGGTGCAATCATAAACGGTTCCAATTCATTGACCGCTCAGACCCTTATGATCAATGAGGTGTCCAATGGGCCAAGTGGGAATCAGGAATATGTCGAGTTCATAGTGATTGATACCGTCGTCACTTATAATTGTTCTAATACAACACCTCCATGTATCGATATTCGAGGATGGATCTTTGATGATAATTCAGGTTATCATGGGTCTGGGGGGATTGCAGCAGGAGCAATCCGTTTTTCATATGATCCGCTTTGGGCTTGTGTGCCTTTAGGTACGATTATACTTTTGTATAACGATGCGGACCTGAATCCGACCATACCACCTGTGGATATATCTGTTTCAGACGGTAATTGCAGGATCGTTGCACCTATAAGTAATACCTCCTTATTTGAAAGAAATTTGGTCACACCGGGAGCATTAGCATGTAGCTACCCTTCGGGAGGTTGGATCGCTGGAGGGTCATGGAATAATACTCTTCTTGCTAATACTGGGGATTGCGCTCGTGTCGTCAATCTTGCAGGATGTGAAGTTTTCTCCGTTTGCTGGGCAAGCGCCAATCAAAACAACTTGATCTATTTCAGTTCCGGAGGTTCCGGTTCTCAAAATGTTTGGTTTTTTAATGATGGAAATCCATCTGTACAAACCAATTGGACGGAAGGATCTGCTGCAGCTGGAGGTAATCAGACTCCAGGTCTTGCCAATAATGTTTCGAATCAAAACTATATAAATCAATTTAATAATGGTTGTTCTGCGATAACTCCTTTGACAATTTCATTATCCGCAGTCGATGCAGGTTGTATTTGTGACGGCTCTGCAATAGTTACAGCAAATGGATCTATTCCCGGTTACTTCTACAGTTGGTATGATTCATCTTTTTCACCTATTGGTCAATCCGGCACTTCAGCAAGCGGATTATGCCCAGGTACCTATCACGTAATAGTGAACTCATCGATCGGCTGTTCTGATACCGCAACAGTAAATATCACTTCCAATATTACCGGTACACTTTCAGTTAACAACGAAACAATTTGTAATGGTGAGAGCGTTGTTCTGAACGCAGTTGCTTCTATACCAGGTGGTACGTTTAACTGGAGTCCAGGTGGAGAAATGTCCTCAGCTATAACAGTCAGCCCCGGATCAACCACCAGCTATGGTGTTACTTACAATATTTCAGGTTGTTCTGTCAGCAATATAGCCACAGTGACTGTAAATCCTATCCCAACAGTAACGGTGAATAGTCCAACTGTCTGTGCTGGCAACGTGGCAACAGTGACAGCAACTCCAGGAACGGCCGGAAATTATTCCTATGCATGGTCTGTTCCTTCTGGATCAACAATCCCAGGTAATGTGGCTTCGTTCAATACCACGACAGCGGGAACCTATTCGGTAATTATCACAAATACGGCAACGAACTGCGTGAGCTTACTTGCATCAGGAACGGTGACAGTGAATCCAAACCCAACCGTTTCTCTGAACAGCCCTTCTGTTTGCGCAGGGAACTCGGCTACGTTGACTGCAACTCCAGGAACGGTTGCAACGTATTCATACACATGGTTCGTCCCGGCAGGTGTAACTGCACCGGGTAGCGTTACGACATTCAACACAACGACAGCTGGAACTTATTCGGTAATTATCGCAAATACTATAACAAACTGCTCGAGTTTATTGGAATCCGGAACAGTCACAGTGAATGAGAATCCAACCGTTACTGTGAACAGTCCTGCTGTTTGCGCAGGTAATACCGCCCAAGTGACCGCAACTCCGGGAATATCTGAAACTTACTCATATATATGGTCTGTACCCACTGGTGCAACTGTTCAAGGTAATGTAGCTACTTTCAATACAACTACTGCGGGAACCTATTCTTTGAGCATCACCAATGTAACAACTAATTGTTTCAGTCAGCCAGCTTTTGGAACTGTTACAATCAATCCGATCCCAACTGTAACCGTAAACAGTCCAGCCGTTTGTGCCGGCACCCCGGCAACAGTGACCGCAACACCGGGAACTGCCGGAAATTATTCCTATGCATGGAACGTACCTTCAGGGGCAACGAACCCGGGGAATGTGGCTTCCTTCACTACCACGACAGCCGGATCCTATTCGGTAATTATCACGAATACTGCGACGAACTGTGTGAGTCTGCAGGCATCCGGAACAGTGACGGTGAATCCAAATCCAACAGTTACTTTGAACAGTCCTGCTGTTTGTGCCGGTAACTCGGCTGCGGTGACCGCAACTCCGGGAGCGGCTGCAACGTATTCCTACGCATGGTCCGTGCCACCTGGCGCAACAGCACCAGGTAACGTTGCGACATTCAATACAACGACAGCTGGATCCTATTCGGTGATCAT
>JBKCJG010000005.1:0-13247 GCA_046301895.1 Flavobacteriia bacterium
CCAAAATGATCAGTTGGCATTCAATGTCGGGTTTTCAGCTTATCATGTAAACCGTCCAAAGTACTCATTCATTGGAGCTGAGAATGAAAAGCTGTATGTCCGTTATTCAGCATTTGCAAATGCTGAGATCGGTATTCAGAACACCAGAGGAAGCGTTCTTCCAGGTATCTACTATCAAAAACAGGGACCAGCAATGGAGCTTCTCTATGGATTGTACTACAAATACATCTTGAGCGAAGGATCTAGATTCACGGGGTTTACTCGACCGATGTCTCTTTCCCTGGGAATTTTTAACCGTTTCAGAGATGCGATGGCGGCAAAGGTAATGTTTGAGTTCGACCAGTATTCCGCCGGATTTGCATACGACATCAATGTATCCAGCTTGAGCACTGTGTCGAATTTCAAAGGTGGATTTGAAGTATTCCTCCGATTCAACATGAATGATGGGGGGGGATTCCGAGCGAGGATCTAATCAACAGTCCAGTGAAAATGATCCTTCAGCACCGGCACTTCTTTCAAGTTGATCGTTTTGAAGGATGATTTTTTTCCATCAGAATCTAATCTCAGAATCCCTGTTCTTTCGTTGAAATGATATAGAACCGGTGTTTGTCTCAGATCGTAGTCTTTAAGGAGAAACGTTTTTGAGTATTTATCAATATGCAGTTTGAGATCCGTAAAATTATCTTTCCGATCTTGAAGTATAAGATAACCATCGCGATGAACGAATAATCGTCTGATCTCAGAATTTTTATCAAGGTTTTCATATGCTCCATGAAGATAAGGCCGGTCGGCTTGATCATCATTCCATGTTTGGGTAGCGGCAAGAGGATAAAGGGATTCGCATAACATAATCAGTAGAATGATCGACAAGACTATTTTTCTGGACAGAGGATTACCTGTCAGTGGTTTAATTACAGTATCGCTCGGTGATGAATTTCCCCGATTAATTAGCCTTTCAAAGGTTGGTATTGCAATATAGAAGGAAGTAAGAAGAAGGAATGCAGAGAATAACTTGACAGAAATGTCGAAAGCCATATTAATGGCGAGAACATTCATTAGTACCCCAATAGCGATCACGGCACCTGCTTGTCTCGTTTTTGGGATCATGAGTAAAATTGCGGGGATCACTTCAGCAAATCCCATAAAAATGTTGTAAGTGTATGAAGAGCCCATTGTTGACCAGAATAGAATGTCTTTATCTAGCTTTCCCAACGGCGTGAATAGTATATTTGGTTCAGGAAGGTAAAACTGTGTCTTCATGAATTTATCTAGACCGTATTTGAATAATAGGAAGGCAAGGTAATAACTTGCGATTGTTCTTATTAATTTTTCAATTCTGATATACGATCTGTCGCAGATCTTTGATCGCATCATGACAGTTAAGAGAAAGGCGATCGCTAACAGCAATATTACGTGGATATAGAGTCCTTTTGAATCGGATGATAGATCTTCCAATATTAATTCTATCCCCATAGCTTTCGCGGAAAGACGAATGAGGGGAAAAAAAAGAACGTTGATCATCGTGTTATGGAATTCAAACAAATTCCATTTGAAAGGGATCAACAATATTCCAAGTAGAATAAAGTGTTGCAGTTGACACTTTAGTTGACACAATACTTGGTTCATCAGAAGGGCGTGTGAAAGACTGTAGATAGAAGTGAGATCAATATGATCATAAAATAGGACCTTCTTGTACCATTTTTTCGATAAGCATATTTTTCCCGGTTATCAACTTCTGAGTTTTCCAGTTTTTTGGTTCTAACCGTCGCGTAGTTTCCATCAAAACCGATGAACACAACATCATCCACATTGTTGGCAAAATAATAGTCGTTCTTAAGACCTCTTTTTACTTCTTCAACAGTGTTCTTTTCATTGAAAAGAGGATGATCATAAACAGTATCAGATCCGGCACTCCAAAGTTGATTGCTCGAACCAGGTCGACCATGATAACTTTCGTAATGACAGCTTTCGCTGGTTACCATTACGGCAACCTGAGGCGAAAGTAATTTAACCGTATCTAATTTTGAATTGCGAACGAATATTTCCGGAGCATTTCCGAAATTGGAGTTTCCGATATTAAATAGATTTTCTTTTAACGCCCTATTGAAATTAGAATGGGAGCCACTGTGGCTTTTATGAGAAATGAGTTTCGTTTGCGCAACAGAGACCAAGTTCGTCGCCATGAATAAAAATAGAAAGGATATTTTCATGAGTAAAGTTAATTTGGACCTTACTTACAACCTTACTTAAAATAGGTTCAAAAAAGAACGATTATTGAGACTGCTTTATGGTCTCAAACCAAGACCCTGGATAATTATTCTTTGCTGCCACGTCGATGAACTTAAGTTTCAGTAAATTCTGGTTATTGCAGCATAGTTGTTTTAATTGCAGCGGTTTTCCCCGAATTATCAAAAAGTATCAAAAGAAAATCGCTTGTAAAAAATTTGATCAGCGATATTGTTAGATGATTCCCGGCTCGATGTGTATGTGTATATCTGAAATATCGGGTATATCTGTCATTAATTGATTTTTAACACGATGCGCTATTTCGTGTCCTTTGGTGACAGAAAGTTCGCCATGCACAACAACATGTAAATCAACAATAAAGTGCATTCCCATTTTTCGCACAAAGCATTTTTCTGTTTCGATCACTCCGGCTACCCTCAGCGCTCCTTTTCGAATGTCTTCCACAAGGTCGTCATGCAAGTGTTCGTCCATAATCTCGCCAAGAGCAGGACGGAATATCAGATAGGCATTGTAAACAATGAAGAGTGACGCTAGCAGAGCCGCCCAATCATCAGCGGTCTCGTATCCTTCACCCATAAAGATGGAAATAGAGATTCCAATGAATGCCATCATTGAGGTTATGGCATCACTTCGATGATGCCAGGCATCAGCTTTTAGCGACGTGCTGTTGGTTTCATCACTTTTCTTGTTGACGAAACGGTAAGAGATCTCCTTAAAAGCAATGATGATTCCGAGTACTATCAATGTATAAGACTCTGGTGAATTGTGTGGTCGGCGAATATTATGGATGCTTTCAATAAAGATAACAGTTGCTGAAACTAACAAAAATCCAACGACGGCAAAAGTGACTAAGGGCTCTGCTTTCCCATGTCCGTATGGATGATTCTCGTCGGGCGGTTTGGCGGCATATTTTAAACCGAAAAGAACAAGTATGGACGCAAATACATCAGTCGTTGACTCAATAGCATCTGCAATCAGGGCATAAGAACTTCCCAGATACCCTGTTAATCCTTTTGCTATTGCAAGAAATGTATTTAAAGCGATACTGATATAAGTGGTATGTATTGCTTTTTTACTTTTTTCGGAGGAGTGATCCATACCGTACAAACGTACATTTATTTTATGGTATAGTCAAAAGAGAAATAGATCGTACTATTAACAAGAAACGGATGATAAGTATGGTTAGTTTGCGCTTTTGAAGCGCCAATAGGCTGTAATTTTATAGAAAATTATATCATGAAATTACCTGTCCCACATACGTTAAAGCAAATCGCCGAGATCATCGGTTGCGAATTTATCGGTGATCCGAATCATCTTGTGACAGGAATAAATGAGATCCATATGGTTGTATCGGGTGATCTTGTATTTGTGGACCATCCAAAATATTATCAAAAGGCATTGAACAGCGCTGCGACCACAATTTTAATCGATCAGATGGTGGAATGTCCTGAAGGAAAGGGACTCATTATTTCCCAAACGCCTTTTGACGATTTCAATAGACTGACAAGATATTTCTCTCCTTACAAGCTTCAAAAAGAGAGTGTTGGATCTGATTGTGAAATAGACCCGAGTGTGATAATTTATCCAAATGTTTTCATAGGACACAGGGTAAAGATCGGAAAGAATGTTACACTTCATTCAGGTGTTTGTGTTATGGATGACTGTATTATCGATGATAATGTTATCATAGGCCCGAATTCTGTTATTGGTCATTATGCTTTTTACTATAAAAAAAAAGTTACCGGTTATGATCGCATGCATACTTGTGGCGGTGTTCATCTTCATAAGGATGTAGAGATCGGTGCATTGTGCACAATCGATTCAGGGGTTACAGGTATCACAACGATCGGAGAAGGAACAAAGATCGATAACCAGGTTCATATCGGACATGACACTGTGGTTGGAAAGCAGTGCCTGATGGCAGCGAATGTTGGCCTTGCAGGATGTGTGCGTATAGAGGATCATGTCACGCTCTGGGGACAAGTAGGGTGTGCAAGTGATGTAACTATCGGTGAAGGGGCGATTATTCTGGCTCAGTCAGGGATCTCGAAATCACTGGAAGGTGGCAAGACCTATTTTGGGAGTCCATGTTCAGAGGTCAAAGAGAAGTTCCGCGAAATGGCTGCACTGAGAAGATTACCACAAATACTTGACAAGCTATAATGATAGAGAGGCTGGTAAAGAATTTAGAGAATCAGATTAAACTCAAAGATTTCAAGTTAAATTCTTTGCTGGAGATCACTACGGCGATCAATTCGAATGCTGGGGTTGATCAGCTTATCCGCATTTACGAGTACATTCTCAAGGAACAGCTCGGTTTTCAGAAATTTATCCTGTTCAATGAACAAGCGGAATGGAATTGCTTGTTAAAGGTTGGATTTAAAGGTAAGATCAAGGACATAGATGTCAGAAAAGATCTTTTTCGTTTTAAGGAAATAACAGTGATCGAGTCTTCCCACTCAAAATTATTGACGGAATTCGATGTTGTTGTGCCGGTTTATCACAAAGGCCGTCCACTGGCATACTTACTGTTTTCTGATATCATAAAGGATAAACTTCAACTGACAGACAGTCTTGTGAACATGGGATTTGTTCAAACCCTCACAAATATCATCGTCGTCGCGATCGAAAATCAGCGCATGGCGAAACAAAGTATCATTCAGGCCAGGATAAAGAAAGAACTGGAGGTTGCATCCGAAATGCAAAAGCTGCTTTTTCCGTCCGAATTACCATCCAACCGAAGAATGGATATCTCAGCGAAATACACGCCTCGGCATGAGGTTGGTGGAGATTATTATGATTTTATACCTTTGGGTGATGAGGAATACATAATCTGCATCGCAGATGTTTCAGGTAAAGGGATAAGCGCTGCTATGCTGATGGCCAATTTTCAAGCCACCATTCGAACACTTTTCAATTATCAGCGATTTGAAATGGAATTTCTGATGGAGGAATTGAATAAGAAGGTCATTCGAAGTGCCAAGGGTGAGAAGTTCATCACCTTCTTCATCGCTCATTATAATGCAAATAATCGCGAGTTAAAATATGTCAATGCGGGGCACAATCATCCGATACTTACCAATGGAAGAAGAGTTGAAATGCTTTCGGAAGGTTGTATTGGACTCGGTATGCTCGACGAACTACCTTTTATTCATATCGGAAAGAAAGTGCTTAAACCGAATACTACGATCGTCCTGTATACGGATGGAGTTGTAGAATTGGAGAATTCAAAGGAAGAGTTCTTCGGGGTTGAACGATTGATAAAAATGGTCCATAGCTATTACCCTCTAAAAATGGAGGACATGAACAACTTGATCTTTTCCAAACTTGATGAATGGCGTGAGGACCTTTCTTTAGTTGATGATACGGCGATCTTTAGCTGCAGATTTTTCTGACCTAGCGCATCAGGTACATTTTTCCGAATTCCTTCTTGAAATGATTGTCTGCACCTGACTCAAGATGTTTGATATCTTCACCATTTATTTGTGCTTTCACTGTATAGAGATAGACTCCGTTTGCCAGTGGATCTCCAAACTCGTCAGAACCATCCCAAGCATATTCCGTAATATTGCGACCAATCTGAATTGTTCCAAGTTCATCTTCAGTGATCTCTCGAACAACTTTGCCAGATATGGTCATGATCTGAATCAAGATCTCATCCGGAGCCTCGTTACCTGTTAGTGTGAAGACGAATCTAGTACTTGTTGAGAACGGATTCGGATAATTCATCAGATAGGTGATCATCGACTCATGAATTACTTCGAATGAGATGCGATAATCCAAATCTCCTGACTGGTTGCCACTTCGGTCGGAACCTTGCACTGAAAGAGTATATTTTCCATCCAGCTCGAAGTTAGCCGGAAAAATAATTTTGAAACGTTTATGCTGTGAATCAGCTGGAATCCATTGCATGACAGTATTACCGGAACCATCAACAAATGGAATGCGAGACTGTATGCCATTTGGATCGGTGAGATAAACGCCAAAGAGCGTAGTGTCTGAAATATCATCCATGATCAAATATGGGTTCTCATCCTTTAAGGTGATCAGGATCTCACTTTCAGGTGCTACAATGTCACCATTAAGGATATGACGTCCATTGAAGGTAACATCAAGGATGGGATGATCATCATCACCTTCTACATAGAATGGCACTTGAAGTAAATTATTGAAATGCTTTTGCTCCGGTTGATCAGTGATATAAAGACTTCCTGGCTCATATGGGTTCACCTCCATCCATAATGAATTGATGCCCGCTAGACCAAGGGTGGAGAAGGTAATAGTATCCCTGAATGTCTCATTTACCAACAAGGAATCTTGTCTTGGATAGTTTATCAGATGTTTTACTTGATTGGCATCCTGAACCCAATAATGAATGAGGATAGAATCCATCGGGAGTGTAAAGATGTTCTTTACGTCAACAGCGAATTGAACCTGCTGACCCTCATTCAGTGTGTCTGACAAAGGTATCCAGGTAAATGCGGTACTGCCGTCTATAGCGGCTTCCGGAAGAGGGGAATAAAGCACGTGCCAATGGTCGATCTGTGCCGGAGAAAAACTCAAGGTATCTTTGTAGTAGGCAGCCAACTGTAAATAAGGATATTGAGTAGCATCTACAAGCGCAGAAAGATCAATGATGGAATCATTTAAGGTGAAGGCAGTATCGATTACAAATTGAAGATTGCCTGCAATATCATAACTCCTGATATATAATACTGTAGAGTCCGCAGTGACAGTTTCAACTGGATCTTGTTTCCAGTACACTGATCCCCATGCTGCTGCCGGCCCTATAATAGTTGACGTTTCTTGTCCGATGTAATCAAAGCCTATCAGGTCAGCTTCCAATGAAAAATCTGATTCGCCATTGGCAAACCTCTCAACTACTGAAGAGTTGTCACCTTTTTTACAAAAGAAAATAAATGATTCATTTGGGTGTCCATTTATGATTTCTGTTGAACCGAGTTGTTGAAAAACATTATAGATACTCGGCGACAACGAATTCCAAGTATCAAAGAGCGTTGTAACAGGAGTATAAACCAATATATAATGACCGTCAGGTACCGCGTTCAAGAGCATGTCTTCAAATGCTTGTAACTGAGAAGCTGAAGATTGTCTGAAGATAAAGTACTTTTCGGTTCTCGGGCGACAAGCCCCGTTGTCATTCGCATTGCCGAATGCATGAGAAGGGTTGGCTACAGTGCCATCGGAGTTGGTATATCTTGTTTCCCAGGCATCAAGATTTAATGGGTCAATAATTGCAACATGAATAGATGGTTCGTTTGTGCATAACGCATATTCTTGCATTTGGTTATCGATATAATATTGAATACTTCCCGAAGCGTATGTTTTATTATCACATTTAATAGATTTATTATTTGGGCCAAATTCTCTTAGGCGCTGAACTCGATCATAGAGTATCCCATTGAATCCATTCTTTTTGAACTGATAAAAATGATCCTGACCCCAACCTTCCTTGTTCGGAATGTACTGGAAGGAACTCTCACGCCATACTGGATTTACATCATTCACTGCAGCTCTCCAAAAATAAACTGTGCTGTCTGTGCAGATTAGAGGAGCGGACATGCCGCTTGAGGTTAGTAGCCACTGTGACGGATCAACTTCTTTAACACCACCAAGTCCGGACACCAATGCATATCTGTGAAATGGACTCGGTGCACCTTCAAAATCAATAGTGTCTATTTCGAATCTGTAGGTATTGAACTCAGCGATCGGATTGATTGTCGATGCCTTGAGAGTCACATTTTCTGTAGGTACAACGGCATACTCAAATGGTATAACGGGTTGAATTCCATCAACATCAATAAACAACGTTTTTAGTACTTGATTGTTGTTCACTTCATCATAGATTTCGTCGACGAAAGTAGGTAGGTCAACCTTTACGCTGAAATTGTTTATTCCAACACCAATATTCGCTTGTAATGGTAATTTAAAGTTGAGATCATAGGTGTAGTGCAGGTAAGGAATGGTAAAAAGATACACTGAATCAATTGACGTGCCCGGAAAATCTCTGGTGACTTCAACAGAAAACGTATCAATGATAGAATGCCCCAGATTTTTAAGTTGTATCGTTACTTCTATACTATCTATTGTCAGATCAAGTTGGTTCGGAGAGAAGTTGATACTTTGCTCTGTTATCTCGATTTCAGGCTTAATATGGTGATTCAAACGAATCATTGGGTCTCCATTGAGAGCCATCTGTGTTACCGTGCTTTCAAGCATCAGGTCATCGATACCGGGAAATAGTGTAGCCTCGATCGTAGCCTGGATCTGACGGGACAATGTTTTTCCATAGTTCGATCCGGACATCTGACGGTAAAGTTCACTTGAATACTGGAATAATGTGTGCGCAAAACCCTGATTTACAGTGCCAATGTAGGCAATTGCTCCTGCGTCTTCAGCATTCACGAAACGTTCTGAAGTCGACAAGCTATTTTGAAAGATATTTCCATTGTAACATGAATTGGCCAAAACGATCGGGTATTTCTGGTAATTATTCCAGTTTGACGGTTCATCCAGATTGATCTCGAAGCCTGAATTTCCGGGTAAGGCATGTCCGAAAAAGGTCATTAGAGAAATCCCTTCTGAAATGCGTTCCGTAATGGTATTTAATTCAGAAGGAGCGAGAGGATTGTTATCGGTCTTTTCAATAGCCATTACGTCACCGCCGAAGAATTGATTCTCAATGATACCGGTCATGTAATCCATATAGTTCTGGAAGGTATACATCTGATTGACATCTGATCCACCGACAAGATGCATGACATGCTTTTGCCAGTCCTTTGATGTTGAACTATAATTATCAGTCGAGTCCTGCTGTTCTTCATGAAACTGCACTTTTTCGAGATAACTGCTTAATTCAGTATTGGTGCTAATAGAAATTCTTCCAGTTGGGATAAGTGGTTTGAATCGTGTTGTGCCGGGTAAATTAGCTGTGATCAGGGCATCACTCGATGGTTGTCCAAAGGAAGGAATAAAGGAATTAGCATATACAGCAGGACTTTTTCTAGTGCCCGGACCTGTTGCCGTTATACCGCCGACATTTGCCTCACGTATCCCTTTACCCATCAGGAACAGACCAACCGGCTTGTTCGTTGCAAGGTCATACATGTGATGTGCAAATCGACGGATTCCATTGATGTGAGCAGGGATCCCACCGCCATATTGCTGATACAGTTCTTTTACATTCGCAAAAATAACATTGTAATTTCCGCCATCAGGGGAGAGGCGGTAGGATGCATAAGCGGAAGATGCTGCCTGCAAGGAAGGATGGTAGATCATCAATAAGGCTTCTTCAGAGCTCAAGGCTGAATAATCTTCAAAGTATCCATTAGTACTGACAGGGATCAATTGAGGAACATTGAAAAAGGTGCTTGTCTCCTGATAAATGATCTGCTGTTCGGAGCCGTTCACACTATTGGGTAATAGGATACTGAAAGCACCTCCGTTTGATTGAAGTGTTAATTTTCTCGGCACATCTCCTAACACAAATACCACCGGATCGGTTGTGGAAAGATTATTGAGATCTATGCGTATTTTGCTTTGCTGAGGATTATTCTTCACATTGAATCGGCTGTTGTTTGCACCTGAAAGATTTGGGATCCTTGGGTAAACGAAAGACCAATAATTAATGGATTGATAGTCGGTTACAGCACCTTGATCCGGGATTATGGATACTTTGAAATTGGATCCTCCCGAAGCAGGTAAAATTGAAGCCGGGAAGTTTTTTTTAATGTGGACAGCCTTGTACCCTGTAAAAATTGTATCCGCTATGACATAGTTAGAGCTGCCGATGGTATGACGAACGTGGTGATTTCCGGCACCACCAAAACTTGCATTTGATACGCCGACGCTCACAGCGCTGTATTCAACATTAGGGGCATCTGCACCTTGGTATACCTGGTCAATGGATATTGCACTTGCATCCCAGGTATGTCCTCCTGCACCATTGACAGGTGAACTTCCCCAACCTTCCCCTGAAGTGTAAACGGAGCTCGAGGCATCAGATGTTTTCATCCCTTCATTGTAAGAATCGCTATTTGATTGAAAGCGCTCGAAAAGGATATAGTTGGAGGGGGTGTATGACGAAAAGTTGAGGTCGGTCTCTATGGTATACCTTAAATTACTGGTAGAGGAATTCCAGGTAAAGAAATACTGAATAGTATCGTTGTACAGACTGTATTTGGGGTTGCCGATATCATCCGGAGTATCGTATAGCGTGGAATCGAGCCATCCATCATTTTTCTCTGCAAAAAACAGAATATAATCCCCCGGATCGAGTTCCGAATCAGCTCCATCTTCAATGTAAAGTGGGATTTCTCTCTCCCGACCAAAGATCTGAAAATAGTCTGAATTTAAGCCGTCCAAATCAATGCCCGCCGCAGAGAGGGTAGCATAATCCAGTTTGTGAACACCGGTGGTGTACACATTGAAAGAGTAATATTTCTGACCGTAATTGATCCATTCATTTCCATATGACTGTGCTTTACCTTTAATTGTCAGGACCGTCAACAAAAGTAAGAGTAGTAGTATGTTCTTTTTTGCTGTCATTCTTTAGCTACCATGTTTTTTGGCGGGTCTAATTTGATCCGCAGAGATATGACGTGTGAATAGAGGGCAACGGATGCATCGCCAATATCAGTAAAAGCATAGTCCAAGTGAAAATTCTTGATGGCCAGACCAACACCGATATTTGGTTGAAGGTTCAGCGAGCGGTTATCATCAAAGTCTTTGACATATTGCAAGTTACTGATACCTCCGCGGATCGCAACGTAGCTTTTAAAACCGAATTCTATTCCCATGTGTGGATCCACTGAAACCAAACCTGTTCTTAGTAACGTATTTCGGCGCCCATCGGTTGTAATATCCAGATCTATTTCTGCAGAAGAATAAATTCCTTTCTTGCCGATTTCTAATTTTCTGTAACCTGCAAAGATCAATCTTGGAAGTGTAAGCTCCAATCCGTTCTCAGGAATGCTATTTCCTGTGGCCGCAAAAACCTCTTTTGTTTCATCATCGAGTGTGAAGATCCAGGCATTGAATGTTGAGGTCACATCTCTTGCTACAACACCGAATTTCCATTTATTCTTGAGGTGGTATTGTGCACCTGCATCCAAACCAAACCCCCATGACTTTGCAAAATCTCCAACTTTACGGTGGATCACCTTGAAGTTTCCACCAATGCTCAGTCCTTCCACTTTCAACTTGCGTGCATAAGAAAACAGGAAGCCATAGTCAGCTGCAGTAAAGGTCGTAATGTTGTCATAGTTAATATTGCCCGCATTGTCAATCAATTGTGTTGTATTCGGAATGTCATCTACCGCAAAGCGAATAGCAGAAAATCCGATAGTACTTTTGTCATCGATCGCATGGGCCAAGCCCAGAAAGTCGTATTTAGCGATCCCTGCGAAATATTCAGAATGCATCAACCCAACATCCAGCCATTTATTCACTTGCGTCAGCCCTGCCGGATTCCAATATCCCGAGGTTACGCTTCCCGTTTGGGCGACAACAGAATTTCCGAGGCCAAGGGCATCTGCTCCAACACCGATAGAAAGGAATTCATTGGAATATTTTGGAGCAATCGTCTCTTCTTGAGCAGAAAGAATCGTAAGCGAAAATGAGAAAGCAACCATTAACAGATTTTTCATGCTGTGCATCGTATATATTTGAAAATTACTTTCCATTAACTGCTTTTTCATCAAAAAATTGTGTTCTTTGTGGTTCCGATCCGATTTTCGGTAAATTTAGTTGAAATGTATCATTTCATCAGCCTAAATTAACAAATTTAGAATGTCAATGTTCAATATACCCAATCTATTTACCGCAGCCAATCTTGTATCAGGTGTTATCGCAATAATATTGATACTTGCCGGGAGAATTGATCTTGCTCCCTTTGCAATCTTTGCAGGCGCCCTTTTCGATTTTTTTGACGGATTTCTGGCGCGTAAACTGAATGTAAGCAGTGAAATGGGGAAGCAGCTCGATTCTTTGGCTGATATGGTGACTTTTGGTGTCGCACCGGGTTTATTGATGATGGTCGTAATGATCACAACTATTTACATAGACGGGCCATTTTACGACATGGATTTTCAGTCCTATGTGCATTTCCAGCTTCAAAACTGGATCAATGCAGTTTTTTACGGAGTTCCAAACATGATGGATGAATCGATCAAATATCTTCCTTTTACAGCTCTTTTTATCCCTTTCATGTCGATGTTCAGATTGGCAAAGTTCAACCTGGATACTCGTCAGTCGGATAAGTTCATTGGGGTGCCAACTCCGATGAATACGCTATTCTTTACTTTTTTCCCGCTTGTTCTCTGGACAGAGTTCGATACCTGGAAGTTCGATGAAGGAATTTTCGGGTATGTGTTCGATTCATACTTTTTAGTAGGTCTGATCATGTTGATGAGTTTGCTGTTAGTGGCAGAGTTACCTCTGTTCGCCTTAAAGTTCAAACATTTCAAATGGAAGGGGAACGAGATCCGCTTCATCTTTTTGTTAACAAGTGGAATTTTAATTGTATTTCTGCTTGCATGGTCCATTCCATTAATAGTATTTTTGCAACTGATCTTATCGGTCATAGACAACAAGAAATCTAAAAAAGCAACAGATGAAATTCAAAGCTGAAATCGATGTAATGCCTCTTGAGGCGCTATTGGATCCCCAGGGAAAAGCAGTTACAAACAGCATGAAGAGTATTGGTCTACCTGAGATCGATGGTGTTCGTATAGGTCGTCATGTTCGTTTGTTCATTGATGCACCGAGCAAGGAATTAGCTGAAGAGAAGGTGGAAGAAGCCTGTAAGAAGCTCCTCAGCAATCAGATCATGGAGAGCTACAGCTATACTGTAGAGACTGTTTGATTCGATCAGAAGTCAATAAATTCTCTTCCATTGAAATACGTAACTTTTTTCAGATTTTCTGAACGCAAGGTTATCTTGGCCTTGTTGTTTTCTTGGAACTGAACATTGAATTCAT
>JBKCJG010000006.1:0-20164 GCA_046301895.1 Flavobacteriia bacterium
GACTCCTAACTGTTCAAGATTGATCATAGCACAAAGATACTATCCGAGATGATATTTTAACAGAAACCACTGTAAACAAAAAAACCCCGAATTTCTTCGGGGTTTTTTGTATTTTTTTGTTTAGAAACTCCAAACATCGTGTTCGATCGTTCTGATCTCTTCTTTGATCTTATCCGATTCCATTAGAGCATCAACACCAGTTCGGTAACTTTCAACCTTTCGGTCATAAACATTACTTTCCTTGTACATAACACTTGTGAATCTTCGTTTCCAAAATAGATCATCAAAACTCATCCATTGTGCATCGTTCGCGTCATTGTAAACAAAATAGTTATTGAATACAAAACGGCAGTGTGGGAAGTATAACCAAAATAACTCTTGGTATTTTCCTCCTTCTTTTGTAGCCTGGTAGATGATCGGAGAAATTCCAAGAATACGAACATCCAGAACAGACCTTTCTTTATCAAAGAACCAGTCTTCTTTCAAACGATATTGGACGATATGCTCTGACAAAATAGGAGACTTGTCTTGAACGAAAAGCGGCGCCGGGTTGATCTCTTCTCCTGTAATAGGATCATACGTCACGGAATCTTCTCCAGTAACAATTGATTTTACAGGTTCGTACCTACCTTCACCTAAGACGTTCAAATAACCATCTACTGAACTTTTGTAATTCTGGTCTGTATAATAATTTAGTCCCGGTTGCGGCTTTAGAGGGTACTTAAACTGATCACCATCCCACGTCCCCATACCGAAAACATCGTAAGGATTCTTTGGCTCAAAAATAGTCAGGTCACCACTCAAAACATGATGTTTGATAACGGTCCAAAGACTCCAGCGAGTCGCGTTTTTAACCCAATTAGAATCGATATAATAATCGAATGGGTAGTAAAGAGAGTGGTTTATTTTCTCTCTAAGATCTATAAAGCTCCAAACACGACGGCTCCACACAACATCCGCTTCCCGAACGAATTCATAAGGGATCATTCTTTTGGTCGGAATATGCTCTTGAATATAAACTCCATCCACTACACCCTCAGCAGGAACATTCACGGGACCACCGTTTATCTCTTCGAACTGAGCATGCAAACTGCCTAAAGTGGCAATCATCAACGCGCTAATTAAGACTAATCTCATAACTTCAATTTTTAATCAAGTTCTATTCTTCGGACCAATAAGAACTCTTACAGTTTAAATCCGGATGTTGCCGTTTTGTTTTTTACCCCAGTACCAGAATAGATACATGAGAAAGATACTACGGAACCAGCCGGTGCTGCCTTCAAGAAACGCATTGCTTCGTCACTCAAAGAACTTCCTGTACCGGTTACAGTCTTAGGAGCACCTGGGATACTCATTGCCCACTGTGTTACCTCGAACTTTGCTTTCGTTAACGGAATACCGTCACCATATCGTGCGTACAACGTCTTTGCTGTTCTGCTGGATACTTTATCTCCATCTGCAGCCTGCCCCCAGAAGATCTCTGCTTTCGGCATCGGCTTCACCTGGAAGTCAAATGAGCCTAACTTAACAGTTTTATTCGTAATGGAACTCTTTCCCGATACAGTAATCGTTGCTGTTTTACCAGCACCCGGGGTACCAACCCACTGCGCACCTTGCTTAACCAATGTTACTCCACTACCAGAAACAACAGTTTGATCGTAACCAGATGCTACTGCTTCAACAAGATTTGGATATCCACGGTAAAGAACGCGCATGTCAGGAAGTGATACAGTTCCTTGCGGCTTCATGATCTTGATCGTCTTTTCCCAGTTCTCCATTTTCGGAACTCCTGATTTATTCTTGATAGTAATCGTACCTTTCAGTGTCATCTCTGAAGCACCTGAAGCTTTTGTACGGATAAAACCTTTACCATCCTTGATCTCAGAAACACTAGCACCTTGAACAGTTACTTCAGGTTGCTTATCAGAATCGTAAGCAGCCATCAATACCTGAACTTCGATCTCATCTCCGTTGTTCGCAAGATCAGGTCCGTATGCAAGAGCCATGATCTTGTTGAACGAGTATTCACCTCCACCAACACGGCTTCTGATCAAAGCAACAGCATCAGCACGAGCCGTTAAGATCTCTTTTTGCATGGAAGACAAGGATGCCAATGCCGCAACAGAAGGCGAGTGGTCAAATGTTTTACCGATCCAGTGTACGTTCGGTACCTCGTGCACTTCACTTCTCTCCTGCTTCGTCAAGGATCCATAGATCTTCTTGATCGCTTCTTTATCATCCTGTGCAACACGCGATGACTCAATTGCCTTGTCGATCTGGGCATTCAAGTCTTTAAAGTCCTTGAACTTGTTGATCTCCGGAGCCTTGAAATAGTATGGCTGCATTCCTTTTTCAACAAGCACTGAACTTGCGATCAACTCAGTCAATTCCTTACGGTATCCATTGTAGCTTTTCCACAACTTTATACCAGACCCGTCCGGTTTTGGGTTTGTGATCTCTTCACCGATCATAATTTGCATCGGCTCGTCGTACTTATCCTTACCACTCACGTGCATCAAGTTCATACGAGTCGGCTTCAATGGTTCTGCCGTACTATATGCCTTTACGATAATACTTTCCTTTCCTCCGATCGTTGTGATATCTTCACCACACGTTTTAAGGATATCCAGTTTAATATCATCGATCATTTTGATGCGCTCAGCAGTGATCTTATCGATCTGATCA
The DNA here is from genome assembly GCA_046301895.1 of Flavobacteriia bacterium. Classification (GTDB taxonomy): domain Bacteria; phylum Bacteroidota; class Bacteroidia; order Flavobacteriales_D; family Crocinitomicaceae; genus M0103. Next base: position 2,686 of record JBKCJG010000006.1, read on the forward strand.
ACGGTTTTCATGAGCTTCTGAGCTTTTACCATGACATCTTTTTGAGTTTTGTCCTGGGCAACTTCTTTCAAAGCTTCATATTTTTCCTGACCGCGTGTAAATTCGTTTTCATTCGAGATCTGAATGTTCTCTTCAATTGCAACGAATGCGTCAAGAATAGATTTTGATACGTTTAGAGCGAGAAGTGCGGTAAGTACAAGGTACATCATACCGATCATCTTCTGTCTAGGGGTTTCTTTTCCACCTGCCATGATTAATTAATTTTTATTGGTTTTCAATAAATTAATGTTCAATAACAATAAAGTAACAGAACTAATCAGCGATTAGCCTCTTGTTATTGTCATAGCTTTCAACATATTTCCGTATACGTTGTTTAGGTCAGTCAAGTTCTGAGACAACATCGCCATGTTCTCTTTGTAACGCTTCGTATCTTCCACTGAGTCAGACAAGTTCTTCATCATGTCAGTAACTTGAGACTGGAATTTCTCTGTAGCCTCCAAATGAGCAGAAGAACCTTTCAATTGTAATTCGTATACATTGTTCAATGCTGACAAGTTCTTGGAAACCTTTTGCATTTGCTCACCGAATGATTCACCTTCAGCTGTGGCAGAGGTCATTCCGGAAATAGATACAGATGCACGTTCGTAAGCTTCAGAAAGTGAGGATACCTTGTCGGAAGCAGCCTGAAGACTTGAAACGTAAGAATCTGTTGCAGCAGCAGCAGAAGATACACCTTTCAATTGAGATGCATTGTCTGCAAGGGCTGACATTCCATCACCCAATCGCTCTAAAAGTTTAGAGTCGATCTTAGCCTCCTCTAACATTTTATCCAGCTGATCAGTGATACCTGTCTGCTTCCCTCTTCCTGCTGCCGGCAAATTATCATGGTCTAACTCATCAGAGTGACCAAGCGCCAGTTCAGGGTATACAAGCTCCCAATTTGGATCTTCGTGGATCGGTTCAAATGCTGAGAAGATGAAGATCAATGCTTCAGTACTCAAACCGATGATCAACATCAATGATGCACCCGGCCAGTGCTGAATTTTAAATAGGGCTCCAACGATTACAACTGCTGCACCAAATCCATACAGCTTCGCCATAAACTTTTTCCATCCTTTACTTCCTGGTTTCATAGTTTTCCTTGTTTTTTAGGGTTTAAAAATTACTACTTTTTTGTTTGTTGTATTCTTGCGCTCTTCACTTATTTCAACTGAATATCGCTTCGAATTTCTTCGCCACCTTCTCTTGTGAAGTCTCTTCCACCTCTTCCCAAGTGTGTCATAACATTTCGATAACCGATGTATGACTTAGCAGTATCCTGATACTCGTATGTACGAGTTGAGTTCATCAAATAGTATCCAACATCTTTCCATGATCCACCTCTAAGAACCTTGCGCTTCATTGACGGCGGATCCCAGTCCATTGCGTCGTATCGGTAGTCCGTATTCAAATCATGAGAGAACTCGTACATCGATTCATCGTATGCCGTCTCACACCACTCTGATACGTTTCCTGCCATACAGTAAAGTCCCCATCCGTTCGGGTTGTATGAATAAATTTTAACAGTATGGAAACCTCCATCTTCAAAGTATCTTCCGCGCATCGGCTTGAAGTTACCAAGGAAACAACCTGCTTCGTTACGGATGTAAGGGCCACCCCATGGGTACTGTGACATTTCGAGATCACCACGGGAAGCTCTTTCCCATTCGGCTTCAGTTGGTAGACGGAAATCGTTCACAAACAAGTCACCCATACCGATCAGCCATTCATTGAGAAGCTGTGTTCTCCATACTGAGAATGCTTTCGCCTGAACCCATGTTACACCAACAACCGGATAGTTATCATATGCCGGGTGCCAGAAATACATGTTTGTCATCGGGTCGTGGAAAGAGTACGTAAAGTCTCTAACCCAACAAAGCGTGTCCGGATATATATTGATAATTTCATCTATAATGAATCGCTGACGGTTCTCATGTCCTCTGATAGCGTTATTCTGTCCCTTCTTGTTGAAATACCCCATATCCTTGTCCTGACCTTGCGGCTCTTCAGTAAATGGATGCGGTGGCGTCGATAATTCGCGGTGTTCATCTACAAGCTTATTGCCTTCCTTGTCATATCCGTTAGGAGTAACATTGATACGGCCTCTTTTCGCAGCTTCTCTGTAATCGATCCAAAAATAACGGTACATGAACTTACGGACATCCCACTCTCTTCTTTTGTAGTATCTCTCCGGTTGCGGATAATACATGTCCGCAAGTACAGGAACAACCTCCGGATCAGAATAATCCAATCTTCTGTCCCAATCCAAATTGAAAACAGAACGATTCAATTGACGATCAGAAGGATCATAGTCCACGTATTCAAGAGCTCCCTCATCGAAGTACATGTCTTCATAATTGATGAAACGCTGTGCCGCTTCATCATCTTCCAATCCGAAATAGATCTTTTCTCTGGCGATTGAGTCGCGCACCCATTCTACGAACTGACGGTACTCGTTGTTCGAGATCTCAGTCTGATCCATATAGAATGCCTGTACAGATACGGCTCTCGCTCGCGTTTGATGCAAGAAAGGAACATCCATATCATTTTCTCCCATCTGGTAGCCCCCTGAAGGAATGTATACCATTCCCAGAGGAACCTCCGGATTATAGATCGGTCTTCCCATCGCTCCTGTAAGGTGCCCTGTTCTTGTACTACAAGAAGCCAGCACGGCACCTATGAAACCAATTAACAAAAGTTTTTTCATTCTACCTCTTTTTTATCTAATTCCGGATATCAAATTAACACTCTACAGGATCTTCAATTCTTCGACATAACGGAACTTGCCCAAAAATGGTTACAAAGATTTACATTTTTTTTTAAACTACAACCATCTAGGGTGATTAGATTTTGTAATCGGTGGTGGTGGCAAGAAATAACAGTATTTCAACATTATTTCATGCGAACCTCTCGATACACTCGAAAGCTTGTGTGTATTGATATCATATGAGTATCCAACAGTCATGTTTCGAACAGGCATCCAACCCAACATGATCGCGACTGCATCAGCCGTCCTGTAGGTCAAGCCTCCGTAGGCCATATTTCTCCACAAGTAGCGAGCGTTAATGTCCAGCGACATTTTTATCATATCCGTTCTAAGTAAACCCTGAACGTCAATATCTCCTGAAAGAACATTTCTAAATGTCTTTCCCCCCATGATGTAGTAGTGTCTTGCTGTATTGAAATTATACGTATTTGCGCCACTCGTGGTAGACAACACAGATTCGGAGAGATGCGTGGATGAAATTCCAGCATAATAGTCACTTGTTCCCTTCCAGTATAATCCAAAATTAAGATCCAGGTTTGTTGCGCCAAAACCCGTAGGCAGTGCATTATCTATCGGTGTTTCAGGAGCCACCCAAACAGGACTGTTACTCATGTTAATAATACCTAAACCCAGCCCAATACCCAAGGTGCCAGCTCCAGCGATCTGTAACGGATATGAATAGCTCAACAAGGCATTGTTGGTACGATTGAATCCGATTGCATCATGGAAGAAGGAAATACCGATACCACCCGGGAAAAAGCGGTTCATATTTGCTTCAAGATTCAACACTGCTGAGTTCGGTGCACCATTTACCTTGTCCCATTGATTGCGATAAATCGTGGATCCGCAAATCCCGTCATCAATACCTGTTTCACCCGGATTCAATGTCATTTTATTGAACATGAAGTGCGTAAGGGCTGCATCCTGCTGTGCATAGTTTTTGCTGATAAACAGCGAAAACAACGTGGAAAGCAGAATAATCTTTTTGTTCATAAGCTTCTTTTTCACATGCATTTAATCTATCGGAAAGATCGGTTAGTATCTCCCCAATTGGCGACTAAAATAAATATTTTTCTTTACAAATGAAATTTTTTTCTTCAGATCGAACTAAAGAAATCAGCAATTGTTTGTAAATGCTTAATAATGTGGAAATCTAGCCCAGCGATCGCGCTTTAACCAAGTTTTTGATAGGTTTTCCACCAAAGATCAGGGATTTCGTTCTTCATTGCCCGCTCATAATCCTCCATATTGCACGGAACGATGTGGTGACGTTCATACTTAATTCCTTTTTGTGGCGGGTAGGGAACTTCCATCCACCATCTATCAGACTTGTTACTCTTGTAAAACACAAGTTCTTCCTTGAAATCGTCAAGATGTACTGAAAACCTTAAATAGTCCTTTTTACTTCCAACCGGAAAATCTCCCTTTCTTTGAGAGACACCATCTATGAAATACCAAATCATTTGACCGATCAGCGCTGACACGCTACCCTTTTCCTTTTCGGGAAAATAATCAAAGATCCCCAGCGTGGTCAATTTATCACTGATACCTGCGTATTTTGTTATCTGACAGATCTGATCTGCATAAAACCCGTTTGGCGACAGGTACTCGGGTTCGCGCAACTCTGATGCGCGTATGCTTTTCACATCAATACTCAGTATGTCCGAATTGCGCAGATGGGGTTCCGCCTTTCTGAAATCGGCATTGAATTCTCCAAGTCTGCATGCATCGAAATACAACTTTTCAAAAAGATCAAATTCAGATTTCGAAGCAAAGGGAGCCTGAAGTCCAATATTCGCATGGTTAAAAAGAATACAAGGGCGCTCAAGAAGCAAATGACTCAGGAATCCTTCGGAGTGAGGCTCATCTTCCGGACTCCCAAGATCCAATTGATGATCCACTGAACATAGGTTGACCAACTGCTCAAGCCCCTCATAGCCTTTATATAAGGCCAGTGTAAGGTCCTGACTGCCTCCTATAACAACCGGAATTATTTTTTGCTTAACTAGCTCACCAACAACCTGTGCAACTGCAAAATAAGTGTCCTTTAAGTCTTTTCCGGGCAGAATATTTCCCAAATCATACAGAGGCATTTTCCAGTCAATACCGCTATTGAGTTCATACAACGATTCTCTGAAATGTTCTGTACGAATCATTGAACCATTTTGATCTTTACTCCCTCTGAATTCAGGAACATAAAACAGTGCTATTCCAGAACCTTTTTCAATTTCGGGAAATTGGTCATTCTGAAATTTGCGGATTTGCGCACCGATTTTCTGATCGTTATAAACGGTGTCGAGATCAATTTGGGCAAAGTATATCGAGATATCCTTCATGAAAAGAATTTTCTCAAAACTAACCGGTTTGTGTGCTCATAAACCCTGAGCAGCAGAAAGTATTGAAAAAGGGAATGTTTAAAACAGTTAGGACTGTTATTTCTTTCTCACAACTTTCTTTTTACCTTTTGATTGGCCGTCGGCAATTTCGAGACATTCCGGAAGCGTCAAATTTCCTGCCTCGACTCCTTTCGGCAGCTTAAAGTTATCTTTACCGATCTTCAAGTATGCACCGTAACGACCATTCAATAATTGCACATCAGGTCTTTCAGAAAACGTTTTGATTGTTTTATTTGCATCCGCATCCCTTTTCCCTAAAACAAGCTCTATTGCCTTTTCCAGTGAAACAGACATCGGATCCTCTTCCTTGGGTAAGGATACAAAGGACTTACCATGCTGAATATACGGTCCAAATCTTCCGACGTTCGCTTTGATCACGTCCCCTTCGAATTCGCCCAACGTTCTTGGCAGTTTGAAAAGCTCCAACGCCTCATTGAGAGTAATGTGGTTAATCGATTGGTCTTTGTGCAGACTGGCAAATTGTGGTTTTTCGCCATCCGTTTGTTCATCACCGACCTGGATCATCGGCCCAAACCTGCCAATGCGGGCGATCACCTTTTTACCGGAGACGGGATGAACTCCCAACTCTCTTTCGCCGGTAGCTCGTTCCGAGTTTTCAAGAGTATCCTCCACATTCTTATGAAAAGGGTCATAGAACTTATGGATCATTTCCGTCCATTGGATCAGCCCTTTTGCGATCTCATCGAATTCCTGCTCAACTTTGGCAGTGAAATGGTAATCCATGATGCGTTCAAAATGCTCACTCAGGAAATCATTGACCACTATTCCGATATCTGTAGGAGAAAGTTTATTCTTTTCCTTACCTGTGGTCTCTTTCCGCACCTCCTCGGAGATTGAATACTCCTTCAGCGTTTTTACAATGTACTTTCTTTCCTCTCCTTCACGCTCCACTTTTTCAGCATACCCTCTTTTTTGGATAGTCGAGATAGTCGGTGCGTAGGTAGATGGACGTCCTATACCCAATTCTTCCAGCTTCTTCACGAGGCTTGCTTCAACATATCGGGACGGTGGTCTTGAAAAACGCTCCATCGCAACAACTCCCTCCGAACGAAGGCTGTCACCTTCCCTCACATCAGGAAGCAGACCTCCTTCTTCCGTTTCCTCATCCTCCTGGTCAACATCAGATTCAAGGTATACTTTCAGGAAACCATCGAATTTAATGACCTCTCCTTTCGAATTGAACACTTCGCTTATGGATGGGGTGGCTATTTTGATCGTTGTTCGCTCAAGCTGAGCATGCGCCATTTGCGAGGCAATAGAACGTTTCCAGATCAGGTCATACAATCGTTCATCGTCTCTTTCACCCTGAATAGAATGCAGAGAAAAATCCGTAGGACGAATGGCTTCGTGTGCCTCCTGCGCCCCCGAACTTTTTGTGGTATATTTCGTTGGCTTCGAATAATTCTCCCCGTAAGCTCTGATAATCTCATTTTTTGCACCATTGACAGCAGTATCTGACAGATTCACTGAATCCGTTCTCATGTAAGTGATCTTCCCTGCCTCATACAATCGCTGAGCAACTGACATCGTTCGTGAAACGGAGAACCCCAATTTCAAGCTAGCTTCCTGTTGCAATGTAGATGTCGTGAACGGCGCCGCAGGAGACTTTGTTGCAGGTTTTTGCTGAACCTCATCCACTTTAAATTCTGCACCCTTCAGTGACTCCAGTAATTCAGATGCCTCTTGTTCACTCGCTAATTGCCTCGAAAGCTCTGCCTTTAGCTTCCCTTTTGAACAGGAGAACAATCCGTTCACTCTGAAAAAACTTTCTGTTTTATGATGATCAATCTCCCTTTCTCGTTCAACAATCAATCGAACAGCAACGGACTGCACCCGACCTGCAGATAAACTCGGCCTCACTTTTTTCCAGAGAACCGGAGACAACTCAAAACCTACGATACGGTCGAGTACCCTTCTCGCCTGTTGCGCATCCACGAGCTCTCTGTTGATCTGTCGTGGGTTATCGATCGCCCTGAGAATTGCCGGTTTCGTAATCTCATTGAACGTGATACGACGGGTATCCTTTTTCTCCAATCCCAGGGTCTCAAACAAATGCCAAGAAATAGCCTCTCCCTCACGGTCCTCATCGGTAGCGAGCCATACAGTCTCTGCCTCTTTTGACAATTTCTTCAACTCTGCCACTATTTGTTTCTTATCGGCTGAAACCTCATACTGTGGCTTAAAATCATGTTCAATATCGATGGCTAATCCCTTTTTGGAAAGGTCACGCACGTGCCCAAAGCTGGATTTTACAACGAAATCCTTTCCGAGATACCCTTCAATGGTCTTTGCCTTTGCAGGTGACTCGACGATAACCAGATTTTTAGCCATAGTTTCTGATAATTGATTTTTTAAGAGCAAATATTCTGCGGTGCAAAAGTAAATTTATTTCAGATCAAAATTCCATTGAAAGTAATAACCCATACCTTATAATATTGTTTAACCATAGGTTAAAGAAATTTTCATCATTTCATTTTTTGGAATGGCCACTTTGAACCGCAGACTTTTATCCGAAATTATGCTTTTTTTAAAACTGCCATTTTGACATGCAACCGTTTTTGGTTACTTTTGAAGGCACAAATAGAATTTTGATCAAACAAATGGATCTCGGTAACAATAAGGTAATTGACGAAGGGCGGCAAGGAGAAGCTTTACAAGCCGAAACATCACTCAAAGAGAACGGGAAAAAATTGTACGTTGAAAGCTATGGTTGTCAGATGAACTTTTCCGACAGTGAAGTGGTTGCATCGATCATGGCAAACGAAGGTTATTCCACAACCCGTAACATTGACGAAGCAGATGTGGTACTTATCAATACGTGTTCGATTCGTGAAAATGCCGAAACACGTGTAAGGAATAGACTGACTGAGTTCAAACACAAGAAGGAACAGAATCCTGAACTGGTCGTTGGAATTCTTGGTTGCATGGCTGAGCGATTGAAAAAGTCACTTCTTGAAGAAGAGAAACTTGTTGACCTTGTTGCCGGTCCAGACGCTTACCGCGACCTTCCCAATCTTGTTGAAGAGGTCGGGACAGGACAAAAGGCCGTGAATGTTTTACTTTCCAGGGACGAAACGTACGCGGACATATCCCCTGTTCGGTTGGATCAGGGAGGTGTTTCTGCTTTTGTAACGATCATGCGCGGATGCGACAACATGTGCTCTTTCTGCGTCGTTCCGTTTACCCGGGGTCGAGAGCGTTCAAGAGACCCTCAAACGATTGTGGAAGAATGCAAAGATCTGTTTTCCAAAGGTTATCGGGAGGTGACGCTTTTAGGTCAAAATGTGGACAGTTACCGATGGAACCTCACTTCTAAAGGAGAGATCAAAGATGCCATGAAGCCAACGACCAATTTTGCACAGCTTATGGAAATGGTGGCACTTGTTTCACCCGATCTTCGTGTGCGTTTTTCCACATCACATCCCAAAGATATGACGGACGATGTGCTGGAAGTCATGTCAAATTATGAAAACATCTGTTCGTATATTCACTTGCCTGTTCAATCCGGAAATACAGCAGTCCTGAGCAGAATGAATAGGGGTTATTCCCGGGAATGGTACATGGAACGGATCGATGCGATCAGAAGGATCGTTCCAGACTGTGCGATCTCAACAGATATAATTACCGGATTCTGTGGCGAAACAGAAGAGGAACATCAGGATACGCTTTCGTTAATGGACTATGTTGCGTACGACTATGCCTACATGTTCAAGTACTCTGAAAGACCAAAAACTCTGGCGGAAAGACGTTTTGAGGATGATATTCCTGATAACGTGAAAGGTGGCAGGCTTACCGAAGTGGTTGAAAAGCAGCAGGCACATTCCCTCAGAAGGAACCAGGAGCAGATCGGCAGGATCGACAAAGTGCTTGTGGAAGGTTTCTCAAAAAGATCAAAAGAACACATGTGCGGAAGGAACGGAAAGAATTCGATGATCGTTTTCCCAAAAGGTGATTTTGAAAAAGGTCACTATGTCATGGTGCGTATCGATGACTGCACCTCGGCAACACTTTTAGGAGAAGTTGTAGAGATCTGCCAACCGAACTAACTTATTAGAGCATGAACCTGCAACAAGTAAAACAGCGATTTGGGATCATCGGAAATTCTCCCCTGCTCAACCGGGCATTGGAGGTAGCCATTCAAGTTGCCCCAACAGATATTTCTGTACTTGTTACAGGAGAGAGCGGAACCGGAAAGGAGATCATTCCGCAGGTAATCCATCATCTGAGTTCTCGAAAACACGGTGAATACATCGCAGTGAACTGCGGTGCCATACCCGAAGGCACAATCGATTCAGAACTTTTCGGACATGAAAAAGGATCGTTTACCGGGGCACAAGGCAGCCGGCAGGGATATTTTGAAGTTGCTGATGGAGGCACAATTTTTCTAGACGAAGTTGCAGAATTACCCATGCAAACTCAGGTTCGTTTATTGCGGGTGCTTGAAACGGGCGAGTTCATGCGCGTGGGGTCATCCAAGGTTCTTAAAACGAATGTTCGTGTCGTAGCGGCAACCAATGAAAACATGCAACGAGCGATTGCTTCGGGCAAGTTTCGTGAAGACCTATTCTACCGATTGAGTACTGTTCCGATATCGTTGCCGGCTTTGAGGCAACGTCGCGAAGACATCCATTTACTGTTCAGAAAATTCGCGAATGATTTTGCAGACAAATACAGAATGCCGGCAGTCAAACTTGATGATGACGCGGTAATTCTATTGACGAATTACAGTTGGCCAGGAAACATCCGTCAATTGAAGAACCTTGTTGAGCAGATCTCTGTAATCGAAACGGCGCGCGATCTGGATGTGCCAACACTTGCATCCTATCTACCGGCAGAAACTGAAAAAGTTCCTGCACTGCTCGGCGAGTCCTCAACTGAAAATTTCTCGGAGCGCGAATTGATGTATAAGTTCCTCTTCGACATGAAAAAGGACCTTTCAGATCTGAAAAAATTGGTTGTGGAGCTCCTGGGGCAAGGCGGGGACCTTTCACTGAACAATGATCAGGCAGCAGTTGTTAGCCGACTCTACCAGGAGGTTAACCCGTCTTTTGGTCACCCATTGATCCTTCCCTCGAAGCTTGATTCAGGTTCGAACGAGATGACCGATCTCCATGAAACAGAAGATTTTGAGAGTCATGAAGAAGTGGAGGAATCCCTATCACTTGAAGATCGCGAAAAAGAACTTATAAAAAAAGCGCTCGAAAAACACAGGGGTAAACGAAAATATGCCGCAGCGGAATTAGGTATTTCGGAACGTACGCTTTATCGCAAGATCAAGGAATATAACCTGATGGATTAATGAAATACCTAATCATCCTATTCCTTTTCGCTTCGTTGAGCTCATGCTGGCCAACCAGGGTATCTTTCATCGATGGAACCATGCCGGAAGAATGGAAAACATTTTCGGTAAAGACACTTGATAATAATGCACCAAACACTCCGATCAGTTATGCCGCTCAACTTTCAGAAAAACTCAAAGACGGTATTCAGAACAATACACGATTGCTCTTAGATCCTGAGACCGGTAAAGGAGAGATCTATCTTGAAGGAGTTATTTCCAGTTATTCGGTCACTCCGGTAGCGATACAGGAGGGAGACAATTCGGCGAAGAACCGATTGACAGTATCCGTTCAATTCACTATTTTCGTCTCGGCACCTGAAGAAGACAAGATCATGCTTACTAGTACGCGTTTTGTAGATTACGATTCAAATGTGGATCTGGCAACCCAAGAAAGCAGCCTACTTGAAGAAGTCAGTACACAGATCGTTCAGGATGTTATTAATAAATTATTGTCGAACTGGTAATGCTGAATTTAGAGGAAATAGCGAAGAGGATTCACGACCCGTCATTGTGTTCGGTTGAGGAATCGGATGACTTGCGATCGCTGATCGATAAGTTTCCGTATGCTCAGATCTTCCCTATTCTCTATTTGAAAGCACTTGCTAACAATAACGATGTGCGGTTCGATGATGATCTGACGAAATATGCATACAGGATCTCCGACAGAACGGAACTTTACCGACTGATCCATGGAAAAAGTACGGCAGCACCGATGGAAACCTCATCTTCATTTATTGAGAGTCCTTCAGCTGAATTACAGGATAGTGAGGCAGTGATCGAACCAGAGAAAGAAGTTGAGACCACGATTGTTTCAATAATTCCATCAGATGATCTCTCTGAAAATCACAACATTGAAGAAATAAGCAACGAGGAAAATGACGTTGCCGCTGGTGAGCAAATAAAAACTATTGCGGAACAACACATCATACAAAATGATCCTCTTCGTCCGGACCCAATTGATGAAACAGAAGATGAAGAATCTGAAGATGTTTTCATTCCTTTGAACATTACCACGATTGACGGCATTGCAATTACCGAGCATATAGAAGAATCTGAACCTTCTGAAATTGAGGAAGAATTGATCGAGTCAGAATCGGAAGGCAGTCCGAGTAACGAACTTGAACAATTCGAAAAGGAAATTATTTCGGAAACGATCTCAAGTCATTACAATCTGGATCATCTGGTGGATCATGACAAGTTACCTCAAGTGAATACAGAGGATCTTGATGAACAAGACCAAGTCTTCACTCCCACTGTTCATGAAGAGGAAAACGGAGCAAAAAGCTTCTCATCCTGGTTGAGGTCCAATGTGAATGACAAGAAGCCATTGATTGATGAGGAGAAAGCACGAATAGATGCCATTCTGGATCAATTTATAAAGGATGAACCCAAAATAACCAGACCGTCGAAAGATGATCAGCAAGAAGAAAGACCGAAAAAAGAATTCTTCTCTCCGGTTAAAAAGGCTAAAGAAAGTCTGGACATGAATAGCATGCCTGTAAGCGAGACACTGGCCAGGATCTTTGCTCTTCAGGGCAACTACCCGAAAGCAATTTTTGCATATGAACAATTAATCTTGATAAATCCAGAAAAAAAGGTTTTCTTTGCATCCCAAATTGAAGAATTAAAGAAAAAGTTAAACACATAAACAATGAATATCTTATTTTCATCGATCATTATTATAGCCAGTATTCTCTTAATATTGGTTGTGTACATCCAGAACCCGAAAGGTGGAGGTCTTAGCTCAGATTTCGGTGCTGCACAGCAAATTGGAGGTGTCCAGAAAACCAACGACTTCATTGATAAGGCAACGTGGATATTGGCCGGATTGATCATGGTATTCAGTATTATCCTTACTATTCGTTCTAAAACACCTGAGCCAGTTGCTCCGGATCAGATGCAGCAGGGACAAACACAGCAGCAAGGTCAAGGACAGCAACAAGGTGGTCAGCAGCAGAATGGCCAGCAAGGTCAGAACGGGGGTACTCAGCAGCGATAACGCTTACTTTAAATATTCGAAATGTCAGTATGTCATACATGCTGACATTTTTTTTATCCTGCACCTCAGAAAAAAAGAAAAAATGTCGCACTCATGCTGATGGCATAATATTCGATCAAGGAGAGCAGCAACTAATTTTTAAAAACTAAAACAGATATGTCGACTAAGTTTAAACCTTTGGCAGATCGCGTTCTTATAGAACCGGCGCCGGCAGAACAAAAAACAGCAAGTGGTATCATCATTCCGGATACAGCGAAAGAAAAACCATTGAAGGGAACTGTTATCGCTGCAGGAAAGGGTAAAAAAGATGAGCCGATGACCGTGAAAGTCGGAGATGAAGTGCTTTACGGGCAATACTCGGGAACAGAGATCAAACTGGACGGAAAGAACTATTTGATCATGCGTGAATCCGATATCTACGGTATTTTTTAACTATTTCAAGGTTACATTTTAAAATAATTCAACAATGGCAAAAGACATTTATTTCGACGTCGAAGCAAGAGACAAACTGAAAAAAGGAGTTGACGCATTAGCTAATGCTGTCAAAGTAACACTGGGACCCAAAGGACGTAACGTCGTTATTGGTAAGAAATTCGGTGCACCTCAGATTACCAAGGACGGTGTTTCTGTGGCAAAAGAGATCGAACTGAAGGATCCTGTAGAGAACATGGGAGCTCAAATGGTGAAGGAAGTTGCTGCCAAAACAGCCGACATTGCGGGTGATGGAACAACGACGGCAACCGTACTTGCACAGGCGATCGTCACAGCAGGATTGAAGAACGTTGCTGCAGGAGCAAATCCAATGGACCTCAAGCGAGGCATTGACAAAGCAGTTGATGAAGTCGTAAAGAACCTTAAGAAACTTTCGAAGGAAGTTGGTAAGGATAATGATAAGATCAAGCAGATCGCTTCTATCTCAGCAAACAACGATGAAACGATCGGTTCACTCATCGCAGAAGCAATGAAAGTTGTTGGTAACGATGGTGTGATTACTGTAGAGGAGGCGAAAGGAACAGAAACAGAGGTGCGCACCGTTGAAGGTATGCAGTTCGACAGAGGGTATCTTTCACCATACTTTGTGACGAACACAGAGAAAATGATCACTGAAATGGAGAAACCGATGGTCCTGATCTACGATAAGAAGATCTCGAACATGAAGGAGCTACTTCCTATCCTTGAACCGGTTGTTCAGTCAGGTCGAGGATTACTGATCATTGCGGAAGATGTTGACGGTGAAGCCTTGGCAACACTTGTCGTGAACCGTTTGAGAGGATCATTGAAGATCGCAGCTGTAAAAGCTCCAGGATTCGGTGACAGAAGAAAGGCAATGCTGGAAGATATTGCTATCCTGACAGGAGGACAAGTGATCTCAGAAGAAAGAGGATTCACTCTTGAGAATGCGACGTTGGATATGTTGGGAACAGCTGAGAAGATCGAGATCGACAAAGACAACACAACTATCGTGAATGGTGCGGGTAAGAAAGCCGACATTCAGGGACGCGTGAATCAGATCAAGGCGCAGATCGAAGCGACTTCATCCGATTATGATCGTGAGAAGCTTCAGGAGCGTTTAGCGAAGCTTGCCGGGGGTGTTGCCGTACTTTACGTAGGTGCTCCAACGGAGGTTGAAATGAAAGAGAAGAAAGATCGTGTAGATGACGCATTGGCGGCAACAAGAGCAGCAGTGGAAGAAGGTATTGTACCGGGTGGTGGAGTTGCATTGATCAGAGCGATCGAGACACTTGACAAACTGAAGGGTGCGAACGAAGACGAGATGACCGGTATCCAGATCGTAAAGCGTGCAGCTGAAGAACCACTTCGTCAGATCATTGCCAATGCAGGTGGTGAAGGCGCTGTGATCGTTCAGAAAGTGCGTGAAGGAAAAGATGATTTCGGATACAACGCTCGCACAGAAACTTTCGAAAAACTATACAAAGCGGGTGTGATCGACCCAACCAAAGTAACGCGTATCGCTGTTGAAAACGCTGCTTCGATCGCTGCAATGCTTCTGACAACAGAATGCGTGGTGGTTGACCAACCGGAAGAAAACGCTCCGGCGATGGGCGGAATGCCGGGTGGTATGCCGGGTATGATGTGATCTCGGCTCCGCTCGACCACCTGATTCGGGATTTAGAATTCGAGATCCTCAAGATCATAGAGGGCATAGCCCTCTTTCTCGTCCCTTGCTTCCCGAACACATTTCGGATAGTGAGAACGGCCATATATAAGACCCCTTCGGAAACGGAGGGGTTTCTTGTTTTACCTTTCGTTTCGTTCCTCATGGGGCAAGCTCTCCAGAGGGGGAAAACGTGATCTTCCCTCCTCGGGGAGGGAGTAAGGGAGGGGCTCTTAGCGAAAATCCAACATTGGGAATAAGTAATTATTAGACTCCGTCAAACCTGAAAAAGTCACTTAGCGAAGTATTAAAATACTGTAGCAAGGCATAAAGAGTAGAAACAGTGATATTGACTTTTCCTGTTTCGATGCGTGCGAGGTGAATACCGGTGTCATTATACACGTCCTCCTGAGTAAGTGAACGTTCCTCACGCAATTTCTTGAGCTGAACCACTATTTGTTGCAGTAGCTCCTGATCGCGTATTTGCCCCTTCCTCATTGAAGGCAAAATGACACATTCGTAAGCAAATTTATAATGACTTATTTGTCATTATCTTTTATTTAGTGTAAAATTGTGCTTGCGAAAAATTCTCTAACGACTGAACTATTATGAAAAAGTGCCTTATACTCACTGCTCTTACGCTCACTCTAAGCTCTGCCTTCTCGCAGGTGCCTAATTACGTTCCCACCTCCGGTCTCGTTGGATGGTGGCCATTTAACGGAAATGCGAATGATGCGAGTGGGAATGGATTTGATGGAACCGCAATCAACGGTGCACTACTCACTTCTGATAGATATGGTATCTCTAGTAGGGCTTACAGTTTTGATGGGGTAAATGATTTCATACAAGCCAATATTTCACAACTTAACAAAGCATCAATTTCGCTATTTTACTTTTCTGAATACCCGATTAGTGATTATCCAAACCTTTTCAGATTCGGTAATATTGAGTTTTTGGCAATGGCAGGGATACACCCAGCCTATTTGACGAACAACAATGTTGGTCACTTGGGTGGCTATCCGGACGGTTTGAACTCTCTACCATTTATTCCGAGTTTTCAGAATTGGCATCATGTGGTAATGATTCATGACAATGACTTAGGCTTACATCAGATATGGATAAATGGAACATTGATAAATCAAGGCCCAACATCGACGTACCTTCAACCCTCATCGACGGCGATATACATCGGTAATACTCCCTCAGGTACGAGTGCAGACGGTACTGCAGGTTTCAAAGGTAAAATCGATGACATAGGAGTTTGGAATCGCGCTCTCACGCAATGTGAAATCACCGATTTGTACAATGCCAGCCTGCATGTGCTGAACGTCTCCGCCGGCGCCGACCAAACCGTTTGTTCAGGTACGGCGGTTACGCTTGCCGGCTCCGGAGCAAGCAGTTACAGCTGGGATAACGGTGTAACAAACAACACCCCTTTCACCCCAACAGCGAGTACAACCTACACGGTTACAGGAACAGATGCAAATACCTGTACAGCCACGGATCAGGTAGTATTGCAGGTAACGGAGTTGCCGACAGTAACCGAAAGCATCAATGATATCTGCCCGGGAGCGCCAGTTACTCTTACTGCAAGTTCACCGCTGAGTAACAAAACGCCTTGCGTTTCTGAAGACCTGCCTTTGAGTTTACAATCCGGCCTGGTGGGTTATTGGCCGTTCTGCGGCAATGCGAACGATGAGAGTGGGAATGGGAACAACGGTGCGGTGAATGGTGCCACACTCACCACCGATCGTTTTGGGAATGCGGATAATGCGTATAGTTTTGATGGGGATGATTGGATCAGTTTGGGTGATCCGGATGAGTTAGAGCTTTCCCAGGATTTCACTATTTCTTGTTGGTTCAATTCTGCAACTAACGGGACATTCAATACCTTTTTAAGTAAAGCGAGCTGCAATGAACCCAACATTCAGGGGTATGTTTTAGGGTTACAAGATTTTCCAACTTCAGGAGCTAATCCTAAAGTACATTTTCAATCCTACCCTTACATGAGTGATGCAACACCATTATTACCTGGTTCAAATGGAATTGTTTCACCAAACTCTTGGAAAAATTTTTCAGTAGTTTACAATAAAACATTACAAATTCTCAAATATTATGTGGATGGAAACGAAATATTTAGCATCAATGTTTCCTTAACCATTTCTAATACTACCTTGCAAGCCTTTATTGGACGACACATTAATCAGAATGGAGGAGGTTGTGGAAGCGGGTATTTCAATGGAAAAATTGATGACATAAGTATTTGGAACCGAATTTTGTCAGCAGCAGAGATCTCGGCCAATTTTAACATAGGCAACCCGAGCTATTCATGGTCGACCGGAGAAACGACATCCAATATTGCTGTAAACCCAAGTGCAACTGCAAGCTATTCATGTGATGTAACCGTAAATGGCCAAACCTGTTCGGATGAGGTGACGATCAACGTGATCCCAAATTCATCATCCACGATTTCACCAACCGTTTGTGACACCTACACTGCACCGGATGGCGCAGTTTACACAAGCAGTGGAACCCATACGGCGATCATTCCAAATGCCGCAGGTTGCGACAGCACGATAACGATCAATTTGACGGTAAACAATTCGACCAGCTCGACGATCTCCCCAACCGTTTGTAACACGTATACCGCACCGGATGGCACAGTGTACACAAGCAGCGGCACCCATACGGCGATCATTCCAAATGCCGCAGGTTGCGACAGTACGATTACGATCAATTTGACAGTAAACAATTCGACCAGTTCGACGATCTCCCCAACCGTTTGTGACACCTACACTGC
>JBKCJG010000007.1:0-12937 GCA_046301895.1 Flavobacteriia bacterium
ACAAGTATGGCGGCTATCAAGAAACTGAATCATTTAAGATCTGACACTATCCGGATCGGTCAAGTATTAAAGATACCCCTGTAACCGATTACTTCCAACATTTGGTCTTAAGATTTGAAGTTATTATTGACACGCAGAACAGAATCAGTCTGTTATTAGAGTTAAATACCTTGATATTCTTTTAGAAACTATTCTTTCACTATCTTGATATTTTTGGTTTTGCAGCCATCAGAGAGGTTCAACAGGTAGATTCCTGAATACAGGTCTGAAAGGCTTATCTGTTCAGATGAATTTCCCTTTAATAATCGTTTTCCTGTCAGATCAAAAAGTTCGACGGCTAGAATCCGATCCGATTCGATGATTAGAAAGTTCTGTGCAGGGTTTGGTAAAACTTTTAATAAAAGTTCCTCTTCCGACAGCATATTTGATGGACAGCTTTTACCATTCAGGAAACTCCAGATATAATCAGGCGAATAAAAATCAAAATTGATAATCCCGGCTCCTCCCAGCACAGTCTGAATACCGGGCCATTGATGTCCTCCGCCATCAATACGTATATGTTTTAGGTCACTTGTACAATTTTGATAGGTTAAAAGTGTGGGAGAGGACAAGTCAATGAGGTTTGGATTTGGCATTGCAGAGCTTACGGGGATTGGATCGCAGGTCAGAAAGCTTTGCCATTTTTCCATTGTCTGAGTAACTGAAACACCCGTGGCAGTTCCTCCGTTGTATGGAACAATTGCATCGGAAGTACCATGTAAATGAAGGACAGAGGTGTTATACACAGGGGAACAGTTGTTAAACGTAGTATCGCTCATGTTACCTGAAACGGTAGCGATAGCAGCAAAACACATCGATGATTCACAGGCGATCTTGTGACTCATAAAGCCACCATTTGAAAATCCAACCAGGTATTGTCTCTGTGGATCGGTGCCGAAATTATTTTGAAAGTATCCAGCCAGGTTTTCGATAAATCCCAAGTCGTCTGCACTGGAGATACTTACATTCATATTGGCATTCCATGCGAAGTTATTTCCGTCAGGGTATACAATAATGAATTTTTCCTGCTCAGCGATCTGATTAAATTGTGTGATATCCATTACACCCGCTCCTGTTTGCGTCAGGCCATGAAGTAAAATCATCAACGGAACATTATCTCCAACTGCCCAGTTGCTTGGCAAGTAATATACGAAAGTGCGGGAAAGTCCATCATGCAAGAGGGTTGAAGTGACCTGAGTAAAGACATGCAAAGGACAACTTAACCAAAGTATAAAAAGAAATCTGATCATGCTGCAAGCTACTAAAAAAGAAATTCAGAATTGAGTTCAATAATTGACAATTTGAAAAGTACTATGTATCTCCTTCAAATGTCCGTTCAATCATCCATTCATCTTGTAACAAGCATTTTTTTAGTGTTTCCATAATAACATCAAATAACCTATGAACCAATAAAATAATTATCTTTCAGCTTGATTCATTTGACCTTTTATCTGCCATGTTCAATAATACCGACATCAACTTTAATATACTTCGTCAACGTGCCTACAATCTGCGCTGGGCTACCGTAGAAAATGGTGTCATTCCCTTAACTGCAGCGGACCCGGATTTCCCAAGTGCTCCTCAGATATCAGAAGCAATCCAGCGTTTTGCAGCCGATAGGTACTATTGTTATGGACCGCCAGAAGGATTACCTGATTTTAAAGAAAGTATAGCGCATTTTTATACTGAAAAAAGAGCTGTGGCCGCTGAGGCACAATTTTCCTTTCCAGTGGACAGCGCGGCCTACGGGATTTTTCTCACGTGCAAGTCATTTCTTCAAGCTGGTGATCAGGCAATTATTTTTGACCCAGTCGACTTTTTATTTAGATATTCCGTCGAAGCATTGAATGCCGAAGCGATTCCATTTGCCATACCGCCAGGCACTGATATGGTAGACTTTAGTGGAATGGAAAAATTGATCACTCCACGAACTAAACTAATTTGTCTATGTAATCCGCTTAATCCGACCGGAAAAGTTTTTTCTGCGGAAGAACTCACATTACTTGGAGAAATTGCGATCAAGCATGACCTTATTATACTGTCTGATGAGATATGGAGTGATATCGTTTTTGCTCCCTCGACATATACGAGTATCGCCTCGCTGAGTGAGGAAATCAGAAAAAGGACGGTTATTGTGACAGGTTTTAGTAAATCATATGGTCTTGCAGGATTGCGGATCGGTGCCGTAATAGCTCCAAATCATCTACTATTTAACCAGTTGATTCACTCTTCCCTTCATCAGTCTACCATACACGGGGTGAGTGTTCTATCGCAACTTGCCGCTACCACCGCATTGAATGAATGTAGTGAATGGTTGACAGGTTTCGTTGATCATCTTTCAAAAATGAGGGACCTTGTTGTTGGTCAATTGAATTCGATCGAAGGATTCAAGTGTATTTCTCCAGAAGGCTGCTATGTGGCTTTTGCAAATATTCGTGATACTGGTCAAACAAGTCAGGAAATTCATGATCTAATCCTGAGAAAAGCAAAGGTGTCGGTTGTACCGGGGCTGAAACAATGGTTTGGTGATGGAGCAGAGGGATACATCCGACTCAGTTTCGCAACTTCCGAGGATATACTGAAAGAATCATTGACTAGAATTAAAGAGGTGTTTCGATGAAAACAGTGATTATTGGCGGAGGGATAGCAGGGTTGACACTAGCAGTTTTACTCAGAAAAAAAGGGCAACAGGTAGTCGTCTGTGAAAGAAGTCACTTTACTGATAGCCATGGGCATGCTTTTCTAATGAATCAAGAAGGTGTTTCGATTTTGGATGAATTACGTCGTGGAGAAAACACTACTTTGAAAAAACAGCCCGTCAATCTGTTTAACTTGAAAAGACCTGATGGTACAGACAAGATCAAGATCCAGCTTCAGGGATGGTTTTGCATGAAACGCTATGATCTTATAGAGTTTCTATCGAGTCTTTTGCCAACAGAAAACATTGAGCGAGGGCGTTCTTTTTCTCATTTCATTTACGAAGGTTCCAAAGCTGTTGCAGCTGTGTTTGAAAATGGAGAAGTTGAATATGGTGATGTATTCATTGGTGCAGACGGAAGTAATTCCAAAGTAAGAGAAACGATATTCGGACAAACTGAATTCACTCCGAATGAAGTAAATGAGGTTGTTGGCATCTCAAGCTATCATGCTATCTCGGATAAAAGTAGTGTTTGTTTCAAGAAATTTCAAAGTGACGAAAAAGGACTGGCATTTGGTTACATTCCTGTATCGGCTAAAGAAGTTGTTTGGTTCATGCAGTATGATGTCTCTCACCCTGATTGTCCCGTGGATAATTTACCTCAAAGTATTCGAGTCTTTTGTGAAAAGATGTTGGCTTCGTTCCCTACTGATACTAAATTAATCCTCGAAAAAACTGATTTTAAAAATTCCTACATCTGGAAGACAAGAGATTTTGACCTTTTACCCACATTTCATAAAAGTAACGTTGTTTTAGTTGGAGATGCTGCCCATCTTGCGCTTCCTTTCACCAGCGCAGGCACGTCGAATGCGATTACCGATGCCAACTATTTAGCAGAAATGCTCGAAAAAGAGCCGGACGTCGAAGAAGTATTTCAGAAATATTACGAGATTAGGTCGGGTGCTGTTCAGGATCATCTTGAACAAGGCCGACAATTAAAGGAAACTTTTTTAAATCCCCGTAAGTATTCTGAACGGTCCTTTTTGCTGCCATTAATTAACAGTCAAAACACAATAACTTCGAAAGTTCCAAGTGATCCACTGCAAATAATTTATTTTACGGACCCAATTTGCTCTACCTGTTGGATAATCCAACCGATCCTGAGAAAATTAAAGTTGGTATATGGTGATCAGATCCAATTGGAATATTACATGGGTGGTCTTCTACCTTCCTGGAAGGATTACGACAAAGGGATTATAAAGACACCTTTGGATGCTGCAAAGCATTGGGAAGAAGTGAATGCTCTTCAAGATATGTACCTTAGTGGAGATATTTGGATCGATGATCCCCTACACTCATCCTTTCCTCCCTCAATTGCTTTTAAAGCGGCTCAGATACAAAGCAATGAAAACGCCATCAAATTCTTAAGAATGATGAAGGAAATGGTCTTTATGGAGAAGAAGAACATTACCCGTTGGGAAGTTATCGAGGAGGCTGCACTTTCATGCGGACTAGATACAGTTTTACTTCAACAGGATATGGAAACCAGGGGGAAGGAACTTTTTAACGAAGACCTGCGTTATACCGGCGAATTAAATGTTTCTGTATTTCCAACGTTCATTTTCCTTGAGAATGGCGAAATATCTGACAGAATTTCAGGTTATCAACCCTACGAAAGATTTGAAGAGATCATCATGAGGTTGCGACCGAACTTTTTCAAGCAAGATCATGAGAACGATCCTACGTCTGTTTTTAAATTGTTTGGCAATATAACTACAGAGGAGTTTTCATTTTTGATGAACATGGATGTGGAGAAAGCCCTGAAGATACTTGAGGATCTTAACAGTAAGGGAATTCTTGATAAAAAAAGTAATGAAACTGTTTGTATTTGGTTTTTGAAGAACGAGCAACGGTCTCCGATTATTTCTTGATCATAGAAATCAGGGAATTCACATTCTGACTGCGAATTTTTATAGAAATTTATCTGGACGGATGTAACTTTTTACATCTTGACGACAATTAACGAAGGAGTACAGCAATAGATAGCCGAATGTCGTCAGAAAGGAAAGAATTGTTTATGCATCTTTATGGACCAGTCCATAACCGTTTCGAACGGTTTTGCAAGGCAAGGGTCTACGGCGAAATGGACTACAAGGATCTCATGCATGAAACGCTGATGTTCGCATTTCAGAAATTCAGTGAGGATACAAATCCGGAATCTTTTCCATCTTTCCTTTTTGGTATTGCAGTTCGGTTACTGGCCAACAATCGCCGTAAACAACAGCAGGCTCGAAAGTACGTCGAATCGAGGCTTATCTCAGATAGCTATGACGATCCGAATGTCAAGAAGGAGGATATAGAAGAATTATACAGGGCTTTGAATGCACTTTCGGATGAACAAAAGGAGGCCGTGATCCTTTTCGAGATCACCGGTTATTCGATACGGGAGATTGCAGAGATCTGCCGGGTGAATGAGAACCTGATAAAGCAACGTTTGTTTCGCGGAAGACAAAAGCTGAGAGAGATCCTGATTTCGCAGAAAGAACTGATCAACACGAATTCGATATGACAGAAGAAAAATTGGTTAAGGTTTTCCAAGCGCTGAGAACCGAAGCGCCTGCAACTTCGCCGTTGGAAATTGAGACTTGGATAAGTCAGGATTTTGTGATTGAGGTTGACAGATCAATGATCTATCGCAGAATCTTTTTTTCGGTACTCATCGGAGTAGGACTGATAACCGGATTTTATCTCTTCAGCGGAAATGATGAACCTAAAAAGGTTCTTGTAAAATCAGAAGAACCTGTCGCAAAGAAAACAGTTGAACTACCTGCCAAGGAAGATCATCAGCAGGAGAAAATCATTGCGTGGGATCAGCGGAAAGGCGGAGCATCAGAGCCTTATCCGATAAACGACGGAGTGATCCAGTCTACACCGATCTACCCAAATCAAGAGACTCCCTTTCCGACCTTGCTACCGAAAAACGCTCAACCTATCCATTATAGCTCGAAAGAGTCAACTGCGGGTTCAGGAAAACAGCAGTTGAGGGATGTTCTGATCATTCTTGATTCGATGCAGACTTACCGAAAACCACCTCGAGTTGTCATGGATGAAAAGGACTGTTACGTTCAGATCTATGGGGATTATGCAGTGTTATCCTACCGCATTCGCAATGTCAATTATTACTGGGGAGGAAGGATACACAATGAGGAGATCGTAGAAATTGACCGGGAGCAATTCAATGTCTTCGCGTTTCAATCGGATAATAATGCTGCAGTTACCAATTTTGGAGGAAGGGTCTTCTTTGGATATCGGATTGATCCTGAAACAGATCACGTGGAGGTTATAAAATTCAGCCAACCCTGGGCTCCGGATAAAGTGTTCACCAGTCACATGGCCACTCCAAAGGAGCGTCAAAATTTAGTGGAACGTTCGAATAGTCAGAAGAATTTTAAATAGCAGGTATTTCTCTGAATGTTAGATGAGGAGTTTTCACGGTACGCAGATCAATGTATCGAACCACGGTGAGATACCCGCCCAGATTCCCAATGCTCCTCCGGACATGTTACTTGGAGCGTTTACAGGTGTTGAGAACGGATTGCCGGCAGAACTCATCTGTGCCTCCTTTTTATCGAAAAAGGTAAACACTTTTTTATCCACGCGCGAGAATTTGATCACAACCGTATCTCCAAGTTTATAGTAACGTTGATAGCCATCCGGGTAGGTGGTGTCCTTTTTCGGATAGCGTGTTTCAAATTCGAAGGTAAGTCCATCAAAGAACTCATCATCGAAATAAGGATTTTCACCGTGCCTGAAGATCACATCTTTCGGCTCAGCATTGGATTGGATATTGATGATCTTACGTTCCCAGCGATAAGCATTGTAGATTCCAGCAGGATCACTCAATCGCGCCCAACATGATCCATAGCCTG
The DNA here is from genome assembly GCA_046301895.1 of Flavobacteriia bacterium. GTDB lineage: Bacteria > Bacteroidota > Bacteroidia > Flavobacteriales_D > Crocinitomicaceae > M0103. The sequence continues at coordinate 6,607 of JBKCJG010000007.1, forward strand.
GATTGTCTGCATCAGGTTTCCAATATATATTGTCCAATCCCACCGGCTGAAGTAATTCAGTTGAACCGGTATACGTTTTACCTTCGTGCTGGATCGTTAATTCGTAGGTTTTACCGACTTGTCCAAGAATGGAAGGGTCCGTCGTTGAGTACACCATGATCGGAACAAAGACCACTTCGTTGAGTTCAAGGGACAGCATTTCCGCTACCCGCTTTTGTGTTTCAAGTGGAAGATCCGAAATGGCATAAACCTCCAACGGAACCGAGGCGGATCCATTGCTCACGTATACTGTCGCATCAGAAACAAATGATTCCAGGTAAGCAGAAAGGTCCGTCGATGCATAGATATTCTGCGATTTCGAAAGAAGTATAATCGGAAAGCCGTCAACATGAATCTGTCCATCTACTACAAGTTGCTCTTCATAGCCCGGGATATCTATTTTCACTTCCTTTGTACAGGAGGTTAGTGCCGCAAACAATGCGAAAAAGCAAAAATGGAAAGTATATGAAACGTTAAACTTCATTTGATTACGTGAAGATAACAAAATGTTGAATGAAAAGCTCAATAACTGCTTCGCACTAGTTCACCAAATTGGAATTTTATGTCTTTTCTGCGCTGAAAGATTAGTTAGAACTAAAGATTTAATGCTCTTTTGCTAGGGTACATCAAGAATGCCTAAGACCTGAGGTTTTTATTTTACTTCAAATTGTTATTTATTCGTTAGTTTTTTGTTTCAATTTTCATTTTCCATGCAGATGTTATAGTTTAGGTGTCAAATATGAGCTTATGAGCACAGAAAAGCCCCTTGATGACCTAGGTTTACAATCTAACTTGAGAAAAAACATTGAATTGTTATTCAGAGTTCTATTATCCTTCATGTTTCTGCTTTCAGCGGTAGCGAAACTTTATCCGTCTCCACATTTTGCTTTGACAACCTTTGAGATCAAACAATTACTTCCGATGGGTTTTTCGGAGGTGACGGCAGCTTATTTTTCGAGAACGTTGATCGGTTGTGAGCTGGCGCTGGGGATCCTACTCATGCAGCCTCATTACTACCGACGTTTGGTATTACCAATGTCTTTCCTGATCCTGTTCATCTTCTCTGTACACTTGACCTATGAGATCATCGCCACAGGGAATAATGGGAATTGCGGATGCTTCGGAGCCTTGTTGCCAATGACGCCTCTTCAGGCTGTGATCAAGAACATCATTGGGATGGGGTTGATAGGATATCTGTATAAAGCAACTGAAAAACAACGCGATAAAATGAATTTTACATTCGTTACAACTATCACCTTTGCGAGTATCCTGCTGATCTATATGGTTGGACCGATGCGCCAGATCACCACTGCAGTTGAAGACACTGAAGAAGAAATGGTGGACGAGGAGCTCCTTGAAGAAGAAACGTTAGAAGACACTCTTACTGTCTCAACAACTTCGGGAACGGTAGTGAAGGATCCTAAAACAGCAGCTGAAGAAAAGTCGGTTGTAGAAGAACCAAAAAAGAAGAAGTCAGGATACAAGAATTGGTTTGCTGATATTGACAACGGGAGAAAGATCCTGTGTTTCTTTGCTCCGGGTTGTGACCATTGTAAAGAAACTGCGAAAGAACTGACTCAACTGAAAAAACAAATTACTGATTTTCCAGAGGTGAAGATCGTCTTTATGGATGAAGAGGCTGATTTAATTCCTGATTTCTTTGCCTATGCAGGAGGGAAGTACCCCTATCAGATCGCGGATGTCGCTTCGTTCTGGCAGAGTCTGGGTGGGACGAAGGATACACCGGGCGTGATCTATCTCTGGAATGGAAACGTGATAAAAGAGTACGATGGGATCAACGAGAAACAGTTCAAGATGAACGAGTTCAAAACTATTGTAAATAAAACGTACAAGGATCTGAAGTGACGTTTAGCCAATAAGTTTGGCAATCTCTTCCTGTATCTTCTCCATTCGACTGTCGGCAACACCAATACGGAGCAGTAGTCCCGGGTCTTCTTGTAGCTCATGAGATAGTACTATATTCTTTTCGAGCAGGACTTTTTTCTCCGCATCAGAAATACCGGTAAGACAGGTGATCGGATACAGACGGAATTCGTCAATATAATCCTTCAAACATTTGCTCGCCGGGTAATCCCAGCTCAATAAATTCAAACCTATACAATGGGCATATTTCACAGCATCCGGTGAAAACCGTGTATTCGTAACAACCCATCCCTGCAGTGAAAGGCCTGTCAGATCAGGATCCAATTCCCATTGCGACTTGACATCCAGGAATCGGGACTGAATGTACAGAGGCACTTTGACATCGCTCATCTTTCCCGCCAAACTGTGCGACTTGCATTCTACCAGTAGTTGTTCTTTTTCATTCCGTGCGATCACATCGATCTCATGTTTGATACATGTCCCATGAACGATCTTGCTTACTTGAACCTGGTACCCCAATTTTTGATACAACTCACCAATAAAGCGCTCAAACGGAAAACCGGATGGTCCAAAATCCATTATTGCACGTTTTAGCTGATACCGGGCAGCAACTTCCCGAGGTCCTTTTTTCAATAGCCCAAATGCCCATTTATAGATTTTCTTGGTAGGAATACCATGGTAAAGTTTTGGCGTGATCTGTTTAACGACCTTATCGATTTGTTCCTCAGACGCCCCAGAATTTCGAAGTGACTGTCTTAATTTATCCATCTCAAATATGACGGATTCTCCTGATGCTTTGGTAACGATCAATTCTTTCATGGTACTGCTATTCCTTTAAAGATAACAATTCCATTAAAATTGAACCACATAAGTCACAATAGAGCGCATAAGAAGTTTAAAATTTCGAACAAATTACTTGTTCATTATAGGGTGTCAGGTCTTATTATACGGGATCCCTTATGTTTACTTAAGTGCCTTAATTGGTGAATACCTAGGACTTAGTAACACGCACGAACTCACCTCCCATAATACGATAGGTCACCCCACCGACAACGATGGATTCGCCTTCCAGCATGCCTGCGATCTTGTAGATATCTTCTTCGATGGTATGGACGGATCCTTTGGTCTTCCAGGCAATGAGCAGGTAATCGAGCAGAACTTCGCCATTGTCAGAACCGCAAAGGATGATGTGAACCGGTTTGTTGAAGTTCTTCAAGAGAGAAATGTCTTTAACCGGTGCGTAATTATCAACAATCATAACGAGTTCTTTGTATGGTTTCGCCAATTTTATTCCCTTGATCAATGCTTCCATATTGTTCTCCGGACAGTCACCACCATGACCGGCATTACGCACCTTACTCATCATCACGATCAAGCTATCCAAACCTTTGGATGATTGGTAATAGATCCCTCCGGTTGAACCGATGACCTTCTGGTGATCCGCCTTACTATCTCCGTCATTGAAAAAAACGAACTGTAGATTTGTTTCCTTCTTGTAATTGAGCTGATACCATGCTGAAAGTTGGTTGGCATAAGGATTCATGCTACCTGTGAGATCGCAAACGATCAGTTTTTCAGACCATTTGTTCCGATGTAGAACCGCCATAACAACGGTATCCAGTCCCATACCTGATTCTTCCAGTAGTTTGCGGCGGTGTCCCTCTTCCTCAGTTATCTTAAGTTCTTTGCACCATTTTATGAATTCTTCCCTTTCGCGTTTCAGCCGGGCCTCCTCCGCTTTGATCCGTTCCTCTTCCGCTTTCTTCCTGCGAAGAATTTCGGCCGTTCCCAAATACATCAGCGACATCCCTGCGTTAGAAGTGCCTTTTCGGTATTCGACCTCCTGTTTCCGGTAATCTTTGTGATAAAGGAAATTCAATGAATACGTATCGCCTTTGGGCAGATAGAGCAGGATCTCACCTTTTACATTGGTTCTCCCTTTGAAGGATTTTTTGCGTTTCTCACCGGTTAGGACAACTTGTTCATTCACCAGCGGTTTACTGTCAAGGTCCTTCAGCGTAATGGTGAAGGTGCTGTACAGATCGATCTGCACGGGGCGGGTCATTAACGCGTTTTTTATGAATGTCGTATCCGGCAGTGCGTTCATCGCTTTGTCAACTGTTGCTTTTTCAGGATCCGTCATTGCGAAGAGAGCATCTTTTTGTTTCATATCAGCCGAATAGGAAAAATTCTGGATCGAATATCCGCCGTTCCTTGGTGGAGAAGTGATCTCATCCTTACGGGTATAATTACTGATCTGCACATCGAACTTTTGTTCACACGGAAGAGCAAAAACAACCTCTCCTTTTGAGTTGGAAGTTTGTTTATATTCCTTACCGTCATTCAGACTTCTAAGGGTTACAGCTTGTCCGGGAAAAACACCTCCTTTAATATTGTTTAGGATGAGCGTCACTTTTGTTGCACAGTCTTGTGCTCGCAATTGATAGGTTGTGCCGGTTAGGATCACTGCGCATGCAATGCCTGAGAGGCACCGGTGAAGTAACGGTGTTTTCATGATCGACGTTTTTTAGTTTGATTTGGAGAGCTCTTCAGCGCCATAACGAAGGTTGCCGAAAAGGTAACAAACTACAATTTCTAAGATGTGATGGATTTAATAGTTATCAAACTGAAAATTCGATACATTTGATCATTGATCATTCGACAATAATGAAACAGTTCCTATTGGTATTCTTTCTTTTTTTTCAGTTTTCCGGACTGTTTGCCCAATTGGATCCTCAGTATTTCGGAACTTACAAGAATGAAGAAGGAACGGCTGCTTACACTGTTTACACCATGGACGAGGTCGTTTCCGATTGTTTTGTGGTGGAATATGTGGAGTATGAAAACGGAGATGTGGTTTTTGCGTCGACCGGTTTCGGACATTGTGAAGGAGAGGAAGGTCATCTGACCATCCTATTGGATGATCGAAAGGATCCGATCGAGGTAGGATTTGAGATGTATGATGACGGAACAAAGATCATGAAGGTCTTTCAGGAGGATGGATCTGTCATTGCTTTTTATCCTTATTCCGGTGATGACCTCAGTTCAGGAGTGAGCGGAGAGGAGATCTATTACATGCGTGAAGATGGTTCTGAACTGATCCTAATTCCTGGATCCGAAAACAAGACGATCGATTTTGGGATCTATTACAATGTCGAGAATGAAGTATGCAGTAAAAACCAAATTGAAACCTACATGTCAGCGGGAAATGAAGAGCAAACCGTTTATTATAGTATACTTGAGGGTAGTTGTAAACTGACGTTCTATTTTTCAACCGACAGTATCGAAATCAAAGAGGAAGGCTGTACGACGTATCACGGGCGGAATTGCGGTGAATGGTCCGGGTTGTATATCCTGAACAGATAAAAGTATTCAAATAGCGGGGTTGGTATTCGTGAAACAGCTTGTATTATTTCTTGGTTTTACTTTGGCATATTTGCTAACCGATGTGATCATTCGAAGCGAACTGCTTACGTTGTATTCGTCTAAACAGATCGGCTTCTACTTGCTGAGTGCACTGACTTCCCTCATTCTATTCACATCCGTTTTTTTGTTCCTGAATAAGATTCGGGAACGGAAGGTACTGTTCCATGTATTGCTGGGTATCTTCTGCATTTACCTTGTTGTTACGGTCATTGGATCTTTTATCTTTTTCTTTTTCAACGGCTTTTATCCGAACTATTATACCTACGAGTATTTCAGGAACGAACCGCAAAGTGCTTTTGTTTTGCTCCGTGATTCCATCGATCTGCGCGATTCGATCATTTTTGCACTTGGTTTTTCAGCCTTTTACTGGTTGTTGAAGAAGGCCATTGACAAGCAGGTAGCTTGGAATCGTCCTGCACTGATCATTTGGGGAATTGCCATCTACATTTCACTATTAAGTATACTGACGGTTCAGATCAAGAAGTTTGATCAGTGCCTTACTGTTGATAGTAATTTTTCAGCCGCTGTGACAAGACATTTCTTTGATCTGGAATCGAATCGAACGTTTAATGGAAAGGGCTTGGGAAAAAGGACTCCGATCTATCTTACTAAATTAAATGACGATCGCGACTTCAATGTCTTGGTGGTTCTGTTCGAAAGTATGCGAAAACAGGATCTTCAAGCCTACGGCTATCAGCGCAAAACTACACCGAATCTTTTTCAGTTCCAGCGACAACATCTCAATGAATTCTTTGTTTTCAAGCATCCTTTTGCAGCATCAACAACGACCATGCTTGCAGTTCCGGCTGTTATTTCAGGGATAGGACCTTACCAGTCGCCAGATGTTTTTTACAGCCAGCCAATGATCTGGGAATATGGAAGTATGCTGAACTATCGTACTTTTTTCATTTCATCACATACCTTCCAGTGGTATCGATTCGACCGCTACTATCTCAAGGAGCGTCTCGGCCATATATGGAAC
>JBKCJG010000008.1:0-65060 GCA_046301895.1 Flavobacteriia bacterium
GCTTGTTCACAGGCACAGGCGGGTGTTGCAACGATCATTGTCAATCCACTACCAACAGCAGCTGTTTCAGGTACTGCTCAGGTATGTGAAGGAGGGGCTGCACAAACGGTAACTTTCACAGGAGCCAACGGAACAGCTCCATATACCTTCACGTACACCATCAACAACGGTCCGGCTCAGACGATCACTTCTACGGGGAATACGGCAACGATCACTGTTCCGGCAACAACTCCGGGTGTGTTCAACTACAACCTCGTTAGCGTTGTAGATGCCAGTGCAACAACCTGTTCACAGAACCAGACAGGAACAGCAACGATCACTATCAATCCGCTGCCGAATGTCTTTGCGGGGAATGACCTGATCATCTGTGATGGTGTATCTATCGTATTGAATGGTGTTGGTGCTTCACAATATACCTGGGATAATGGAGTAACGAATGGAACTTCATTTGTTCCACCTTTAGGACTTACAACTTACACAGTGATTGGCACTACAGTGAATGGATGTATTGGATCTGACCAACTATTGGTCGAAGTATTACCAGCCCCTCAAGCATCCTTTGAATCAGATGTTACAATTGGTTGTGCTCCGCTTACTGTTAATTTTACAAACACAACAACTAACTCCTCTAGCTGCATTTGGACGTTTAGCGATGGAACTGTTTTGGATTATTGTGGAACGGTAAGTGTTACGTTTGAAGAAGAAGGGTGCTATGATGTAAGTTTAACTGTTGAACTGGGCGGATGTACTTCGACTTTTGATGCAAATTCATTGGTTTGTGTTGAAGATCAACCGGTAGCAGATTTTTATCCGTCTACCTCATCGATCAGTGAATTCAATACGCAAGTTCTTTTTATCAACGAATCTACCGGAGCATCATCTTACCAGTGGGACTTTGGAGATGGTTCCAGCGTGTCTAATCTTACAGATCCAGTTTATAACTATCTGTATGACGAAAATCAAGATTTTCTTGTATCGCTAGTTGCTTATTCCCCTAATGGTTGTACAGATACTGCATTTCTACTGATCGGCGTGAAAGAGGAATTAATTTTCTATGTTCCAAATACATTTACTCCGGATGGAGATGCATACAACCAAACGTTCCAACCTATTTTTACTTCAGGATTTGACCCTTACGATTACACATTATACATCTTTAATCGCTGGGGTGAGACGATTTTCGAGTCGCACAATGTGGATATTGGTTGGGATGGTTCGTATGGTTCCGGAGGTGAAAACATCAATTGCCAAGGCGGAACGTACACATGGAAAATCATTTATAAAATTAAGGGAAATGATGATCGAAAAGAGCTTGTTGGACATGTAAATCTCTTAAGGTAGGCGTGTATGGTTGAATTCAAGAATTGTACGTTAAATTCCTAAAATAAAGCGAAATCAAACATAGTAAATTAAAAGGTAGTCATTATTAACACCTTTTTAAAACAGTTAATATTCGGTAAACGATATACTGATCAAAGGTTGATATTAATCCAATATTCAATTTATCGCATACGATCAATTTTGTTGAAAATTATTTTCGATGAAAAAGATCATTTCTTACGGGTTTGCACTTTTTGCAAGTCTTCCATTGTTTTCTCAGTCAAACGTTGGTTTCTGGGATTTTAACTCATCAGTATCCGACGCGGCTGTTGGTACGGGTATTTTAACACCTGTTACTGGCTCTGGAGCCTTGACTCTTCTTGGGGGAACCACGTCCACATTTGCGACGGGTAACTTAGCTGACCCTAATATTTCAGATAATTCCGGTTTGAATTTGACTACATGGCCTGCTCAAGGAACAAACCCGAGAACAGCAGGTGTTCAATTTGATGTTAGTACTTCAGGGTACAACAGGATCGGAATTGAGTTCTGGCAACGATTGAGTAATACAGCTGCGAACACCTGGGTGCTTCAATATACCCTCGATAAAACAGGTGTGAGCACAGGAGGAACTGTCGTTTGGGTTGATGCAACAACTTTCACGTTTGTTCCACAAGCCATTGGAACCGGTGATACATGGTATTTCAGATCATTTAGTTTTGCAGCAATATCAGGATTGAGCAATAATGCGAATGCTGGTTTTCGGATAGTTTCTGATTTTGATCCAACAACCGGGACTTATTTATCGGCAAGGTCAACAAGCACTTATGGGACGACCGGAACATCACGGATCGATCTTGTGCGCATTTTTGAAACAGCACCGGATGTTTCTATTGCGGCTGCCAATAATTTTTCACAGTATTTTGAGAGTATTGGAAGTATTGGAAGTATTAATATCCCTATCACTGTTGCCAATGCTAACCAGGCTCCTGTGAATTTAACTTTTTCTTTTTCTACATACAGCAATGCGACCGAAGGATCTGATTTTGCATGGACGAATAGCTTCACAATACCCGCAAATCAAAATGGTGTATTTAATTTCCCTTTAACAATTCTCGATGATGTGGATGCAGAAAAGGCTGAACGAATAATACTAAAGGTCAATTCTAATACGAATGCCAATGTATCGCTCACGAATAATTATCAGATCATCTTCATAAAAGACAATGATTTCCAGGCACCTACCGCAACAAATGAACTGAACTTGAGTCTCTTGTCCAGTTTTTCAAATGGTGCGGCAACTACAAATTCTGCGGAGATCGTGGCTTTTGACCCAACAACGGATAAGCTTTACATAGCGAACAGTATTGGTCAGAAACTGGATATTGTGAATTTTTCTAATCCTTCCAGTCCTGTTCTTCTGAGCAGTGTTTCGCTTGCTTCGTATGGAAATATTAATTCAGTAACAGCAAGAAATGGTTATGTAGCCATGGCTGTGGAGAGCATTCCCGCCCAAAACAACGGAAAAGTAGTCATTCTCGATGCTAGCGGCAATTTTATCAGTCAGGTAGATGTTGGTGCCATGCCAGATATGATCACCTTTAACAAGGATTACACAAAATTGCTCACGGCGAATGAGGGCGAGCCAAGTTCAGATTATAGTGTTGACCCAGAGGGGTCTGTATCGATCATAGATCTGTCAGCCGGCTACGCATCTTTAACAAACAGTAATGTTACAACGATTGGTTTATCCTCATTTAACGGACAAGAAACTGCACTGAGAGCTCAGGGAATAAGAATCTTCTCTACAAGTGCAAGCGTTGCTCAGGATCTTGAGCCCGAATATATTGCCGTATCGAATGATAATTCCAAGGCATTTGTTACGCTGCAGGAAAATAATGCGTTGCTTACGATTGATCTCACAACCAATGCGATTGTTTCTCTTTCACCATTGGGTTATTCTTCCTATGCTGCAGGTTCCGGAAATGCGTTGGATGCATCCGATCAAAGTGGTGCTGTACTAATAACAGGTGATCTACCGGTAAAAGGGACCTACATGCCTGATGCCATCACAGAAGTATCAATTGGAGGTCAATCATACTTGATCACTGCAAATGAAGGAGACTCTCGTGAGTTTGGGACTGTTATTGATGCGAACAGAATTTCTTCAACAACGTTCAATAACCTGGACCAGACAGCATTTCCTGATCAGAATATTCTACGAAACAATAAATTTCTTGGTCGATTGAGTGCCTTGAAATATTCAGGAGATACAGATGGTGACGGGGATTATGATCAATTGCACATTATGGGTGGCCGATCATTTACAATTTGGAATGCAACAACAGGTTTGCCCGTGTTTGATTCCAAGGACATGATCGAGCAGATAACTGCCAATCACCCTCAATTCGGCTCTATCTTTAATGCATCCAATTCTATAGGGGCTCCAAGTTTGAAAAACAGGAGTGACGATAAAGGTCCGGAACCAGAGGGCGTTACCGTGCAGCAGTTCAATGGGAACACGTATGCATTTGTATCATTGGAAAGAATTGGAGGTGTCATGATCTTCAACATTAATGACCCTTCAAATCCAATTTATGTGGGGTATCACAACAATCGATCGACTTCATTATCCGGACCTGATCTTGGTGCAGAAGGGATCATTACAATTCCTGCTTCGGATTCGCCGAATGGCAATGATCTTGTCATCCTTGCTAATGAGATTAGCTCGACGCTTTCAATCTATCAGATGCAGACTTGTGCACAAGCATCAGGAGCAGTTATTGCAAGTACAGATAATACAATCTGTCCCGGACAATCAACTCAATTGGTTATTCCAGGAGCAACATCTACTACCTACCAGTGGTACCGCAATGATCAGATCATTCAGAGTGCAACAGGTACATCCCTATCTGTCAACACGGATGGAACATATTCGGTAGTAGCAACCAATAGTCTTTTGGGGTGTAGCGATGAATCGGTGGATTACAGCGTAACACTTAATCCTGTTCCGAATGTCAGTGCGGGGTCTGATATCACCGCCTGTGGTGGAAGTCAAATTGCTTTGAATGCAGTAGGTGCAACGACATATTCCTGGAATAACGGTGCTGTAGGTTCAAGTTTGAGTGTTAATACTGTCAATCAAACATACACATCAGTATACACTGTGACAGGTACAGACCTTGTTACGGGTTGTTCATCAAGTGATCAGATAGTTTTGACTGTTAACGCCTTGCCGATTATTGATGCCGGTAATGACGTAACAGCATGTGACAATGATTTCATTACACTTACTGCTTCGGGAGGGCTCAATTACTCATGGACAGGAGGTGTTGTCGATGGTGTTCCTTTCCAGTTAGCCGCAGGGTCAAATATTTTTACTGTTACGGGAACTGATGGAAACAACTGTTCATCGTCAGATGATATCACGGTAACGGTTAATGTATCACCGACCATTTCTGCAGGTTCCGACCTTTCCGTTTGTCCTTCAGATTTACCGATCACATTATCAGCGACTTCTGATCAGCCTTCAACAACATTCGTGTGGAATGGTGTTTCAGCTTCTCCTGAAATTGAAGCAACACAATCCGGCATATACAGTGTTGAGGGCTTTAATGAATTTGGATGTTCATCCTCCTCTTCAGTCGAGTTGACGGTTTATCCGGAAATTACCGTTCAGGCGGGTGATCAGATCAATGCTTGCTCGGAAGAGTTACCTATCGAACTTGTTACGACCACCTCTGCACCTGTCAATACATACAGTTGGTCAACAGGCGAGACAACACAGTCTATAGAAGTTTCCTTGGCTGGTGTTTATGTTATCACTGTCGAGGATGTGAATGGCTGTGAAACAAGTGATGAAGTGACTGTAACCGTATTCGAATCTCCGAGTGTAAGTGCAGGAGAGGATCAACTTCTCTGTGAAAGTGAATTACCAGCAACACTAAATGCGAGCGGTACAGGTGGAACAGTTGCATGGAGTAACGGAGCGCAAGGCCCGCTGACACAAGTGAATTCAGCAGGTGTATACACGGTTACCGTAACTTCTTCAAATGGCTGTCAGGCTGCTGATGAAGTCGAAATAGCAGTTGAATCCTGTTTATCTATTGTAGAATTTGAAAATGAAATTCAATTATATCCAAATCCAGCTGTCGAAGCATTCACAATAGAGAGTTTGGATGCCCTGACAGGATCCTATCAGTTGTTTAGTTTTGATGGGAAACTTCACCGATCAGGTAGGTTGTCATCTGACAACAAGGTGACAATTAATATTGAATCTCTGAGTAAAGGAGTATATATGATCCGGTTAGATCTGGAAACAGGTACCAGAGAATACAGGATAGTAAAGCAATAAAAGATGAAAGAAAAAATCCCGGTCAATCCGGGATTTTTTTTTGAACATGGCAACTTGGATAACTCCCTAAGTTTTAACATCCTCTTAAAATAGAGGAAAAGCTACGGATGTAAATTCAAACTGAAAAAAATCACATGGAAAGACGAAACATTGAACTCATTGTATTAAGTGATGTTCACCTTGGAACGTATGGCTCCCGTGCAGCTGAACTTTGTTCCTACTTAAATTCTGTAAAGCCGAATATTCTGGTTCTGAATGGAGATATCATTGATATGTGGCAGTTCAGCAAGCATTATTTCCCGCAGTCACATATTCAAGTATTGAGAAGTATTATTGATCTTTTGGAGCGTGGAACTACTGTTTACTATGTTACAGGTAATCACGATGAGAATCTACGTAAGTTCAAAGGGCTTGAATTGGGGAACTTCAGCATTGTGAACAAATTATTACTGGATCTGCCTACAGGTAAAGCATGGATCTTCCACGGTGATGTTTTTGATACAACCATGAAACATTCCAAATGGATTGCAAAATTGGGCGGAAAGGGGTATGATCTGCTGATAGTGATTAACACCTTTATGAATTGGGTTAGTCTTAAGCTTGGCAGAGGAAGAATTTCATTCTCTAAACGTGTAAAGGAAAGTGTTAAAGGAATCATAAAACATGTAAATAATTTTGAAGAAACTGCAGCTGAGATAGCGCTATCAAACGGTTACTCATACGTTCTCTGCGGACATATACATCAGCCTAAAATCAGAAGTTTTCAGAAGGAGGATGGCCGTTCAACAGTCTATTTGAATTCAGGAGACTGGGTGGAAAATATGACCGCGTTAGAATACAATGGTAGTGAATGGAAGTTAGTGTATTATAATCAGATGAATATCTCCGAGAAGATTAATCATGACAAACAGGATGCCCAAATTGACTTTACAGCCCTTCTCAAAGACATTATGAATCCGGAACTCATGAACTAATGAAAATATTATATGGAATTCAAGGAACCGGAAACGGTCATCTATCGAGAGCGGAAGAATTGATCCCGGCATTTCAAAAATATGCAAACGTTGACGTGCTGATCAGCGGAAATCAAAGCCAGTTGAACACGCGACTTGATTTTAAGTATACGCTTAGTGGATTGACTTTTGTGACCGGTAAAAAAGGTGGTATTTCAATTCCCGCGACAATCTGCAATTTCTCACCGAAGAAATTCATTCAGGACGTTCGTAATTTACCAATAGAGAATTATGATATTATAATTTCTGATTTTGAGCCAGTAACAGCATGGTCTGGTCGATTAAAAGGAAAGAAAGTGATTGAATTAAGTCATCAGGCCGGCGTAAAGCATCCGAATGCTCCCAAACCGGATCGATCTTTTAATCTCGGGAGGTTCATACTTCATAATTATTGTCCGAGTGATCACAAATATGGTTTTCATTTCGAATCATTTGCACCGTCCATTTTTACTCCTGTTCTGAGAAGAGAAATTCGGGAACTTGATCCAAAGCAGGGATCTTTTAATTTGGTTTATTTGCCTTCTTATGGTGACGAAGAAATCCTGAAATTCCTCAGAAATTTTGATTCGGAATGGAAAGTATTTTCGAAGTATACAAAAGCGATCAATCGTAGAAGCAATGTAACCTTTCATCCAATCGATCAACAGGAATTTTTGAGGTCACTCGAGAAATGTAATGGTGTTTTATGTGGTGCGGGATTTGAATTACCTGCTGAAGCTATATACCTCAAAAAAAAGCTACTGGTTATTCCTTTAGCAGGACAATATGAGCAGTTTTGTAATGCTGAGGCGCTCAAAAAAATTGGTTACAGTTCTATCGATGATCTTGATCTGATCCACCACAGGCTGGTCAACAATTGGCTCAATGCAAGGTCTACAGATGGGCTTTTCTATGAAGATAATTCGGATTTAATAGCACAAAAAGTTCTTGGTATGTCCAAGGATGTTGTTGATCCTGTGGATGAACTAAATAATGATTTGATTCTTTTATCCTCTTTTTGAAGAGAATATCTTCAAATTCAAGTCACTTAATTACTTTATCTGAATACCTCTCGATGAATACAAGCTTCCAGACTGACTTTTGCTTCTATCTAAACTAAATGCAAAAGTACTTCCGACGCCAACGGTGCTTCTTACAGAAATGGTTTGTCCATGAGATTCAATAATATGCCTTACAATTGCTAAGCCCAGACCTGAACCCCCTTCATTCCGGTTCCGACTCTTTTCAACTCTGTAGAATCGTTCAAACAAGCGCGGAAGATGTTTTTCTTCTATCCCCGGACCATTATCTGACACCTCCACCGTAACGATATCATCAATTTTAAAAAAGCGAATGATTGTAACACCCTCCTGATTTCCGTAAAAGATCGAATTATTGATAAGGTTTGTCAAAACCTGAGCAATTTTGGCCCGGTCTGCTTCTACCATAATTGATCCATACTCTTTTGAAAATGTAAGTTTAATTGATTTTTCTTGAGATCTCATGTCAAGTGAATCGATGATCTCTTTTGTCAATTCCACAATATCGAATGGGCGTTTGATCATTTTAAGTGATTCTGCCTCCAGTCGTGTAATCTGATCGAGATCTTCAAGAATATTAACCATTCGGTCTGTGGCTTTGGATGCTCTTTCCAGAAAAGCCCGATTCACTGTTTCGTCTTCGAGTCCTCCTTCAAGAAGGGTAAGAATGTATCCCTGTATTGAGAATACAGGAGTCTTTAATTCATGTGCAAGATTTCCCAGGAATTCCCGGCGGAACTCCTCTTGTTCCTTTAAACGGGAGATCTCGATGTTTCGTTCCTCTGCCCATCGTTTGGTTTCTTTTTCCGCATCGGCAATGACATCATCCGTAATGCGAAATTTGACGTCAGTTTCCGGTGTTATTTTCCCTTTCCGAATGGATCGGTAAAGCACCTTTAAACGGTCATTGAGGAAACGTTGAATAAAGAAATAAAAAACCCCAAATGAAATTAATCCGGTAATGAAGGGGAGGCCGATCATCACCCAAAAAGGAAAATTCATTATCTGTAGATCGATAATGAATGTAATGATAAAAGTAAGTACCACGATGATGGCACTTCCTCCGATAACAAGATGAATGGGTTTGAAGTTCTTCACTATTCGCTAAAGGTATATCCGACTCCTTTAATAGTACGAATATAATCATCTCCCAGCTTTTCACGAAGTTTTCTGATATGAACGTCGATTGTTCGTTCACCAACAATTGTTTCATTACCCCATACGATCGAAAGGATCTGTTCACGGGTGTAGACTTTACCCGGTCGGCTTGCCAAGAGTTCGAGCAGTTCAAATTCTTTTTTTGGCAATAACAAGCTACGGCCATTTATGTCGACCATGAATTTTTCTCTGTCTATTCGAATATTCTTGTTCGAATTGGTGTCTGTAATACTAAAAGGGCGATCAAGTCTTCTGAGTAAGGATTCTACTTTACTGATCAGCAGACGAGGCCTCACCGGTTTTGTGATGTAGTCGTCTGCACCTGCTTCGAATCCGGCAATCTGCGAATAATCTTCTGATCTGGATGTCAAGAAGGCGATGATCGGTTGCGTAATGTTGAGGTCTTTTCGGATAACCTGACACGCTTCGATCCCATCCATTTTGGGCATCATGATATCCATTAAAATAAGCGATGGATTCATTTGCTGGGTCATTTTTACGCCTTCCTCACCATTGGTTGCCGTAAACACCTTGTATCCTTCTTTTTTAAGGTTGTATTGTAAAAATTCAATGATGTCCGGTTCGTCATCTACCAGTAGTATTGTATGTCCTTTAAGCGTATCCATTGAATTCGATTTGAAGTTAAAAAGGGAACCTCCATGAAGGAGGTTCCCAATTTTGGGTATCTTATTTCTGAACGATCAGTTTGCGGATCAACAATCCGTTCGCTGTTTCGATCAGGATGTTATAAAGTCCATTGTTCAATCTTGCTGTTTCCAGTTCGATCTTATTGAACCCTTCTTTTGTATTGATCAATTTGCTGGATACAATCTGTCCCAACTGGTTGATCATTTTTACGTTAGCGTCCTGAGCAACCTGGCTGTTGAAGCTTATCGTTGTTTCAGCATTCGTCGGGTTCGGATAAAGATTCACTTCAGAAAGACCTGATAGCTCTTCCAAACTTACAGAGATAGAAACATTCAAGGTAAACTCATCTGCACAGTTACCATTCAGTGCGGTTAGAACTACAACATATGAACCGTTTGCAGCATAGGCATGAACAGGAGCTGCTGCCGAAGAGTTCGTGAAATCACCGAAATCCCATGAGTAATCTGTTGCATTCGTCGATGTGTTTGCAAAAGTTACGATGTTTCCTGAAGTAGTGAATGATCCTGCTGCTGTTGGTGTCTGCGTGAATGTTACTGTAACCGGAGCCGATGTTCCAACACCGCTACAAGCATTTGAATTTGTGGTTACTACTGTTACTGTTTCAGTTCCCGTCACAGAGATCGATTGTGTAGTTTCACCATTAGACCATGTGTAAGTGTCGGCAGTAGATGATGTCAGTGTAACTGTTTCACCCGTACACGCTTGAGTTGCTGAAGCATTGATGGTTGGAACCGGAGCAGCGCTTACATCAACTAGTGTGGCAGTTGAGGTAGCAGCACATCCGTTGTTATCAGTATAGGTTACTGTGAATGATCCTGAAGCGTTCACCGTGATTGAATTCGTAACGGAGCCATTTGACCAGCTGTTACCTGAAGTCTGACTGGAAGTCAATATAACAGTACCACCTGTACAGAAAGATGTTGGACCATTTGCCGTAATGATCGGAGATGCAGGAGTAGCATTAACCTGAACAGTGATCATTGTTCGAGGACTTTCGTCACCTGCAGCATTGTATTGGCTAACATAGTAATAGTAAGTTGCTGCAGAAGCTGTTGATGGAACCGGTGCGCTTGTTGAAGCGGTACCGCCATTTGCCTGCGTATACCAGTAAAGTGAGTTTCCTGTTCCAGGCGTTGCAGACAACGCAGATGCGGTTTCTCCCTGGCAGTATGTGATCGTGTTTGATACGGTTGGAGCTGAAAGGTTGTAGAATTTAACATTTGAGAAGTCTGCACCAGAAGCAGCAGAGGAAGATCCGTTCAATCTAGCATCCGGTGTTGTGCCCAGAGGAGTAAAGATATTCACCCAATCTATCTGAGCAACTGTCATTGTTGAGTCATTTCCATCTGCTCCGAAAAAGGTAGAATAAAATGCCGGTGTCGCAGTAACACAATTTGTGTTTAACGTGAAATTAGAAAGGACGTTGTGTGAGAACACCAATGAATCATTATTTACGTTGGCCTCTACCGGTGTACCTTCAATTGAAAGACCTTTCTCCCAACCTGTTATCAATGAATTGAAAACAGAAGTTGATGTATTTCTTCTCAAACGGAATGCTTTTTCAAATTTTTCACCTGTCGGAAGAGCTACCGAACCATTTCCTTTCGGCCCAACAATCGTAATATTTGAAAAAATAGGCATTGTTTTAGGCTGTGCAGCCGTTCCAGTTGCATCGTTGTCAGATTCGAACGCATTCGAATCACCCGGAGCATCTGACATACCACTGTCACGGATGATCAATCCAAATTGAATTTTTCCACGGTAACCAAAATCAGTATCGAAATCATCGTCCAGTCCTCGGTATGCGATCAAGTGCTTACAGTTCACTGTTCCTCCAAACCACTCAAAGGAGTCGTCACCGGAAAATGAAACCTGTACATAGTCAACAGTAGTTGCCGAACCTACAGAACCAAATGTAATACCGTTTATCTCTTTGTTTGGCTCAAGAGGAATTCCGGCAAACTCCACACGAACGTATCGTAATGTGCCTGAGTTATCAGTATCGAACGCACCGCCATGCTGCGTATCTGTTGTTGGAGCGATACCTTCGATGCTTGCTACACCACCCGGTTGATTATTTCTTGCCAATCCAAGGATCACCAAGCCTCCCCAGTCGCCCTCAGATCGGTTACCCATGGATTCATTGGAAGTAAATACAATAGGCTGAGTAGCTGTTCCATTTGCATTAATCCTCGCCCCGCGGGTAATGATCAATGTTCCCTGTGTCAATTTGTCCCCACGAATGATCGTCCCAGGCTGGATTGTCAATGTGGCATTATTTTTAACATATACTTTGTTCTGAAGAAGTACTATACCACTCCAGGTAGTGTTTGTTGTAATGTCGGCTGAAACTGTTGTTGTCGGAGTTCCATAATTCTCATTCTCAGGATTAAAATTTGACCATCCTGAAGTCCAGTCAGTAGCAGATGTTCCATCCGTTACAGGGAACGCTCCTTTGTAATTAACAACATCCCAAAAGGCTTGTTGAGCGTTAACTGCCGAAAACAGACCCAGGGCAGCCAACAAAGTGTACAATTTTTTCATATCAATTCTTTCTTAAGTTTTTACGGTACAAAGAAAGACCAAGCTAAACAGGGAGGGGTTAGGGTATTTTTATGCTTAAATTACTTTTACATTAATCTAAGAATACAATTTGTTAACATTGGAAACCGGAGGCTCAATACAACTGATAAGGAGCCGTAATTTTTAGGCATAAAAAAAAGAGGTTCGGCAACGAACCTCTTTTTTTCTATCTTCTGAAAAGCTTAGAAATTGTATTTAAGGGAAAGACTGACTGTTTGACCGAAGGTGATATTCTGCCAGTTGTTATCAGTTCCTTCGTCGTATTTCAAATTACCGTTCAAATCCTGGAAATAAGTCAATTCTTGGGCTAGAATATCCTTTACATTCAATTTTATTTCCAGTTTTTCTTTGATGATCTTACTGATCTGGATGTCTACTACATGTCGGCCGTTCTCCCAAACACTTGGCTCTTGAATGTTTCCAACGATATAGATACGCTGCCCAACCACATTGTAGGAGATAGAGGCTGACCAGTCACTTTTAAAAGAGTTGTACATTAATCCCGCGTTCACAATGTATGGAGATTGTCCCTGAAGAGGTCTTTCATCACCCGAACCAGCAAAATCGGACAGGTCTACCCGTGATCTGATCAATGATAAATTCGTGTAGAATGTTGTTCCGTCCAAAAAGGTTGAATCTTTAGCTTTGTTGATGAATCCAAGTTTCAGTCGGTATTCCAATTCTGCCCCGAAGTTGGTTACTTTAGGAACATTCGAATAATACAATTCAGGAGCTCCTGATGTACCTGTGCGGTTGATCAATTCGATCGGATTTGTAAAGGACTTGTAGAATCCGGAAATACTGAATACTTGTCCTGCTCCCGGGAATAATTCGAATCTCACGTCAAAATTATCAATCAATGCACGTTGCAGGTTTGGATTCCCTGAAAGAATGTTGTCCTGAATGAAATTGTAAAAGGCGAATGGCGCGAGTTCTCTGAATTCAGGTCTTGATACAGTTTTGTAATAAGAAGCCCGCAGATTCATTTTGTTATTTATCGCGTATATCACGTTTACACTCGGAAGAATATCATTTACAGTTGTGTCAATATTTCTTTCAAGATTCGATCCAAACTCTACGTATTGAAAACGCTGATTATATGATTCAAAGCGTGCACCACCGACAATTCTGATTTTTTCTTTTTCACCAATCTTAGAGTCAATCATCAGGAAGCCTGCGTTTAGAAAAGCTTCTGCCTGATAACTATCGTCAACACTTGATGCTTCTTCCAGTTTGAATCCGCCCAAGCCATTGTCAAGCAAACCAAGATTCTCCGGAGCAAAGATCTGATCTTCCGGTAATAGCAGTAATTCACTGTTGAAGCTGCTTCCGGTAGGCTTATATTGGGAGAAACCGAAATTGCGTGAAACAAAATCACGGTCACGGTACTGGTGCATACCACCTATCTTGAACTCATTTTTAAGTTTTCCGAAATTAACCGGAAGTGCATAATCGTATTTTGCACTGACGATACGTTCATCGGATGTTGACCAGAACATATTTCCTGCGGCTGTTGGGATTGTACCATTATTTTGAACAACAGCAACATAGCGCTCATTGGGATCATCTTCTTCCAGAGAATATTTTCGGTAAACAACGCGACGAAGATTTGGGATATCTCTTTGAACTGTGCTAAAGCCTGTATTCCAATTGAATTTACCTTTTTTTAATTCATGGTTACCGATCAGTTGGGATGTATAGAGACTGTTCTGGGTGTACCAAATATTGGTGGATCGCTCCCACTGATGCGGGTCATTATCCAATTCTCGTACACCTCGTCTGATATTCACCTTATCTTCAGAAGTGATCGAATACATGTTTTTAAATGAGATCTTATTCTTGTCGTTGAATTTGAAATTCAAGTTGAGCATTGCACTGTTCATGATGTTTTTGCTGAAAACCGAGTCTTCCAATTCCATTTTTAGGATCACGCCTGTAGATTGTTCTTCAAATTCCCTACGAGTAATCAGATTGGCACTATTGTTATTTTGATAACTGTATGCGAACACCAGTCCAAGTGACTTTTCTTTGATCTTTATGTTTCGACCCAGTGTGTATTGCAGACTACCGTTCGGAAGTGCTTTACCATTTTTTGCGGCCCAGCCGAAGTTCATTTTTTCCGCTAGAATTGCTTTGTCGTCTTTCGTCAGACTAGCAAAAGTTTCAGTCGCTGGGATGTCTGAAGGGATCGCGCGTCCCCCGGCACCTAAACCAAGGAAATCTAATCCGGATCCCTCAGAAGAACTGAAATTTTTAAAAGTAGTCAGCGTGTTGAATCCCCCACCGATCTGTATATTGTGAAAGTTTTTTGCTTTCGATTCAGTTGTGTTAATGTCGATCACACCACCTGCGAATTCACCAGGAAGTTCCGGTGTAGCTGTCTTGATGATCACGAGATTATCCAACATGTTCGAAGGAAAGATATCGAACGAGAAAGCTTTACGATCACTTTCTGTACTGGGTAATGAAGCGCCATTAATCAGCGCAAAATTATATCTGTCGCTTAATCCTCGAACAACAACGAATTTATTATCTTGCACACTGGCCCCGCTTACACGCTTTAAAACATCACTAGCCTTACTGTCCGGAGATTTCTTGATAGATTCCTGAGATATCCCATCTACAACAGTTGCACTGTTCCGCTGCATCTTGATGATGTTCTCGTTGCTTTCCTTGTTTACAGTCCCTTTCACTGTGACCGCACCAACCTCCTTCACTTCCTTTTCCAATGCGATGCGCACAATTGATGTATCATTGGAAGCAACAAGAATATCAGTAATTTTTTTTGTTTGATATGTAGGGTATGTTACCGTAATTGCATATGTTCCTGGGGCGAGATTCCCAAGCATAAATACCCCGTCGAGGTCTGTCATTGCTCCTTTTTGCAGACCGTCAACTGTTATCTTTACCCCTGGGATGAGTTCGTTGGTTGTTGCATCGCCAACCTGTCCTTTGATGAAACCGTTTTGAGAAAATGCCTGCAAACCGCTGCTCAACAAGACAAGTAAGGGTAGAATTTTGAAAGTCATGTGTTCCTTGATTTTTACTGTGCAAAGGAACATCCGAACTCTTATTGCAGAATTACTGAAAGGTTATCTGTTTATTAATTCAAATTAATATTGAATTAACATGAATTAAATATCTGGTTAATTAGGACAATAATTGCGATCAGCTTTGTTTTTCAACGAATTTATAACCAATCCCTTTAATCGTTTTAATGTATTGGTCGCCAATCTTTTCTCGTAATTTACGTATGTGTACATCGATTGTACGGTCTCCAACGATGATATCAGAACCCCAGACTTTATCAAGAATGATGTCACGCTCGAAGACATGTTCAGGTCGAGAAGCCAGAAGTGCCAGCAGCTCGAATTCTTTACGAGGCAATTGGATCACGATACCGTTCTTCTCGACAATATACTTTTCTCGATTTATCACAAGGTCCTTTTTGTCAGCTGCTTCCAGTTCGATCATTCCCCGTCGTCGCAACAATGCATTAATACGGCTTATCAGTACTTTTGGACGGACAGGTTTAGCAACATAATCATCAGCACCTGCGTCGAGTCCCGCAATCTGACTATAATCCTCATTCCTTGCAGTTAAAAAGCAGACCAATGTGTGTTCAAAACCAGGTGATGTGCGGATAGCTTCACAAACTTCAACACCATCCATACCCGGCATCATCACATCCAGTAGTACCAGGTCCGGTTTGTGTTCCCGCATCATTTGTATACCAACCTCGCCATTTTCCGCATCGAATACTTCGTATCCTTCCTTCTTGAGATTATATCTTAACAATTCGCGAATATCTTCTTCGTCATCTACGATGAGTACCTTTAACATATGAGATGAATTTAGTGTTCTAGGTTTAAATCACAGTCTAAAGATAGCCATTTTATTGGATTTTTAAATTGTTTTTAAGGGTATGAGAACTTAAATATACAGCAGAATTATCTCCTTCAAACGAAAGCTTAAGTCGAAAATTTAAGTTGTGCGCGCACAGCTTTAAAGCGACTATCAAAAAAAGTGATCTGATTTTTAAATTATTACAAAATAAAGCGCTAAAAATTTAAGTGTAGACAATATAGGTAAAAAATAACCGTTACTTTTGTAAGTAGTAGTAGTAGGTTAGGTTGATTAGTGTAGCAAGAGCTTCAGACGCCCGTCCGGAGCTCTTGTTCTTTTTGAGGCGGTTTTAATTCGATATTTTTTATCTTTATGCCTCAATCTTTTTTGCATGAAGATCAAGATCCTTTTAGTGGAAGATGATACCAATCTGGGGTTTGTTATTTCCGATCAGTTAAGAACAGATGGTTATCAGGTTACGCTTTGCACTGATGGTGCAGAAGGCTTCAAAAAGTTTAATGAAGAAACTTTTCACCTTTGCATATTCGATGTCATGATGCCAAAGAAGGACGGATTTTCGCTGGCAAAGGATATTCGGAAGATCAATAATGAGATTCCGATCCTCTTTCTGACAGCCAAATCGATGACAGAAGACAAAGTGGAAGGATTTAAGTCAGGTGGCGATGATTACCTTACTAAACCATTCAGCACAGAAGAATTGCAATTGAGAATCTCGGCACTTTTGAAGCGAGTTAATATTGCAGCAGACGTGCCGGATGAATCGTCTATAAAACTTGGAGATTATATTTTTGATACACTGAATTTCAAGTTGAAACATGCCAACTTTGAAAAGACGCTCACAAAGAAAGAAGCTCAGATCCTGAAAATCCTTTGTAAGTTCAAAAATCAGGTTGTCGCGAGAGATATTGTTCTGAACGCAGTTTGGGGTCAAGATGATTATTTCGTAGGGAGAAGTCTTGATGTTTTTATTACAAAGCTGAGAAAGTACTTTAAAGAGGATTCGACCATTACGATAACCAACATACATGGTATTGGTTTTAAATTGGAGGTTGCTGAATGAATTGGATACTTCATCTAGAAACAGCAACAAAAGCTTGTTCTGTCGCATTATCATGTGATGGAATTTTAATTGCTGTTAAGGAAGAGCTTACACAGGATTTTTCTCACAGCGAAAACCTGACATTGTTCATTGAAGAAGTTGTCCGTGAGGCAGGGATCTCAATAAAGGATCTTCGCGCAGTTTCGGTGGCTTCCGGTCCGGGTTCCTATACAGGGCTCAGGATTGGCGTGTCAACCGCAAAAGGATTATGTTATGCTTTGAATATTCCTTTAATTGCGATTGATTCACTCTATTCTCTTGCCGTGATTGGTGCTCAAAAATATCCCGGCATTAATCTGTGCTCATTAATCGATGCACGCAGAATGGAAGTTTTTAATTCAGTGTACGATGCACAATTAAAGTCATTAAAACCGATCTCAGCAGATGTTATCGATGAGACCACCTATCAAGAATACGAACCGTATGTTTTTTTCGGTGATGGTGCCGCAAAGCTTCAGGAGATCTGGTCAGGGAGGAATTGCAGAATCGATCTGAGTATACAAAGTTCCGCAACCGGACAACTTTCACTTGCTTATGCAAAGTTCCTGAAGGGCGAATTTGAGGATGTAGCTTATTTCCAGCCTTTCTACCTAAAAGATTTTATGACCAAATAGGTCATTTTAAGAAACGACTAACTTCTCGGTCATAGACATTGTTAAACTCGAAATCATCGTGTCCTTGTCCCGTGATCGGAACAAATTTACTTTGGCTGTTAAGCAATTTTGATAATGATACCGATCCTTCAAATGGAAGAACAATGTCTTTGTCACCATGGACGAGAAGTACCGGTTTTTTGATATTTTTCAGATGCTCATTCGTTTCGAACTTGTATTTCAACAAGAATACAGGAATAAAAGGGTAGCTTCTATGAGTCATATCTATAAGCGAGTAATATGGTGCGATCAAAACGAGTTTGCTTGGATTTTCTAGGGCAGTGATCATTGCCGCAGATGCCGTTCCTACTGAATATCCAATGACCACAATAGAATCCTCCGCATACCTTCTTTTCATATTACTGTATGCGATCTTAACATCCGAAAAGAATTGGTCCTCATCAGTAAGCTTACCCTTTGTTTTTCCAAAACTGCGGTAATCGAATGAGAAGAAGTCGTACCCCTTCGATGTGTAGAATTGCGCAGCCTGTTCCTGGTTACTCAGGTTGCCCGAATTTCCGTGAAGGAAAAAGACGAGCCGTTTTCTTCCCCGATCTTTGGAAGGACAGACTACTCCATTCAGTTCAATACCATCACTAGTTGGTATGAAGATCTCCTTTCCGAAAGAGAGAACTGCATTGGGTCCTAATTTATCTGGATGAAAGATGAAGGATTCCTGCATGAAATACATAAAGGAACATACCCCAGCATACATGATCGTCACCGTGATCAAAAGGCGGTAAAAGAATTTCTTCTTGAGTATCATGCAAAGATATATTTGAAATATACGGCCGAATTTAGCGAAAGATAAAGAGAACATAGTACCTTTATTCATTGTTTTAAATAGAAATTCTGATTTGAACTTGAACGAGAAAATAAGGTCTACTTCCGGACCATTTTTAATCGCAGGCCCATGCAGTGCTGAAACAGAAGAGCAGGTGCATTCAGTGGTGCGCGATTTGGCAGATCGGAACTTGGCCCATGCGATCCGAGCAGGTATCTGGAAGCCAAGAACGCGTCCCGATTCCTTTGAAGGAATTGGAGAGGTGGGACTGAAATGGCTGGTTGATGCAGGACGATCCGTTGGGTTACCGGTCGCAACAGAGGTCGCTAATAAGCACCATGTCGAACTGGCGCTCCAAGCGGGTGTCGATATTTTGTGGGTTGGGGCTAGAACAACAGTGAATCCATTCACAGTGCAGGAAATTGCCGATGCACTTAGCGGGGTTCGAATTCCTGTCATGGTAAAGAATCCCGTAAATCCTGATCTTGAGCTTTGGCTGGGTGGGATCGAGCGCTTTGAGAAAGCCGGATTATCTGATGTTGTTGCTATACATCGTGGCTTTTCGGTATATAAGCATCCTAAATACCGCAATGTACCCAATTGGGAAATCCCCATCGCTTTGAAGGAAAGAAGGCCTGATATTGCCGTAATATGCGATCCCAGTCACATTACGGGCAAGCGAGAACTTATTGCAGAAGTGGCACAGAAAGCCTTGGACCTTAATTTTGAGGGACTCATGATGGAGACACATCCGAATCCCGAAAATGCCTGGTCAGATGCCTCTCAGCAACTAACTCCTGAAGCTCTGGAAGAGATCCTGAAAGGGCTCGTTGTTCGGTCGAAGGATATTTCGGGTGAATTTGCTTCATACCTGGATGAGGTTCGTGAAAAGATCGCTCTCTTGGATGATCGTTTATTCGAGTTGCTGACTGCACGTATGACATTGAGCGAAGAGGTTGGTAAATTCAAACGGGAGAACAACATAACGATCCTTCAGCAGGAGCATTGGGCAAAGTTGATCGCTGGCAGACTGAACAAGAATGAGGAGTACAATCTGACACAGCTTTTTATCCGTCAATTCATGGATGCAATTCACCAGGAGTCGATCAGGCATCAGGTGAAGATCATGAAGAAATGATCGTTTAGTTCTATAATCTGCTACTTTTTTTGGAAGAAGAAATTAGTTAATATGTAACTTCCACACAACAATTTGAAATAGCCTCAAACTGACTTTTATGAGAATAAAACTTTACTCAGGAATCCTTTTATTGTCAGCACTTTCAAGCATCTCCATGCGTTCTGATGATCAAAAACAGGTGAAGAATCTGATCAAAGCGATCAATGAGAATTACGCTTTTATCCCTGCAGATTCGCTTTTAAAACATGATTATATCATCTTCAAGACGGAGGTTTCTAACTTGCATTACAACGAATTTCTTTACGATCTGAAGCAAAAAGGAGAGGTTGAAAAGTTGAAGATAGCCCAAATCGATTCAGCAAAATGGTCGGATTCAAGATTTTCAAATAGTGCGTATGTCACCTATTACCATACTCATCCGGCCTACAGAGATTATCCTGTCTTAAATGTTACGAAGGAAGGAGCAGAAATGTATTGTGATTGGTTAACAGAAAAAGTGAACACAATTTTAAAAGGGAATTATAAGTTGATGTTCAGGTTACCAACTCACAAAGAATGGTTAAAAGCTGCCAAGGGAAAATTGGAATTGGCAAATTACTCCTGGGGTGGATATCGCCTTCAAAATGCTGAAGGAGCCTATATGTGTAACTGCATTCGTAATGGTGCGGAGTGTATTGCACGTGATTCAACGGGAAAATATTTTGTTGAAAAGGTAGATTACGGTGCATATGGAATTTTAAATGAATACGCTGATGTTACCGCACCCGTAAAATCATATTGGCCGAATGGCTATGGGTTATATAATGTAAATGGCAATGTTGCCGAAATGATCGCCGATAAGAATGTTGTCGCCGGAGGTTCATGGAACGATCCCGGTTACGATGTGCGCAATGAAAGTGTGAAGCCGTACAAGGGGGCTGCACGGAATGTCGGTTTCAGAATAGTAGCGACAGTTGTCCCATCCGAACTGGGTTGGCTGAAGATCCCGAAGAAGTGATCCGTGTATAAATCTTTCTAATTGTTAACCTTTTTGTGGAACAACATGCTTGTTTCAAATGTAATTTTGGTTCTGTAAATTTGACTTTATGACACTTAAAGAAACGATCGGAGCTGTTGAAGAATTTCACAATGCGTTTGGTATCGAGAACAATCATACCCCTACTGCTCAACTTTCAGAAGCAGATATCCTGTTGCGTTATAAATTGATGCGCGAAGAGAACGAAGAGTACCTTGAAGCTGCTCAGAACGGAGATATCGTGGAGATCGCAGATGCGCTGGGAGATCAGTTGTATATTTTGTGCGGTACGATCCTGAAGCATGGACTTCAGTTCAAGATCGCAGAAGTTTTTAAGGAGATCCAGCGTTCGAACATGAGCAAGTTGGATGCAGACGGAAAACCGATCTATCGAGAAGATGGCAAAGTGTTGAAATCAGAATTGTATTTTAAGCCGGATATCAAGGCTATTCTCGACAAATAGGATGGGCCGATTCAATATCCGTATCTATGGGTTGCTCATCAACGAACGGGATCAGATCCTTGTATCGGACGAATGTCAAAACGGCTATGCCTTTACAAAATTTCCCGGTGGCGGACTTGAATTAGGAGAGGGTTTCGTGCATGCATTGATCCGCGAATTTCGTGAAGAACTTGGAATTGACATCGAGGTTAGGGAACTGTTCTATTTCAACGAATATTATCAGCCTTCTGTCTTCAAACCGGAGGATCAGGTGCATTCGTTCTATTATCATGTAAAATATGCCGATTGGAGCAATATTGTTGCAGATCAGCATGAAGTGCCTTTGACGGAGGAAGGAGAGAAACACCGTTGGATCCATTTAAAGGAGCTGAATATCGAAGATTTTACGTTTCCGATAGACAAGATCGTGGTGAAACGATTACTGGATCAGTAGAGCGTGTCAACCAATCGCTGACAGATCATCTGGTAAATCCGTTTGTCAAACTCCTTTTGATTTTCTAAATAAACAGCCAATTCGTCAAGCGTGAGCAGGCCCACCACAAAACCGATCAATCGGTATTTGAGTTCCCGCTGTTTACCGATAAAAACAGTGATCCTTTGGTGGAATTCGAGTCTTGGTCCCTTGATTCGAATCAGGTCAATAAATTGATCATTACCTTTCATGATCGAGATTATCACATGATGCTGGAATTTGATGATGGGGCGTAAGACCTCGTTCTGAAACAACTCTATTGGTTTGGTGCCACCTGAATTAGAAGTGGCGATGAGCGGTCTCAAGGTCTTAAGCGAATCTCTTTCCATAGTAGTATAACAGCATGAACAACAGAATGTTCTTTATTGCGCTTCGATCAATTTGGTGATCGGAACGAACTCATCCAGGTATTCTTCCACCCGACGGTCCTTGAAACTATGGGACAAGAGGATATACTGGCATTTCGGAAAGCTCTCAGTGATCCTTGAGATCTGCATTTTATGCCCGTTCTTGAAAATGTCGAGCGCATCATCAAGTATGAACATTTTCAGTTTACTCACGTTGTATCCATTCTGTATGTATAGTTCATACAATCTGCGGGCGGTCCCAACGATTATCTCTGTACCGTCGAATATATCATTTCGCTGCTGAAGCATGTTTCCACGGTCGTGAGCCAAATCGACGGTGAGATCGAGGATCCTGCATATTTTCTCCAGACGTTCATGCAGTTCATACGCTTTCTGGTCGGAGGCACAAACGATGATCGCTCTGGGTGAACCTTCGCTTGCTTCAGTTATCTTCTGCAGAACGGAAAGATAAATTGCAGTCGTTTTTCCGCTTCCTTCGTGACCTTCTGCGAGGATGTTCTTGCCGGATTTGATCGCGTCGATTATTTTGAGCTGGAATTCATTCAGTTCAGTAATTCCTTTTTCAGGAAGGATTTCCTGCAATTCAGCGCGTAATTTTTCCAGTGCCATCAGTTGAGTTTTTCATTGTCTTTGTGACGCGTGTGATCACGATTTGTTTTTTTATCGAGGTTCTTCTCCAATGCCTCTTCAAGGTCGATCCCGGTTTGATTAGCCAGACAGATCAAAACAAAAAGAACGTCTGCCATTTCATCACCCAGATCCTTGTTCTTATCGGACTCTTTTTCACTTTGTTCGCCATAGCGACGTGCCATGATGCGGGCAACCTCTCCCACCTCTTCCATGAGCATGGCGGTATTCGTCAGTTCGTTGAAGTAACGGACACCGTATTCCTTGATCCACTTGTCGACTGCTTTCTGAGCTTCTGTTAGGGTCATTATTCCTTGTTTTTAGAATCCATAAGTATTGTTACCGGTCCGTCGTTCACCAGACTAACTTTCATATCTGCGCCGAACTTACCTGTTTCAACTTTTGTACAGGAAATAGCACCCATACTATCTACAAAGTATTCGTACAGCGGAATTGCATGCTCCGGACGCGCAGCTTTGACATAACTTGGTCGGTTCCCTTTTTTTGTCGATGCGTGCAGGGTAAACTGACTTACAACAAGAAAACGTCCATCGACTTCACCTACCGATAGGTTCATTTTCCCTTCCTGATCGGAAAAAATGCGTAAACCAATGATCTTCTGGATTAGCCAGTCTGCATCGGAACGGTCATCTTCGAGTTCAATCCCTATAAGGATCAATAAACCTTTCCCTATCTTTCCAGATATCCTTCCATCGATCTTAACGGAAGCTTCTGATACACGCTGAATGACGACTCTCATATTATCCGTATATATTCTTTCGGTGAACGTCGTTAGGATCTTCGGTCATCAACTGAAGATAGGTGGCATAGCGGCTTTGAGCAATGATTTCATTCTCAACGGCTTCTTTCACTGCGCATTTTGGTTCGTTCATGTGCTGACAGTTATGAAACTTACATGCACCGATCAGCTGGCGCATCTCGGGGAAATAATGTGATATGAACTCCTTTTCCAGGTCAACGATCCCAAAAGCTCTGATTCCCGGTGTATCGATTATGTAACCTCCGGTTGAAAGTTTGTGCATCTCGGCAAAGGTTGTGGTATGCTGGCCTTGCAAATGTGCCTGTGAGATTTCTCCCGTGCGCAGATCGAGCGATGGGTCCAAGGCATTTACGAGTGTGCTCTTTCCAACCCCGCTATGCCCGGAGATCATGACCTGCTTATCCTTCATCTCGTCGCGCAACCAATCAATGTTGGTCTTGTTTTCCGCTGAGATCTTGTAGCACGGATAGCCAATCCCTTCGTAAAGTTCTGTGAGACGGTCGATCTCTTTCAGCTCTTCGGAATTGTACATGTCTATCTTGTTGAAGAGGACCGTCGTAGGAATCCTGAAAGATTCTGCAGCAACCAGAAAGCGGTCAATGAAGGCTAAATGGGTAACAGGCGATTTGATCGTAACGAGCAAGTATGCCCTGTCGACATTGGCAGCAAGGATCTGCATCTGCTTGCTCAGATTCGTTGATTTACGCACAATATAATTGGTCCGCTCCTCAAAATCAGCGATCGTTCGCTTGCCTTCTTCATCCAGTTTATCATCGAGGAGAACGATGTCACCCACTGCAATGGGATTGGTTGTACTCAGTCCTTCCAACCTTAATTTTCCACGGATGCGACAACTCACCACGGAACAGTCTTCCAATTCCACGGTGTACCATTTTCCGGTCGATTTAAGAACTTTACCCTTTGTTGACATTTAGGCAAAGATAGCCAGAAAAGGAGAAAGGACAATTGACTTTGAACAATGGTGGATTGTCAATTAATCCGTATCTTTGCCTACAAATTCCGGCACATGTCAATAGAGGTAAAAAACCTGTTTAAATATTACGGTGATCAGGCAGCGGTTCGTGACATTTCGTTTTCGATTGCTAAAGGAGAGATCGTCGGATTCTTGGGGCCTAACGGTGCCGGGAAGTCGACGACCATGAAGATCATTACGGGCTATATTCCTGCTTCATCGGGAGATGTGAGAGTATGCGGATTACCGGTCGATGTTGATTCGTTGAATACACGTCAGCTGATCGGATACCTACCTGAACACAACCCGTTGTATCTGGATATGTATGTAAGAGAGTACCTTGAATTTGTGGGGAAGATCTATAAGGTCAAGAATATAAAGGAGCGTGTGGATGAGATGATCAAAGCGGTTGGACTTGAGGTTGAACAGAACAAGAAACTGAGTGCTCTTTCAAAGGGTTATCGTCAGCGCGTTGGCCTTGCCGCAGCCATCATTCATGATCCGCAGGTACTTATCCTGGATGAGCCGACTTCCGGACTCGATCCGAACCAGCTGGTGGAGATCCGGGAACTGATCAAGAAGATCGGAAAGTCGAAGACGGTAATGCTTTCAACGCACATCATGCGGGAAGTGGAAGCGATCTGCGACAGAGTTGTGATTATCAACAAAGGTCAGATCGTTGCAGATGATACTGCCTTCCACCTTCAGACTGATCTATCTCATCAAACGGTGTATGCAGAATTTGACGGTACCATTTCCAAATCAACGTTGAACAAGATACCGCATGTCGGTAAAGTGGAAAAGGTAAACAACGGATGGTTACTTGAAACAACGGATGATGTTGACTTAAGAAAAGTGATCGCTCAATACGCTCAACAACACAACTTGTTGGTATTGACGCTGAAAACCGAAGAGAAATCTCTTGAAGAAGTATTTAAGGAATTAACGAAATAAGAATGCCAACGAATTTTATCGAGGAATTGAAATGGAGGGGAATGGTACACGATATCATGCCCGGAATAGAAGACGCACTGAATAAAAATGTTTCTGCAGGTTACATTGGTTTTGACCCAACCGCAGATTCATTACACGTTGGACATTTGGTTCAGATCATGACACTGGTTCATTTCCAACGTGCAGGTCACAAGCCTTATGCGCTGGTCGGAGGTGCAACCGGAATGGTGGGGGATCCATCCGGAAAATCAGCAGAAAGAAACCTCTTGGATGCCGACACGCTGAACCACAATGTAAAGTGCGTGAAGGAGCAGCTCGAGAAGTTCCTTGATTTTAATAGCGGGTCCAATTCAGCTGAAATGGTCAACAATTACGATTGGTTCAAGGATATGAGCTTCCTTGATTTCATCCGTGACGTTGGTAAACATATCACCGTAAATTACATGATGTCGAAGGATTCAGTAAAGAAGCGTCTTGAAACAGGGATGTCATTCACCGAGTTCTCTTACCAGTTGGTTCAAGGTTATGATTTCTATCATTTGAACAAGCATAAGAACTGCATCGTACAGATGGGTGGTTCTGATCAGTGGGGTAATATCGTAACAGGAACTGAGCTGATCCGCCGTAAATCGGGTGGTGAAGCGTATGCTGTAACGACACCGTTGATCAAGAAGGCAGATGGAACCAAATTTGGCAAAACCGAAGGCGGAAGCGTTTGGCTGGATCCAGAAAAGACCTCTCCGTATGAATTCTACCAGTTCTGGTTGAACTCAAGCGATGCAGATTCGGGTAATTACATCCGCATTTTCACCTTGCGTGGAAAAGAGGAGATCGAGGCTTTGGAAAAGGAACATGCTGAAGCACCGCATCTGCGCATCCTTCAAAAGGCTATCGCAGAGGATATCACCAAGCGCGTTCACGGGGAGGAAGCCCTGAAGACGGCTATTGCTGCATCCAATATCCTGTTCGGTAAATCAACTGCAGACGATCTACGGTTACTTTCAGAGAAAGACTTCTTCTCTGTTTTTGATGGTGTTCCTCAAGCAACTGTTGCTCGAGGTGAGTTCGGGTCTTCCATGTCGATCATCGATGCGCTTGCGGCCAAAACTGGGTTTCTTTCGTCCAACGGTGAGGCAAGACGTGAACTGAAAGCAAATGCAATTTCCGTGAACAAGGAAAAAGTCAGTGAAGACTTCATGCTGACCTCTGATCACCTGATCAATAACAAATACGTTCTATTGGGGAAAGGAAAAAAGAACAATTACATTTTGATCGTTGAGTGATCAAATTAATATAATTGAAAAGGCGGATCTTTTGATCCGCCTTTTTTATTTTCTATTCAAACGAATAACCCAGATTCCAATGCCTGTCAGTACCGCCAGTAAGGTGATCGGAGGCATCCCTAAAGGCCATTTAACTACTTTGAGCCAACCGGAATAACCGATGATCATTGGATGGAAAATACTGACCAGTACACCATACTTTCCTAATCTGAACTGCCAGGCTTCATTCGGATAGCTTTTCAAAGCCGCGACAAGGGGAAATGAAAAGATCAGCATTGAAAGGGCTCCCAGAGAAAGAGCTATGTACCCTTGCGTGTTGATTTGATGTTCTGTGAACAGTTTGGAATAGTGTTCCTCAGAAAAAAGAAAAAGTACCGATACAGCGTGCATGAACGCAAAGGATACTCCTGTCAATCCCAGATCTCGGCGGTTGAGGTTCCATTTCTGAAGAGTGGGTGTTTTCAGAATGCTCAGTGCAACCAGTGTGAAACCTGTCCAGGCGATGGACTTGTTTAGAATAAAGTACCAGTCATCGATCGGAACATCTGCGCCAATGTGATAGCGAATAGCTGCGTAACCATAAAAAAGCAGGAATATGACAAAAGTAAACCGGACCATCAATAGATTATTTTCCAGAGGAAGAGTCCGTGCGCTGGAACGGAGGTTGACGCCTCTCCGCGATCTTTCGCTTCAAGGATCTTTTTAATGTCATCCGGTTGGATCTTGTCCAATCCCACATCCAACAATGTCCCGACAGTAGCTCTTACCATGTTCCGCAGGAAGCGATCAGCGGCGATCTCGAAGTACCAGCGATCATCGTCGTGCTTGACCCATTCCGCTTTTGTGACGGTGCAGATGTTGGTCTTCACATCCGTATGAAGTTTAGAGAGCGAAGTAAAATCCTGTTTCCCAAGAAAGTGTTGGGCAGCTTCATTCATTTTTCCGAAATCCGGTTCCTGCGGAAAATACCAGCTCATCTCATTGATGAAAGCATCTTTTTTCAAATGAATGAAATAACGATAGGTGCGTTCCTTGGCTCCGAACCGCGCATGATCATCAAAACTAACTTCTTGAATGCCATGGATCACGATCGAGTCTGGAAGCATCCTGTTCAGTTTAAAGATGAGGTGCTTGGTGTCTCCAACATTTTCCAGATCCACATGCAGAAAATACTGTTTTGCATGAACCCCTGTATCAGTCCTTCCGCACCCGACGATAGGGATCTCTTTGTTGGAATGCAGTTTTGAAAGCGCATTTTCGATCTCTTCCTGAACAGAATGTTGCCTGGGCTGACGCTGCCAGCCGTAATAATCCGTTCCGTTATAAGAGATCTCGATGAAATACCGCCTCATGTGGCAAAGGTACAATTTCAATCAGCATAAAAAAACCGACCCCAAGAGAGGCCGGTTTTTGGTTCAATGCAATGTGGATCATTCGATGTAAAGAACTTGTCCATGCTGGTAGTCTACCGAATAATTGAATTGCAGTGTTTTGCTTTGAGATGGACTCAACAAGAAATTCCAGGTTAGGATACTTGTCTTTTCATCCAGGGTAGCTTCAGCAAAATCCCCTTGTTTTACTTTTATATCATTGTTCGTTGAGATCGGGAACTGGTCCTTGATCAGGATCGGAATGTTTGCACCACCGTTGTTCTTCACCTTGATCTCCCAGGTCACTTCGAATTTCTGACGTGATCCGATCACTTTGTTTGTACTTTTCTCCTGGATACGCTTGCGTTCGATCTGGATCTTGTTGTCCTTGCCTAAAGAGAATGACAGGGTGTCCTTCGTTGAGTTGACATCGATGTAGGTCTTGCCAATGAAAGTACCGTCAAAATATAGGTTCGATTCCCCGTTCAGTAAGTTCAGCTTTTCCCATCCTGAAACCTGTGCCGCCAGATAAACGGACGGATCCATTTTCGGAGCAGCGTGGTATTCGTAGCTTGCCGGCAACTCGTAGTTTGAAATGTGCACCCTGTGATCGACACCGTCTGAAGGTATCGTGAATTTGGACTGGATCGCATATTCAACACGCAGGTCCTTTTGCGTAACGGTTGTTGTAACATTGCTGGACCAGGAGTACGATGCACCACTTGTTGCAGATAGTGTCATTGAGTCACCATTTGCCAGGTATGCCTCACTTCTTGCCTTGTTCTTTCTGGATCCGCGAGTTGTCACCCCGGGTATTCTTTGAATATCCTTTGCATCCAGTTTATCATACATTGCGGTACCATCATAGTCTGCTGCCATATTGCGTTCATCCATGATCATAACCTCTTCCAGAACGATATCTTGCGGTTGAATAAAGAACTTCAGATAAGGAGCTGTGATCCCTAATTGAATGGAATTATAACCAACATACGAAGCCGTTACAAATCGCTCACCTTTCGGAACAGTGATCTCGAACTTACCGTCGAAATCGGTTACTGCTGACACATTCGGATTGGATGGGAAGGTGATTCGAGCAAACGGCAACGGTTCTCCGGTGGATGCATCGATCACTTCTCCGCGCAGTTTTTCTCCTGAATAATCGTATTGCGGGATCGAACGCTGATAAACGTTCTTTTGCTGCGGATAGTTGTAATAGGAAAGGTACCATGGATTCAGGATCGGCTCTTTCGAATTCTCATAGGGATCATTTGTTGAAAGAACCAGGTCAACATTATCCCAGGAAATTCCGGTCGTTTGATTTACCAATGCTTTTGCTTCAAGGCGAACCGGCTTACCGATGCCGTCACTGCGCATATCATAGTAAGGTTTCCAGGATGCGTTCGGAGAAATGTAGGAGAAGAAGAATTCACCTTTAGTTGCACTCTCCACGTCAATTTCTACGATGATCTCGGTGTAATTGGTTACAGGCTTACTGCGCTGACTGACGATCTCCTGCTCGATGCGGTTCATTTCCTTGGCCAGTTCTTCCAGCTCATTGTAGACAGCAGTCTGACGAGTATTGATCTCTGTGAGCTTCTGATGCATGAAGGTATAAGCTTCTTTGAGTTCTGCAACTTTCAACCCCTGATCATTGCCTTTCAGATCACGGTTCTTCATGAGAAGGCTTTTGTCCAAGGCAAGGATGTCATACTCATCGCGCAAAGCCTGATCACGCAATTCTAACTTGTGCTTTTTTGTATTGAGTTCTGAAATCTCTGAATTGGTCATTTTAAGATCCTCATAATTCTTACGGGTGCGAACTGAAAGGATCGTAAGATCACCTTTTGCTTTAACTTGAACCGAGTTCGGATCAACGAAGTCCGTTAATTTTTGAAATACGATCTCCTGCTTACCGGGCTTAAGTTCTGTTGAACGATAATGTTCGATCTGTGCACCCTGAAAAAAGACGGTCACTTTCTCGATCTCGGAAGTGAGTCCTGTTTCTTTTTGAGCGTAAACCGCAGCCGACATTAAAAGGAATAAAATGGTAGTTCTCATAAGTATTAAGTTTTTAAATAAAAAAGCATCACGTGAAAGGTGATGCTTTCAGGATGCCATTACATCCAAAATTCCATAAGGTTCAAAATTATTTTCCTTCAGGCAGGGTGTATCCGGACATATCAACCTGGTATATGTCCATACTGGCTTTTTGACCGATTATTTCAAAACTCGACATAACTGCCTTTTTCAATTCTGGATAGTACTGGAAGTGTGTGTCATTGTTCACCGTATTTACCATGATTCCCAAGTTTATCGGATTACCCCAGGAACCTCCTTTGTTCTCAGCAACGTATATATCTAATCCCCCCATCCCCGGGTGACCATCCGAACTGAAAAACAGGAAGCGACCGTCTGGAGTAATAAAAGGTGTCGTTTCTCGGCTGATAGTGTTTACATTGAAGGGAAGCGGATTCGCTTCACCCCATGATTTCCCAATTTTTTGGGTAACATAGATATCGGTAGAGCTTTTGTTTCCTTTTCGGTCTGAAACGAAATACATTGTGTTTCCGTCAGCAGTCATAGTCGCGGATCCTTCAAAGAATCCGGTATTAATTGACTTGCTGTTGATACGTTTTGGAGTAGACCATTTGGTTTTGGTGCTCATGTCAATGGTAAATAGATCGGAACCTTTCGTTGTCTTTTTTGCGCCTGTTGCGGTTGTGTTGATCGTCATAATTCCATTAAGACCATCTTTTGAAATAAAGTTGACCGCATCGAAACCGTCAGAATTAATACGGCCCAATTCGTTTGAAATACTATCCCAATCCTGCGTTGCGTCATTCCATACAGCATGATAAGTATCCTCGAAGTATTCTTGATCATCTGGGTTCATAGATCCACCTTTGGTATCGCTTCTCCTTGAAACGAAATACAGTGTTTTTCCTTCATTTGTAAGAATAGGATTATAATCGTTGTACCCTGAATTTACAGAACCAAGGGAAACTTTCGCGGATCGATTAGTGCCTGCCATTTCTGCTTTTGCAAAAAGTGCTTGCTGCAGATTAAACTCAATTTTTTTATAGTATTCTTTCATGCCCGGATTAAGACCTGTTTCAAACCCTACCCGAACTTTCAGGTCGCCTATCAACTTTTCGAAATAGAAGATGGCAGAATCCAAATTTGATGAGCGATGATGCGCATTTCCGAGCAATTCATATACTTCGTCTTTAACACTGTTTTTATCATTTGACAGTGCGTCTTGGGCATATTTCAGAGCAAGACCATAATTATTCATCGTGTAATGACATTGTCCAACCCAATATACTGCCTTCCAGCTATTTGGATCTTTTAGTGCTGCTTCACGAAATTTGTTTAATGCGTCACGGAACTTCCCTTCATTGAATAGTGTTCGACCTTCATCAATCATGTAAATTGCAGATGATTTATCGACTAAACTGGTTGTTGAGTCTGGAGGAGTATTCATTGACTTGGACGAAAATGCGCTTCCGATAATGAAAAGTGTGAAAATTAGTGCCAGACGAAATTTGAACATAGTCCTTGTTTTTATGTGATTATAAATTCTGAATAGAACATACAAAAGAAAGCATTTTTTACGTCACCGAGAAATTTGATAAAGACAAAATTCATGAGTCATTTACATTCAACGGATTATCGTTTCTTTTTCAAACTGACAAGATCATTCATTGCAATAGTTGAAGCCACAATTGCCAATATTGGTGCAGCGGATGCAGCTATCCAAAGCAGGACATGAAGGAGCAGCTCTCCTATGCTGAGCAGGACGTTCTTTTCTCCAAAGCCGGTCAAGCTGAATATTATGCCAAGATTCACAGGTACGAGGATCATGGAGGAGTAAACAGCTCCTAAAGAGATGGCCAAACCCCAGTGACTCCTCACGAACAAAACGCTTTCATTGATATTCAGTTTTCGACGTTCATTGACATAATCAATGAAACTAAAACCATAATAGTAGAATGCAATTCCAAAAATAAGGTAGAAGACGGGGGAGCTCTTTGGATCTTTCCACCCTAGAAAAGAAACGACAAAAATGATCAGGAAGAACAAATATTGCCAGAGTAGATTTCGCAGCGCGATCCTAACCCCTCTCTTAATATCCTTCAGGAACTGACCCATTTCAAATGGATAGATATTCCCGGTGAGTTTGTGCTCCGTTTTCTGACTTAAATGCGCAAGCAGCGGAGACAAAATGATGACTACTAGGTATTTTGCAAAGTTCATAAGGAGTAAAGCGATGGAGATTTCCAAAAGCAGCTGCAGCATGAACCAAACAATCTCGTTCATATTACTCACATGAGGAGTGTACTGTTTTGCCTTGATCATTTCCCCAAGTTTGTAGATCCCGATCATGAAAACCGCAGGTATAAGAATGTACCAGTAAATCTTGTGGGTTTTGATAAAGAGGATTGCCTTCCAGTAGGATCGCAGCCCTAGAAAAAGATCTTTCAGGAATTGCATGATCAAATGTAATGAAAGATGCATCATCGGCCCAATTTTCCTGATGCTTTTCTTATCTTTGCCTTTTCATTTAAGCAAATGAAGAACTTGATCTAATCAATTTGAAAGAATGAATTTCAGCAGCTTAACGGCAATTTCGCCTATCGATGGACGCTATCAGTCAAAAACAAAGGAATTACAACCGTATTTTTCAGAATTTGGACTCATCAAATACAGGGTAATCGTTGAGGTTGAATACCTTATTGCCTTGGTTTGTTCCGGTATCGAACCGTTAAAGGACTTTCCACGTGACAAATTCGAGGATCTCCGATCGCTATGTTTTCAATTCTCTGAAGAGGATGCAAATTGGATAAAAGAGACTGAAAAGGTGACAAATCATGATGTGAAAGCCGTTGAGTATTTTCTCAAGGAAAAATTGACTCATCTTGGCCTTGAGAAATACCTGGAATTTGTGCATTTTGGATTAACTTCTCAGGACATCAATAATACCAGTATTCCACTTTCACTAAAAGAGGCTGTCCATGAGCAATATCTTCCTTTAATGGAAAAGTTAATTGCTAAATTGACAAGTTTTCAGAATGATTGGAAAGATATCCCAATGCTGGCAAGAACGCATGGTCAGCCGGCATCACCAACAAGATTGGGCAAGGAGGTCAAGGTATTTACGGAGAGGCTGTCAGTTCAGTTAGATCAATTGAGAAAGATTCCGTTCTCAGCAAAATTCGGCGGAGCCACCGGGAACTTCAATGCCCATCACGTTGCATTTCCGGATCATGATTGGGTTTCCTTTGCAAATTCATTCGTGAATAACATCCTCAATCTGAACAGGAGTCAGACAACTACTCAGATAGAGCACTACGATAATCTGGCAGCATTGTTCGATTGTATGAAGCGGATCAATACAGTCATTTTAGACCTTGATCGAGATATGTGGACCTATATCTCCATGGAATACTTTAAGCAAAAACTAAAAGATGGTGAGATCGGATCATCTGCAATGCCGCACAAAGTCAATCCCATCGACTTTGAAAACTCAGAGGGTAATATTGGTATCGCAAATGCTCTTTTCGAACATTTGTCAGCGAAACTTCCTGTTTCACGTCTGCAGCGTGACCTCACGGACTCCACCGTTTTGAGAACTGTAGGTATGCCGTTGGCTCATACGTTCATTGCTGTTAAGTCTACACTGGTTGGCCTGGATAAGCTTCTTTTAAATGAGGATGCTTTCGCAGAAGACCTTGAAAATAACTGGGCAGTTGTGGCGGAGGCCATACAGACTGTACTTCGTCGTGAGGGATTCCCAAAACCGTATGAAGCACTAAAAGGGTTGACTCGAAAGAACGAGGCTGTCACGAAAGAATCGGTTCATTTGTTTGTCGATACACTTCAAATATCAGATGCTTTGAAGGCAGAATTGAAAGCGATCACACCACACAATTACACCGGTGTACAACTGGTGTAATTCTAACTTGGTCCTATGAGAATCCTTCTCATTATTTTAACCGCTATTTTACCAGTTGTTCTGATCGCACAGGGATATCTGATAGATTGGAGCGATATGGAAAATAGTTCGGGGAGTATGATGGAAATCCTTCCAAGAAAAGGTAAGAATTTCTATGCTCTGCGCTATACGGGAGGTGCCGTTATGGGAACATATAAAGTTTCTAATCATTCAAATTTCAAACTTACCTCTACGGGCAAGATCATGATGAAAGTAGAGTCGGGGATGGCAAATTTTGAAGGGGTAGAAGTTATTGGTGGAAAACTTATTGTGTTCCTTTCAGACAAACGTGAAGGTATTAATCATATCTACATGCAGGAATATTCTGAAGAATGTGTGCCGTTCGGTCCCTCAAGAGAGATGGCCAGTTACGTTTTGGAAAAAAACAGTACCAGAGGTTCTTTTAATATCATAAGTTCCCGTAATAAAGCTTTTTTTGGATTGGTTTGGGAGATTCCCGGCAGAAAAGAGGAAAAGGACCGATACGGGTTCAAGATTCTTGACGATGAATTGAGCGAGGTTTCCGAAGGCGATTATAAATTACCCTTCAGGGGTGATCTATCCTTAATCAGTGAGTACTATCTTTCGAATACGGGAGACTATTTTATTTCGGTAACTGAGTATTCTCTTCAGGATGATAAAAAGATTTTCAAAGGCTACATGAACTACAAGGCCATGCATATCCTTCATATAACTCCGGAGGGTATCAATGATTTCAGACTTGACCTAAAAGGTAAAAGGGTAGAGGCAATGAGCCTGAGTTCGGATAATGACAGGGTTTTTACCATAACGGGAATCTATGGAGAAATTGCTAAAGCAGGGGTTTTAGGGTTATTCTATTTGAAGTTAGACTATGATAAACAAGCAGTCATAGATGAAGGTTCGGAGGAGTTTTCGAAGGATTTCATTGTGCAAGACTGGTCGGAAAGAGATAAAGAAAGAGCTGAAAGACGAGAAGCAAAAGGATGGGGAACTCCGCAACTTTACAGTTATGTCATGAGGCAAACAGAAGTTCTTGGTGATGGCAGTATTGTTGGATCTCTTGAACAGTATTATGTGCAGGAAGTAAGCTACAATGATCCTCGAACAGCGATGGTCAGAACTTATTTCAACTACTACTATAATGATATTATTGTATTCAAGGTGAATCCTGAGGGCGGTTTTAGTTGGCTCAAGAAGATCAATAAATATCAGGTTTCAACAAATGATGGGGGGCCTTATAGCTCGTATGCACGATTTCTCGATCAGGGGAAG
Source organism: Flavobacteriia bacterium (assembly GCA_046301895.1). Taxonomy (GTDB): domain Bacteria; phylum Bacteroidota; class Bacteroidia; order Flavobacteriales_D; family Crocinitomicaceae; genus M0103. Next base: position 35,213 of record JBKCJG010000008.1, read on the forward strand.
CTATGCTTCATCTTTAATGATCACATTAAAAATTACGATGATACCGGATTTTTTATTCCGGGAAGTAAGATTTATCCTGCCAATTTCACAAAGAAAAACAATGTAGTGTCTATCGTCAAGGTTAATATTATTGATGGATCCACAGAAAGAAAGACTTTCTTTGATCGGAAGGAGATCCAGGCCTTGGCTGTTCCAAAACTATTCCAAATAGACTATCGTTCTAAAGAGATGCTCTTCTACGCCGTCTATGGGAAAAAGGAAAGGTTTGGACTACTTTCTTTTAAGGATTGATTATTGTCTCGATAGGTAAGGCTTGATCATCCTTCCAATGACCATCGACAGGATTACAAGCGACACGAGTGAAAATACCTTTCCCAAGAGATCTCCTGAGCGTGTATAGAATGTCAATTTACTATTTAGGTTGATTGTTGCCTTGATTGCATCTTGTGTCCACCAATTAGTCTGTTGAAGAACATCCCCGCGCTGATTTATAATACAACTGGTACCTGTATTTGCTGATCGGGCGACAGACCTTCTGTTTTCAATTGCTCTTAGCCTTGCGAAGCTCATGTGCTGCTTGTAACCGGGTGTATCTTTCCACCATCCGTCATTCGTGATTATGAAGATCGCTTCTGCTCCTTTGCGACATTGTTCAGCATTGAATTCTCCGTAGATTGATTCGTAGCAGATAAGAGGTGCAAAAGTTACTTTCCCAGAATGCAAGGCCTTTGGTTCCTTTTCTATTCCGAGTGTTCCGCTGGTACCTCCATTTTCGATTGATAACTCTTCAAGAAACGGAAACCAGTCCGAGAAAGGAAGTTTTTCCACTCCCAAAACCAATTTAGATTTATGCAGGAAGGTAGGTTCATTTTTTTCATCTACCAGCAATGAGCTGTTATAGCTTTCACAGAAACCTGGTCCATCTGAGAGTTTACGGGAAGCACGGGAATTTCTTCGTTCAAAGTACCTTGCGGTTGAAGCTCCAGTAAAGAATGAAGTATTTTCCCAGTTCGACTTTCTTTCTTTCAAGTAACCCCAAAAAGGCATAGCTAAAAGATCCTCTTCGTAAAAGGTCCAGCTGATCGCTGTCTCAGGAGCAATGACCATCGCAGTATTTTCAGTCACTTTCTTGTCAGCCAGATCCATAAGCTTGCGCAATTGGTCTTCGACAGAAGCTACCCATTTTTCGTTATACGGATCGATATTGGGCTGAACAACGACAACCTCCAATGGATCCCTTTTTTCCTGATAACCTGTATATTGAATGACTGAAATCGAGATAGGAACGATTAGTAAAAGAAGTAATACCACTATCGATATCTTATGTCCTTCCCATCTTTCCTTATTGAACAAGATTCCTTTGACCAACTGAAATCCCAGATAGTTAATAATTAGGATCCAGACTGTGCCACCTAAGATTCCTGTGACACTATACCATTGAACAAGGGAGGGTGTCACAGAAAATGTATTTCCGAGATTCAGCCAAGGCCATGAAAGTTCCCAGTGATAATGTAAATATTCAAAACTTATCCAAAGCATTATAAGCGACAGATAACCTGCAGAAGCCCCCAAATGTTTTTTAGAAATATGGAAGAGGAAAAAGGCAATACTCATTAAAAACGCATTGAGTATAAAAGCCATTATGGCTCCTCCCTGACTCGCATTCCAGATCCACCAGGTTGTGCCGATATTATAAATAAAGAATGTCAGGTAAGTATGGATAAAAACCTTTCCCGAGCGATATTTATTGGCTGAAATGCTCCATTCCACCAATAAAAGTGGGATCCATGAGACAAAAACGAGAGGAGTAAGACTTCCTGTATATGGGAAACTCATCACCATTAACAATCCTGAAAGGATGCTCAAAAGAAATCGTTTTCCTCTTGAAAATTTGACCATGCTTCAAAAATAACCAAATTGGTTCAGGTTCATAAAAAAAGGGTCGACCTTTCGCCCGACCCTTTTCACATTATGCTTAGATCTTCTTATTTGAAGATAATCTTCATTTCAACACGACGGTTCTTCTGACGTCCCTCAGGAGTATCATTAGAAGCGATCGGCATTGTTTCACCGAAGAACAATACATTGAATCTCGTTGCATCTATTCCTTGAGAGATCATGAAATTCTTAACTGCTTCAGCACGCTTCTTGGAAAGGATCATGTTCTTTTGATCGTCACCAACATTATCTGTGTGTCCTGCGATCTGGAGACCCCAAGTAGCTTTCTTCTTCAGTACTTCGGCAAGCTCAGTCAATGAAGGAATAGATACTTCTTTGATGATATCCTTACCAGTTTCGAACTCAAGATCGTCGAACGCTGTTTTAAGGATCTCTTCAACTTCCTTTTCGATTACTGGGCAACCTTTGTTTGAAACAGGACCTGCAGTTGCCGGACAGTCGTCATCTTTATCCAATACACCGTCATTATCAGTGTCCTGATATGGACATCCTTTGTTCTTGATTGGTCCAGCAAGGTTCGGACAATCATCATCCTTATCCAATAATCCATCATTATCTGTATCCGGCCATGGACAACCTTTATTTTCCTTCGGTCCGTATTGCTCTGGACAATCATCCAGGAAGTCGAAAATGCCGTCTTTATCTGAATCAGGGCATCCCTGATTAACAAGTGGACCTGCTACATCCGGACAAGCATCTTCATCATCTTTGATTCCGTCACCGTCTGTGTCAGGGCATCCTCTGAAGGCAACCAATCCCGGATTATCAGGACAGTCGTCATTTGGGTCGATGATGCTGTCGTTATCTCGGTCTGGACAACCTTTCCACTTAAGTTCTCCTGCTAACTCAGGACAAAGGTCATCTTTATCCGGAATCTTATCCCCGTCTTTGTCAGGGCATCCGTTGAATTCAGCAAGACCTGCTTCTTGCGGACAATGATCCTCCATATCCTTGATGCCGTCATTATCAGAATCAGGACATCCTTTGAAGGCCCAAATACCCGGTATAACAGCACATTCGTCCTTTTCATCTGAAACTTTATCACCATCCATATCATCTGGAGCCGTGTATAGTACCGGTACTCTCAATCCAGCATAAATTGCAGCGCCATTGATTTTGTCTCCTGAAGCGAACAAGACACCAAAGTCATTCACACCCAATGTAAGTGGCCCAAGTCGCGTTCCAATACCTGCTTTAAATCCTGAGTAAGAGTTGTAAGAAAGTGGTAAATGAAGACCAAACCATGCGTGATCAAAGCTTGGGGTCACATTGAAGCTGTTTGGTACGCGCACCCTGTGAGGATTTTTACGATTCTGAATATTCAAGATCCCTGTCGCATTGACATACAACCACTTCCAAATGTGATAGTCGTATTGTAAACTGATGGAAGTGGGCAGTGACATAAAGAAGGTAGATCCCTCACCCTCAGGGGATGTCCAATCTGGGTCGTTCTGTACAAGACTATCTATCTTTTGATCAATTTCAATGAGGTTTCCGGCTCCTTTGAACGCGTCTCTGAAGTTAAATGGATTATTGGTGTTAACGGAGAAATCGCGACTTAACCCTCCTTTGGCGAATTTCATGCCGCCAATATCAAGAATCGATATCCCCGCCCGCATTTTATATTTCTCCTGATCACGACGCCAAATATTTGTCTCACCATCCATGTCGTATTTATAGGATTTCCATTCTGGACGCCATTCATATACGAATCCGAGGTCAAGGCCAATTCCGAACTTTGCCGCACTCTTCATGAAATCGGACGGTCCAATCGTTTTGTTAGGGTCTCCCAAAATGTCCAGAATTCCTGAAGAATGACCATATTCAACATCACCTGACAAAGAGTTGAATGTATTTTCATCATCAACGTTGTACTGGAAATTTTTAGTGTGTAAATACGCCGCTGCCATGCCGGAAAGCCATTTTGGTTTTGCACCAAACTTCATGAAATGTTCTCCGTCGTCCTTGATCACTTGAGAATAATTTATACCGTATTCTAACCAGGTCAAATGGTTGAAATCAAGCAGCTCTTCATTGAATTTCTGATCCCAGAGAGTGGCATAATCCCAATCATTTTCCAGTAGCAAAGCAAGATTAGGATCGATATCATCCACATTTGTAATTGAGCGAAATTTGATCGCTGCACCAACAGCTATTTTAGGGTTTATGTGGAACATAAAGTTTAAGACATCAACCTGGATATTATTGTAGAATCCAATTGTCGTATTGTCATTAGCACTATATCTTCTCGTAATATATTTGTCTGTAAAGTCTACACCATCAGTTGGTGCCCAACTATTGTAAATAGACGTGTCCAAGAAAGATTTTGTCCACCATTTAGGCATGTCTCTTGTGGAATAGTATCCTGCATTTGTCCAACCTGAAAGGTTAAAGCTGGCAAGATTCACATCCACCACGAAACGGCTGTCTACGAAGCTGGCTGGTTGAAGATCTGTTGCCATTACTCCGGCATAGTTACTGCTATAGATTCCCAGATAGTTCTGTGCAGAAGTGCCAAGTGAAATTGCGAAACACAAAAACAGTAACGCTTTTTTCATCATTTTCATTTTAAGTAGAGTTTTAGTTTACACGATGCTGAACGATGAATTTGTCGACGATCGAGGTTATGATCAGTGTATTGTCAGAATTATTTAACATACATTTTCTACTTCCCTCGTATGATCTATCGCTAAATTTTCCACCATCCAACTCGTACAAATATACATTATTCTCCAAACCATCGATTACACCGACAAAAGTTCTTCCATCGATGGTTTGAATATACCAGTTTTCAACGTCAGAAAAATCAATTGGAACTATTCCTAATAGGCTTCCGACGGAACTTAGTATAGAAATCTTGCCACTATTGAAATTTGAGAGGTAGATGAGATTTGCCGAGGCCGAACTTTTCTTTATTTTTCCTGAAATAGATTCGTTAAGTTGTGTTTTACCACCCTTTTGATCCATGTAAATCAACTCTCCGTTTTCACTGGAAAATAAGAAGATCTCATTATTCCGCACGATGGATTGCGCATCACCGGGTAAATTGAAGGAACGGTATTCACTTCTTTTTTCCGCATCAAACATTTTGAAAGAGCCATTATTCCGGACACCAAAGAATAGTCGTTTTTGGCTAATCCATGCGTCGACAGGAGCCGAGACACCTGTCATACTATTTGCAACACTGAATTGATGACGCCCTCTTTGATCAAATAAGTGCATCGTACCATTTTCATCTGGAAATACAAGATAGAGTTTATTTCGCCAATTGAAGACTGTAGCTTGCTGGGAAGGGCTTCGGCCACCTAGATTAATAGGTCCGCCGAGAACATAATTGCCTTGTTTGTCAAGTAAATGAATTGAGTTTTTGCAGGTAACAAGGAGGAACTGAAACTGATCGAGATATGTTATTCCGTCTACAGCCTTCGAGCCCAGGTTTTTAATCCATTTCATTTGCCCTCCAGAATAATACATTAGTTCATTCGTACCCGTTAGTACAGAGACATTCCCCTTTCCATCGAAAGAAATAAAATCCTTAATCACAGCATCAATATTGATGGTGAGTGATTCCCCTGTAGAGACCCCTTCCTCTCCGGAATCCTCACTGTTTAAGGATATATGTGTTTCGTGTATTCTGTTTCGGTAAACGGTTCGGCTGAACTTTATTGAGTTATTAACAGTTCTTTCCGTAACTCGGGCCGGCAGCATTCCAAATATGGCCTTCATTTCTGCTTGATCCGTGGATAGCGTATTCCCTAATTTGTTTTGAGCCACGATGTCTTCGCAAACCGATTGATCCTCGCTGATAACGGCGAAATCGTTCATTGAGTAGATATAGAACCCGTCCTTTCCCGAAGCAGGGAAATCTGTAGTGAGTTTGATGTCATTGAAGAAGCCATGCTCGGTATTCTCTGTATCCTGTTTCATAAAATCATTCATGACGTAGACTGGTTCCTGACCGGAAACAAAATCAGTCACGATTACCTTTGAGCCTTTGTATTCAAAAGTTACAATCCCTTTGTCTACCCAATTCTTCATTGGCCCATTAGCAAATATTTTATCGCTTGCGTTCAGGAACTGTTTTTCGATAAAATGGTAATTCTTTATGTTCTTAGGAAGTGCTGATGAAAAAAGGGCGTTGTCATCCACTTGATCACCCTTTAATTTTTTAAAGTTCTTTGTTTCAAAGTCGACTCTGTCATCTCCTTTGAAATAGATATCTGTAATCTTTGGCAAGTCTTCGTTCAGATCGATGACGGATGCACTCGATCTCCGGTCAAAATTTCCCCATCCCTCAATAAGTGTTGTTTCCAGTTCAGGGGCTGCAAAATGAAGGTAGTTCTTGTAGTATTTTATGTCAAATCCACTAATCGCATAGCTTCTCAATCCTAACGTTTTTGCATTCAAACCGCTTTTTTTGAGAAGTTCCTCTACCTTTCCTTCCGACCAGTTGAATTTTGATTCGATCAGGAACTGACGGCGGTTCGCACTGATGTATATGGAACGTTCGTCAGTCAAATTTGGCTTCAGAACACTCAGTATTTCATTGTTCTTTGCGATTGTTTTGAAAGGAAGTTTTGTCTCATCAACTTCATATCGGCGGTTGATCACCAAGATCTTCCCGTCTTCCTTACCGAACAAAGACGTGGGAGAGAAGGATTTCTTTTTATCGATTATGTCTGCTGCAACATAGCCTACCCACAATACACTGATAATGCCAAGGGTAATGAAAAAATAGCGTGCGAACATAGAACTTTCAGTTTGATCAAAAATACGATACCCGCAGGTTGCAAAAATTAGGAGGGTTCGATTATAATGAACAATCTGATGTTTAATCAAATAATGCCATCTGCTCAGTCGCCAAAAGGGTGAACGATTGCCGATGAAAAGAAGTAGCTCCGAATTCTTTTATAGCTGCACGATGCTTTTCGGTAGGATATCCCTTGTTGTTATTCCAATCGTACACAGGATGCTTGTGATGAAGTTCCTGCATGAATTCATCCCGATGTGTTTTGGCCAGAATCGATGCTGCCGCTATGTTCAGGTATTTCCCATCTCCTTTTATGATACATTGATGAGGAATCCCCTGGTAAGGTGTGAAACGGTTACCATCTATAAGCAATAGTTCAGGACGTACATGCAGCTGATCTACTGCACGGTGCATTCCCAAAAAACTTGCTCTCAAAATATTGATGTCATCGATCTCTTCGGAAGATATAAAGGATACTCCATAGGCAATCGCCTCTTGTTCAATAATAGGTCTCAGTAAATCCCTTTTTTTTTCGCTGAGCTGCTTTGAGTCATTCAAAAAAGGATGATGAAAATCCACCGGAAGGATTACGGAAGCTGCGACAACAGGACCGGCTAAACAACCTCTGCCAGCCTCGTCGCAACCGGCTTCAATTTTCGATACATCAAAATAGGGTAAAAGTTTTTTCATTCCTTTTCAAAGTTGGCAAAAAAATTGTAGCTTAGCCAAACGTGATGATACAACTTTTTAACGAAATGTTTCGTCTCGAATTTAAAAACGTACGCTCATGAAAACCCTAGTTTTATCTCTTTTCACTTTCATTTTCGCAACATCCCTATCATTTGCCCAGGAAAATGCTACTGCATTCGCTCAGAAATCCACAGAGCTTTTGTCGAGCAAGGAATCTGGAAAATATTTGTTTGTAATGCCTGCGGATCTAACTGAGGAACAGGTTTCAAAGAGTGCCAAATACTATACACACTACTTTACGGTAGAGTTTAACGAGTCGAGCAAAGAAGCAAATATCTCAATGGTGATTAATGATGATAAAAGTCGTCATGTCATTGTTCGTTTTTTGATTGCTTGCGGAGTGCAAAATGTAACTGTGGATGGGAAAATGTATACAAATGAGGACTTCTTCAACACTTACATGAAATAAACAAAATTATACTTGGAAAAGGCTGCTTGAAGGCAGCCTTTTTTTTGTGAAGTTCATTGCCCTCATAGTCTTACATTTGTGTTATGGTTCAAAAGATCGGTATTGATGAATTTCTGCATTTAAAGGAACTATATCCTGTAATCGATGTGCGAAGCGAAAAGGAGTTCCGTGATGGTCATATACCGGGTGTATTCAATGTACCTATTCTATCTGATGATGAGCGAAAGCTCGTCGGAACAATGTATAAACACAATGGTCGACATCCGGCTGTATACAAAGGTCTGGAACTTACGGGTCCACACCTTTCTGATCTATTAAGAAAAGGTGTAAGTATTGCCAAAGAGGGAAAAGTGCTTGTTCATTGCTGGAGAGGTGGTATGCGAAGCGAGTTTTATTCCTTCCTGCTTAAATTCTACGGTCTGGAGCCACTGCTGTTGGAAGGGGGGTACAAAGCTTACAGAACCGGAGTACATGGACTTTTTGAATGTAAACTTAACATTTGTGTAATAGGTGGCCGCACCGGTTCCGGAAAAACGATCCTGCTAAAAGAGCTCGAGGATCTCGGAGAACAAGTCATTGATCTTGAGGGATTAGCCCATCACCGCGGATCTTCATTCGGAGCTTTGGGAATGGTTTATACGCCGACTCAGGAACAATTCGAGAATGAATTATTCACTGTTTTGAGAAACCTTGATCCTGAAAGAAGGATTTGGATCGAAGATGAAAGCAGAACGATCGGCGATAAAGTAATTCCAGAGGGCATCTGGAAACAGATGAAATCAACAAATCGAATAGTTATCAATCGTTCATTCGAAGAAAGGTTGGATCAAATAGAAAAAGATTACGGTATCTTCTCAAAGGAAGATCTGAAGCTCGCGATGCAGCGTATCGGAAAACGTCTGGGACCACAGCATGTTAAAAGAGCACTCGAATTTCTGGATGAAGGGAATCTAAGGGAGGCTTTTTCGATTGCTCTCGGTTACTATGATAAGGCGTATGAATATAATCTGAAAGAGCATAATTCCGGACAGGTAATGGAGTTGAGTGGAGTGGGTATGGAGTACAGAGATCTTGCTGTTAGGCTTATCGGGTATTGATATGAAAAAAGAGAACGTTAAACTTACGGAACATACGAAGGGTGGAGGTTGTGGTTGTAAGATACCTCCGAGTGCTCTTGCTGAGATCTTGGCTGATCACAAAACGGGAGGTGCCAATGGATTGCTTGTTGGAAACTCCTCCGGAGATGACTGTGCAGTATTGGAGATTGGTAGCGACCGGTTATTGATCAGTACCACCGATTTTTTCACACCCATTGTAGATGATCCATATGATTTTGGTAGGATAGCAGCTGCAAATTCTATCAGTGATATCTATTCTATGGGAGGAACACCGGTTCTTGCAATTAGCATTCTTGCCTGGCCTTTGGAAAAACTGGATGCAAGTGTAGCTTCGGAAGTAATGCGCGGTGCACGTGAAGTTTGTTCTGAAGCAGGTATACTGATAGGGGGTGGGCATTCAATCGAAAATCCTGAACCGGTTTTTGGATTGTCAGTGAATGGCTTATTGAACCGTTTTCAATTGAAGCAAAACAATACAGCTAATCCAGGTGATCTTCTTTACCTTACAAAGCCGATCGGTTCAGGAATACTCAGTACGGCGCTGAAAAGAGGCCTCCTTCCTGATGAACAACAGCAAGAGCTGATATCAAGAATGAGTGAATTGAATTCTATTGGAAGACAGTTTGGTGATATTGAGTCTGTAACTGCCATGACAGATCTTACAGGTTTTGGTCTGTTGGGACATATTTCCGAAATGTGTGACTCCGGTCGAGTTTCTGTTGTAATCAGCTACTCCGATGTCCCATTTATGACCGGTGTTCTTGAGCTTGCGGGTAAAATGGTATACCCTGATAACACGATGCGCAACTGGAATACATTTGGAGAGCAGGTTTTGGGAATAAGTGGGGAGTCCCTTCTTACCCTTTGTGATCCCCAAACGAATGGCGGACTGCTTGTCGCTGTGAAGCCTGATTCAAGAGAGATGATCGAAGCCTTTTGCCGAAAAGAGGACCAGTTCTTTAAATTGATCGGACATTTTGTTGAACCAATGAACAAATTGATTCAGATAATATGACAAAGCCACTTGAAGAGTGGCTTGTCATGAAATGTTCAATGCTCAAAAAGCGTATTTATTGTTTTCGATCAATTTTGAAGCAATAAGCTGCCTTGCTGCTTTTGGATTAAATGCTTCCGTTTTGGTAAAGCGCTTCAATCCCATTAACATCATTCTTAATTCATCGCCTTCAGAAAATGAGTTCAGAGCATCTTTCGCTGCCTTTTCAATCCGATCAGCAGAATCATAGAAATATGTTTTTACGATCGCGATCTGCTCTGCACATGAGCCTTCACCTTTTGTAGCGATCATCTTCTCCACACGCAACAGAACGGATTCTGCCTGGTAGGTCCAGATGGCCATATCCGCTATATTCATCAATACTTCCTGCTCCTTAGATAAGGTTTGCATCAGCTTTTGAACAGCACTTCCAGCTACCATTAGAATTGATTTCTTGAAGTTTTCCAGGTATTTGTGCTCATTCCCTAATATACCTTCCGGAACTTCACTCGTTTCAGGGATACTCATCAACTCTCCTGCCACCTGCATTGCTGGCCCCATCAAGTCAAGTTCTCCCTTCATTGCACGTCGAAGGATCATGTCAACCGTTAACATCCGATTGATCTCGTTCGTCCCTTCAAAAATGCGGTTGATCCGCGAATCTCTGTATGCCCTTTCAACCGGTGATTCAGCAGAATAACCCATCCCTCCGTAGATTTGAACTGCCTCGTCAACCACGTAATCCAGACATTCAGAACCTGCTACTTTTAGCATTGCACATTCGGCAGCAAACTGCTCAATACCTTTTAATGTCGCCTGACCTTTGGGCATTCCACCTTCGATCAGTGCTGCAATTGCATCGTCTATATTCTGTCCTGCCCTGTAAGTAGCAGACTCCAATACAAATGTTCGGATCGCTTGCTCGGCGATCTTGTAACGGATTGCACCGTACTTTGAAATTGGTCTTCCGAATTGCTCGCGCTCATTTGCATACCTTACTGCATCGGATATTGCCTCTTTTGAACCTCCCAAAACACCAGCAGCGAGTTTTATCCGTCCAATATTCAGGATATTGATCGCGATCTTGAATCCATTACCTCTCTCAGAGAGGAGGTTCTCAACGGGGACTTTTACATTATTAAAGAAAACCTGACGCGTAGACGATCCCTTGATTCCCATTTTCTTCTCTTCCGGATTAAGGTTGATTCCCTCCGTGTCGGCTTCAACGAGGAATGAAGATAGATTGGTGTCATCATCGATCTTTGCGAATACAGTCATGAAATTTGCAAAACCACCATTGGTTATCCACATTTTCTGGCCATTGAGAATATAGTATTTGCCATCTTCCGTTAATTTTGCTTTCGTTTTTCCGGAATTGGCATCTGATCCTGAGCCTGGTTCTGTCAGGCAGTATGCCGCCTTCCATTCACCTGATGCAAGTTTGGGAATGTATTTCGCTTTCTGTTCCTCCGTGCCATAATATAACAACGGTAGTGTGCCGATACCAGTGTGCGCTCCGTATGCTACTGAAAACGAATACCCTTTTCCAAGTCGCTCTGTTGCAAGAAGGGATGTTTTGAAATCTACACCCATTCCCCCAAGTTCCTCCGGGATCGACATTCCAAGCATCCCCAGTTCTCCTGCTTTATCCAGAAGAGATTGCATAAATCCTTCTTCCATCTTATCAATTCTTTCCAGGTTTGGCTCGATCTCCTGTGCAATAAAATCATCACACATTTGTGCGATCATTTTCTGCTCCTCGTTCCACTCCTCGGGAATGAAAATAGCTGATGGTAAAGTTTTTCGGATGATGAATTCGCCGCCCTTGATAGGATTGTTAGTTGTTGGTTCCATTTCTATTAAATGTTTGTTTCATTGTAGATTTACGAATATACAAATCCTGACTTATATTATGCGTGCATATTATAAAAAAGTATATAAATTAATTTCGATCAAAGGTGAAAAAATGAATTTGTCAAAAGAATGACGATGATCATATTCTTGAATAAATACACCGTACATCATTTTGAGATCGCGATCTTCAGTTTTTTACCTTTCACCTTTTCGTTACGTACTTTGTTAAGTAGTGAGCTGACATTGGATCGTTCAACTGCGACATACGACGAAAAATCCTGCACGGTTATCAGTCCAATCTCTTCCTTTTTTAATCCTCCTTTTTGCCCGAGAAAACCGACGAGATCGATTTTGTTGATCTTATCTTTTTTACCGCCACTGAAATAAAGAGTGATCCAGCTGCTTTCTATTGGATGCAGGAGTTCATTTGGTACTTTGTATTCGGTATTTGGTATCTTGATGTATTCTGGTGTGTTTTCGTCGCTGCTGATCAGGAGGTAGGAGGAGCCATTTGCTTTCATGCGTGCAGTTCTTCCGTTACGATGGATGAATGCTTCCTCGCTTTGTGGGTACTGAAAATGTACGACATGTTGGATCTCAGGAATATCTAACCCTCGAGAACCAAGATCTGTGCAAATCATCGTGTGATACGTCCCGTTTCTGAACTGGATCAGTGCTCTTTCCCGCTCATCTTGTTCCATTCCACCATGGTATACAATCGATGGGTATCCATTCTCACTCAGATATTCCTTAACACTTTCCGTTGCTTCCCTAAAGTTACAAAAGACTATACTTAGCTCTCCCTTGAAGGAACAGAGTAGGTCGAACAAGCGTTCGAATTTGGTGCTTTTTGTAACCGGAAACTTCCAGAATTGAATATCCGGTGCACTCGAGCGGTCAAGGAAATTGATATGAGCATCGTTCTTGAAAGACAAGTAATTTGGAAACTCTTTCAATTCAGTTGCTGAAACAAGTGTGGTATTTTTAATTTTTTCGAATTCGAAACAGATGTATTTCATCTGATCTTCGAACCCAAATTCCAGACACTTATCGTATTCATCGATCACTAGTTGTTCAACCGTTGCGAGATTAAGGTTACTGCGATGAATATGATCACAGATCCTACCCGGCGTCCCGATGAGAACAGTCGGTGCCTCCGATAGGCTGTTCTTTTCCACCTGCATGGAATGACCTCCATAACACGATAAAACCTTGAACCCCGTTTGCATTGATCGGAAAACCCCGTCAATCTGCAGCGCCAATTCGCGGCTAGGAGCAAGGATGACGGCCTGGACGCCTTTCGTTTTTACGTCTAAGCGCAGGAAAAGCGGTAGTAGAAATGCGAAGGTTTTACCAGAACCAGTTTGAGAAAGTATCAGGAGATCATCTTTAATTCGGGACATTTTGAGTGTTTCCTCTTGTAGTTCATTTAATTCATTGAACCCCATATTGCGCAATGTCCGTTGGATGATCTCTTGTTGCTTGCTCATAAGTCAAAGGTAAGCAGGATATGTGGATAATATAGCCACAGTGCGCTCAATTAAAACCCGCTGATAAAATCAGCAGGTTTTACACTAAACTGTGAAACTTCATTTTAAGAAATTATTATGTCAACCTAAAGCATCTCGATCACTCCAGCGGCTCCCTGTCCCGTGCCAACACACATCGTCACAACGCCATATTTTTGCTGACGTTTCTTAAGTTCGTTCATAATTTGAACGGATAACTTTGCACCGGTACAACCTAGTGGGTGACCCAAAGCGATCGCGCCACCATTCACATTCACGAGATCAGGGTTCAATCCAGCTTCATGTATCACCGCTAAAGCCTGTGAGGCGAAAGCTTCATTCAATTCGAAGAGATTTATATCGTTCAGGTTCAAACCTGCCATTCTAATCGCTTTCGGAATGGCATCTACCGGTCCGATACCCATGATACGGGGTTCTACCCCAACCACAGCATATGATGCCAAACGAGCGATCGGTTCCAGGTTTAGTTCTTTCACCATTTTCTCGGACATGACTAGTACAAAAGCCGCACCGTCGGATGTTTGGGACGAGTTACCAGCAGTTACTGATCCCCCACTGGCAAACACAGGTTTCAAGCTGGCCAGCGCTTCCATTGTACTGTTGCGTGGACCTTCATCGGTGTCAACAATGTACTTTTCAACCTGTCTTTTTTCATTGGTATCCAAAAAGATACGTTCTACTTCTACAGGAACGATGTCGTCTCTGAAACGTCCGGACTGGATGGCAGCAATTGCTTTTTCATGGGAACGCAATGCGAAAACATCCTGTTCCTCGCGAGAAACACCGAATTGACTCGCTACAGCTTCTGCGGTCAATCCCATACCCCAATACCATGTTGGATTTTCCTTTCCAACTTTTGAATTCGGAACTATCCTCCATCCACCCATCGCCATAACTGACATCGACTCAACGCCGCCAGCAATGATGCAATCAGCCATCCCATTTTCAATCTTGGCTGTTGCGATAGCGATGGTCTCCAATCCTGATGAACAGTAGCGGTTTACCGTCATACCGGGCACTTTGTCTGTATTCAATCCCATCAAAGAGATCATACGTCCTATGTTCAATCCCTGCTCTGCTTCCGGTGTTGCGTTCCCGACTATGACATCGTCGACACGTGTTTTTTCCAACTGCGGAACACTCGCCATCAGGTGTTTGATCACATCTGCTGCTAGGTCGTCCGGTCTGTAAAAACGGAAACCGCCTTTAGCTGCTTTACCAACTGCTGATCGGAATCCTGCTATAATATATGCTCTTTGTCCCATGATTAATTTCTTAAAATTTTCCCGTTCTTAACAAGACTCTCCAATCGTTCCAATGTTTTACGTTCTGCACACAGCTCAACGAATGCTCTTCTTTCTATATCCAGAAGGTATTGCTCTGAAACTATGGTGTTCTCACTTAGATCGCCACCGCAAAGTACGAAGCCAAGCTTTTCAGAGATCACTCGGTCGTGGTCCGACATATAATTTCCTGAAAGCATGGAGTTGGCGCCGACATAAACGATACCCAATCCTTCTTGCCCCATCACAGTGATGTTTTTTTCACGTTTCGGTGCGACATAACCTTTTTCAGACAATTCGAGCGCTGCTGCTTTAGCACGGGCCAGTTGATGGTCTCGGCTTACAACTACTTCATCCACACCGTTTCTCAGATAACCAAGATCGAAGGCTTCATAGGCAGAAGTTGACACTTTCGCCTGTCCGATCGTCAAGAAGCGGTCACGCATACGGTTGATCTTGATGTCACCGTCCTTCAGTTCTTCTGAAAGTCGCTTCGCGAATTCTTTGGAACCGCCACCACCCGGGATCAAACCAACCCCGAATTCAACAAGTCCCATGTACAATTCTGCATGAGCAACGACTTTATCGGCATGCATCGAGATCTCACAACCACCACCAAGAGCCATGTTGTGTGGCGCAACGATCACAGGGATATTTGAATAACGCACGCGCATCATTGTGTCCTGGAATGCTTTAACAGCAAAGTTCAACTCATCATAATCTTGCTCGATCGCCATCATGAAGATCATTCCGACATTTGCTCCTGCAGAGAAATTCTGTCCGGTATTCGAAATAACGAGTCCTTTGTGCTCTTTTTCCGCCATGTCGATCGCCTTGTTGATCCCTTCTATCACGCCACCACCGATGGTATTCATTTTTGTATGGAATTCAAGGTTCAGGATTCCATCGCCCAGATCAACGAGTGTTGTATCTGAGTTACCCCAGACTTTATTTTCACTCCTTAATGCATCCAGGATCACAAGATCCTCAGTGCCCGGAATTGTTTTGTATCCTTTGGAAGCGACATCATAATACATTTTCTGACCTTTCTCCATTTTGTAGAATGAAGAAACACCATCCGCTTTCATCTCACTAACCCAATCAGCAACTTTCTTATTGTTGTCAGCGATCAATTTCAATCCCTGATCCAATCCGATGACATCCCACGTCTCAAACGGACCAAGTTCCCATCCGAAACCGGCTTTCAGTGCATCGTCTATCTTGTAAAGGTCATCTGTGATTTCCGGCAATCTGTTTGAAATGTAGGCAAAAAGTCCGGCGAAAAGCTTTTTATAGAACTCACCGGCTTTATCCATTCCCATGAAAAGCATCTTCGTGCGCTGTTTCAAGTCCTCTACTGGCTTGGTCATTTCAAGAGTAGCAAACTTGACTTTCTGAGAGGGTTTGTATTCTAATGTATGCAAGTCCAATGCATGAATTTCAGTTTTGCCATCAGCGGATTTAACTTTCTTATAGAATCCCTGACCAGATTTAGACCCTAGCCAGTTGTTCTCTACCATTTTGGAGATATAATCAGGAAGTTCAAATAGCGCTTTTTCTTCGTCATCCGAACAGTTCGCCTTCAATCCGTTAGCTACGTGAACCAGTGTGTCGAGTCCCACAACATCGCAGGTTCGGAACGTTGCAGATTTGGGTCTTCCCAAAACAGGTCCTGTCAATTTGTCTACTTCCTCGACGGTTAGCCCCATTTCCTTTACGGCATGGAAAAGCGCCATGATCGAGTAGACTCCTACACGGTTGGCGATGAAGGCAGGAGTATCCTTGCAGAGAACTGTTTTTTTGCCTAGGATCTTTGACCCGAAATCCATCAGGAAGTCTACAATCTCCGACCTGGTATGCGGAGTCGGGATGATCTCCAACAATTGCAGATAGCGTGGAGGGTTAAAGAAATGTGTTCCACAGAAATGTGCCTTAAAATCATCACTTCGACCTTCAAGCATCAAGTGGATCGGGATACCTGATGTATTGGAAGAGATCAGCGTTCCCAGAGTGCGGTGCTTCTCTACCTGGTCGAATATTAATTTCTTGATATCGATCCTTTCCACCACTACCTCGATGATCCAGTCGCACTGGGCGATCCGGCCCATGTCATCCTCGAAATTTCCAGTAGTGATGCGGTTTGCGAATGACTTTCTGTAAATTGGAGATGGGTTTGATTTGAGTGCCGTATCTAAGGAAGAATTCACAACCCTGTTTCGGACAACTTTATTTTCAAGAGTCATACCTCTCAACTGCTCGTCGGGTGAAAGTTCGCGGGGAAGAATATCAAGTAAAATGACTTCACACCCAACATTGGCAAAGTGACAGGCAATTCGTGAACCCATTACTCCGGAACCCAAAATGGCTACTTTCTTAATGTGTCTGTTCATTTGTAAAAAATAAGTGATTTATGATCTTTTTAGTTCATCTTCGATGAGCTGGTCAACATTTTCGACCACTTCGAAAAATATCTTTAATTTATTCTTTGGGATCTTGTTGATGATCTTTTGATTGAAACCCAGAATGAAATTCTTGACCATTCTGCGATTTTCAACACCTTCTTCTGTGAGGAATATCAACACTTTCCGTTTGTCATCTTCTGTCAATTTACGGTAAATAAGTCCCCTTTCTTCCATTGTCTTGAGAGTCCTGGAAAGTGAGGTGGGTTCCATTCCCATTCGAGGGCCAAGCTGCGTACTCGGCGTGCCTAACTTGTCGACATTCATCAGAATGAACCCGATCGAAACAGTTATGTTGTGTTCTGCTGCTTTTTGGTTGTACATTCTAGATAGCCGGTGCCAAGAATGGCGCACAACAAAATCGTAGAGGAAGTCATAATTTTCAGACATAATTGTTAATTAACACCATTAAATGTACTAATTATTTTTTATGCATACATATGAAAAAAGCAGAATTGAAGTAAATCAAGAGCTACCATATTTCTGGTGAAACATGCACCGTTCCTTTGAAATGAGAAACCTTTTTGTTTTCGTGATTAACGCCCTCTATTTCGTATATACCGATGGTTCTGCCACGATGAATCTCTTTAGCAATAAAGGTTAAAGTATCACCCGGGTTACATTTTCGTATATGAGATATGGATGTTTCAATGCTCACACATTTATTGCCTCTGGAATTTGATGCGAAGGCTAATGCCGAGTCGGAAAGAGAATAAGTGATTCCCCCATGCAGAACATGATGACCATTCAGCATCTTTTCTTCTACAGTTGCCCGAAGGATACAGTGTCCTATGCCGATTTCCAGAATCTTCACCCCCATCCATTGGCTGAAGTGATCCTTTTCCATCATCATGGTTACGATATCTTGTGGGGTTTTCATTAAAAGGAGCGATCAGTCCGTTTATTGTTCTATGGCTCGGTTCATGAGGGTAATCATAGCCAGTGATACGATAAATAGCTGTGTGGCAGTTTCATCATCCAAAGCCGTTCCATCCTCATCCTCTGTGGATATCTCCATTGCCATGAACTGAGCAAGTTCAGGCTGATCACAAAAATCTTCCAATACCTCTTCATCGTCAGATTCGAAATAGGAATCAAGCATATCGAAATAGGGTTCTTCGAATGCATCGATATCTTCCTCAGATATATTTTTCAGCTTCAGTCCCTCCTGCGCGAAACATTCAGAAATCAGGCAATAATAATAAATAAGCAAACCTTCCAGCTTATCGTTCTGGTATTCTACGGATGCCGACATCACATAACTTAGCAACGTTTCCTGCGCCAGTGCATAGGTTTCTGACAGTCTTTCCAAACCATCATCATCGAGGTTATCTACTTTCTTAATTGCTTTCTCGATACTTGAAAAGGAAACGTGCTTCATATCCACAAATTTAGGACAAAACTAGTGATTTTGATCTGATATTTTCAGAAGGGGAATAATGGGGGTAGGATTCTATATCCAGTATAAATAAAGTTTATATTAAATAACATTGTAACATGTTGAATATTAGATTAATTGTATAAATTTGCGGCGATAATTATTAAAAACAATTCCATGAAAAGAATGCTATTAACTTTAACTGTGCTGCTAACCACAGCGATGACAACATTTGCTCAAGACTCTGAGCAGAGAGCAATCAACAGAGCAGAAGCTGCTGCTCGACAATTTTGCGAGGTTCCTCAGGGATATGAATTGGTTTCCTACACTGCCCCTTACATGGCTTGTGACTACAGGTTAAACAACAACCCGAATACGATGGGTTACATCGTTTATGTGAGTGCTAAACCAAATTGTCCTCCAAATCAGCTATGTATACAAGTAATTTATCCTGTTGCTACAATTACAGTAAACTGTGATCTTTCTGTTGACAGTATAATCTGTGGTGAGGCTGGGCTTTAATTGTTACTGAAATAATTGTAAAAGCGACTCTAAAGGGTCGCTTTTTTTAGTTTCGATGTTCAGTACTGTTCACTTTTCATATTTTTGAAAAAAAGAGATGAATGGCATTTTTTAAAAAGGAATTTACCGAGTTCTTTATCGAACTCGCAGCAAACAACCACAAAGATTGGTTCGATCTAAATCGTAAACGATATGAGACTTTTGTAAAAGATCCTTTCAAGAATTTTGTTCAGCATTTGATTACAGAGTTATCGAAGATCGATAAACGTTTCGAAGAACTTGAGCCAAAGGATTGTATTTTCAGAATCAACAGAGATATCCGATTCTCGCAGGATAAGACACCTTATAAAATGTATACAGGAGCTGTAATTGCCCCCGGTGGTAAAAAAAGCAAGGCGATAAATGGGGTTTATATCGAACTTGGCCCGGAACATTTCCGAGTATATGGTGGGATTTATGAGATCGATAAGGAGGATCTGCTTATCGTGAGGGAAGGCATCGCCGCAGAAGGGGATAAGTTTCGAAAAGCTTATATGTCAACTTCATTCAAAAAGGTCTTTGGTGAAATACTGGGCGACAAGAACAAGATAATTCCAAAAGAACTCAAGAAAGCCGCTGAAAAAGAACCTTTGATTTACAATAAACAATGGTATTTTTATGCCGAATTCGAACCTGAAACTATTCTAAAGAAGGAGATTGACACTATAGTTATTGATTGTTTCAAAGCAGGAAAACCAGTGGAGGATTTTTTTAACGGATTGATCAAACGCAATTAAAAAGTTATGTTGAAGTATATTTTATTTATCGGTGCTATCGCACTTACTACGGTCACGGATGCTCAGAAAAAAGACCTAACACTGAAAGATGCCGTAATGGGGCAGTTCAGAACATTTGGTCCCGACAGGCTTTATGGTTTTCAATGGATCCCAAAAACCGACTCTTACACTTTTTTCAGCAAGAACTATCAGATTCTTTACAAGAACTCAGTGAAAGGCACTGCTGATCAAGAGATCCTCACAGTTCAGAAATTAAGTGCTGCTTTAGGAGCTGAATTATCAAGTCTTTTTGGGTTAGAATGGAAGAATGAAAATGAGATCTTAATTAATGACGGCCTCAATTTTTTCACCTACAACCTTGTCACCGAAAAAGGAACGAAATTTCACAGTCTTGATGAGACTGCTGAAAATGCACTTATCCACGAGGAATCCGGGAATGTTGCTTTTACCAAAGGGAATAACGTTTATGTGAACACTAAAGAAGGATCTAAACTGGTGGTAACGGACAATGCTGACAAAAATATCGTTTCCGGACAGGCGATTGCCCGCAGTGAGTTTGGCATTTCCGGTGGATTGTTCTGGTCACCGAATGGCCAATATCTGGCTTTTTATCAGAAGGACGAAACGAATGTACATGATTATCCGCTTCTTGATGTCAATAAGACTCCGGGGGAACTGATCTCTATCAAATACCCGATGGCAGGTCAGTCCTCAGAAAAACCGAAAGTTGGGATCTATCATATTGGAACAAGACAAACTGTATTCATTTCTCCGAAAGGAGCCGAGGATGATTACCTTACTAATTTGACCTTCACGCCGGATAATAAATACGTGATTATAGCAGAGGTTAACAGGGATCAAAATCATATGTGGTTGAACGTATACGAATTGAAAACCGGAGCTTTTGTCAGAACGCTTTTGGAAGAATCGAATGAAAAATGGGTTGAACCGGAACACCCTGCTTACTTTCCAAATGCTACATCGAATAATTTTATATGGATATCTGAAAAAGATGGTTTCAATAACCTGTACTATTATGATTTCAATGGGAAGCTGATCAAACAGCTTACTGCCAATAAATTTGTAACAAAGGATATTCTTGAGGCCAAGAATGGTGGTAAACTTATCTATTTCTCCGCAACTGGAGCCAACGGAATGAACACATTAGTTTATTCTGTGGATCTTTCCGGCAAACAAACACTGGTGACCAAGGTCGACGGAACACATGAATTCAGCTTGACAAGCGATGGAAAATTCTATTATGATGCATTTTCCAATCATTCTACCCCACACAAAGCAGAGATATTCACTTCCTCAGGTAAAATAGCAAAGTTTCTGATCGAGAGTAAAGAAAAACTGGAAGATTACAATATTGGTGCTTCCGAGATCAAATTACTTACCGGCAAAGATGGTTCCACGTTGTATTCAAGACTTATTAAGCCGAGTAATTTCGATCCAAATAAAAAATATCCTGTTTTGGTCTATGTATACGGTGGTCCACACGCACAGATGGTCACTAATTCATGGCTGGACGGGGCGAATCTTTGGATGTACTGGATGGCGGAACAGGGTTATCTTGTATTCACCCTTGACGGAAGAGGGTCTGCTGAAAGAGGTTTTGCATTCGAATCTCAGATCCACCGACAACTCGGTACCGTTGAAATGGAAGATCAGTTGACAGGTGTTGAGTATTTGAAGTCGCTGCCATATGTTGATGGAAACCGGTTAGCGGTGCATGGTTGGTCATTCGGAGGATTCATGACTACTTCATTGATGCTTCGAAATGCCGGTGTTTTCAGGGTAGGTGTTGCAGGAGGTCCTGTTACAGACTGGAAATATTATGAGATTATGTATGGCGAGCGATATATGGACCGGCCTGATCAGAATCCAAAGGGTTACGAGCAGGCTTCATTGATGACTCACGCAGGCAGCTTGAAAGGAGATCTTCTTTTGATACATGGAACAATCGATGACGTGGTAGTCATGCAGCATAACGAAGCATTGGTTAAGAAATTTATTGAACTTGGCATTCAGATGGATTTCTTCCCATATCCAATGCACAAGCACAATGTAATGGGTAAGGATCGTGTACATTTGATGGAGAAGGTGTTGACGTATGTCATTGAGAATAATCAATAAGGATTTAGGTGAAATCGATATCTTTGGTATCCTTAATTTTGACAAATAAATGGCATCAACTGCAATGAAGTCTGTAAATCCTGCCGGCGTTGTTTCGAAAGAAACCTTACTATCAGCATTTCAACTGATGTGTACAGCTAAAACAATGGCTGAAAAATATGAGGCGAACAAGGAAGTTACTTCTAAATATGTTCATGCCACATCGCGGGGTCACGAAGCGATCCAGTTAGCGGTTGGTATGCAGCTGAAACCACAAGATTGGGTTTCGCCTTATTACCGTGACGACAGTATTCTTCTTGGAATTGGCATTACACCGTATGAATTGATGTTACAGGTGTTCGCGAAGAAAGATGATCCGTTTTCTGGAGGACGCACCTACTATTCGCATCCTTCGCTGAAGCGCGACAATATGCCGAAGATTCCTCACCAGTCATCAGCAACAGGTATGCAAGCAATCCCTACTACTGGTATTGCCATGGGTATACAGTACAAAGAGAAGGAAGGATTGGCAGAAGACTTTGGAGGGCAAGATCCTGTTGTAGTTTGCTCTTTGGGTGACGCATCGTGCACAGAAGGGGAAGTTTCTGAAGCTTTACAAATGGCAGCATTAAAACAGTACCCGATCGTATATCTTGTTCAGGATAACGGCTGGGATATCTCTGCAAATGCATCAGAAACCAGGGCGCAAGACATGACCTTTTATGCACAAGGTTTTAATGGTATCGAAGTGCGCACGATGGATGGAAGTGATTTTCAGCTTTCTTATCAGACTGTTCAGGAGGTCTTCGACATTGTAAGAACAGAACGGCGTCCGTTCATCATTCATGCGAAAGTGCCTTTGCTCGGACATCATACATCCGGAGTTCGAAAAGAGTGGTATCGGGATGATCTAGAGGAGGCAGCAAGTAGGGATCCTTATCCTAAATTAAAGGCTCTGCTGCGTGAATCTGACATTGATGAAGCAGATATCATAAATATTGAAGCGGAAACCCGAAGGTTGATAGATTCAGAGTACGAGAAAGCGATGAATGCTGAAGATCCTGACCCTCATTCTGTAACAGATTTCATTTTTGCACCTACCCCGATAATTGAAGAAAAAGGGGAACGAGAGCCGAAAGGAAAGAAGAAAACTGTAATGGTGGATTCTGCACTATTCGCCGTGCGAGAGATTATGGAAAAACACCCTGAAGCGCTGTTGTACGGTCAGGATGTCGGTGGTCGTCTTGGAGGAGTTTTCCGTGAGGCGGCTACTTTGGCTCAGCAATTTGGTGACAATCGAGTATTCAATACCCCGATCCAGGAGGCCTTTATCATTGGGTCAACCGTAGGAATGTCTGCAGTTGGACTAAAACCATTCGTAGAAGTTCAATTCGCTGATTATATCTGGCCGGGATTAAACCAGTTATTTACAGAAGTTTCGCGGTCATACTATTTATCGAATGGTAAATGGCCGGTGAGTTGTGTTATACGGGTACCGATCGGTGCATATGGTTCAGGAGGCCCCTATCATTCCTCAAGTGTGGAATCAGTATTAACGAACATTCGGGGTATAAAAGTAGCTTATCCGTCTACGGGTGCCGACCTAAAAGGATTAATGAAATCTGCATTCTATGACCCGAATCCGGTGGTCATTCTGGAACACAAAGGCTTGTACTGGTCGAAAATTCCGGGTACGGAGGGAGCAATGTCAATCGAACCTGACGATGCGTACATCATTCCATTTGGAAAAGCCCGCGTAGTTCAGGAGGCGAGTGCAGAGTATGTGGCGAAAGGCACCTCTTGTGCGGTGATAACGTATGGGCGAGGGGTATATTGGGCTTTGGAGGCTTCCAAGTCATTCGACGGCAAGGTTGAGATAATCGATCTTAGAACATTGAATCCGCTAGACCACGAAATGATCAATACAGTTTCGGCCAAGCATGGTAAGGTGATGCTTGTCACGGAGGAATCCATAGAAGCCTCTTTTACACTTGGTTTAGCTGGAAGGATACAGCGTGATAATTTCGAATACCTTGATGCACCTGTCTCCATTGTAGGTTCCGTCGACACTCCAGCGATACCTTTAAATTCCGCCTTGGAGGCTGCGCTTCTCACAAATGCTGAAAAGGTTAAAACAGCCTTGAACGATCTCTTGAATTTCTGAGAACTAATGACAACTAAGCAATTCTATCTTCTTTGCCTGATTGGGATAACATTCATAGGTGGAATGCTGATGTTTCTGTTATGGCGACAGATTAAATTGAAATCAAGTGAAAACAGGGGAATGCTATTTATTTCTTTGGCAATGTTCTCGTGGACACTTGTTGGTATATACAAATTTTCTGATCCCCCAATGCCATCCCTAATCAATGCGATAAATGACAGGATTTTGTCAGCTTTCAGCAATATGTTCCTACTTGCTTCATTGCCGTATTTTCCCAATGTATTTGAGGATTTAAAGGAGCGTTTTTCAATATTTAGAAAACCTGACCAATGGATCAATAGTATTTTTATTTTTTTTGCCATCATTACCGTGATCTTTACGCTGATCGATCGAAGTGTTGAGTCAGACCTCGGAAGGAAAGCCATTATTGCTGTTGATTCCTTAATTTCAACAACAACCATCCTGTTAATATCGATCGCCTTGTATCAGTCATTGTCCCGATTCTGGTCGGATAAGGTTTTAAAGGTCTTTCTGGCTGTCATGTTCATCCTGTTGATATCAACGCAAGTAATTTTACCAATGATTGCCATCTTCCCAGAGATCTTCAGACCTTTTTATCTATACGCACTTGTGCTTCTTCTGCTTGGACTGACGTTCTTTAACTTTGTAAGTATTGCTTATTTTGGTATGGTTAATATGGAGATGACAGCTATTGCCGATATTGAGTACGGAAAAAGTAAAAAGGCCATCTATAATCCGGATGCATTAAAAGTTGGTTATGACAAGCAACGGAAACTATATTTTGTGCGGATCGGTTTCATTTCTTCAGTTGAACCCGCAAAGGTTAAGGAGATCGAAGTGAGTACTTCTAAATTGTTGCAGCCATTTGCCAATTGGGTATTGTTTGCTCTTGCACGCAAGCACGATTGCAAATTGTCGAATCAGGATCTTTCCACCAGTAAGTTCCGTATGGTTGAGTTTTGGAACAGAGACGGAGAAATAAAACTAACACAGGAGCAAGTCTTTAATAATGATCGCGGATTCTTTGATCTTAAAATTGAAATATCCAGTATATCGATTGAAGATCCAGAATTCTTGCGCTCTAAGTTCATAATTCGTGAAGCAGTTCTAAAACACGAGGATAATTTTGAGAAACTGGCTCAACGAATTTCAGCTGAAAAGTCTTTTTCCCGTGCATCTAAACAGGAGCAGTTAATACAGTATTTATTTGACTCAATGAATTCATAAGTAATTAGTTATGCGTTTATTGTAATTGGATGTAATTCATTGAAGGATTACGGAATATTATTTTAAGGGGGTTGAATTTCAATCTATTCTAATATTGTTCTGTATCAAACATGTAGCCGTGCTCTCG
Organism: Flavobacteriia bacterium; assembly: GCA_046301895.1. Lineage (GTDB taxonomy): Bacteria > Bacteroidota > Bacteroidia > Flavobacteriales_D > Crocinitomicaceae > M0103. Next base: position 60,651 of record JBKCJG010000008.1, read on the forward strand.
AAAAATCCAGTAACAAAAACGTTTACTGCTGTAATTATTTTAATTGCCTGTACAATTGGTGGTTTTAATAAGGTGCGCTGTCAAATTCTTTTTAATGCGAACATTGCGGCGACTCCTGTTAGTTTGAATGGAGCAAATGGCTCTTGTGCAAGTCCAGGAACAAGCTCTCCGAATGTTTTCAGTGTGAATGTTACTAATGTTGGTATATTATCCTCTTCAAAAGCATTGTGTAGAATTAATGTAACCTTCACGAATTGTACAGGATCCTTTAATGTTGGATCCAACACGAATCCTGCTGATAATGGTGTCCAATTTAGATTAATGGCGCCAGATGGAACTTGTTTTGGAGTGTATAGCGGCGGATTGTCATCCAGCTACAACGGTACGCTATCCTTTGCATTGGTTTCGAGCACTTCTTGTTTAAATAATCCTAATACCGCCAATATGCCTTCTGGGGCAACTGCAAATTCTTTTGTTTCAAATTCAAATAGTGGATTTTTTGCGGCTGGATGGAATGGTACAGGACTTGATCTGACTTCTTCTTTTAACGGGGTGAACGCAAACGGAACGTGGAAATTGATCTTTAGTGAAACAACTGTATCACCTCCTTGTTTATCTTCAGCATCGCTTGTTTTCGGTAACCCATCAGTGAATAATCAGATTGGGAATGGTGATGACTGCAGTAATCCAATCGTTTGGGATGGAGGACCGATATGTGCATCTACTGGTGGTATGACAAGCAGTTCACAGATGCCAGGCTGGCAGGGTCCGGGTTTAAACACGTGGGGCAACTTCAACGGAGGGGTTTCTTGCGACTGGAATTTTGCCAATAACAATGATGTATGGATTCGTTTTGTTGCTCAATCAAATCAAGTATGTATTAATATTTCCGGGTTAGATTTTGATTCACAATCCGTAGTTGTCAGTGATCCCAATACGGATGGAGATAACAATCCATGCACAGGTTCCGGTGGTGGGCGTTACTGGAATTTAATTTCGTGCCCCAGACCATCCATTTATGGCGCAACGGCTGGCACATCAGATTGTCAGAATCATTGCTTTTCTGCAACCGCTGGACAGACATATTACCTTGTTGTGGACGGGAACGGTGGCGCAGAAACACCGTTTTATGTTGTGGCTACCTCAGGTACAATCAACACCTTACCAGTGGAATTGATTGCATTTAATGCAAACTATCAGGATAGGATAGTTCATATTGACTGGCAAACTGCTTCAGAAATGAATAACGATTTTTTTACCATAGAACGGTCAAATGACGGCTTGAATTGGGAAGTTTTGGATATCATAGACGGCGCTGGGAATAGTGATAAAATTCTTTCCTATCAAACTTTTGATCAACTTCCACATATCGGGGTTAGCTATTATCGTCTAAAGCAAGTTGATTATGATGGTAAGTCTTCGTTCTCCGAGATACGAAGCGTTCATAATATGCGGCAATTAACGATCACTCCGAATCCAAGTTCTGGTAAATTCGTTATTAGCGGATTGTCTGGTCATAACAAGATACGACTTATTGATATGTCAGGAAAGGTATTGGAAATGCATTCAATAGAACACGTTTCATGTGAGTTGGACCTGACTGACAGACCATCCGGAATGTACATGGTAATGATCCCTGGCTCGCAACCAATAAGAATATTAAAAGAGTAAAATACGGCTACTCAATCATAGATTAAGTTTTAGGTTTAAGTTAAGGTTAGTTAGGTTGATGTAGAGGAGTTTGTAGTCGGACTCTTCGATTTGTCGAAACCCCGAAGGTATTTACTTCGGGGTTTTTAATTAATTGGAGAACAAGTGACTAAGTCTAAATTGTAATTTTCGGTAAGGAAGTGTAAGATTATAATTTACTTAAAAAATACATTGGAGATATAAATTTGAAGAATAAAGAATTAATTAAACTAAAGTTAGATTCAAATGAAAAAAATAGTTTGTTGTCTAATCCTTTTTGTGAATATATCTACAGTATTTTCACAAGTTGTGATCAATGAAATAATGGTTAAGCCAGGTCCTGATGCAACAAGTTCACTATATCAATCACTGAAAATGTGTTCTTCCTCCACATCCGGAACCGAATACATTGAGTTGTATAACGCAGACCCATGCAATTCCATTGATATTAGTTGTTATCTTATAGGATTTAATGTGTTTACATCTCAATCACATGGAACCTTCCGTTTTCCTGCAGGAAGCGTAATTCCTCCACTAGGATTTTTATCTATCGGTGGACCAAATTCAGGTGCTACTATCAATCTCTTCAACTATTGCTCAACACCTAATCTCAACACAGGAAACGATAGGTGGTATCTTGAAAACGGTGATGGATACATCATTCTATACGATCCAACAGGCAATGTGGTTGATGCGGTATACTGGACTTTTAGTGCGGGGCAGGCGAATAAGTGGGGAACAGATTCCGATATAAGCAATCCGCCAACCTTGATAGCTGCAGGTGTAGGGTGTCCAATTGTAACTTCTCTTCCCGGTCCGTCCTCAATTCCAATAAGTAATGCAAGTTACGCAGGACAAGGACCAAATACAGGGACAGTTTTGGAAAGAACAACCGATGGAGGAGTGACTTGGGCGACTAATGCTTCTCCAACTATCAATAACTGCAATGGCACTTGCGTCACCTCCAGTGGTTGTGGTACGGTTTGCGATCCAACCGGAAACCTAGTCATTTACTCGAATTACGATGGAGGGATCCTAACCATTAACGTTGACCAAAACATTCCGAATCTCAAGGTAGGGATATGCACTTATGAGCCAATTCAGGTAACTTTCACCGGGCCATTCGTTGGCAACATAACTCAAGTGATCTATGCGGGAATGAATTCCAATCAGAACAACAATAATTGTGGTTTGGGTAATTTCACAACCTCGATTACAGGTGTCCCTGCGGGGATTGTAACGATAAGTCCTCCAATGAACCCGCCTCTTGTTGGGTATACACCAGCTCATGGAAATGGTGCCGGCCCATGGGGAGGTCAGTTGATAGGTGTTGCCGGACTATGTGACACTACTGTCAACGCAGGAGGGGGCAACACACCGGATGAGGTTGTTTACTATTTTTTAAATGCAACCAGCGGAACACTTCTATTTCACCAAACGCAGTATGCTTGTTGGGTAAATGAGACAATAAACGTTACTACTGGCGGAAACTGTTGTATTTTACCTCCTGTTTCGAATCCTTGCCCTACGATCACTTCAACGATTTCTGGTCAAACAAATGTGTTGTGCAATGGGCAATCTACAGGTGCTGCAACAGTTACTGCCAATGGTGGAACTGGTCCATATACCTATACTTGGACACCTGGTAACTTAAATGGTGCAACTCAAACCGGTTTAGCGGCAAATGTTTATTCGGTGAACATTGTTGATGCAAACTTATGCCCCGGATCAACAACTGTAACAATTACTCAACCTGCTGCTTTGACAGCTCCAACTGCAACCGTTTCAAGTCAACCGACCTGCAGTGTTTCAACCGGAACAATAACTGTTTCGTCACCAGCGCCTGCTGCCGGAATAACATACACGGTAACCGGAACTGCGCCTGTTGTGGTACCTCAAACCAATTCGACAGGAATATTTAGTGGTTTAACCTCAGGCACATATTCTGTTATGGCAACTGTCAATGGTTGTTCATCACCACTTACCAACCTAATCGTTAACACACCTCCAGGATTGCCTGCAACGCCAACGGCAAGTGTTACAACTTTAGCAACTTGTACCGCTCCAACAGGTACCATTACTGTAACAGTTCCAACACCGGCTGCAGGGACCACTTACACTGTGACAGGGACTGTTCCGGTTGTGGCTGCACAATCCAATTCAACCGGTGTTTTCAATAATTTAACTGTTGGAACATATGATGTAACAACAACGGTTAATGGTTGTACATCAACGGCAAGTGTTGTTGTGATTTCAGCACCAATAGGTGCTCCAATTATTTCATTATCATCATCAACAGATGTAAGTTGTAATGGTGGAAATGATGGTGCAGCAATAGTAAACGGTTCGGGGGGAACAGGTGCCTTAACTTACAGTTGGTCGCCGGGCTCACTGCCTGGATCAACACAAAGTACTCTTACTGCCGGAATTTATACCGTTACTGTAACTGATGCATCCGGCTGTTCTAACACGTTGAATGTGACAATCGGTGAACCATCTTTACTTAGTATCACTGAAACGATCGTTCCTGCTAACTGTGGGTCCGCCGATGGATCGATCTCCATAGTTGTTAGCGGTGGAACGGGAACCTACACAACTAGTTGGACACCTGGAGGAAGCACTGCAACTTCGATCACAGGTCTCACACCGGGGAACTATTCAGTGACTGTTACAGATCAGCAAGGATGCTCTTCCACTGAGAACTATGTCGTTCCTCAGACG
>JBKCJG010000009.1:0-20216 GCA_046301895.1 Flavobacteriia bacterium
TACACCCATGAGGGCGGTCACCAATGATCGGGTGAAAGATGTGTGCAAAATGTTTACGAATCTGGTGCATTCGTCCCGTTTCAGGATCCACTTCAAGTAGCGAATAGCGGGAGGTTGGGAATGTCCCAGAAGAGATAGGAATCGAATACCGGTTGACTGTTCGGAAATGTGTCACAGCATCCTGAACCTTCCCTGCTTCGTTTGTCAAGGGATGATCTATTGTTCCCTCATCATCTGTAAATCCTCTGACCAGGGAAAGGTATTTTTTTGCCACTTCCTTGTTCATGAACGCTTGCTGCATCAAACTGTTGGTTGTTTCATTGAGTGCAAAAAGCAGCACTCCTCCCGTTTTTCGGTCCAGTCGATGCACCGGATAGACCTTTCTCCCGATCTGATCACGTAGGATCTGAACTGCAAATTCCTCAGCATCCGCTGCAATGGGTGAACGGTGAACGAGCAAGCCGTGTGGTTTATTAACCGCAACAAGATGATCATCCTGAAAAAGGATCTCCAGCAATTTCAAAGCTTTCGAGCGATCATAAGCCCATCTCTAATAGGAAGCAACACCTCTTGAACACGGACGTCATTGTGAACTTTATTGTTATAGTCCATGAGGATCTTCGTCTCTCGGTCAAGTGTTTCATTGTCCTCAAGCACCTTTCCAGACCATAGAACATTATCAGCAATGATATAACCGCCTGTCTTCACCTTATCAAAGACGAGGTCGTAATAATTGCAATAGTTCTTTTTATCCGCGTCGATAAAAATGACATCGAATTGCTCACTGAGGGTCGGAATGATCTCCATGGCATCACCGATCCTGTAATCTATCTTATCATTCATTCCGGCTTTATCGATGTATTCTCTGACGAGATCCTCCAATTCTTCGTTCACATCTATGGTAATAACTTTACCTCCTTCACGGATACCTTCGGCGAAACACAATGCGGAATAACCGGTGTATGTTCCTATTTCCAATACATTCTCCGGTTTGATCATGTGAGAAAGCATACTTAGCACTCTTCCCTGAAAATGACCTGAAAGCATTCTTGGCTGAAGAACGGACAGATGTGTTTTGCGGTTCAGTTCCTTTAGAATTGCTGGTTCATTTTCTGTATGAGCACATACGTATTCGTCTAAGAGGGGATCGATGAATTCCATTCTGAAAATTTGGACAAATATCCGAAAAAGATTCGGGAGGGATCTAGATGGTTGAATTCAACTTTTCAACGTTCCAAATTAGCTTCTTTAGAACTTCGCGAATTTGCAAATTCGCAAATTCGCGATATTAGGTGGAACTCTCAATTTTACTGACTCACAGAGCGAGCATCTTCCCTCTCCACCTCAAACACCAACATTTTTTCGCAACTTTGTTCCATGAAAACAAAGAACACGGAAGGTTACTGCGCTATTGGTGTTTTTCGCGGAAAGACAGAACACAATCTAGGTACACTTTGGAGATCCGCTTACATATTAGGGGCATCCTACATCTTCACCGTGGATCATAAATACAAAAAGCAAAGTTCTGATGTCGTAAAAGCATGGGCCAGGATCCCGTTGTTCCATTACAAAACTTTTGATGATCTGTTGAGTAACATCCCGCACGATTGCCGTCTGGTCGGTGTCGAATTGACAGAGGACGCGACATTCCTTCATGAGTTTCAGCACCCCAAGAGAGCGATCTATTTGCTGGGGGCTGAGAACGATGGCTTACCGAAAGAGGTACTTGACAAATGTCACATGATCATTAAACTTCCGGGAAGCTCCTCGCTGAATGTTGCAGTAACAGGTAGCATTGTACTCCACGACCGCGCCACGAAAATGACCACACATTTTCCCCCGAAACACAATGAATAATTGATTAAACCAATGATCCGAAAGGATCACTTCTTTTCTTCTGTCAGCGTCTCAACGGTTTTGTTGTATTGGAAGAGCCAGTTATACATTTCATCCGTTCTGAAGACACGCTCAAGATCGCCATGGTTGGCACCCGGTACAACAGTATATTTCAGTTTCTCTCCGCCATTACATTCCTTGATCGCATTAACCACCTTTTCGGATTCAGTGATCGGTACCGCATAATCCTTGTTGCCATGCTGAATCCAAAGCGGAACCTGTGAAAGATTATATGCATCGTTTGTATTTCCTCCCCCACAAAGCGCAACGGCTGCAGTGACCAGTTCAGGATAAGCTCCAACAAAGTGAAGCGTTCCGTATCCACCCAAACTCATTCCTGCAACATATACTCGGTTCGTATCTGTCTTGTACTGACTTTGAACATATTCCAATACATTCTTGATCTTTTTTGGTTCCCATGACTTGCCGGCAGGAACCTGAGGAGCAATAACGATCGCCGGGATCTTACGCCCTTTATCCATTTCGTGAATGACGCCGTATTTACGCACCATATTCAGATCAGAACCAGACAAACTCTTTCCGTGAAGAAAGATAAGGATCGGGGGATCATTCTTCAAAATACTGTCAGCAGGAAGTCCGATCCAGAAATTATAATCTGCTTTTCCTTTTACTGCAGTGACCTGAGCGAAGGTTGAAACCGACACAAAGATCATGAGGATTGATAGTATGAAGATTTTTTTCATGAGGGGGCAAAGATAGTGACTATCAGCCCTTTTAACTGTTAAAAATTGTCAACAGCCTGTAAGCGGGATATGAACAAGATCAACCAAACCAGACATCAATGATCATCTCAAAACCGGCTTTTTCGTTTATCCGCTGGACAATGATCTGTTTCCCATAGGAAAGTTCGTCACGCATAACAGATGAATCCATCGTCAGATACAACACCTTATTTCGTATCGTGATCTCTTTGGTACGATTCGCAACGGCAATACCCATCATTTCTGGCCATGCCTCGATCACATCAAGCTCCTTCATCTTTCCATCCAACCTGTATGCTCGCAATAATTTATCGATAACCTCGCTAAGTGGAGTTTCGTTGGAGTTCCGTTTAATTTCATCCATACTCATTACGCACTAATCGTTTGGTCCTTTATTTCTGTTATCTTCCCGGATTCAACGCGAAAAATTGTACTTTCAATATCTTCAGTGCGAAAGATCGATCGAAGCCTTTCCTCTTCAGTATCAGTAACCAAGACCTGACCAAAATAATGATTGGATACAAGATCAAGCAACTTCTTGACCCTCGTCTGATCCAACTTGTCAAAAATATCATCTAACAAAAGAACGGGCTTAACATTCAACTGACGCATGAGCAAGTCATATTGCGCCAATCTCAAAGCAATGATAAAAGACTTTTGCTGACCTTGAGAACCAAACTTCTTGATAGGGTAACGTTTGATCGTAAAGACCAGATCGTCCTTGTGGATGCCTGCATTTGAGTATTGCGTGAACACATCCTTTCGTTCATTTACTGTTAAAAGTTTTTCAAAGGACATTTCGTTCAATTGGGATCGGTATTCCAGATGAACATCCTCATCTTCAATACCAATAAAATTATAACGCTCCTGAAAGACCGGAATGAATTCTTCAAGAAATGATCGCCTCTTGGCATGAATGGCATTTCCAAGCCGAATCATCTGCTCATTCCAAACTTCGATCGATTCGCGATCAAAAAGGCCGTGATCATGCATATTCCGCAGCAAGGCATTCCGTTGATCTAGAACTTTTGAATAGCGCTGGATGTTATCCAGATACTGACGATCAAACTGAGAGATGATTCCATCCATCCATTTACGGCGAAGCTCACTGCCTTCAGAAATAAGATCCCTGTCATATGGAGAGATCATTACCACCGGAAACTGCCCGATGTGATCCGCAAGCTTTTCATACTCCTTCTTATTCCGTTTGAATACTTTTTTTGCACCACTTTTCACTGCGCAGTGAATGTTGACCTCTCCCCCGTCCTTCACCCAATTGCCCTGAATACTGAAAAAAGGCTGATCAAAACGGATGTTCTGCCGATCCATTACATTAAGGTAAGACTTACACAAACTAAGGTAGTAAACGGCATCCAGAATATTTGTTTTGCCGGATCCATTCCTTCCCGTAAAACAATTTACATTCGATGACAACACGACTTCCGCTTCTTCGTAGTTCTTGAAATTGATAAGATGAATGGATCGCAAATGCATTGGAACAAATCTACGGCATTTTTCAAAGCTTGAAAAGATTTCTATGAATAGTTTTAGTGTTCTGCTTCCGTTATTCTCTTGTTGAAAAATTCACTTTTGTAAATCAAAAAAAAAACTATTTTTGCAACGCTAATTTGCTTTATAATGTTAGAAAATTTCTCAACTCAAGAACTTAAGAAAAAATTCGAATCAAACAAGAACACACGTTTGGTGACATACATCGTTGGAGGTATCCTCATTTTGGTGATCGGTTACTTCGGGTACCGCCAATTCATTTGGAAACCGGCTAATGAAAAATCGAAAGATGCATACTGGCCAGGATTGAATCTTGCCGCTCAGGATTCTACGGATAAGGCAATAGATGAGCTGAAACCTGTTGTAAAACAATACGACGGTAAGATCGGTGGGGAGAACGCACAGTTCGTACTCGCACGTCAATACATGAATAAAGGTCAATACAAAAAAGCGCTGGAAGAATTGGAAGGTGTTGAAGTAAGTGACACCTATGTATCAGCGATGGTTTTGGGTCTTCAAGGTGATTGCCACAGTGAAATGAAAGACTTCGAAAAAGCCGGAGTGATGTATCTGGAAGCTGCTGGAGTAAATGAGAATGAGTTAACAACACCTATGTACCTGTTCAAAGCTGGTCTGTGTGCGGAAAAGGTAAAAGATTTCGAAAAAGCGTTAGAGTGTTACACAAAGATCAAGGACGATTACCCATCTTATGGAAGTCAGAAGTCGATCGAAAAATACGTTGCTAGAGCTTCAAACAAAACAACTAAAAAATAATGGCTACTGCGTCACGCAATTTGTCAAAATACGATAAGGACTTTGTTCCAAACGGTGCCGATTTTAAGATCGGCATTGTTGTTTCTGAATGGAATGAATCCATTACCGGCAAACTCTTGAAAGGCGCCAAAGATGCACTGATTGAAAACGGTGTTCACGAATCAAATATTCTCGTGCGCTGGGTTCCGGGAGCTTTCGAATTGCCATTAGGAGCACAGTTCATGTGTGAATACACAGACATGGATGGAGTCATCGCAATCGGTGTTGTGGTTCAAGGTGAGACAAAACATTTTGATTTTGTGTGCGAGGGAGCGACCCAAGGGATCAAGGATGTAAACCTGAAATTTAATACACCTATTGCTTTTTGCGTGCTTACCGACAATAACATTCAGCAATCGATCGACCGCTCAGGAGGTAAACACGGTAATAAAGGGATCGAATGCGCAATCGCTTGTCTCAAGATGATCGATCTCAAAAAGAACATGGGTAGATCAGGCCAGATCGGATATTCAAAATAATTCATCATGACGTTAATAAAATCTATTTCAGGGATCCGCGGAACCATTGGAGGTAAAGTGGATCAAGGTCTCACTCCGATCGATGCAGTGAAATTTGCAGCTGCATATGGTACATGGTTAAAGAACCGTCATAAGGGAAAGGAAATAAAAGTTGTTATTGGTCGCGATGCACGAATTTCCGGCCAAATGATCTCTGACCTTGTCGAATCAACCTTGATCGGATTGGGTGTCGACGTAATCAATCTTGGGCTATCTACTACGCCAACCGTCGAAGTAGCCGTTCCGATGGAAGGAGCCCATGGAGGGATCATCCTAACCGCCAGTCATAACCCAAAACAATGGAACGCACTGAAGTTACTGAATGAGAAAGGAGAATTCATTTCAGGCAAAGATGGCGAAGAGGTTCTTGCGATTGCGGCAGCTGAAAGTTATGATTTTGCAGAAGTAGATGACCTTGGTAAAGTTACTCAGGATGATTCATACATGCAGAAACACATTGATGCGATCCTGGCTCTGCCATTGGTGGATATAAAAGCCATCGAAGCAGCTGATCTTTCCGTGGTAGTTGATGCAGTGAATTCAACAGGAGGAATTTTTGTCCCTGCCCTTTTGGAGGCATTGGGAGTTAAAAAAATTACACAATTGTATTGTGACCCAACAGGTCATTTCCCGCACAACCCGGAACCGCTTCCTGAGCACTTGACCGATCTTTCTGATAAGATCAAGGAAACCGGCGCTGATCTTGGGATCACGGTTGATCCCGATGTTGATCGTCTGGCATTGGTTTGTGAGGATGGTAGTATGTTCGGAGAAGAGTACACACTGGTTGCTGTTGCAGATTACGTTCTGACACATACACCGGGAGCAACAGTGTCAAATTTATCATCAACACGTGCTTTAAGAGACATTACGGAAGACCGTGGCTTGGTATACGCTGCAGCGGCTGTCGGAGAAGTCAATGTTGTAAACAAGATGAAGGAGATCGGTGCAGTGATCGGTGGCGAAGGAAATGGTGGAGTTATCTATCCCGAACTGCACTATGGTCGTGACTCACTTGTTGGGATAGCATTGTTCCTAAGCCATTTGGCACATAAAAAAATGAAGGTTTCTGCGCTGCGTGACAGTTATCCGAAATACACGATCTCGAAGAATAAGATCGAGCTCACACCTGACATCGATGTTGATCAGATCCTTATGTATATGAGTGTGAACTACGCTCATGAAGAAGTAGACACTACGGATGGAGTCAAGATTTACATCGGAAAAGAATGGGTTCATTTGCGAAAGAGTAACACAGAACCTATTATCCGCATTTATTCAGAAAGCCGGAACGAGCAAATGGCGAATGATCTTGCCGAAAGGATCATCCGGGAGATCAAAGCATTGATCTAAACTATCACATAGATCAACAAACTGAAATTCAGCTTTCTAACTTTCTGAAAGCTAATTTTTTTTGTTTCGCATTGAACGAAATTTTAACAGTTGTGTACCGCATCGAAAATTTAAGCTCATGAAAAATATTATTGGATTACTGACCGTCATACTGATCACATTCAGTGCTTCGGCTACAGACAAGGAGATCGTTAAATCGACGATCACAGATGTAACGGTCTATGCTCAAGGAGCACAGATCTATCAAAAAGCAAATTATTCGATCAAACCGGGTATCACCGAAGTGATAGTGGAAGGCATCAGTCCATACATCGATGCCAACAGTCTGCAGGTAAAGGCCTTTGGAAATGTGATCATTCTTGATAGCAAGTATTCACTTTTCTACCCAAAACCCGAGGAGATCAACCTGGAGGGATTACCGCTAAAAATCAGAAAAGATATTCAAATCCTGGAAGACTCGATCAGGATTATCAGCTATGATATCCAGGATATTCAGGATGAGATCGAAGTACTCCAGCAGACAAAGAACATCTTGGCGAATAATGGGGCTGTTCGCGGTCAGGGCAAGGTGAATGATTCGATCAATCTTTTAAAAGCAACCGTTGATTACTATTCAACAAAAATGCTGGAGATCAATAAAAAACTTCAGACACTGAACCGCAGGAAATCCGACAAACTCGATAAAAAGAAAGGAATGGATGAACGATTGTACAAACTGAAACAACACCAAAGCAGCAGCGGAATGGACCAAAAAGACCAGGGACCTATTCATCGAATTACTGTAACTCTTCAGGCTAAGGAAGCTGTGGTTGGTAAACTGAATATTTCGTACCTCGTTGCCAATGCAGGATGGATTCCATTGTATGATCTGCGCAGTGATGGACTAACGTCAAAGATAAATTTGACATACAAAGCACAAGTATTCCAGAATACAGGCCTTGATTGGGACAATGTTAAACTCAGTATCTCAACCAATAATCCGTATCAAAACAAAACAAAACCTACCCTTCATCCGTGGTATATCGATTATTTCGCATACCGGAATAATTATTACGACAACAATATTCCGCAGTCCGCAATGAAGCAAGAGGCAGAATCTAGAGGATATGCGTATACCAATTCAACTGCAAACGAGGATATTACTATTGAAGGTCAAACCTCGGCGCAGTTCGTTCAAACCATCCGTCAGTTGACTTCAGCTGAATTCAAGATCGATCTGCCGTATTCGATCAAATCAAACAACGAACAGCACATGGTATTGATCAAGGTTGTTGACCTTGATGCGAACTATAAATATTACACGGTGCCTAAACTTGATAATTCAGTATACCTGGTAGCTCAATTATCTAAGCTGGATGAACTTGGACTGGTTCCTGCACAGGCAAATATCTTCTTCGACGGCAGTTATATTGGGGAAACCTATATCGATCCTACGACCATGGAAGATACGTTGAACCTTAGTATGGGCCGTGATCCAAACATAGTTGTGAAAAGAACCTTACTTAAAAAGGATTGTAAGGAGAAGATTGTTGGAGACAAAATTGAAAAGACCATGGCCTATACTATCGAGATCAAAAACCTGAAAGCGAATGCCATCTCACTGGTCGTTCAAGATCAGTTACCGATCACAACGAATGCAGATATCACGATCGAATCGATCGATCTAGGCAAAGGCACACTTGATGCACGAACCAACATTGTCGAATGGCAGATCGATCTTAAAACGAAAGAGAGTAAGATCATCAACTTCAGTTACAAGGTCAAACATAGTAAGGACCAAAACATTCCACTGAATTGAACAGAAGGCTGCTTAAGGGCAGCCTTTTTTTTGAACATAAATCCCATACCCGTGTTATATTTGCAATAGAAACATCGGTATGAAACAATTCGAAATTCCTGAATTCTATCGTTCACCTATTATCAGCAAGGTAAAGTCAAAAAGAAAATTGGATGATCCGAGGAAAAAGGATTTCACTCCAAGCGAACTTAATTTTGGGAATGTTCGTTTCTTTATTGCCCGTCACTTTGGCTTTTGCTATGGCGTAGAAAATGCTATCGAAATCGCATACAAAGCTATCGCTGAGAATCCGGACAAACGAATTTTCCTGTTAAGTCAGATGATCCATAATCCGGATGTGAACGCAGACCTTATCGCACATGGTATTCATTTCATACAAGACACGGATGGAACGCAACTTATCCCATGGGAAGAATTAAATGCGTCTGATATCGTGATCATCCCTGCATTTGGTACCACCGTCGATATCGAGAACATACTCAAAAACATCGGGGTAAATGTAGAGCGCTACAATACCACCTGTCCGTTTGTGGAGAAAGTATGGAACCGTTCCGAAAAACTTGGAAACGATAAGCACACAATTATCATTCACGGGAAATATAACCACGAAGAAACAAGGGCCACATTTTCTCACAGCGTTCAGCAGGCACCATCCTTGATTCTAAAGGATATCAAAGAAGCAGAATTTCTTGGTGAAGTTATCAATGGAAAACGAACCCATGAGGAGTTTCTCGAATTCTTTAAAGGGAAATATTCCGAAGGATTCAATGCAACAGTTGATCTGGATCGAATCGGAGTAGTGAACCAAACGACAATGTTAGCATCAGAAACCGAAGAGATTACAGAACATCTTCGATCGGTAATGATGAAGAAATACGGTGAGCAATCCATTAAGGAACACATCGCTGACACGCGTGACACTCTCTGCTATGCAACGAATGACAATCAATCTGCAACCTATGGTCTACTGGAAAAAGAAGCTGATCTGGCAATTGTAGTGGGGGGTTACAACAGCTCGAACACAACACATCTGGTAGAACTCCTGGAACGAAAATTCCCAACTTACTTCATTCGCTCAAAGGATGAGCTCATCTCTGCATCTGAGATCGATTCATTCAACATTCACACGAAAAAGGTTGAAAAAATGCGAAGTTTCCTTGATTCTAAAAAGGATCCGCTTACAATCATAATAACAAGCGGAGCATCATGTCCGGATTCGATCGTTGACGGAGTAATTCAGCGACTGCTTGAACTTTCCTCGGCAAACTTATCTGCGGAAAAAGCGGTAGAAAACTTCCTCAACAGGTAAGCTTACTTTTTTCTGATTGAAATCTCTGCTACTTTCTTTATTTTTAAAACCAAATCCGAGCGTAAGTGGAGCGTTTTATCAACATTCTGATCATTGATGATGACACAAAAAACCAAAATGGACTGAAAGAGATCCTTTCAGGTGGTGGTAACAATGTACTTATCGCGGATTCTATCCACAACGCACTGCCCGTGTTGCAAAAAAAGGATATTGGAATCCTGCTCATAAACATTGATAACCCTTTCTTTGGAGGGATTGAATTACTTCAGTCCCTGAAAGAACTGAATTCGGGACGTACAATGTATAAGATAGTTCTCACTGCGGATTCGGCATCCGGTGTCAGAATGGTAAAGGGATTGAATGAAGGGGCTGTTGATTACATCACGGTTCCATTTAACCCGAACCTGATCAAAGCAAAGATAGAGGTCTATAAAACGCTGTATTACAAGGATCAACGTATTAACCAGTTGCTAAATAATATCTTTCCGGAATCTGTACTGGAAGATCTGAATACCAACAATAAGTTTTCGCCGAAACGCGTGGAGAACGGAATTGTACTTTTCACCGATTTCGTTGATTTTTCAATGAAAGCAAAAGATGTTAAGCCGATTCGCCTTCTTAAAAAACTGGAGTATTATTTCACACAGTTCGATAAGATCATTGAACGCTATAAACTCGAAAAGATCAAAACAATTGGTGACGCATACATGGCCCTCGGCGGAGTGACAGAGAATGTTGCAGAACCCGCAGTAAGAGCATGTCTTGCAGCACTTGAAATACGCGATTTCATGAGGAATGAACGCGATGTAGCGAAGGCATTGAACAGAGATTTTTGGGAAATACGAGTCGGTTTACACATGGGTCCCCTCGTCGCAGGAATCATTGGCTCTAGTAAGATCAGCTTTGACGTTTGGGGCGACACAGTCAATATTGCCGCAAGGGCTGAACAGGGAACAAAACCGGGTTCAATCACGATTACCAAAAGCATTGCCGAAGCCGTTTCAACTTTTTTCAATCTTGAAAATCGAGGGGAAGTAAGCATCCACAAGCGTGGAGGAAATATTGAAATGTGCTACATCACAGATTTGAAAGAAGAATTCTGTCTTTATGGTGAAGGAAAGATTGCTTCGGCTGAACTTCGAATGAAATGCGGTCTGACTTCCATTGATTTCGAGCATATGCGGCGAGATATCTTAAATCGTCTCAAAGCACTGCTGCCGGAAGAAGTTGTTTATCACGATTTATCCCATACTCTCAATGTTGAAAAGGCAGCGATCCGTTTTGCCAAATTGGAAGGTGTTAATGAAGAAGATATCCTTTTATTGAGGACAGCTGTTCTTTACCACGATGCAGGTTTTATCTTACAATACCATTCCAACGAAGAATTTGCAGCGACAATGGCATCCAATTCACTTCCCGGATTTGGTTATTCTGAAGCACAGACAAAGATCGTTGTTGATATTATCCGATCTACCGTGTCGAATCAGTCACCTCAAACCCTCCTCCAGCAGATAATGTGTGATGCTGACCATGATTATCTTGGCCGTGCGGATTACTACAATGTTGCCAAGAAATTGCGCGTTGAAATGGAAAATTTTGGGGAAGTCATGACAGAACAGGCATGGATCGAATTTCAGCTGAACTTCCTGGAAAAGGTCCACCAATATTACACTGAAACTGCTAAAAACATACGCCTGCAAGGTAAAAAAGTCAGGATAGCGGAACTTAACGAACAATTGAACGCAACAAAAAACTAAAACAATGAAGATCTACACAAAAAAAGGAGACAAAGGAACAACAGGACTTATTGGCGGAACACGTGTACTGAAGAGTTCAATGCGAATTGAGGCATATGGAACCATCGACGAATTAAACTCTTACATCGGTGTTGTAAGGGATCATGATATACTTGAAACTTACAAGGATCAGTTGATCGAAATCCAGGACCGATTGTTTACGATCGGTTCAAGTTTAGCATCGGATCCGGACAAATCAACGATGAAAATACCTGATCTGAAGGATACCGATATTCAATTATTGGAAAATTGGATGGATGAAATGGACGCTGCCCTGCCTGAAATGAAAAACTTTATCTTGCCGGGAGGTCATCCTGCAGTTTCTTTTTGCCATGTGGCGCGATGCGTTTGCAGAAGAGCAGAAAGAATCATCGTAGATCTGGCTCAACATGAATTCGTAGCTGAGCTGGTGATCATTTACATAAATAGATTGAGCGATTACCTGTTCGTTTTGGGCAGAAAAATAGGTCAGGACCTTGGGGCTGCTGAACAACCTTGGAGACCCCGCTTATAAGCTTTTGAATATTGTTAATAAAACATTTTCAATCTTTTAAAGGTTCAATTTGGAAAGTTTGAAATAAAATATATTTTTGCGCAAAATAACCATTAAAAAAGGAGGAAAAGATGTACTGGACATTAGAATTGGCATCGTATCTGGAAGATGCACCATGGCCTGCGGCGAAGGACGAATTGATCGACTTCGCAATCAGAACCGGCGCTCCTCTTGAAGTAGTAGAGAACTTGCAGGATTTGGAAGATGAAGGGGATGTCTACGAAAGTATCGAAGAAATTTGGCCCGATTACCCTTCACGCGAAGATTTTCTCTTCAACGAAGATGAATATTAAAAGAATGAGGCTGTCCCGAAAAGACAGCCTCATTCTTTTCACTCCGGATTACGTATCTTTCTGACATGAACTTTTTAGGGCATCTCTATTTTTCGAATAACGATCATGAATTGATGTATGCCAATCTTTTTGGAGATCATATAAAAGGAAGCCAACTAGACAAATTCCCCTCATCAGTAAAAAAAGGAATTCTCCTTCATCGTAAGATCGATTACTTCATCGACCATCATCCTGCTGTTATTGGTCTCCTTCACATGCTCTACCATGAACTGCCGAAAGTAGCAGGCATTGCAGTAGATCTTTATTTTGATCACCTTCTTGCTGTGAACTGGAACAAATACCACACAAAAGATCTCGACGAATTTCTGGTTGAATTCTACACATACGTTCCAAACAATTGGAATCACTATTCGAAAGATTTTCAAATCTTGATAGGAAACATGAGAAAATACCGCTGGATGAATTATTACGCGAAGTTCGAAGGCCTTGAAAAAGCTTCAGAGGGAGTTTCATCCAGAATATCTTTTGAAAATAAATTAAAGGATGCGCCCGCTATTTTTCTGAAACACCGTACCGAGATAGAATCAAGTTTCTCTGCTTTCATGAAAGATGCCATTCCGATGTTCGAAAAGTTAAATTTAGAGAAAGACTGATTTTTCGATGTCATCAATTTATTGTACTTTGCATCACTTATGTGCAGATGGAATTCATTTGATCGGAAGTACAATTCATTTTTGCTACTGCTGCTGGTATCACTTCCGATGCTCTGGACATCCTGTACAGAGAACAAAGAAAGTGTAGAAAAATTTCAACGCCCTTCTGTCTCCATCGATCTGCCCGAAATACTTCAAAGGGGTAAATTGACAGTTCTCGCAGAAAACAGCTCTACATCCTTTTTTGTGTACCGTGGAAAAAAAATGGGCTTCGAATATGAAATCCTGAAGGAATTTGCTCGTGAAATTGGTGTTTCGCTGGAGATCAAGATTGTAAGTAATCTGGATCAACTTACCGAGATGCTGAATGAGGGTGATGGTGATTTGATCGCATGCAACTACACCGTGACTAGAGAAAGGAACAGAGAGATCGATTTTTCCACTCCGTTTTTGAGAACTGCTCAGGTGCTTGTCCAACGAAAACCAGAAGGCTGGGACAAGATGAAACCCGAACAATTGAGAAAATATATCCTACGGGACCCCTCAGAGTTGGCAAAAAAGGAAGTTCATGTTTGGAAGAACTCGAGCTACTACCGACGCTTAATGAATCTGCAGGAAGAGATCGGAGATACGATCCACATTGAGGAACAAGACGGATTAATGAGCACGGAGGAAATGATCGAAATGGTCTCTGAAGGCCTGATCGATTACACTGTGACAGAAGAGAATATAGCGCGCGTAAATAGCCATTTCTTCGAGAACATTGATATCAATACTCCCCTTTCTGTAAAACAGAAGATCGCATTTGGAATTCGCAAATCAAGTCCTCTTTTAAAAGCACGACTCGATAAATGGCTGAATCAATTTATGACCAAAAAGACCTTTGTCTATCTCCAGAGTAAATATTTCGACCTAAAGAACATGCCGGTTAATTCTCCTGAATTTCACCGAAGCATCAAGGGAGATGAATTGTCAAAATATGACGCCCTGTTCAAAAAAGCCGCAGAGAAATACGATTGGGATTGGCGACTCCTTGCATCCGTTGCTTACAATGAATCAAGGTTCAACCCGACAGTTCAGGGTTTTGGGGGGGCTTATGGAATGATGCAGTTCATGCCTAGCACAGGACCTAAATATGGCGTTTATCCCAGCTCAAGCGTCGAAACACAGATCATGGGAGGGATGAAAAAACTTGCCAAAGATTTCGATTCATGGAAAAGCATTCCTGACAAGATACAACGCGAAAAATTTACACTTGCCACATACAATGCCGGGAGAAGCCATGTGGAAGATGCTCAACGCCTGGCAGGTAAAAATGGACTTGACCCACTCGTCTGGGATGACAATGTGGAGATAATGATGCTCAATCTCTCGAAAGGAAAGTATTATCGGGATGGTGTCGTAAAAACAGGCGCCTTACGTGGGGCACGAACCTACAGATATGTTCGCGCCATCTATTCCCGTTACGAGGAATGGGCCGCAATATACAAATGATTGCTACCTTTGAAAAAAAAACGATCAAACGGCTCATTGTTATAGAAGGTCCTACAGCTAGCGGCAAAACAGCCTTGACTGTCGAACTTGCAAGTCATTTCTCAACAGTCGTCTTTTCTGCGGACTCCAGGCAATTTTACAAAGAACTTTCTATCGGAACCGCCAAACCGTTGGATAACGAAAAAAAGGGGATTCCACATTTTTTCGTTGGCTCTCATTCCATTCACAAAGAATTAACGGCTGCATCATTTGCAAAAGAAGCTGAAAAATTACTCGCTGAACAATTTAAATTACACGACACGATCTTGCTTGTGGGCGGTTCTGGAATGTTCATTGATGCTCTGTGCGACGGTTTAGATGATATACCGGCATCACGAGATCTGCGCGACCTGATAACTCTAGAGGTTGAAAAAAATGGTTTGGAGGCATTGTTGAATGAACTTGAACAGACTGATCCTGTATATTATGCTCAAGTGGATAGAAAGAACCCTGTGCGCATTATCAGGGCAATCGAAGCAATTCGACTAAGTGGCAAACCATACTCTGAAATGCGCAAAGCACAGAAGAAAGGATTACCGTATGATCTGCAAAAATTCGTGATCGACTACCCAAGGCATGCACTCTATGAAAGAATTGATCAGCGTGTTGACCGCATGATGGATGCCGGTCTCTTGGATGAAGTGCGTTCCTTAATCTCTTTCAGGGATCTTAATCCGTTGAAAACGGTCGGATACTCTGAACTATTCGATTATCTTGAAGGAAAGACAAGTCTCAGTGAATCGATCGAACGTGTGAAACAAAACTCCAGACGATATGCTAAAAGGCAGTTAACCTGGTTCAGAAGGGATCCTTCTGTTAATTGGATTCCTTTCAATACAACTGAAAAAATGAAGGAAGACATTCTTGCCCGATTATCAAGCTACTGATATTCAAGAAACTGTTCTTTTGGAACGATTATTGAAAATTCATCTGAAAACTATCTAAAATGAAAATAGTTCTTGATCACATCATGCCGACTCCACTCGCTACCTTAGAACACTCATCAGAAAGCATCTGGGGTAATTTTGTAGAACTGAATAGCGGCCGAAAGATTCTGCTGAACGCATCAAGCGGTAAAGGAAAATCAACATTTACGCTCACTGCCGTGGGACTTCGATGTGATTATTCCGGGGTAGTTCGCTACGATGACAAAGATATCAGAACATTTACCCCGGACGACTGGGCAAGAATTCGGCAAGAAAAGGTATCAGTGGTTTTTCAAGACTTACAACTCTTTCCGGATCTCACTGTCGGTGAAAACCTTTTGATCAAGAATAGCCTCTCCCCTGTTTTTTCGGAAGCTGAGATCCGAAGCATGCTCGAACGTCTTGAGATCGGTAACAAATGGGATCAGCAATGCAGGTTATTGTCTATGGGTCAGCAACAGCGCGTAGCAATAATTCGAGCATTGTGTCAACCTTTCGAGATCTTGATAATGGATGAGCCATTTTCCCATTTGGATGAAGATAACACTCAACGATGCCTTCAAATGATTAACGAACGATGCGATGATCTAAATGCAGGATTCGTACTGACCACACTGGGTGATGACTACAAATTCACCTACGACAAAGAACTAAAACTCTGATACCATGTTGAACAAACTACTCTTCCGAAATCAGGATAAAAAACAACTGATCATTGCGATCATTGGAGCGTTCATGGGCATCACCTTCCTCGTAACAAGTGTTCATTACCTCATCAAAGTGAACGAATTTGGAAAAGGATCCGATATTTTAGGCCCGAATACGATCATCGTTCAAAAAAAGGTGACCAATTCCAGTTCTCTCAACCTGACGAAAACCGATTTCACGGACAGGGAGATCGAAAAAATAAAAAGAGAGCCATTCATTCAGGATGTAAAGCCCGTGATCAGTAATAACTTTGATGTCTCGTTCGAAACGGCTGACCCACTCGTTCCAAGATTCAGAACAGATGTTTTCATCCAGACGGTCGATCCGAAATTCCTCGATGTGAAATCTTCTAAATGGCACTGGAAAGAAGGGGATGAATACGTTCCGATCATCATGCCCAGAGATTTCCTTGTGATGTTGAACACCTTCATGAGCGCCAGCGGTATTCCTCAGATATCGGACGATCTTGCCATGGACATTCGTTTCAAGTTCACCTTGAAAGATGACAAGAACAAGGAATGGGTGGATGCACGCATAATTGGTTTCACGAATGAGGTGTCTTCCATTCTTGTACCTGAAAGCTTCATGGTATACGGCAATACAAAATATACGTCAGGCAAAGAAAAGAAAATTACGCAGATCATGATCTCCGGAAAAGAAAGTGAATTCGGACTGGTGGAAGACCTTTTGAATAAGCGTGGTTTGGAGTCCAAAAATTCACAAATGGTAGTAGGTCGTCTAAAGAGTGTGGTTGGAACTCTTTTTCTGGTGGTTCTGGGAATCTCTGTGATCGCAGTCTTTGTTTCAGGCCTCGTTTTGATCCAGTACATGCAGCTGTTGATGTCTAGAAATGCGTATGAGGTGAGAACCTTGCTTCGAATCGGTTTTCATCCGGCAATTATCATTCGCAGTTTCTTCCGTTATTTTATTCAGATCTTTGGAATTGTTTCGGGAATTGCTCTGCTCATGTTCTTCATTTTCAAGTTCTTTCTGGACGCGATGTTCGAATCAGGAGGTCTGTACATTGATACGGGCATTTCGATAGCCTCGATCGCCTCTCTAATGATTACGTACCTGATATTTGGGGTTGCCAGTTACAATACCGCAAAAAAGGGTATTTTCAAACAATACTCAATTGGTTAAAGAAGTGTTAAATAACCGTACTTTTTTAAATTTGCCACGTCTTTAAGATAAATTCAACGAACAAAAGAAATTCAACCCATGAAAGCAGTTATAATTTTAGCATTCGCATTAATTTCTTCGATCAGTTTCGGACAGAAATTGAAATTCAAGATCCTGAACCAGAAAGACACAACCGTTCACTTGATTAAATACTGGGGCTCCAAATTATACTATGCTGATACAGCAGAGATCAAAGGAGGCTATGTTGAATTCGACGGATCGAAACAAAAACCGGGAATACTTGGAATTCTTTTACCCGGCCAAAAATTCTTCGAATTCATCTATAACAATGAAGAAGTTTCTCTTGAAACATCATCCCCGGACTTCGTTCAGACAATGAAAATCAAAAAATCCGAGGAAAATAAGATCTTTATAGAATATATCAAATTCATTGGCCCAAAGAAAACTGAGGCAGATAATCTTTCAAAAGAGAGAGCCAAGCTGAACAAGGAAGATGCTAAATTCACAGAATTGAGCGACAAGATCGATGCGCTCAATAAAGAGGTGATCGACTACCAGAAAAATCTAGTAAACACTTACAAAGGAATGCTTGTCTCAAAGATCGTGAAAATGTCAATGGACATCGAGATTCCTGAGACACCTAAAGATACCAACGGTGTTGTACTCGATTCGAATTTTCGTTTCAACTATTTCAGAAAACACTACTGGGACAACATCGATCTGAATGACGACGCTCTCGTGAATACTCCTGTTTTTCACAACAAATTGGAGTATTTCTTCGGAAAGAACATGATGATCCAACATTGGGACACGGTGCTTTATTATGCCTATGACCTTTGTGACCATTTGAATCCGAAGTCAAAAACATTTGAGTACTGCGTTTCATGGATCACCTCATCCTACGGTAAAAGCAATATCATGGGGATGGATAAGGTATACATCTACATGGCCGACAGGTACTATTGCAGCAAAAATGCAGAAGGAAAATCACCGGCATTCTGGATGACACCGGACAAACTGGAAGAACTCTGTGAAAAGATTCCGGTTCAGAAGAATCTTGTAATGGGTGTAAAACCACCGAATCTTATCCTTCGTGATACAACAGATAAAGTGTGGAGAGATTTCTACAGCTTGAAATCGGATTACACCATCCTTTATTTTTGGGATCCGGAATGTGGTCACTGCAAAAAAACTACGCCAAAACTGGAAACACTCTACAAGGAGAAATTCAAGGATAGAAATATCGAGATCTTTTCCGTTGGAAAGGCAGTCGGTGAAGATTTTGAAAAGTGGAAAAAATTCATTCGCGACAATAAAATGACATTCATTAACGTAGCTGTTACCGATCCATTGTTCAAAGCTGCAATGGAAGATGCACGACAGTTTGTGCCCAAATACACAACGATTGAATCATTGAACTATCAGACCACATATGATATCTTTTCGACACCAAGAGTTTGGGTATTGGACAAAGACAAAAAGATCATTGCAAAGAGTATTTCCATTTCTCAACTGGAGGAAATGATGGATAGACTTCAAGGGAAGGAAGATCTTCCTAAACTCTTCCCACCTGATCCGGAAGAGGATGAACAAATGCACTAAAAGTTAACAAGGGGCTGTTTCTGATACAGCTCCTTTTTTTTTACGTATTTTTGATTGTAACTTTTTTCAAACTGAAGAGTCTGACGATTGTTCAGTTAACACACATTCTAAAAAGACATGAAGCAATCAACAATTCTTCTTCTGACATTCTTTGGAGCACTTCTGACAAACGCCCAAAACTACTGGCAACAGGAAGTGAATTACACGATCAACGTGAAACTCAATGACAAAGACCATTCCTTATCCGGTTATGAAGAATTCGAATACATTAACAATTCCCCAAACGAACTGGACAGGATCTACATGCACATCTGGCCGAATGCTTACCGCAACGGAAAAACTGCCTTGGGAAAACAGCAATACAAAGGTGGTGAGATGATGTTAACCTTTGGAGAGGAAAAGGACAAAGGTGGAATAGATTCACTTGACTTCAAAGTAAATGGAATCAAAGTAGAATGGGAATATGACAAAGAAAACAGGGATATCTGTGTGCTGTACCTGCCTATAAAATTGAAACCCGGAGAACGCCTCGTTGTGTCCACGCCATTCGTTGTCAAGATCCCTTCAGGAGAAATCTCCAGACTCGGACATATCGATCAATCGTATCAGATAACACAGTGGTATCCAAAGCCGGCAGTTTATGATAAGAATGGATGGAATCCCATCCCTTATTTAAATCAGGGCGAATTTTACTCTGAATACGGATCCTTTGATGTGAGTATCACCCTTCCAAAGAACTATGTGGTTGGTGCAACCGGTGATTTGCAAACAGCATCAGAAATAGAATTCCTGAATCAAAAGGTAGAAGAGACCAAAGCGAATAAGAGTAATTACCTTTCTCAAAAACAAGGATATCTGGGCAAAACTGCTTTTCCGCCTTCTTCAGAAGAATGGAAAACAATCCGTTATACGCAATCGAAAGTTCACGATTTCGCTTGGTTTGCAGATAAGCGGTATGCAGTTTCCAAAGGCGAAGTGATCCTGCCGGAATCTAAAAGAGCGGTGACAACCTGGGCGATGTGGGTGCCTCACAACACATACACGTGGCAGTTCGCAGACGAATACCTGCGCGATGGAACATATTATTACTC
>JBKCJG010000010.1:0-106164 GCA_046301895.1 Flavobacteriia bacterium
CCGATCATGCTTTTATCCGTTCTTCCAAGTCCTGTATGAAAACCTCCGACTTCCTTGAAAAGATCAGTTTTGAAGATCATATTGGAACCTCTTGGGTAATCTTTTTTACTGTATCTAAGTTTCTTATCCCCCGGATTATAAAAACCGAGTAATGCATTCAGGTATTTATTTTCCCAAGCAGGTTTGTTTGATTCGTAATACAACAAGATCTTTCCGCCCATTGCATCCATATTAGCATCTGCTTCAAAGGCTTTCACACAGATCTCCAGATAATTTTCTTGAATGAATGCATCATCATCCAAAAAAGTGATCAAGGGGAATTTTGCCAGTTCAATTGCATGGTTGCGTGCAAAAGACAGTCCTTGATTGGTCTCAATGGCATAAGTTGTTAGGATCTCAGGATGTTCATTTCTAAATGCGTCGAAAAGTTCGGAAGTGTTTCCGGGGGAGTTATTGTTAATGAGAATAACCTCGAATTGCGAGCGGTCAAGTGTCTGTTTCAGAATCGAGTTGAACAGTTGCGGTAAATACCGTTCACGGTTGTAGGTACAAATTGCAACTGAGATCTTTAGCATTCCTGAACTATTGTTTCGCGATAAAATAGGATAGACAAATATACGTTAACATTTCGAAGTTAGTTTTGAAAACGGCCGGTCATCTCCCATCCTTTTTTAAATCCTATCTTTGCTCAAAGAGATCATGGGAATAGTACAAAAAGATGCCTTCAGGACAATGATAGCTTCCTACCTGGGAGTCGGACTCGGCTATCTGAACAAGGCGGTGCTTTTTATTCTTATTCTTTCAACCGAGCAGATTGGACTTGTAAATCTGATCGTTTCTGTAGGTACTTTATTCGCGCAATTTGCAAATCTGGGCACCTTTTATACAACATGGAAATTTACACCGTTCTTCAAAGATCACGAAAAGAAGCACCACGGTTTTTTACCCCTGATGTTGTTGATCGTTTCTATCGGGTCGATCCTGTTTACCGTGCTTGCTTTTGTGTTCAGAGAACAGATCGAAGATCTTTACAGGGAGCGTTCATCTTTGTTCGTGGAGTATTATGTTTGGATGATTCCGATCGGGCTTGCCTACGTGTTCTTCATGGTATTTGAGGTTTATCTCAGAAGTTTTTTCAAGAATATCATTTCGGTTGTCGCTTATGAGATCGTTCTCCGGTTGATCGTGACCCTTTTATTAGGCTTGCTATGGTACGATCTTATCGGTTTTGACTTGTTCGTTATCCTTCACAGTCTCGTCTATTTCATTCCCACCTTCATTCTTGTCATCTACCTGTATCGTTTGGATGAACTGAATCTTTCGATCAGATCGATCCGCATCTCGAAGCGTTTCCAAAAGATCCTGATCCGGTTCTCCATGATCAACTACATCAATACACTTGGTTATGTGCTTGTAACCTCTCTCGATATATTGATGGTAGCCCAGATGATCGGACTTAAAGCAACCGGAGTTTACAGTACGATGGTCTTTTTCGCCGGAGCCATACAGGTGCCTTATAAATCGATGCATCGGGTTAGTGTGCCATTGGTCGCAGAACACTGGAAACAACGAGAAATGGATAAAATGGAGATCCTTTATAAAAAGTTCAGCTCGGTTTCATTGTTTATTGGCTTTGGATTCTTCCTGTTGATCTGGTTGAATATTCAACCATTATTCTCTTTTCTGCCAAATGATTTTGAAGAAGGTATTTGGGTCTTTTTTTATCTCATGATGGGCAAATTGGTTGATATGTACTGCGGCCTAAATGGTTCGATTCTGGTAACAAGTAAGAAATATAGTTACGATGTTTACTTTACCTTGCTCCTAATAGGTGTAGTATTTATCCTTAACCTATTCTTGATCCCTGATTACGGGGCAATCGGTGCAGCAATCTCAACATTGATCGCGATGATTATATACAATGTCGTCAGGATAATTTTTGTGGCATATCATTTCAGATTATACCCATTTACAAAAGAGCAGTTCTACGTCATCGCACTCGGTATCCTGACAATGGTGATCGGATATTATACACTTGATCTTTCAGATAACAGATTGATACAGCTGATTATTCAGACAGCAGTAACGGTGCTGTGTTTCTTCACCCCGATCTATGTCTTCACCCTGGAACCTGAATCGGTAGGGTACATCAAGAACGGTTTGAACTTCGTAAAAAAGAAACTCGGGGTTTAAGCCAGTCCGCTCTTTTCGCGCACTTCTTTGATAGCTGCTTCCAAACCGGAAGGATTCTTTCCACCTGCTGTAGCGAAGAATGGTTGACCGCCACCGCCTCCCTGGATGTGCTTCGATACTTCACGAACAAGATTTCCCGCATTGATTCCTTTTGAGGAGATCACCGAATCAGCAGCAATGATACTGATCGTACATTTGTCTCCTTCGTTTCCGCCGATCACACCGAAGAAATTATCCACTTCTCCTTTCAACTGGAACAGGATGTCTTTGATCGAACCTCCATCCAATGGGATAACGGTTCCAAGGAAATTTACGCCATCCAGAGGAACGATCTGATTCTTTAATTCGCCTTTAACTGCGATTGCCTTCTCTTTCTGTAATTGCTCGATCTCTTTTGTCAGCTGGTTGTTCTTTGCCTGAAGATCTTCAACGGCCTTGATAATGTCTTTCGGGTTTTTCAACGTCAATGCAATAGCATCCAGTTTCTCTGCCTTTTCTTTGAAGTAGTTCTCTGCTGTAACTGATGTGATGGCCTCAATTCTTCTGACACCTGCAGCGACAGCAGCTTCAGAAACGATCTTGAACAATCCGATCTTCCCGGTCGATTCAACGTGAGTTCCACCGCATAATTCAACTGACTCACCGAATTTGATCACTCGTACCGCATCACCGTATTTCTCACCGAAAAGTGCCATTGCACCCATTTGCTGAGCACTTTCCATCGGAACGTTTCGACGCTCATCCAAGGGAACATTATTACGAATAGCTGAAATAACCATTTCTTCCACCTTTGCAAGTTCCTCGTCGGTCACTTTTGAGAAGTGTGAGAAGTCGAAACGCAGGTATTCAGGATTTACCAATGATCCTTTTTGCTCAACGTGCGTCCCGAGAACCGTTCTCAATGCATGGTGCAATAAGTGAGTTGCCGAGTGATTACACGCTGAAAGTTCACGGTTAGTTGGGTTAACTGTCGCAGTGAATTCTGCACTAACATCTGAGGGAAGTTTCTCACTTAAATGAATGATGAGGTTGTTTTCCTTTTTTGTGTCGAAAATGAAGACTTTCTCACCAAATGCTTCTATAGTTCCGCTATCTCCAACCTGACCTCCGCCTTCCGGATAGAAAGGGGTCTGATCAAATACGAGCTGATAAAAAATCTTCTGTTTTTGACTTACTTTGCGATATTTCACTAAAGTAACATTCGTGATAAGATTGTCATACCCTACAAACTCGACAGTTAAGTCTGACCGAACTTGAACCCAGTCATCTGTTTCTACGGCTGTAGCAGCTCGTGATCTGTCCTTCTGTTTCTGAAGTTCAACATTGAATGCTTCTTCGTCGATCGATAACCCATTCTCACGTGCGATCAATGACGTAAGGTCAACAGGGAATCCGTAGGTGTCGTACAATTCGAAGATCGCAGTGCCATCGATGACTTCCTGCTCCGCTTTTTTCGTTGAGATAATGATCGTTTCGATGCGTTTCAAACCTTGCTCGAGAGTGCGGAAGAAACTAACTTCTTCTTCGCGGATCACTTTTTGAACTAATTCTTTTTGATTCAACAGTTCAACAAATGGATCACCCATCACTTCCCCTAGTACGACAGAAAGATCGCATAGGAATGGCTCTTTCAAACCAAGTGTCTGATATCCGTATCTTACAGCTCTTCGAAGAATACGGCGGATAACATAACCTGCACCTGTATTTGATGGTAATTGTCCATCAGCAATAGAGAATGCGATCGCACGAACATGGTCCGCGATAACTCTCAAGGCAATATCCGTTTCTTCGCTAACCCCATATTTTGTACTTGAAACCTTTTCCATATGCTGGATCAGTGTCTGGAAAAGATCCGTATCGTAATTGGATGTTTTACCCTGAAGAGCCATTGCAAGGCGCTCAAGCCCCATTCCGGTATCAACGTGCGTTGCTGGAAGTGGCTCCAGGCTTCCGTCCGCTTTGCGGTTGAACTGCATGAATACGTTGTTCCAGATCTCAATCACCTGAGGATGGTCATAATTCACCAGTGTTTTACCGTCAATGATCTCACGCTCGGTCTTTGAACGAAGGTCAACATGGATTTCCGTGCATGGTCCGCATGGTCCGGTATCGCCCATCTCCCAGAAATTATCTTTCTTGGAAGCAAGTATGATCCTTTCCTCGTCAATATATTTTTTCCAGATGTCATAGCTTTCCTGATCTTTTGGAACCTTATCCGCGGTGTCTCCTTCGAATACGGTTACGTATATTTTGTCCTTAGGGATCTTGTACACATCCGTCAGAAGTTCCCAGGCCCATTCGATCGCTTCCTGTTTAAAGTAGTCGCCGAATGACCAGTTCCCCAGCATTTCAAACATCGTATGGTGGTAAGTGTCAACCCCTACTTCTTCCAGATCATTGTGCTTTCCTGAAACGCGCAAACACTTTTGCGAATTGGCCACACGAGGGTTCTTTGGAACAGCATTCCCCAGGAAGTAATCCTTGAATTGATTCATCCCAGCATTCGTGAACATCAGGGTTGGATCATTCTTGACCACCATTGGGGCAGAAGGCACGATCTCGTGACCCTTAGATGCAAAAAACGTAAAGAACTGTTCGCGTATTTCAGAAACTTTCATGTACTGTAAAGAGTTTTCAGTTATTCAATGAGCTGCAAATTTAACGGAATTCACGAAAAGGAAAGGAATTCGAAACGAAACTTTGCCGCATTCCAACCATCCTTTACTTACGTTTTTTAACGTGATATTCACCGTAAAATCAGTAATATTGATGTCCCATGTCAAAAAAGAAATACAAATACAATCCACAATCGCTTTCCTATGAGGAAGTATCGGTTAGTTTTGGAATGCGTATTCTGAGATTAATGCTATGGATGGCTCCGAGCATTATCATGGGCTTGGTACTCGCTTTCCTGTTTTCACGTAGACTGGATTCTCCAAAGGAAAAGATGCTCCAAGGAGAGATCGATATCTATAAGGAAGAGCTGGTCAGATTGAACGCTGATATGGATCTTGTGAACAGGGTATTACAAGACATTGAAAAAAGAGACGAGGACCTGTACCGTGTAGCACTTTATGCGGATCAATTTCCTAAAGAACTGCGAATCATGGGAACAGGAGGCAGCGAGAAATATGCCTATCTTAATGGTTATTCGAATTCTGAGTTGTTGAAGCGCACGTCGGAAAGAATGGATTTTCTGGAGCAGCGACTGCATGGACAAAGTCTTTCGTTTAAGGAACTACTTGATCTTGCAAAGAATAAAGAGAAAATGTTGGCGAGTATTCCTGCAATTCAACCAGTAAGTAATAAGAATCTAAGGGAAATGGCATCTGGGTTTGGATACAGGATCGATCCGATTTACAAAACACGTCGCATGCATACTGGGATGGATTTTACAGCGAGGACCGGAACGGATGTCTATGCGACAGGTGATGGCGTTGTTGAGGAGCTTGAATCGAGTGGCTGGGGTTACGGACGTTGTATCGTTATAAACCATGGTTATGGTTACAAAACGCGTTATGCCCATTTGAGTGCTTTCAAAGTGAAACGAGGGCAGAAGGTGAAACGGGGAGAACTGATCGGCCTGGTGGGTAGCACAGGAAAGTCTACCGGTCCCCATTTGCATTACGAAGTTGAAAAAGGGGGTAAGAAAGTGAACCCGATCCATTATTACCATTCCGACCTGAGCCCGGAACAGTATGAGAAGCTCATTGAAATGAGTCACAACTCGTTCAAAGCACTTGACTAGTCTGACATTTTCTGTTTTGTCAGTAAATCTGACATTTCGACATTTAAATTCCCAAGTTAATAGGCTAAATCTGACATTTTATGCATGATGCAGGTGCAAAAATCCGGTGGCATAATGATTGAAAGAACAAGTTCGGTTTTAAACTGCAAATAATAAATAACGATATGGGAAAAATTATTGGAATTGACTTAGGAACTACCAACTCGTGTGTTTCCGTGATGGAAGGGAATGAGCCGGTAGTAATCGCTAATTCGGAAGGAAAGAGAACAACTCCATCCGTGGTGGCATTCGTTGAGGGCGGTGAGCGTAAAGTTGGAGATCCGGCAAAACGTCAAGCAATCACTAACCCAACGAAAACAATTTATTCTATTAAGCGATTCATGGGATCTTCCTTTGATGAGACTAAGAGAGAAGCTGACCGTGTGCCTTATGAGGTGGTGAAGGGAGACAACAATACTCCACGTGTAAAGATAGATGACCGTTTGTATACTCCGCAAGAAATTTCAGCCATGATCCTTCAGAAAATGAAGAAGACAGCTGAAGATTATTTAGGGCATGAAGTTTCGGAAGCAGTTGTCACTGTCCCGGCATATTTTAACGATGCTCAGCGCCAGGCTACAAAAGAAGCAGGAGAGATCGCGGGTCTTACAATCAAGCGTATCATCAACGAGCCTACCGCAGCAGCATTGGCTTACGGTTTAGACAAGAAAGGAATTGATCAGAAGATAGTGGTGTTCGACTTCGGTGGCGGTACCCATGATGTTTCAGTACTTGAGTTGGGAGACGGTGTCTTTGAGGTATTGGCTACAGACGGAGATACGCACCTTGGTGGAGATGATGTGGATGAAGCAATCATTCAGTGGTTAGCAGATGAGTTCAAAGCAGATGAAGGTTTGGATCTTCGACAGGATCCAATGGCACTTCAGCGTTTAAAAGAAGCAGCTGAAAAGGCTAAGATCGAGTTGTCCTCAACTACATCCACTGAGATCAACCTGCCATACATTATGCCTGTTAATGGTATTCCGAAGCACCTTGTAAGATCACTTCAGCGAGCGAAATTCGAGCAGTTGATCTCTGAGATCGTGGAAAGAACAATTGCTCCATGCCGCTCAGCTTTGCAAAATGCAGGTCTTTCAACAAATGATATCGATGAGGTGATCCTTGTGGGTGGTTCAACACGTATACCGATCATTCAGGAAGCAGTGCAGCGCTTTTTCGGGAAAGCTCCGTCGAAAGGTGTAAACCCGGATGAGGTAGTTGCAGTAGGTGCTGCGATTCAAGGAGGAGTGCTGACAGGTGAGGTTAAAGATGTACTCCTACTGGATGTGATTCCACTTTCTTTGGGTATCGAAACGATGGGGGGTGTTTTCACCAAGTTGATAGAAGCGAACACAACGATCCCTACAAAGAAATCAGAAGTATTCTCTACGGCGTCAGACAATCAGCCTTCTGTTGATATTCACGTACTTCAGGGTGAACGTGCCATGGCAGCAGACAACAAGGCATTAGGGCGCTTCCAGTTGACAGACATTCCACCGGCTCCTAGAGGAGTTCCTCAGATTGAAGTGACCTTCGATATCGATGCGAACGGGATCATGAATATCTCTGCGAAGGATAAAGGAACCGGAAAACAGCAGTCCATCAAGATCGAAGCATCATCCGGACTATCTGACGAAGATATTCAGCGAATGAAAGCGGAAGCGGAAGCGAATGCGGACGCTGACAAGAAGAGACGTGACGAGGCTGAATTGATCAATAAGGCAGATTCAACGATCTTCCAGACAGAGCGTCAGTTGAAGGAGTATGGAGACAAGATCCCTGCAGATAAGAAGCAACCGATCGAGGATGCTCTGGCAGAATTGAAGAAAGTGTATGAGGCGAAAGACATGGCCAACCTTGAAGCAGCAATGGAGCGTTTGAACAACGCATTCCAGGCGGCATCTCAGGACATGTACAACGCAGCCAATGCCGGAGGTGGTGATGCAGGAGCTGAGAACCCAGGAAACCCTGGTGACGAGGTAACTGACGTTGACTTCGAAGAGGTGAATGATAAGAAATAAGTAGTAGTTTTCTTCATAGTTAAAGCGGAAGTTCGAAAGGGCTTCCGTTTTTTATGCCATAAAAAAAGGACAGCTTTTAACCGTCCCTTTTTGAATAGTTGGACCGCTGTTAGAATTTTTCGCCTTTTGTGAGACTGATCTTCCCTGTAGAATAATCTTCGTAATCTTCTACCATTTCCTGATCGTACTGCTTGGTAACACTGATCGGAATGTATTCCACCATAACGTTTGTTTTATCCAGACCAAAGTCTTCGGCAGGTTTCAGTCCAGTAGATTTTACAAAACGATATGCTTTTACACAGATCGTCTGGAATGCGGTAAGTTTATTGTCTGTAGCTACTCGTGAGTTCAGCACGATAAATTTGAAATCAGGCTCTTCGAACTGGCCTTTCACTGATTCAAAGACACTATCTCCGGACAATTCTCCCTTCTCTACCATTTTGCCGTGTATCTTTCGCATCATGTATTCTATTCGGTGTTCTTCCTTGAATCCGAGCTGAAGATTTACATAGTAGCAAGTTTTATCCACGATCTCATTAACAGTGTAATGCACTCCCCATGGATCACTTTGGATATCCAGATGCAGAAACCAGTATACACCGGCTTTTCGTGGTCGCTTTTTGAACAAGGAAAAGTAAACGGTGGAATCCAGTTTATTCGGGCTGCCACTTCTTGTCGGGTAAACTAGATTTGATGCCTCAAATTGGATATTCGCATCAGCCTTCACTGATTTTAGTAGCGGAATGACTTTCTTCATGGAAATATATTCCGTAATATTTCTTCGAAGTTGCTTGGCTTTAAAATAAAGAAAAAGAATTGTAAAGAATGATGTTGCCAAGATCAAGGTAAACCAGCCGCCATGTACAATCTTACCAAGATTTGAGAATAGGAAAATCCCCTCGATTGTAAGGAAAATTGCAAACATCAGTAAATAGAATGGTTTCGCTTTTGGATATTTAATTAGAAGTAAGTAGCATAAAAGGATGGAGGTCATCACCATATCGATGGTAATGGCTAATCCATATGTTGCTTCCATTGCTGATGATTTTCTGAAAATGGCAATGACAACTAAACATCCTGCCATCAGGAACCAGTTGATAAATGGAATGTAGATCTGTCCCTGGTGCTCAGAAGGATATTTCACTTTCAGATTGGTCCACAGGTCGAGTTTGATCGCTTCGTTCATTAGGGTGAACACTCCGGTGATCAAAGCCTGGGAGGCAATAATAGTTGCGGCCGTGGCAATACCAATAGCGAAGTACATCATGTTATCAGGTACCATGGCATAAAACACGGTTTGTTTCGGTGCAAGTGCGAATCCATCCTGTAAGCATAATGCCGACTGGCCAAGGTAATTGATCACAAGTAATGTACTCATTACAGACCAGCTGATTCGTATATTTCCTTTACCGCAGTGTCCGAGATCAGAGTAAAGCGCTTCAGCTCCTGTAGTACATAAGAATACAGCCCCCAACACCCAAAATCCCCCATCTACATTAAATATAAGATTATACGCCCAATATGGGTTGAAAGCTCCAAGTACTTCAGGGTTCTTAGTAATGTTTATCACACCAAGATAGCCAAGGAATGCGAACCACACCAGCATCACCGGACCGAAAGCCTTACCAATAGCTGCCGTACCAAACTGCTGTACACTGAAAAGTAAAATAATGATCCCTACGATTACTGGAAGAACCGGAAAGTCGGGATTTACGTTGTTGATACCCTCAACTGCGGATGAGATTGAAATTGCTGGGGTGATAAATCCATCAGCCATTAGTGTCGCACAACCGATCAGTGCGGGTATAATGACCCATTTGATCCGCTTCTGTTTTAATAGTGCATACAGCGCAAAGATACCCCCTTCACCCTTGTTGTCAGCATTGAGTGCAAAGTAGATATATTTGACCGTTGCAAGAAGTATGAGTGTCCATATCACGCATGACAATCCTCCCATAATTAGATCATGTGAGAAATTTGTTCCTTGACTTGTGATTGCCTGGAATACATAGAGAGGTGAGGTTCCAATGTCTCCGAAAACGATTCCAATTGTAATAAGGACACCTGCAATGGATGCCTTATGCGTGTTGATTGACATATAAAAAATTTAACTGAAGCAAATGTATATAGAAACCAATCACATTGTTCATACATGCGAAAAAAAAATCCCGATGAAAATCATCGGGATTCTTGCCATATAGAGTTTTATTCTTTTTACTTCTTCACTGCATCTACAACCGCCTTGAAAGCGTCAGGGTGGTTCATGGCAAGATCTGCAAGAACCTTACGGTTCAATTCGATCCCACTCTTGTGAACAGCTCCAATGAATTGAGAATAGCTCATTCCGTGCTCACGTGCTCCTGCGTTGATGCGCTGGATCCACAATGAACGGAAGTTTCTTTTCTTCTGCTTACGTCCTTCATAAGCATAGTTCAAACCTTTTTCTACTGCGTTCTTCGCAACGGTCCAAACATTTTTTCTGCGACCAAAGTATCCTTTGGCAAGCTTCATCAAGTTTTTTCTACGAGCTCTTGATGCTACGTGATTTACTGATCTAGGCATAATTTCAAGTTTTTTGATAAAGAGTGCAGTTTTGTTCCAACTGACTTAGTTACTCGTTACCGGGTTAAACAATTAATAAACCGATCGTGCAAGTGATCCACCGAAGTGAATTACTTCATGCACAATTGCAATTTTACGTTAGACAGATCTGATTCGTGTACCAAACCAGCTGCTGTCAAGTTACGCTTACGCTTCGTCGACTTCTTTGTCAAGATGTGACTTTTGAATGCGTGTTTTCTTTTGATCTTACCGCTTCCAGTGATCGTGAATCGCTTCTTTGCACTGGATTTAGTTTTCATTTTTGGCATCTCTCTTCGTTTTTAAAGTTACCTCTATATAGCTTCTTTGTAATTGTCAATTGTCAATTGTCAATTGTCAATGATCAATTCTTTATTTCTTTTTCGGGTTGATCATGATGATCATACGCTTCCCTTCAAGCTTTGGCAGCTGCTCAACAGCACCGATATCTGCCAATTCCTGAGCAAACTTAAGTAATAAGATCTCACCTCTGTCTTTGAACACGATCGTTCGACCGCGGAAGAAAACGTAAGCCTTCACTTTATTTCCTTCTTCCAAGAACTTACGGGCGTGTGCCAGTTTGAAGTTGAAATCGTGGTCATCCGTGTTGGGCCCGAAACGAACCTCCTTCAAAACCACCTTGCTTTGTTTTGCTTTCAATTCCTTTTGCTTTCTTTTCTGGTTGTAAAGGAACTTACGGTAGTCCATGATCTTACAAACAGGTGGAACGGCATTCGGAGAGATCTCAACAAGGTCAAGTTCCTGTTCTTCAGCCATGCGAAGAGCACTTGATGTTGACATTACCTGCGGTTCTTGTCCCTCGATTACCAAACGGATCTCACGAGCAATGATCTTCTCATTGATCTTGTGTTCTTCCTTTTCCTCTCTTCTTACAAAAGGTTTTTTAGTGTTTTTTCTCATTCAATTAATTAAACATTAGATGACAACTCATCTTCGATCGTTTTTTGTACTAATTCGGCAAATTTCTCAATACTCATTGAACCCTTATCACCCACACTGCGCTGGCGTACAGAAACTTCCTTGTTATCAGCTTCTTTCTCTCCAACGATCAACATGAATGGGATCTTGCTCAATTCAGCTTCCCGTATCTTCTTGCCAATCTTTTCGTTACGATCATCAACGAAGCCGCGAATATCGTAATTATTTAGCAAATCTGAAAGTTTTTGTGCGTACTCGTTGTATTTATCGGAGATCGGCAAGATGGCATACTGTTCAGTGGTCAACCAAAGAGGGAAGTCACCTGCACAATGCTCCAACAATACGGCAACGAATCGTTCCATGGAACCAAAAGGTGCCCGATGGATCATTACCGGACGATGTTTCTGGTTATCAGAACCTGTATACTCCAATTCAAAACGCTCGGGGAGGTTGTAATCCACCTGAATGGTTCCCAACTGCCACTCACGTCCCAAGGCATCCTGAACCATGAAATCCAGTTTCGGCCCATAGAACGCTGCTTCACCATAAGCAACAACTGTATTCAGGTTTTTTTCTGCCGCTGCTTCAATGATCGCTTGCTCTGCCTTTTGCCAGTTTTCATCACTTCCGATATACTTTTCAGGATTCTCAGGGTCTCGAAGAGAGATCTGTGCCTTGAAATTCTGGAAGTTCAACGTTTTAAGAACGTACAAAACAATGTCGATCACGTTTTTGAACTCATCCTTTACCTGATCCTGCGAACAGAAGATGTGAGCGTCATCCTGCGTAAATCCCCTCACTCTCGTCAAACCGTGCAATTCTCCTGATTGCTCGTATCGATAAACTGTTCCGAATTCTGCAAAGCGCGCAGGGAGATCCTTGTAAGACCTCGGCTTCGATTTGAATATCTCGCAGTGGTGAGGACAGTTCATCGGTTTCAAGTAAAACTCTTCGTTTGGATCCGGGGTTCGGATCGGTTGGAAGGAATCTGCTCCATATTTCGCGTAGTGACCTGAAGTCACGTACAATTCTTTATTCCCAATATGCGGAGTGATAACCTGGTCATAACCCGCTTTGCGCTGAGCTTTCTTCAGGAAGTTCTCCAAACGTTCGCGCAATGCAGCACCCTTGGGCAACCACAATGGAAGTCCTTGTCCTACCTTTTGAGAGAACGTAAACAATTCTAATTCTTTGCCGAGCCTTCTGTGATCGCGTCGTTTTGCTTCTTCCAGTTTTTCAAGGTGTTCCTCTAATTCAGCCTGCTTCGGGAACGTTACCCCGTATATTCTTGTTAGCTGCTTGTTCTTTTCATCACCACGCCAGTAAGCTCCGGCAATAGAAGTCAATTTGACGGCTTTTATGAAACCCGTATCCGGGATATGTGGTCCACGACAAAGGTCTGTGAAGTTGCCCTGCGTATAAAACGTGATGTCCCCATCGTTCAGATTTTCCAGGAGCTCAAGTTTGTAAGGGTCATTTTTTTCGCTAAAGTAGGCTAGCGCATCCGCTTTGGAAATCTCCTGACGGATGAACGGATTCTTTTCTTTTGCAAGCTCCTTCATTTTTTGCTCCACCTTCTCAAGATCCTTTTCAGTGATCCCAAATTCCATGAAATCTACGTCGTAGTAGAATCCACTGGCAATCGCAGGTCCGATCGCAAGTTTAATCCCCGGAAAGTAGAACGCTAAAGCTTCAGCCATTAGGTGAGCTGAAGAGTGCCACATGGTTGATTTCCCTTCCTCGTCATTCCATGTCAGCAATTGCATGTTGCAGTCGCTATGCAGCGGGCGTGTTGCATCGATCACTTGACCGTCTACTTTTGAGGCAAGTACATTTCGGGCAAGACCCTCAGAGATGCTTTTTGCTACATCAAGAGAAGTAGTTCCATCAACATACTCCCTGATCGTTCCGTCCGGAAGAGTTACCTTGATCATCTTTTATTCAAATTTAGCATGCAAAGATAAGAGATTCAGTTGAAAATTGATAGTAGAGTGAAAACTCAGGAAATTCAAACGTAAATAATTTTTTTCTTGAGGTAAAAATTGTTCATTTGCATCCTATTGTGATGTTGAATTCTTCGGCAAATTATCGATTTTACCGTCAGCCATTGGTTCTGCTGACTTTGGGGCTTTCATGTGGAATTCTTTTGGGATTTGAATTCAGGGAATGGACGGATTTAATGCTGTTGGTTTCTGCCTTCTTTCTTATCCTTTCACTGGTATTATACCTTTTTGGGAAATTGACAGGTTTTCCTCTCTTAACAGCTATTTTCCTGGCGATGACATTGACAGGAGTTCATCTGATTCAAAGTCATGACGGCATTTGGGAGCCTAGCAGATTTTCGGATGTATACCAACGAGGTGATCCAATGATCATTGAGTTAAAGGAGGTTGGGAAAAGCGACAGGTCCTGGAAAAAAATGACAGGAACGATAACTGGACTTGTCAAAAAAGATGGAATCACAAAACTTCATGAGCCGATAGTTCTTTTCGTTAAAATCGAAAATTTCGGATGTGATCCGGGTGATGTTATCTCTGTTTATTCGGAACCTCAGTTGATCAGAAACGCCGGGAATCCCGGAGAATTTGATGCTGAGTTTTATTGGAACCGAAAAGGATTTCGGAACATGGTTTTCGTCGGTGACCAACAGTTCAAGGTTATAAAGCATGTTCCGAAGAGTATTATTCGAAGGTATCTGGATGGTTTAAGTAACTACCTTGGAGCATCATTGGAAGAAAATTTATCAGGAAGAGAACTGGCCATTGCTAAAGCGCTAATTCTGGGTGACAAGTCACTACTCGATACTGAAATTAAGAACAGCTTTACCAACACGGGAGCTATGCACGTCCTGGCGGTTTCCGGTTTGCATGTCGGGATAATCATGCAGATCTTAATGGCTTTCTTTGGATTCTTTTCCAAGTGGATAAGTCGTAGAACCTCGATCCTCATCGTTGTAGCCATCATGTGGATCTATGCTGTTATCACTGGTTTATCACCTTCCGTCCTACGGGCTGTTTTTATGTTTTCTGTTCTCGTACTGGCTCAGATCGGCGGCAAGCAGCATAATTCTATAAATTCATTATTCTTTACAGCCTTTGTGATCTTCTTGTTCGATCCATTCACTCTTTTTGATATTGGGTTTCAGTTGAGTTTTCTGGCAATGCTTGGGATTTTCTTATTCTATCGTCCAATCGATGAGTTGATCTATTTTCGAAGTGGTTTCATCAGAAAGATATGGCAAGGAACGGCGATTGGTTTTGCAGCTCAGCTAATGACCACACCACTTTCTCTATTCTACTTTCATCAGTTTCCAAATTATTTTATCCTTACGAATATTGGTTTGATGGCTTCTTCCGGCCTTATTCTGGGTTTAGGGATCTTTATTTTCTCTGTAAAATGGTTGAAGCCTCTTGCCAAGATTGCAGGTTGGGTGCTGGGAGTTATCATTTTTCTTTCTTTAATTTTTATTGAATGGGTGGAAAGTCTGCCTGGAGCTGTTGCTTATGGTTTCGAAATATCATTGATTGTTGTGATTATAATGGGAATTATAGCTTTGGTACTTTTCACTGTTAAAGAGAATGGATTGATTAAATATACTGCCATTGCGATCGCCGCACTTTTATTGAACGTTCTGATCTATCAACGTTATCTCAATCTGGATTGTGACGAACTTTGTGTTTTCAATCATAAAAAATTAATCGTTACGGTAAAAAAGGATGGACAAATCCTTTGTTTTTATGATGGGGGAGGGGAAGGACTCGAAAAGGTTAAATTTATTGTAGAGGGTTATAAAAAGCTTCATCCCGGGGAGATACGGTATATTTCTCTAAGCAAGATGGATTATAATGCAATGATAGATGATCAGGTACTTTCAATTGATCACAAAGGGAGTGATTTTGAAGTTCATTTGGGTAAAAAAAAGTTTATAATCGCTTATGCTGATCAGGATAATTCAGTACCCGACGTAAAATTGATAGGTATGCCATGGATAGAGAGCAAGATGGATCATAATCTTCACAACGGAGCTTATATAACCTCCTTTTAGAATTAGACCGGAAACAAAAAAGACACATTATTTCAACGGATCTTTTCTTAGAAGCTCAATGATTATTATCTGTTTAGCATCACAGGCATAACAAGCATCAGGATATCTTCATTTTCGTTATCTTTTATTGCAGGCATTAACAATCCTGCTCGGGATGGTTCGCTCATTTCTAGTCGAACTTCAGAAGTGTCAAGGTTATTAAGCATTTCCATCAAGAATCGCGAGTTGAATCCGATTTCCATATCATCACCGTTATAATTGCATGTAAGGCGCTCATTTGACTCATTTGAGAAGTCAATGTCTTCAGCAGAAAGCGCCAGTTCTGAGCCTGCAAGCTTTAATTTAATCTGGTGCGTTGTTTTATTTGCAAAGATTGAAACACGGCGGATAGATGCAAGGAACTGAGCACGATCGATTGTCAAAACATTTGGATTTTCTTTCGGAATGACAGCCTCATAGTTCGGATATTTACCATCGATCAGTCGACAAATCAGTACAATATCGTTGAAAGTGAAAACAGCATTGGATTCGTTATATTCCAATTGTACTTCTTCGCTTCCTGAAAGATTTGACTTTAAAAGGTT
Source organism: Flavobacteriia bacterium (assembly GCA_046301895.1). Classification (GTDB taxonomy): domain Bacteria; phylum Bacteroidota; class Bacteroidia; order Flavobacteriales_D; family Crocinitomicaceae; genus M0103. Next base: position 16,150 of record JBKCJG010000010.1, read on the forward strand.
CAATGGTTTCTTTGGTAAGATAAAAGAAGAACTTCCGGATGCCTGTGAATCAGTTCTCCTGTAACGCACAAGTTTGTGAGCATCTGTTGCAACAAATAGAATATCCTGCGGGGTGAACTGACAGAATACACCACTCATAACCGGACGAAGGTCATCATTTCCTGTTGCAAATAAGGTTTTGTTAATGGCCTTTGAAATGATGTCACCTGAAACTTTTATTGTATTTGCATTTTCAATAGCCGGAATTCTTGGGAAATCATCCCCATTGAAACCGACCATTTTTGATTTACCATTGTCGTATGCGATTTCCACTGAAAAATTTGTCTTATCAACCAGGAATGTGCATGGTTGATCCGGCAAGTTCTTCAAAACATCAAGGAGTAACTTGGCTGGTATTGCGATCTTTCCTGGTTCATTTGCTTCCACTCCAAGAGTAGTGCGCATCGTTGTTTCAAGATCTGATGCAGAAACAGTTAATTGACCTTCGCTGATCTCAAAAAGGAAATTGTCCAGAATAGGCAACGTGTTACTCGTGCTCAAAACTCCTGAAATACTTTGTAAATGTTTTAAAAGTGGTGAGCTTGATACAATGAAATTCATCTTGTAGAAATTTACCTCAAAACTATTAAAGGACGGCAAAATACAGCACGTTTGAGCGAGTATTTTTTAAGTAGTTATTAACAATTCGGTGCTTTTAAGCACATGGAAATTTTTAGTTCTTAACGAGTTTAAAGCGGGTATTCACATCATTTTGAAAAGTACTAACGAAATAGGCACCGGGATTCAGATGCCCTATGTTTACTTGTTCCTCATCTGTTGTGAGAATGGTCTCATAAACTTTATTTCCCTGCATGTCAAACACCTGAATAGCTTGACCCGATTCACATCCTTTGATCACGAAAATTTCGTTCATTGGGTTAGGGTGAACAATTCCTTTGCTTACAGTGATTTCGTTCACGCCTAATGAGGAATTCACGATGAACTGTCCCATCATTCCTTCATCTTCGTGAACGAGCATGTGGCAATGATACATGTACGGAAGCGTATCGTTCTGGAAATCTTCAAACTTGGTAATGAATCGAACTGTTCCCATTCCGCCTGGAACGAGGATCACATCTTTTCTTCCGCGCTGATTTAATGGAGGGGCAACTCCGTTGATATCCAGCACATAGAACTGAACATCGTGAATATGAAAGGGATGCGAAATCGGGGTTTGGTTCGAAAGCGTCCATATCTCGGTACTCTCGAATGGGATGTAATAATTGATCATCATCATGTCAAATGCCATCATATTGATCAGGAATGGTCCCTGGATCGCTGTAGGTCCCATGTTCAAAGGGGAGAAGGTCAGTGTTTTTGCCTGCAACGGGTCTGCATCTGCTTCCTGCCATGGGGTATGGTTCACAAGGGTTGCAGGGATGGTTGTTACAGGAGATGCCGTCTGTGTGATCACCTCAAAATCAATTATCTGAAAGTTCGTGTTGTTCAACGGGTTCAGAGTGTAATTAGGTATCGACTGTCCTGCTCCCATGCCTGGTTGAGGTGATCCGTAAGTCCCAGCCGGAAATTCCGTTAGGTTTGCAGCATATCCCATCAATTGGATATGTTGACTAGTCATTCCTGAAAAGTCAACCAATAGTTCTGCGCGTTCCCCCGGAGAAAGTTTTAAACGGGTCAACGAAACAGGTGCTTCAAGAAGACCTCCATCCGAACCGATCTGATAAAAGGTCTGACCATTTGAAAGTCCAAGATTATAAGTGCGCATGCTCGATCCGTTCAACACGCGAAAACGAACAACTTGAGCAGGAACTGCAACAACTGGATCCAGCGTTCCATTCACCATCAGAGCAGTGTCCAGTGCATTATCGATCAATGAGATCTGATTATTGGTGTCAAACTCTTTTGTCTGGATCACCAGTGGGATATCATCTATTCCATAAGTGCGAGGGAGTGTCAGTGCTCCTTCAATATCATCTTTCACGATGACAAGACCTGCCATTCCTTTAAGAACATGATCATTCGTATGCATATGCAGGTGAGGGTGGTACCAATAGGTTGCAGCCCAATCAAGCACGGGGATCTCAGGGCTCCAGGTTTCACCCGGTGGGATAACAATGTGTGGACCGCCGTCATTCTCTGGTGAAACATGCATACCATGCCAGTGAATAGTCGTTGAATCATTAAGATTGTTGGTTACATGAATGGTTACAGTTTCATTTTTGTTCAATACCAGCGTTGGACCCAGTATGTTCCCATTTACTCCCATTGTCTCTGTAGCTTGCCCTGGATAGAAATTTATGGAACCGTATTGCAAATTCAGGTCGATCGTTGGGCCGAATATTGTTGGGGGTATTGCCAAAGGATTTTGTGCTAAAGAAATCAATGGCAATACAAAAAACGCTAATAATAGGTGTTTCATATATCGGCAAGTTACCCTAGCAAAATAAATGTTTGTGTAACCTAAGTTACTTACGATAAAACGAAAGTAAGGTTGGATTTACTTCTTGATTTCTAATTAATCTGTGGTCCTGCTACCTTCCTTTTTGACAGGTCCAACGGGAAGTAAACATGACCGAGTATCAAAGGATTGAATACAAAGTACTGACATTTAACGAGTTCTCCATTCGGTAATTCGCACCAGAATTTGTTCATGTCGGTGTTCACAACATCTCCGAATTCATTGACTTGAAAATCATCCTGATTTTTAATTCTGAACATCCGAAGTTTAGAGGATTTACCTGTTGTTTCATTTAACGTTAACGTCGCAAATGGTAAGGATTTTTTCAAACTGTCGATTTGTTTTTCTGACAACTCGAAATTCGCCAGCTCGAAATGTACTTTTCTGAATTTATGCAAATAACGATAGATCATGGCTGTGTCAACATTTTGTAGTTTTTTGCCTTGTTGATAGACATTCATCTTCGTTCCTTTCTTGGTTACTGAAAAACTAAGAACAGGATCGTCAAAATACCTGACCTCCACCTTTGAGATACGTTCGATCGGTACAGAGAAAATGTTGGTACACATCCATTTCCTTTTATCGGCGAAAAAACGAGGATCAATGATTCCTGCAACCCCTTTTAATTTCATCATAACCGGTTTCCCGCTTTTCCCTTGTTCTTCGGTCTCTAGCAACATAATCTGCCCGTAGTGGTCCTGAGCTGAAGGACCAATGTACCACGTCTTTGTCCATTCATCATCCTGAAAGATCTCAACTTTTGTATGTTGGGAGGACATGAGATTGGTAAATTGCTTTATGGAATTATCGGGCAGATATCCTTTGAATTCGATGTTGGCAAATGCTTCTAGAATAAAATGAACATTGGCCTTGGTGACACAATCTCCATTTTCATCGGTCCACTCGTTACCTTTACGAAGTAACTCTATTTTGTTCGAGAATGCATCCGTTATGATGATCTTGGTGATTGAGTTGGTATCTTTTACACTGAACTCGATCAACTCGGTGTCAGACTTCCCTTTTTTTTCCATTAAAGAAATTGCATACCAACCAAGAAGTCCGACAAAAACCAGCGAAAGTACAAGAAGGAACAGCTTTTTCATTTACTTTGTTTTTACGTATTTACGCTTCCTGAAATAGGCCATTGCGAATGCAAAGAACAGAACTAGCATCACCGGCAATGCAACATTCATAACTTTATAGAAGTCCGAATCAATCTTCACCTTTTCCTTGTCGATCGCATGAATATCGATCTGTCGGCTTCGGATATCTAGTACCGAATTGTCCCCCATCATGTAATCCGTCAGGTTCTGGAAGAATTCCTGATTACCAAAATAGATCGGAATGCCCAGCTGAGCGAGTTCCGCATCCATGCGAAGATCGTTGAATTCAGTTGGTCGGTACATGAACCCCTGTCCATTGCGCGAAGGCATTGAATCGTAAGAATTGGCTATAAATCGTCCATTTCCTATGAGTAAAACTTTCCCTTCTTTTGTGCTTTTTTCTTTGTATTTCGCGAGTGGATTCTTAGCAAATTCATCTACAATACGGTTCTTAAAGCGCGACTCAAAATTTCCTTCAACCAAACCAGCTAAATGACGCTTATTAGCCTCATCACCTGGATTTGCTATTAGTTCAGGATTCTTCCCAAAGTTTAAAGGCATCGCCAAACTAACCATTGGGGCTAATCCTGTAACATTTGAATTGGTTGAGCTTGTAAGAATTGGAGTAAAGCTATTACTGGAGTTTCCCACAAACTGCACTTCATTCGTATACTTTAGTGAAACCGGTTCCAGGTTGCGGGAAATAGGATGCTTAGTAGGAGTAGCCAACACATGAAAGAACCATGGTATCAATGATTGTTTTGCAAATGGCACTGCTTTCGGAGCACATTGTGCATCAACAACAAGATTTTCACACAGTTTAAGTCCATAACTGTAAATCATGAGCTCCAATCCAGTTTCATAGCGGGTGGTATGCGTTGCACCATTCTTGTTCAGTGAATCCTTGTTTAAGTTCAAGGCATCCAAAAAACACATGAGTCGTCCGCCGCGCATGACAAACTGATCGATAATATACAGTTCTTTGTCGCTAAATTTTTGGGTCGGTCTTGCTATAACCAACCCGTCAATATTGTCCAATGCTGCAAGTGAGTCATTTATTGTAACATCCGCGATGGCAAAATATGGAGCGATCAATGCACGGGCCCTTTGAGTTTCAGCAAATGACAGCTCACCATGGCCCTGTAGGAAACCAATCCGGGGTTTGGTAGTTTGTGTTGCTCTTCTCATGGAGCTGACCAGTATATACTCAAGGTTGTTGATAGAATTGTCGATCAGGTCCGTTATGCCGTCCAAACTGTATGGCTTACGCACTGCTGATCCGGGAAGGAACTGAATTGTTTGAACTGTCGATCCACCGTAATCTATCACAGCTCCCGGCCAGATCATGATTTTGCTTTGCTCACCGTCCTTCATGTATACAAGTTCCATGGGTAGAATGCCTTTTCCATCGGCGAACAGTGATCTGAACAATTCTTGTTGTTCCGCTTCCGTTCCCACATTTGGGTTGATGAACTGGTATTCAATTCGGTCTCCGGCATACAGCTTGAACTCTTTGAGTTTGTCTTCAATGACATTCCGAAAGTGTTTCAACTCAGCCGGAAGGTTGCCGTCCAAGTAGATCTTCAAACTCAAGCGATTCTCAAAATTCTTTTTATCTTCCAGAAAAGCGATCGATCCTTTCGATAAGGAATAACGGTTGTCTTCAGTCATGTCAATACGCGTGTATAGCAATGAAGCTATAATGTTCAGTATGACGATCCCAACAATTACAATAACCAGAAATGACCAGTTGAATAGACCTTTTGACAGTTTGTTACGCTCTCCCATGACTTACTTTTTAAGTGTTTTGATCACTGTAAGTGCAGCGAAGATGAACAATCCGATTATAGAACAGAAGTACACCAAATCACTGGTGTCGATAACGCCCCGTTTGATCGCGTCATAGTGATAAGACAAACTGATATATTGTACGACAAAGTCGAATTTACCCATGAGGTTAAAGGAACCAAGTAACTTAAGGCCATCATAGAATATCCAGCAGAGGAACATTGAAAGTATGAATGCAACGATCTGACTGCTGGTCAGTGACGAAGCAAATATTCCAATTGCAACGAATGTTGCTCCAAGTAGCACCAAGCCGATGTATGAAGTGAACGTTGCGCCACCATCGATTACACCAACCGGACTACCAAGGTTGTACATGGAAATGTAATAAATGAATGTTGGAATGAGGGCAATGATCAATAAAGTAACGCCTGCTAGATATTTTGCAAGGAGGATCTTGAGGTCAGATATTGGGCGAGTGAACAAAAGTTCTATGGTTCCGGTTCTTCGCTCTTCGGCGATCGATCGCATGGTGATAGCTGGTATTAGGATCAGAAAGATCACAGGGGATAGATTGAAAAAAGGAATGAGGTCCGCTTCGGTGCCCTCCAGTAAATTGGTGTTGTATGAGATGATCCAGTGGAACAAACCCGAAGCGATCAGGTAGATCAATATGAAAATGTATCCGATGATCGAGCTCAGGAAACTTTTTATTTCTTTGAAATAAAGTGCTCTCATTACATGTTTTTAATTTATGCTTCAAAATTAAGATTTCCTTTTGAATCTTCACCAAAGAATGATGCAGCAATCATGATCATAGAGTTCAGTGCAAGAAAAAAGTCCCGATGAGTATCAACGGGACTTAAGAATTAATTGAATAAATATATAGTTAAGCCAACTTCACATTCACTGCATTCAATCCTTTTCTACCCTCTTCAAGGTTGAACTCAACTTCGTCCTTCTCCTTTACTTTGTCAACAAGTCCTGATACGTGAACGAAATACTCCTTACCGGATTCAGAATCGATAATGAAACCAAATCCCTTCGTTTCATTAAAGAATTTTACAACGCCTTTATTCATTATTACTGATATTAGTTTCCGTAAAATTAGAGTAATAAACGAAAAATCACCAAAAAATTGGAAATAATTTCAGTAGAGATTAGTAAGAAAAGTCAGTGTAAATGATTGGGCAACTGCTTGACATCGAATCCGTTGAAATGTTCCATGACGCTCCATGCCTCCGGTTTTTCGGCGAACCATGGTTTTATGAAGGGCCAGATCTCTCCAAAGGTTTCACTTAAACGGTAATTATCGAGTGCTTCTTCATTGACCCAATGACTATAAGTCATAACGATTTCTGGGATGTTTATGTCGCGTAGTAATTTCATTCCTTCACAGCCGGGAAAGTCATTAATTCGATGCTTTACTGTCTCAAAATAAGCAAGGAAATCATCGATCTTATCCGGGTGAAAATGTAGCTTAACTATCCTTATCACCTTTAAAACAAGGATTCAAGTGTGTTTCTAGACCCCCTTGGTGTGAACTCGATCCGTATGACGTCCGATATTCGAATACCGAAGAGTTTTTCTGCTCCCCCACTGCTCATATTAGCCCCACGGTTTATAGCGATTTCAAGTAGACCATTATTATTAAAGATAGCCACCTTTTCACCGCTGGGCACTGCATTATATGTCGGGGATATCTCGTCAATATGATAGTCTTTATTGCGGTAGTAAATGGTAAAAGGCGTATCCGGGCCAAAGCGTTCAAACAGCGATTGATGAACATTCGTGATCAGATTTCCATAATTATCAATGTGTATGACATTCCCTTTTATCAGGTTCGTTTCTATCACAGCTGTTAGTGCGAAAGCCTTTTTGTAAAATTCAAAAGGTGATGCGAAATCGTTGATTTCTTCTCCGTTCAAGACCTTGCAAGCTGCGGGAATCAACATGTTCTTTGTAGGGAATCTGAAAAGATCTGGTCTGGACAGAACATCATCGATCCTGTAAAAAGCGTCAGGCTTATCATCCTGAAGAAGCGATCCGAAGAAACCATTATCATTTGAGATAAAGTACTGACCTTTGAAAAGCATTATGGAAGGAAAAGAACCTTCTGATCCCGAGAAATTTATCATAGGCTCACTGTCCACTCCAATAACATGAACGGTTCCTTCAGGAAAGTCATCAAAACATGATGAAACATAAAAGGATGCTTCTGCGACGTCAAATGGTCTCACTGTATGCGAGATATCGATGATTCGTGCGTTTGGAGTATGCCTAAGGATAGCGCCTTTGAGAGCGGCAACATAGTGATCTCTCACCCCCATGTCCGTTGTCAGCGTAATAATTTGCATCTCGTCTGAAAGCCCAGTCCTATGAGCCGATTTATTTTCTAATTTTGAACCAAAAATAAGGTTAATCGGGGGATTTTTGTTAAACCATCTACAAAATATTTAGATTGCAAGAGAAAAAGATCGAAATCAAAGGAATCAATCCTGCAGAGCTTTTTGGTGTAAATAACACCAATCTGAAACACATAAAAAGTTTCTTTCCAAAACTTAAGATTATAGCACGTGACAACATGCTAACCCTAACAGGTGATGAGGAAGTTTTGGATGAGTTTGGACGTAAATTCGATTTGCTTTTGCAACATTTTAACAAGTACAATTCACTTACTGAAAACAATATCGACAACCTCATGCTTGACGAAGGATCAAAAATGATCTCAACAGATGATGGATCCGAAACGATCGTTCATGGAAATCAGGGGGTAAAAATAAAAGCACGTACTCTCAACCAAAAAAAGCTGGTACAGAGTGTTAATGATCACGACATGGTTTTTGCTGTTGGTCCGGCTGGAACAGGTAAGACCTACACCGCTGTAGCATTGGCTGTCCGGGCTTTGAAAGCAAAGGAAGTAAAGAGGATCGTTTTAACACGACCAGCTGTAGAGGCCGGAGAAAATCTTGGATTTTTACCAGGTGACCTGAAAGAAAAATTGGATCCCTATCTTATGCCGCTGTATGATGCTTTGAGAGATATGATCCCACCGGAAAAGCTTGCTGATATGATTGAATTTGGTATCATCGAAATTGCACCTTTAGCCTTCATGCGAGGACGCACATTGGATAAGGCTTTCGTAATTCTGGATGAAGCACAGAATACAACCACCATGCAAATGAAGATGTTTTTAACACGCATGGGAATGACGGCAAAATTCGTTATTACAGGTGATATGTCGCAGGTGGATTTGCCACATAGACAGCGCTCAGGACTTTCTTATGCTTTGGACGTGTTAAAAGATGTTGAAGGTATTGGCGTTGTTCGGCTTGGTCAAAGTGATGTTATCAGACACAGTTTAGTGAAGAGAATCATTGATGCGTTTGATAAAACGGAAGCTGCAGAAAAAGAGGCGAAATACCAGGAAGAATTAAAAAAGAAATAGATTATTAAGTATCAATTGGATAGTAAAAAATGAAAAAGTGGTATGAGTAATGCGATCGTAAGAACAGATTTTCATTTTCCGGGACAAAAAAATGTTTACAAGGGTAAAGTGAGGGATGTATATACATTAGATAACGATGTACTGGTGATGGTGGCTTCCGATAGGATATCCGCTTTCGATCACATTCTTCCAAAAGGAATACCTCACAAAGGTCAGGTGCTCAACCAGGTAGCCACGATGTTTCTGAATGCAACAAAAGATATTGTTCCTAATTGGTTGATAGGCACACCGGACCCTTCAGTTGCGGTTGGATATGCCTGCGAACCGATCCGGGTAGAGATGGTTATTCGTGGGTATCTTGCAGGACATTCAGCCAGAGAATACAAAGCAGGAAAGAGAAATCTCTGCGGTGTCGCACTTCCGGAAGGAATGAAAGAGAACGACAAGTTTCCTGTGCCGATCATCACTCCTGCAACAAAAGCTGATGAAGGACATGATGAGGATATCTCGAGAGAGGAAATACTTTCAAATGGTATTGTTCCCGAACACATCTATACACGAATGGAAAAGTATACGCGAGATCTTTTTCAAAGAGGAACGGAAATGTCTGCAGAACGAGGATTGATTCTGGTAGACACGAAATATGAGTTTGGTTTGAGGAACGGTGAAGTAATCTTGATTGATGAAATCCACACTCCTGACTCTTCCCGATATTTCTACTTGGAAGGATATCAGGATCGCCAGGATAGGAATGAAACGCAAAAACAACTTTCAAAAGAATTTGTGCGACAATGGTTGATCGAACACAATTTCCAGGGATTGGAAGGTCAGACTATGCCTGTTATGCCGGATGATTTTGTTGAGGTTGTTACTGAGCGCTACATTGAACTATATGAACAAATTACTGGAAAGAAGTTCGAAAAAGCAGATACGTCGGATATTGAAGGTCGAATACAGCGTAATGTTGATGCGTTCCTAAGATCTATCTAAACACTATTCGCTTATGGTCAAGAAAGTAACGCTGGTGATCGGAGCAAGTACCAATCCCGATCGTTATTCTTTCCAAGCTATCAGCCGATTGAGGGATTATGGCCATCCGGTTATCGCCTTTGGTCAGCGAAGTGGGAAGGTAGCTGATGTAGATATCCAGACCGAATGGAATTCGAACTGGAATGTTGACACCGTAACGCTCTATTTAAATCCTTCCAGACAGGAAGTTTATTACCGTCAGATCCTTGATCTCAAACCGAATCGTGTAATATTCAATCCGGGAACCGAGAACTCGGCATTTGTTTCGCTCTTGAAGGAGGCCGGTATAGCAACGGAAGAAGCTTGTACTTTGGTGATGCTTTCTATTGGAAATTATTAAAATGAAAAAAGACCGATTGAAACCGGTCTCCTCTGTTTAGTTGTCAACGTATGGGTCACCTTAACTCAATTGTTTTTGGTTGTTTTGTTGGCAGGATAATCTTCTTGCCCACTTGGATGTGAAGGATATCGTCTTTGTAGGTACAACAAAAGAATCCTTAGTAAGAATGCTTCCCGAATTTAAGCGTGAAGGGATTATCCGTTCTGAAGGAAGAGAAATTGTAATAATGGATGAAGCAAGACTAAAAAGAACAGCGATCGGTTTTTGATCGCTGTATTTTATTTGTATTCATATGGTCCGTAATCATAATCTGAGTCTTTACCGGTATCAATATTTATTTCAGGAAAGTTAGGTGGAGTTATTTCCGTTATTGACTCATGTGTATTTTGTTTTTCTTCATGCGGTTTTATATCCGGAGGAAGCATTGGCATTGCTGGGTGTATGGGAAGGGGAGTTATCTCCTTCTTTTTTTTCTTACCATTTCTCATGATTTCTTTTTTTCATCCTTCTCCTCTTTTTCTTCTTTTTTTTCAGAAGAGATGGTGAGCAAGTTGTGTTTCAATTCGATCTTGAAGTCTGCCTTTATAAGGCCAGGAGCGGCGATATCAATTGTATAATCTTTGTCAGATTCTTTGATGTTTGCAGAGGGAAGCGTGGTTCCGAATAACGAAAAGTTCTTATCATTCCAATCGAAAAAGTCCTTTACGAACCAATTATCGAAGATTGGACTTAAGGTTGAAATCAGATGGTCTTTTGCTACTAATGTGCTCATGAATGAAATGGTTTAAAATGAAACAAAAAATTGATAAAGCGAAATTACTCCTCTGGCCACCGGATTGGAATGATTTTTATCAATTCTAAAGATGATTTTAATCTCTTTAATTACGATCAATGGCTCGGTTTTGCTTATTACTAAAAGACGATATGATCTTTTCATACGCTTTTCACACAAGGGCTGTTTGTAACCTTTAGAAAATGTAAATTTCCTTTCCGTATACAGTTGTCAATGTGTATTTTTGCAACTTATCTATTTAACGCAAATAATGGAGAATTTTTCAAAGGCGTTTTTCTCAGTGCGCATGATGACAATTGCGATGTTCATCTTCCTTTCGGCTATCGGAGCAGCCACTTTTATTGAATCAGCTTTTGACATTCAGACTGCAAAGATCATCATATACAATGCTCTGTGGTTTGAGTTGTTATTGGTGTATCTCGCGCTCAACCTGATTGCCAATATTTTTCGCTACAACATGTTTCAGCGAGAAAAGATTGCCATGCTGATGTTTCACCTTTCATTCATTGTGATCCTCGTGGGGGCGGGAGTAACGCGATACATCAGTTTTGAAGGAATGATGATGATCCGGGAAGGTGAACGTTCGGACGTAATCTATTCAGCTGACCCTCATATATGGTTTAAGATCAATGATGGCAAGATGCAATACTCATATAGTGAGAAGATGTTCATGTCTGAGCAGACCTCAAATAATTTTGATATTCCTGTAGAATTTCCCGGGCATAAAAGTCCGATCCGTATCGAATATGTGAATTTTCGAAAGAAAATGGTTGATTCTCTTGTAATCCATGATTCGATCAAAGAAAGTGTACTTGAGATTATTACAGATGGAATGAAATCTAACTTTCTGGCCAAGGGAGACTTCTTGATGGCCGGAGACGTAGCAGTTTCCTTCGAGAAGAAGGATGCGATGCCTGGCGTGCAATTAGTTCAGAAAGGAGCAAAAATCATGGTGAGATCGGAGCAGCCGATGCGGTATTTGCCAATGTCAGAAATGCAAAAAGCTCGTCAGACCGGAATGCCCGTGGATGATTCCTTATTTATTGAAGTTCCGGCAAAAGAATTGGTTCCATTTCAGACAACGACGCTTTACCAGGTCGGTGGACAGCAGATCGTATTTAAGCAAGTGATCAATCATGCAAAGCAGATGTTTCTGCCGTCCGGAAAAAAGAACGTTGGAACGGATATATTAACGGTAAGAATTTCTGATGGAACTCAATCTAAACTGGTAGATCTGAAAGGAGGTATGGGATCCATTCCCGACCATGAAGTGTTCGCTTTCAATGGTCTCACATACGAATTGGAATATGGCTCCATTAAGATTCAGCTTCCTTTTGCGATAGAATGCCGCGATTTTCAGCTGGATAAATACCCTGGATCAGAGTCTCCATCTTCCTTTGCAAGTGAGGTGACGATCCATGATACCAAGAATAATTACAAGCATGATCAGCGCATTTTCATGAATCATGTGATGGATTACAAAGGATACCGGTTCTTCCAGTCGAGTTATGATCTTGATGTTCCTTCAACACCAGAAAATGAGGAGGGTACGAGACTGAGTGTCAATTCGGACTGGTGGGGAACGAATATTACTTATTTGGGGTATTTGTTGATGTCGATCGGGATGATTTTATCTTTGTTTGCTCCGGTCGGGCGATTTAGGGAATTAAATGAGCTACTGCGAAAATCAAAGATCAAGCGCGAACAGCTTATGTTGCTGCTGTTCATTTTTGGAATTGGAACTTTAGGAAGTGTTCAAGCACAGGATGCGCACGAAGGGCATGATCATGCACATCAACAATCATCTCAGCAACCGAAAAGTAAGCCGGTATTCGGAGTAATGTCTAAGGAACATTCCGACGAGATAGCCACCTTATTGGTGCAGGATTTTCAGGGGCGAATCGCTCCGATGCATACACTTTGTCTGGACTTGATGCGAAAAATTCACCGATCGGACAAGTATGAGGATTACAATGCTGTTCAGACGATAATGAGTATGCACATGTATCCTGATTACTGGTACGACAAAAAGATCGTTTATGTGTCATCCAACCTGCGCAACAAGTTCGGAATCAATGGAAGTTATGCTTCTGTCAAGGATTTATTGAATGAACGTAATGAGTTCAAGTTGGCAAAAGAGCATGCTATTGCTTTTCAGAAGCTCGAATCAAAAAGGGACGAGTTCGATAAGAACCTGATTAAATTAGTAGACCGTTATCAGGTCGTTCAGGCCTTTACTTCGTGGAGTTACATGCGCCTGGTTCCTCTGAAGAACGATCCTAACAATACCTGGTACAATCCGGTAGATCAAAAAGTTTACCAGACAGATTCGATGGCATTCTATACAACATTGAGTTACTTCAAGGAATTATTTATTGCATCCAATACCAATAAGTACGGAGAGGCAAACAAGGCACTCGAAAAATTGAAGAAAATGCAACGCGAAGCAAGTGGCAAGGTTGCTCCTTCAGAAACGTCAACAAAGCTGGAGGTCAGCTACAATAAAATGAACATATTCAAGAATGCATATCGTTCTTACCTTGTGCTTGGATTCTTGCTCATTATTCTTTATTTTGTAAGTGTTTTTGCTAGTTCAACCCCAACATCTGTCAAACGTTTTGATCTGTTGCGAAAGATTTTTACGGTTCTGGTTCTTGTAATATTCGTTTATCATGGAACAGGACTCGGATTCAGGTGGTACATCTCCGGTCATGCCCCATGGAGTAATGGATATGAAGCATTGATATTTATTGCCTGGGTGACAACTTTATCGGGATTCCTTTTCATGAAGAAGAATTCTGTCATTTTGCCCGGTGCAACTATCCTTGCTGCACTCATGATCTTTGTAACCGAAATGGAATTGCTGGATCCGCAGATCACGCCCCTTCAACCGGTATTGAAATCTTATTGGCTAAAGGTGCATGTGGCGGTAATTACTGCCAGTTATGCATTTCTTGGTCTTGCTGCGATACTAGGTCTATTGAACCTATTGCTCTATACATTCAGAAACAAGTCAAATGGTCAAACGGTCACATTGAATATCAATGAATTGACTTTCGTTTCAGAAATGACCATGACGATTGGTTTGTTTATGCTAACTATTGGTACGTTTCTGGGAGGTGTTTGGGCGAATGAATCTTGGGGACGCTATTGGGGATGGGATCCTAAGGAAACATGGGCGCTTGTTTCAGTACTTGTTTATGCAGTAATTTTGCATTTACGTTACATACCATCCTTAAAGGGAAAATTCCTGTTCAATGTAATGGGGTTATGGGGCTACTCTGCAATCCTTTTCACTTTCTTTGGAGTTAACTTCTATCTTGTCGGACTGCATTCTTATGCACAGGGAGAGGGGTTGGGGACGATCCCTTCATGGATCCTTTTCACGGTATTGATTTTTGTTGTTTTTACGATTGTGGCAGCTTTCCGAAACAAGCAATATACAAAGCAGTTGAAATTCGAAGAACTTGACTAACTTAGCATCCAAAAGGATTATTCTCTATGAAGCTTGATATTCTTGCCTTTGCAGCTCACCCCGATGACGTTGAACTCTCTTGTTCGGGAACGTTGATGAAGCATATTGCGGCAGGCAAAAAGGTGGGAATTATAGACATCACTCGAGGTGAACTTGGTTCGCGCGGCTCTCATAAAACACGCAGTGAAGAAGCGGTTTTAGCGAGTGAGATCTTGGGTATTCATGTAAGGAAAAATCTTGAGATGGCCGATGGATTCTTTGAGGTCAATGAGGTGAATAAACGGTTGATAATTGAACAAATCAGAAGGTATCAACCTACGATTGTATTAGCCAATGCTATTGAAGACAGACATCCTGATCACGGAAGAGCCTCAAAATTGGTATCTGATGCTTGCTTTCTATCAGGCTTGAGTAGGGTTGAAACCATTTACGAAGGCCAGATACAGGAGGCTCACAGGCCCAAAGCTGTGTATCATTACATCCAAGATCGTTACATTAAACCCGATTTCGTGGTGGACGTGACAGGCTACCAGGATCGGATATTCGAATCTATTAAAGCATACAAAACTCAGTTCTACGATCCGGATTCAACAGAACCTCAAACACCGATATCCGGTGAGGAATTCTTTGATTTTATTAAAGGTAGGATGCTGCAGTTCGGACGTCCGATCGGAGCGCTATATGCAGAGGGATTCACTGTAGAACGCACCGCGGGGGTCAATGATCTTTTCGATCTGATCTAACTGATTGACATAATACGAATTTCGTTTCCCTGCCAACTAATCGAATCACCGGCTTTTTTTCCCAACATTGATTGACAAATCGGAGCCAATGGAGTCATGCAGAAAATAGATTGACCATCAATTATTTGAGCACCAATGCCAACAGAGATATAGAACTTACCCATGGATGTTAAGACCATACTTCCTAGACAAACTGTATTACATGGTGTTTCAGGGTTTAGTCTTAATAGGGCTTCTTTTAGTTTTATTACCTCGTTAATCTGACCACCTAGTTTTTCTTGCTCAAGTTGAGCCATCGCTCTCCCTGTTTCATGTTTGTCACCTGCAGAACTTTTTGTTTCATTTGCCGTGGCATCCAATGTGTCCTTTAGCGCGGTTTTCAATTGTTCGATGCGCTCATTTAATTTGATGAGAATAGATGAGTGAAGTGTTTTTTTAGTTAACATTTCCCGATTTATGTGTAATGATAACTCGACGGTATATTTGATCCAGTTTATGACCTATAGAGGAATAGCTGAAGTTGTCCAAAGCATACTGCCTTATAGACAATGGGTCATAAAAAACAACTTTGTCAAGTATCTTTTCTATTGCCGTTGCTAATTCCTGCTCATTTCCGCATTCGATCAAGATCCCATTGGTTTTATCCACATGTTCAGGAATACCGTTAACAGCAGTCGATATCACAGGCTTTCCGCTCATGAAAGCTTCAGGGATGACACACGGAAAATTTTCGTAGTTACTGAATAAAACCAGCGCATCACTTGCTTGCAGCATTTCCGCAATCTCTTGCGTGGATTTTGTGGCATGGAACTGAATGAGTTCAGGGTGTTTGATCGTCGCTGCTAAATTTTTGGCATATTCGATTTCACCGTCACTTACGATGTTAAAAATGAAGTCCTGGCGATGGCTGGACAAACGGTCTATGGCTCTGATTATGCCCGATAGATTTTTAATTGCGTCAACTCCGGTAGAGATGTGTATGAGTTGTTTATTTATCAAAATGGCCGATGCTTTCGCTTGAAAGATCGTTTCGTCAACAACATTTGAAACAATTTCAAATGTTCCATTCGGGGCTAATTTTTTAAGTGAATTTTCCAAGTCTCGACTTACAGGAAGTATTAATTCCGCTCCTTTGAGAACTTTTTTACTCATATTCAGCACATGAGCAGGGTAGGCATGATCCGTGCCAATGTGGAATCCACTGGAATGTTCGGTAACCACGTATGGAATACCGTATTTCTTTTTTAATAAGAGTGCCCATATTCCCAAAGGATAACAAACGTTAAGGTGAATGACTGATGGGCTTCCGTGTTCAGCCAGATATCTTTTGAATGCGCTTAAAAAAGCTTTTCTGTTTCGAAGTAAATTGATCGCTTTAGAAAAAGGACCTCTTGATTTGGGGTAATACGCAATGTATTCTTCGACATTCCCTTCGTTTCTTTTTTCGAGTGTACTTTCCCTGTAACTTGTCGATGAGACGACGGAGATGACGGATATTCGGTTAAATTTTGCTGCTGCCTGCGCATGTTTCTGAACAAAATTGCCAAGAGTTGGTTGTTCCGAATTCGGATACCAGGAACTTATGAAAAGTATATTAAGCGGTGATTCGAAAGAATGCTGTTCCAACCTTATCTATTTTGTCAGCAGATGCTTCAGCTAAAATAAGGAATTAAACCAAAGTCTTTTCGAAAACGGCACGAACTTGTTCCAATGCGTAGTCGATATCCATTTTTGTTGTATACCGTGAAAATGAAAAACGAACATTCGGACGGGTCATATCTGCAGAGATACCTTCCAATACGTGAGAGCCTTTTGTCGCTCCTGACGAACAGGCAGATCCACCGCTTACAGCTACACCTTTAAGGTCCAGTGTGAAGAGAAGCATTCCTGCTTTTTCTGTTCTTGGAAAGCACACATTTAAAACGGTGTAGAGTGATCGATCGGAATCCGTTTCCCCGTGAAAGGCGATATCCGGGAAGGATCTTTTTAGCTCCTCGATCATGTAGGATTTTAATCCCTGAACTTGTCGCTGATGTCCTTCAACATCTTCGTAAGCCAGTTCCATTGCTTTTGCCAAACCAACGATCCCGTATACGTTCTCTGTTCCTCCTCGCAATCCTCGTTCCTGAGCTCCACCGTGTATCAGTGCCTCTGCCTTCACTTTCTTGTTGACATAAAGAAATCCAGCACCTTTCGGACCGTGGAATTTGTGCGCAGCACAGGTAATGAAATCAATATCAAGATCTTTGAGATCGAAGACATAATGTCCCATGGTCTGAACTGTATCAGAGTGGAAATATGCATCGTATTTGCGGCAAAGTGCACTTACTTTTTTCATCGGAAGCAACGTTGATATCTCATTGTTGGCGTGCATGAGTGAAACCAGTGATTTTTCACCTGAATGAAGCAATCGTTCGAGGTCAGCAAGATCTACATTTCCTTTTTCATTCACTTTGACATAGGATACTTTGGCCTCTCCAGAATGAGCGATAGCCTCCGCCGTATGGCCAACAGCATGATGTTCGATCGAACTTGTTATAATATGCGTGACACCAAGCTGGTGCACCGAAGAATAAAGTGCCATATTATCCGCTTCAGTACCACCGGATGTAAAGATGATCTCGGAAGGCTGACAATTTAAAAGCTTCGCCACATTTCTCCGTGAAGTTTCGATCAATGCTTTAGTTTGACGCCCATAAAAGTGCGTAGAGGAGGGATTTCCGAAGCCCTCGTTCATTACCGGGATCATAGCTTCAATCACCTCGGGTGCTATTGGCGTTGTTGCAGCATTATCGAGATAAACACGCATACTCATTTTTTTGACGAAGATAAATATTCGGGTTAAAATCTGGTATTTATTTTCGCAGCTATTCTTGGTCTCTTATTCTGAACAAAGCTGCGCGTTCTCTGTACAAGTAAATTAGAACTCAAGATCCATTTTTATGAGGAGTTGTCATCATAATAACTAAAAAAAGCGACCAATTGATCGCTTTTCATGTGCGTTGGAATTTACATCCACCGGGCTGTAAATCGCATGAATTCTTCCCTGAGATCTTTAAAGTTATGTTCAAAAGACTCAATGAGAACAAACTCCTTTTTATGGTAATCGACTTTGCGATGGTCCACTGCCGTAGGGTTATGCTTGATCTCCTCGATTAAAGTCTTTTCGCTCATTTCTACTTCATGAGCAATGTTGTCAATATTGTTACGCTGAATGATGAATTGATTCTGAAAATGTTCAACATCAGCTAACACCTCAACACTTGAATTCTTCATTTCGATCTCTTCAAGTCTTCTGGTCAATATTTTGATTTCATCCTTGTAGAACCTCAATTTGTTTAACCATTCCGTGTTCTCCTCGTGCTGCTTGTAAATAGAATCTTTCGTACTCATAAGTTCTCCGTTAAGTGTTTAATTGGTTTTTACTTCAATCTGTGATCTTGAACTGCCACATAACAAAGCTCTTAAATGACCGGAGGAAAAAATATGATAAATGTCATAACGGGTAATGATTTAAGTCAAAACAACTCATTATTTCGGCGTGTCTGTTGATTCATTTTCCTTTTGATAACCAATCTCTTTTGCCCGCTTCATCAGGGATTCGTTTACGGAGGTTCCGAAATCATCCTTTGAAAGATCCGTCCTTTTGGCTTTTTCAGCTGTTATATAGTTCTGTCTTTCAACGGCAAGCTCAGCGATCTTTTTCTGGTAGCGTTCCCTTTCTCCTTTCTTCTCTTCAAGCAACGCAACTTTTTCTTCGTCTGTTTTCCCTTTGAATTCAGTTGGGAGTTCTGCGTCATCCATTGATGTGATGTCTTTCCCTCCCTTATCAACTGCATCAATGAGGTCCCACGATTCATTGGAATAAGCTGCTTTTGATTTTACAATGGACCGTTCAGTTTTTACTGCCTCAGATTCCGATGCCGCATTGGCATCCTGCATCAATTGATTGCTCTTTTTTGATTGACCAATTGCTCCGTAACCGTAATATGTGCGGTTCAATGAATCGTTATAACTGTTGATCGACTCATCGTATGGTGTGGCAATATGAACGACTGCTTCATTTGAATTGATATTGAAATAGTCCCCTTTACTGATCGTTGCACAGTCCTTCCAAAATTCCCGTACACCCTGATCATAGTCTCCGCAGTAGATGGTATTGACATAAATGTTTCTTCCGGATGCAGTTGAGCACACTTCTTTATATGCGATCGTACCCTGATTGAATGGTTCGTTTCCTGCAATGTAGATCATTTTAAGGTCGAGTGGGTTAGTGGACCAGTTTAGGTCCTGAAGTGACTTTTGGATCACAGCGCCACAATATTCATTTCCACCATTAGTAGTGAGGCTAAACAACTTTTGGGAGATAAGGTCAAGGTCGGTTGTCAGGGCTAATTGCTGTCTGACGTAATGTTCGGATTCACTCAGTCCGGAGTTTCCGTAATCATATAGAGCGATCTCAATCATAGGTACCTGTCCCTGGTAGCGCAATCCACTCATTTCATTGATGATGTTCCAGATCTTAGCCTTCGCCTGATCGATAAGACCATCCATACTGTTTGATGTATCGAACAAAATGGCGACCTGTACGCGTCTTCCGTTCGGAACAGGTGTGATTTGAGAAAATGATTGTGAGAAGATCAGGATGACAGCTGATATAACAGAAAAGAATCGTTTCATAATACAAAAGTTTAGCCGGTGTACAGCCAACTTTATGTTCGGTTCAATTTGAAGTCTTGCTATCTCTGCAATGTATATGTCAGAAAAAAATGTTGAAGGCGAATAATGTGTTTGTTCTCGCAAAGCAATGAGTTTTGCAAAGAATTCAGTTGTTTGTTAAAGCTAAATTATGAGCAATGGACATAAATTAATAGCTGTCATCTTTCTCTGAATAATTAGAATTCCTATATTTACTAATACAAAACCTAATTACCGATGTTAGAGAAATCACACAAACACGTCTCATGTGCAACATGTGGGGCAAGGAAAAGTTCATTGTTCGGAAATTTTTGCGAACATGAAGTTTCAGAACTCGATGAGCATAAGTCTTGCGCATTTTACAAAAAGAACCAACCATTATTTCTTGAAGGCAGTTTTCCTCGCGGAGTATTCTGTATGAATCAGGGCAAGGTGAAGATCTTCACGAGGGGAGATGAAGGGAAAGAGCAGATCATTCATATTGCAAAAGAAGGAGAAATCATAGGTTTCAGAGCGATGTTCAGCGGAGAGCCTTACAAAGTATCAGCATCGACCCTGGAAGAAAGCAATATCTGTTTTATTGGCAAAGAAGACTTTTTGAATATGATCGATGAGAATCCGTCATTAAGGAACGGTATTATCAAAGAGCTATCAAAAGAATTAGGAGATAGAGCGATCTTTATTACGAATCTTGCCCAGAAGTCTGTTCGTGAGCGTCTGGCCTTTGCATTACTGATACTGGGTGATATTTACGGTAAGGAACAAATCAATCTTACAAGGGAGGACATGGCCAATTTTGTTGGAACGGCTACGGAGACTCTTATCAGGCTATTGAAGGACTTAAAGGATGATGGTATGATCGAGATTCATACGCGCAAGCTTGAAATCATAAATAAAGAAAAGTTAATTCAGTTAGCAGGAGCGCGCTAAGGAAGAATTGCATTTTAAGTTCTGTCCCCCGTTGAATACTAAAGTCATTTTTTGGGATATTCAGAATGCAGAAGATCTTGTGTTTTTTGTGTTTGTCTTGTTTTAAAAACAAGATTTTAACTGTTTACGAGGAAGTCTTTCGTTTGCTGCCAAGACATGGAAAAATACGTTTCCTCTATTTACGAAGTGTTTTTTTCGCTTGATGTCTTTTTTCAGTGGTTTTAGATTTCTAGTTACCATGATCTTTAAATATTCTAGTGAACGATTTAGTTGATTTCTTTTATCGCATAGTTGGTGTTCGAATAAGAGAAAATGTCTCCTGCCTTTTTTCCTCGTATCTCAGAATAGATCGGAGAATCAACCGAAACACCAACTATGCGTTTTCCTTCGAACTCAAAAGGTATTGCAGCATAACCCAACAGGAAGTAAAATTTTTCAGTTGCAACGATGGATCCTGGAAGTGCGATGTCCTTCTCGGAAAAATCGATGCGCTTTAAGAATGCTAATTCTACCTCTGCTTTTATAAGTTGCTGATGAAATAGATGCATCAACTCTGCAGATTCCGTTTGATGTGAAAGGTCCTCCGGATCAATCGTGTCATGGTCGTCGATATCAACCAGTGAAAGTGCGGATTCAATTTTTTCTTTCAACTCTTCGACTGCATTAGTCTGCAATTCGATCAGTTTTTGCTTCAGACTCGCTTTGTTCATAACGTTTGTTTTAATGTATGTTTGAATCCTGAATCATTTTCTTCTCAGGGTTAATACTCTTGGTTCCCAATCCTTCAGGTTGAATTGCATTTCTTCGGAAGTGTGAAGAGAGGTCTTGCGCATTATATGTTTCGGATACTCTTCTACCATCCAGTCATTTGATTCTTTTTTTGTTTCTGCTTTGATTTTTGATTCGAATTTTTCAATGAGTCTCCATTTGGACGTAGCTATCGTATTCATTTCGACACGGTTTTGATTCTTAAGTTCTGATGCTGACCAAAAATCCTATCATCGATGCAAAGAAAGCGAAAGAACGATGCTTATTTAATGATGTTTTTCAATCGAAAACATGATAAAAGTCATGTATTTCAAGGCTTGATGAACTGACTGTTTAGTTAATTTTGCTTTAGTATTGAATCCTGTTAAAGGAAAGAGGTTATTCTGTAACATAAGCTACTTTTGAAGCCTTTCTTTTGATTTAGATTCGTAGAAAAAAGAAGTCATGGTAGGTAAAGGATCTAAGCTTTACAGCATTTTCAAAAGCAAATGCCCGAGATGTCAGGAGGGCGAGTTCTTTGTTTCTCACCCTTATGATCTGGCAAATATGGGAGACATTCACACACATTGTGATCAATGCGGATTGAAGTACGCAAAAGAACCGGGATTTTATTACGGAGCGATGTATGTTGCTTACGCTTTGGGTGTTGCGTTGTTTGTGACTTTTTGGGTTTCTTTTAATCTATTCTTTGAGAATGTGTCCGTGGGTTGGCAAATTGGTCTGATCATTACCGCGACAATTCTTTTATCTCCTTATCTTTATGCTCTTTCCAAGATCATTTGGGCCAACATGTTTATAAGGTATGAAAAGGACGCTCTCAAACGAAGCCAAAGCAAAGCTCATTCATGAATCCCTCGGATATCTTCTTGAGGAGGCACTTCTAAAAGAGATTGTCTATTTGGGGCAGTTAAAAGAAGTTGCTCAGGATGAGGTAATCCTAAATGTGGGTGATAGCATGCAAATGATTCCCGTGGTTTTGGAAGGTTCTATTAAAGTTTCCAGAGAGAATGATAACGGAGACGAGTTGCTGCTTTATTACATTGAGGGAGGCGACACCTGTGCTATGACCCTGCAATGTTGCATGCGTCATTCTGTTAGTGAGGTGAAGGCAACCAGTATGGAAAATTCTTTACTGCTGATGATCCCAATTGAGATGATGGAGTCGTGGATGAACAAGTATAAAACATGGAGAGAGTTCATCCTACAGAGTTATCATTCGAGGTTAAAGGAACTGATGGAGACCATTGATGCAATCGCTTTCATGAAACTTGATGAGAGACTCTATAGATACCTGACGGATCAGGCAAAATTATTGGGAAGTCTTGAAATTAATCACACTCACCAGCAGATCGCTGAGGACCTGCATTCTTCAAGAGTAGTTATTTCCAGATTGCTTAAACAACTTGAAAATAAAGGGAAGATAAAATTACTAAGGAATAGGATCATTCTTCATTCTATCTAAATAGAATAACACTGTTTTTACTAAATTCACAGGCTAAAAAACAGTTATGTCAGAAATTCTTGTGATCACAGGATTACCAAGGTCGGGGACGTCATTAATGATGCAGATCATTGATAAGGCAGGTATTCCCATTATGTCTGATGGTAAAAGAGAGAAAGATGTAAGCAATCCGCAAGGATATTTTGAACTAGAGGCAGTAAAAGGGATTGTCCGTGACAATTCTTTTCTTGAGGAAGCTTTTGGTAAAGCGATCAAGATCGTTGCGCCACTTCCGATCTTCATGAACTTGAAACACAATTACAGGGCGATCTTTATGCGGCGTGAAATGGATGAGGTACTTCGTTCACAAGAGGTCATGCTGAACAAGGATCAATCGGCAGAGCGTGAAAAATTCAGAGGGATCTATGAGACACATCTTACCAAGACCCATAAGTTTTTCCAGGATAACAATATCCCTTATATCGAAGTCAATTACAATGAACTGATGGAGGATCCTGAATCCCAGATATCCAAACTTATAGATTTCTGTGGGATAAGCGCGGACCTCAATGAACTGATCGGCGTAGTGCGCCCGGAACTATACAGGAACAGAAAATGAAAAAGAATAACCCGAATGAATATAAGATCACTGCTCAAGGTTCATTAGGACTTCTGGCGCTGGGTCATGTTGGACTCAGAGCTTGGAGAGAGGAAGTAAAAAAAATGAAAAAAAAGTCCAAGGGATCTCAAAATAAGAGTGATGAAAATAAAAAGAACGGGTAAAGTTTTGGTGATCGGTTGGGACGCTGCTGATTGGAAAGTTATCGAACCATTGATCCAACAGGGTAAAATGCCTGCTATTCAGCGATTAATGGAAGGAGGAGTTTACGGTCGACTTCAGACCCTTGATCCGCCTTTGTCACCAATGCTTTGGACTTCAATTGCTACTGGAGTTCGTGCAGATAAACATGGTATTGGAGGTTTCATTGAACCTCTTCCGGATGGATCAGGGTTAAGGCCGGTAACCAGTACTTCTCGAAAGGTGAAAGCGATCTGGAATATATTGAACCAAGAGGGATTGAAAAGTAATGTTGTTTCTTGGTGGCCCAGTAATCCGGCTGAACCGATCAATGGGGTAATGGTTTCTAATCTGTATCAAGTAGCAGTCAAACCTCTTGACGAGGAGTGGCCGATGCCTAAAGGGACTATACACCCTGTTGAAATGGAGGAATCAATGAAAGAATGGAGAATCCATCCGCAGGAGATAACAATTTCCATGACGGCACCATTCATACCAAACGTAGTAAATGATAAAGAATTAAGAAAAGAGAAGAGAGTTTACAGTGTTACAAAAGTTCTTGCTGAAGCATCTACGGTGCATGCAGCCTCAACTTACCTGATGGAAAAAACGAAATGGGATTTTATGGCTGTTTATTATGACGCTATCGATCACTTCAGTCATTTGGCAATGCGTTACCATCCCCCAAGAAGGTCCGAGATAGATGAAAAGGATTACAACAATTACAAGGAAGTTGTAGAGGCAGGTTATCGTTATCATGATATGATGTTGGAAAGAACCCTTGAAATGATCGATAAGGATACGACCGTTATCTTGATTTCTGACCATGGTTTTCATTCAGACCATCAACGACCGCTTTATATCCCTAAAGAACCATCTGGTCCGGCAGTTGAGCATAGTCCCTATGGCATAATTGTAATGAATGGTCCGGGAATTAAGAAAGGGAGACAAGAAATAAGTGGTTCCAGTATCATAGATATTACTCCGACACTTCTGGCTCTTTATGGATTGCCAGTAGGAAAAGATATGGAAGGCAAAGTACTGTATCAGGCTTTTGAAGATCCCACCCAAGTAGATTACATAGAAAGCTGGGAAGATGTACATGGTGATAGCGGAATGCACAGCAAAGAGCTTTTGGAAGATCCTTGGGCGGCTCAAGAAGCACTGCAGCAATTGGTTGAGCTTGGATACATCGATGCGTTGGAAGATGATAAATTGCAGCAGGTTGAAAAGGCGAAGCGAGAAAGCAAATATTATGTGGCCAGAAACATGATCAATGGCGGTCGAATAGAACCTGCTCTTGATATACTTGAGGAAATATTTGAAGAATCAAAGATCACAAGATATGGTCAGCGATTGGCATTCGCATACCTCAGCCTCAAGATGTACAAGAAATGCCGTGAGATTATTGACGAGTTAAAGAGTCTTGAGCAGAAAAAGATCAGCGAAGCGAAGGAAACGTTGCTTAATAAGAAAGATAATTCGAAAATGCACAAGAAAGACAAGGATCCCTTTGGCAACAAAGAGTTGGAGGAACCGATGTACCTTGACTACCTCGAAGGCTTGTTGTATATGGCTATAAATATGCCATGGAAAGCCCTTCCAATACTGGAGAAGGTGCAGAAAAAAAATAAGAATAACGCAGAGCTTGCCGTAAATATCGGTCGAATTCTAAATCTAAGGAGAAGGTTCAGAGACGCAGAAAAATATTTCATTAAAGCTTTAGCGATCGATGACAGAAATGCTTCTGCGCATTACGGACTTGGCTTGTCTTTCCTTCGAAGAAATAAAATGAACGAGGCAATTGAGGAATTTCTCCTTGCCGTGGATCAGAATTTCTACATTCCGAATGTACATTATCACCTCGGTGAGACTTTGGTTCGTGTAAAGGATTTTGAAAGTGCCTCACAAGCTTTCGAAGTTGCTATCCGCCTCTCCCCCGGAATGACTCGGGCTCACAAATGGTTAGTAGATATTTATTCCAATCAACTTGGAAAACCAGAGAAAGCCAAAGAGCATATTGATTTCATAAAGAATAACATAAAAGGGGAACTGATTATTGTAACGGGATTGTTAGGTTCGGGAGTGGAAACGGTCTTAAATGCGCTCGAAAATGGTGGTGTAGAAGTATTGCGCACCGCGAAAGGCTCCGATGGTAAAAAGGGTAATGCAGGAGCATTTGAAGAAATTATCCGATTGAAGAAAGATGACAATCGGATACAAGAAGCAAGAAACAAAGCCACGATGGTTTACCTGCAACATTTGAACAATCTCCCTGCTTTTTTTGATTACAAAGTGATCTTCATCGATCGCGATATCCATGATGTTCTTGCTAATCAGACGAACGTAAAGGATAAGGTGAAATTAGGTATTTTACCGGCAAAAGCACTTTCCCAATTACAGGAACAACTTGATAAATTCAATATGTGGATCAGTTCTCAGCCGAATATTAGGACCTTGAACGTTAATTTTGGTGAACTCTCTGAGCACCCTGAGGAATATGCTGAGGTCATTGCAGAATTTTTAGGAAGAGAAATGGAATTGGAAAAGATGACTGAAATTCTAAAAGTTAAAGATTAATATATGAATAGATTTATTTGCATGTTAATTCGAAAAAAAATAAATTAGCAAAAAAAAACAATTATGGCAGAAAAAACTACTAATCTTAAGAAGTATACGGCTGTTGCTGGTGCTGTTATTGCTAGCAGCTCTGTGAATTCGCAGATCGTCTATACTGATATCACGGATGTGACAATTGACAAGAATGCTACACCATATCAGCTGGATTTCAATGGGGATCTTACCGCTGATCTTGTTTTGCAGGTTGGTGCAGTCAATAGTACTGCAACTGCGACAACAATGGGTATCACTTTCACCTACACACTTGATGCGTCATACGCAGCGGTTGGTGTGAATGCTGGTGGAGGCGTACTTGGTGTCAATTCCACAACGTCATCGGGTGGTACATCCTTTAACGTTAGTGCACTGAATAATGGAGATGCTATTGGTGCTGCCGGTGTTTTTGGCGGAACAGGGTCTTCAGGTGCTTTACTAGCTGCTGAAGGTTTATTTAATGTTCCTGCATTTAGCTTTACACAACCTATCGCTGTTGGAAACTTCCTGGGAGTAACAGATAAATATTTGGGAGCAAAGTTCACAGCCGGAGCAAATACGCATTACGGATGGGTTCGTTTAAGCTGTACGGATGGAGTTTCAAATTTATTAGCACTAACCATCAAGGAATATGCATTCAATTCGACTGCTGACGGTGGAATCAATGCAGGTCAGCAGGTTGCGGGCCTTGAAGGTGTTGCTGTGGATAACAAGGTTTCAATAAAAACGCAATTAGATGAGGCATTGATCAATGTGACACCAGATCTGGTTGGCGGTGAATTAGTGATTATTAACATGGCAGGTCAGGAAGTAAAATCTCAAGTTATCGGTGATGTCAACGCGAAGATCACTTATGAGGGATTAGAAACAGGAATCTACACATTAGTTGCTCGATTCGAAGCTGGATCTGTTACCAAGAAGATCTACGTGAGATAATAAATGGAAAACTGAAAATAAAAGGCGGACATTGGTTCGCCTTTTTTTATTTAGAAACCTCTGAGTTATAAAAAAAGCCTCGAGAGATCGAGGCTTTTTCTTTGGTGATTCTTCTCAATTAGTTGGTTCTTCCTGGGTAGACTTTTAAAGCTTCTTCAAGACATTTTACTGCTTTTCGCAACGAATCCTGGTTCAATACATACGCTATTCGTGCTTCTTGTTGTCCGGCACCTTTTGTTGAATAGAAACCGTTAGCCGGAGCCATCATGACAGTCTGACCCTCATAGGAGAAATCTTCAAGCAACCACTGACAGAACTTCTCGGCATCGTCTACAGGGAATTTGGCTACACAGTAAAAAGCGCCACTTGGTTTGGGGCAGAAGACTCCATGTATCTTATTTAATCCGTCCACCATGATGTTTCGGCGCTGTACATACTCCGCCACCACATTATCAAAGTATGATTGAGGGGTATTCAATGCTGCTTCGGATGCGATCTGATCAACAGTGGGAGGAGATAAACGCGCCTGACCGAATTTCAACGCTGCTGACATAACATCCTTATTTTTTGTAATCAACGCACCGATGCGCGCGCCACACATGGAGTATCGCTTTGAAACGGAGTCGATCATGATTACGTTATTCTCGATTCCCTCCAGGTTCATAACACTGAACGGAATAGCTCCGTCATAGCAGAACTCACGGTAAACTTCATCAGCAAAAAGAAAGAGATCGTACTTCTTAACGATGTCGCGCAATTGCTCTAATTCCCCTTTTGAGTATAAATATCCTGTTGGGTTACCAGGATTACAGATAACGATCGCCTTCGTTTTTGCGGTGATCTTTTTTTCGATATCTTCAACAGGTGGAAGTGCAAAACCTGTTTCAATTGTTGATGTAACCGGCACTACTGTTAATCCTGCAGTTACAGCGAAGCCATTATAGTTCGCGTAGAACGGTTCTGGTATGATTACTTCATCTCCCGGGTCACACGTTGTCATGAATCCGAAGATCAAAGCTTCTGACCCACCTGTAGTGATTAGAATATCTTCCGGCGCAACGTTGATTCCAGTTTTCTTATAATATGCTGAAAGCCCGTTACGGTAACTTTCAAATCCAGCAGAATGGCTGTATTCTAACACCTTTCGATCCATGTTCTTGATCGCATCCAAGGCTATCTGTGGCGTCTCAATATCTGGTTGCCCAATGTTCAAATGATAGACAGTCTTTCCATCCTTTTTCGCTTTTTCTGAATAGGGAACCAGTTTTCGGATCGGAGATGCAGGCATTTCGACAGCCTTTTGAGATATTTTCGGCATATAACTTTATTTTTTCGGCAAATTTACTTCAATTGTTGGACATGCATTTGCCTTTTAAATTCTTTTTCGAACTTTGACTATGAGGATTATTGTTCAATTTTTACCGATACTTGTTCTATTATCCTGTTATTGTGAGCAGGATGCTGAACGTATCGAGGGTCCAACAGCGCAACGTCAGAGTTCTAAAAGTTCAAAATCTTCAATTGGCTCGGAGGTGCTGGAATCTCCTCAGGTAAAAGATTCGGTTTTGCTTCTTCATAATCTTATTGATGTACATGCATTGAACAAACGAATCTTTGTTGATCTCAAATATACCGGCACGGAAAATTTTCTGGGCAGACGAATGTATGATCATATAAAAAAGGCCTATCTTCAAAAGGATGTGGCCGATCGGCTTTCAAAATGTCAGGATTATTTGACAGCAATAGATACAGGGCTTCATTTATTGATATTTGATGCTGTTAGGCCGGTCAGCGTTCAGCAAAAGATGTGGCAAGCGCTCGATACTATTCCACAAACTGAAAGGCGAAATTATGTTTCTGAACCTGCCTATAGAAGTTTGCATAATTATGGTGCAGCTGTAGATCTCACTATCTGTGATTCAAAGGGCATTCCATTCGATATGGGTGCATCATTCGACGAGTTCAAGGAAATCGCATACCCATCCATGGAAGCAACATTTCTCGCGAATGGTCAATTGACTAAAGCCCAGATTGATAATCGGAAACTCTTAAGGCGAGTAATGTACTCACAGTATTTTCAAAGTATTCCGACGGAATGGTGGCATTTCAATGCTTGTTCCCGTAAGGTTGCGAAACGAAAGTACAAGTGTCTCGAAAACGAACCGTAATTATCTTCCTCTTCGTTGTTCTTTTTTCAAAGCAAAAATCACCTTTCTGACGCAATAACCTGAAAAGGTTTTTCTGAAAGAAGTGATTTATTGTGAGTCTTAATTTAGCAACCAATCTCTTTGATATGAAGATTTTCAGTTGATGACAACCCGTTCTGTTTTTAGTGTTTTTTGATTATTTGATCTCAAAGTCATCAGATAGACTCCTGCGCTTATTGATGAAACATTGATTACTGAGCTCTTCTGAATAGTTTGCAGAAATACTTGTCTACCAACAGCATCAGTTAATTCAACAATAATTTCTTCCGCCGAATCTTTAAATAAAATGTTGATCAAGTCATCGGTTGGGTTCGGATAGATACCAAACTCCGATTCTAGCTGATCATCAACAGAGGAAAGAGAAGTAAAGTTTGGATCATTCACAATGGTTCCTACCTTATTTACGATCCAGTTACTAGGGTCAATGCCAACTATGTAATCTACATTGCCAATATTCGCCAGAAAATATTGATCAATGTTATTTGTGACTTCAAAGCGGATCGTTGTGTCAGGAGCTCCGGTCCTTGATAAGCGAATCTCGATTGGATTCATAAAGGTGGGAGTAACCGCTGGTTTCGAAGTTGTGTGAGAAATTTCAAGGTAAAGGTTATTTCCTAGAAGGTTCCAGCGCAAAGAATAGGTAGGATATCCCTCACCAAAATACCATTGATCGAATACATCTGTTAGGTCAATGTTTCCTGCAGTTCCAAGTGCATCGCGGATATCTGTTCCTTTTGCAACGCTGTCGGAAAAGTTGTTTTGAAAATTCTGTAAAGCGCTGAAGAACGTAGCATCATCATTTAGCATGAATCGCAAGGTATGCACAAGTGCAGCACCCTTGTTATAAGTTAGTCTTCCACTGAAGATCCTGGATTCATTTAAACTGTCTTGAACCCAGATACTTCCACCTGTTTGTGTCATAACATCAGAATGTACGTCCAGCATGTGCTGATTCTTTTGGGCCGGATAAAGATTTTCCAACATGAGGTATTCGCTGTAAGAAGCAAAACCTTCGTTTATCCAGATATCGGCCCAGGATGCGCATGTAACATTATTTCCCCACCACTGATGACCGAGCTCATGACTCGTAAGACCTTTTTCAAAAAAACCTTGAGTGGTCATCGTCTGGTGTTCCATACCACCTGAGATCGGTGCCATACAATGCCCGTACTTCTCGTCCTCGAAAGGATATGGGCCATACAATTCGTAGAACAGTTCCATGAAATCAGCTGTCTCCTCTATCTCGGCTTGGAAATTAGGCAGAGTCGCCGGATTATTGTAAATGTAGTTCTGGATAAGAATAGGTTGAGGTGCACCAATCGGATTGGCAAAGACATTGTATTCTACATATTCAGCAATCGAAACTGAGATTAAGTAGTAATCGATTGGATGACGATGTTTCCATTCATAGCGCGTTTTCTGATTTCCTACATCGACAACATTTTCAAGGATCCCGTTCGATCCTGCTTTGCAGGAATCAGGAACTGTGATCTTTACGGCGCAACTATCCGCTTTATCTGTTAAAGACTGCTTGCAAGGAAACCATTCATAGGCGGAGAAAGGTTCGGACAGCGACCATGTTACCTGATTGCCCCAGGATGGTGAATTATCGTTAGTCATTCCTGATCCACCAAGCGGATTGGTTACTGAGTTAGGAGGAGTTCCATTGTAATCGATCGCAATCTCAAAAACATCTCCGGCCAAAGCGTTCACGGGTGCCTTTACTGCTGAATTATCTCTGGAGAAGACAACAGGATTTCCATTGACACGTATTTCAGTTATTGTCAATGTTTGAAAAAGCTCAAAAAGGGCAGAATCCAGATCTACACGCGCTTTAGCATGGATCTCAGCCGTACCTGCAACATCGGTGTTTAAATTGGTCATGTTCAGGTCCAGGGAGTAGAAATGAATATCGTATTTTTCAGTTTCTGCGATCTGAGCCACATTTAGTGAGACACTTTTCAATTGTTGGTTCTTGAATCGGTCCCTTTTGGAACATTCTCTATGATTTTCGTGCTGGCCGAATGAAACGGCACTAAATACGAGAGCAGTTAAAACTGCGAATAATCTGTTCATAGCCTGTTTTAGTAAGCGCAAGATACGATATTTCTAATGAAAGTAGAAGGCCGTTCATCCCTTGGATCATACCGTTCAGTAGTCGATCTACCTGATCTTTTCTTCTTGAAGTATATTGATGAAGTGAAAACCTCTCGGAGCGAAGCCTTCATTGTAAAAGAATTTGTGAGCCTTAAAGTTATAAGTGTAGGAATCGAGAGCCATCATGACACAGTTCTCGTGTTTTGCTTTTTCACTGAGGTAGTCGAACATGAGCTTTCCTGCACCTTTTGAACGGTACTTTGTCGAAACAACCAGATTGTCGATCTCAAGATATTTACCGCACCATAATTTAGTGCCGATCCAGTAACCGGTTAATCCAATGCACAGATCACCATCAAAAATGGCTACTTGACCGTAGTTGTTGTTAGGGAGCATTTCGTCCAGATCGTGCGAATAGGCTTCCATTGTTAGTGATGGGTAGAGTTCCTGCAAAACATCGAGATATTGCAGCATTTCTTCTTTTGAAGTCAGTTCTCTTATGATCATTTGGTTGATTTTAAAATCAATTCAGTGTAAAACAATTCATAGATTCGGCGGTATTCATCATACCATGAGTAGGATTCTTTGAAACCGTGTGCTTCAATCGGAAAAACGGCAAGTTCCCAGTTCTCTTTATTTAGCTCGATAAAGCGTTGGCTTAATCGTACGACATCCTGGAACTGTACATTGTCATCGACCATGCCGTGAAGCATAAGTAGTTTTCCTTGCAGGTTCTCAGCAAAATAGATTGGAGAACTTTTACGGTAGGCTTCTGGATCGGTATCCGGATAGTTCAAAATATTACTGGTGTATTCGTGGTTGTAGTGCGCCCAGTCGGTAACTGATCTCAATGCTGCTCCACATGGAAATTCTCCCGGTGTTGATAGCATTGCCATCAGCGTGATGAAACCACCGTATGAACCACCGTAGATTCCTACTCGGGTTGAATCGATACCAAGGCTCGCCAGATAGTCCTTTCCATCCAGATGGTCCTGTAGGTCGCGACCTCCCATATGACGATAGATAGCAGTTCGGTAATCACGACCATAGCCTTCGCTGGCTCTGTAATCGATATCCAACACCGTAAGTCCATTGTCAACCAGTAAATTGTGAAACATGTATTCACGGTGGTAATTGCTCCAGTAATTGTGAGCATTCTGCAGGTAGCCGGCCCCATGGACAAAGATCACTGCCGCTTTGTTAGCTGATCCGATCTTTGGTTGGTACAAGCGGGCATAGATATCCTTCTCGTCAGATCCTTTGAACGTCACTACATCCGGTTTGCGCCATTGATAGGAATTGAATTCTTTGGTGGTGGAATAAGTGACCCTGTTTTTCGTCGTGTTTGTTGTATTCACTGCAGTATACAACTCCCAAGGCGTATTTTTGTCGGAGAAACGGATCGCAAGCGTTTTTTCGTCGGGTGAAAGAACTACTTGATGATAGCCTTCCTTACTCGTAATGTTATCCGTTTTTTGAGCCGCAATATCTACACGGAGATAGTTGCGGTCTCCGGGATGAGAGCGGTTTGCCGAAATATAGAAGGATTTACTGTCTTTTGAGAGAACAATGTCGTACACTTCCCATTTTCCTTCAGTCAGCTGCCACGTATACTTTCTTGCGGTATCATGCAGATAGATATGAGAATAACCGGTTTTTTCGGACTGAAAATAAACCGTTTGATCATCATTCAGCCAGCCCAACGTTCCTTCGTCGGCGTTCCAACCGGATATTCCAGGACCTCCGATCCAGGCTTCATCATGCTGATGGTCGATCTCAGTGAACAGACCGGTCGTAAGATCAATGAGGATGATCCAGCGATCCTTGTTGTCATACGAACGAACATCACAAACCGCCTTGGATTGATTTTTAGCGAACTTCAGCGAATGCATGATCACCTTTCTGTCCTTTTCATAAGGTGTTGGATCATTCAAATAAACAGGCTTTTTTCGGATGTCGATTAATATGGAAAGATCAACAAAATATACGGTGTCCAACAACAGGTTCATGATCGCCAATCGATGCGTCGGTTCTTCTGCGCCTACCTTTGCTCTTGCGGGAGTAGTATAACCGTGACCGTCTGCCGCGATGTAATTCTCGACATGTGTCTCACGCTCCTTAGGATAATCACTCAAACGAAAAGTTGCGAATATTCCATTTTTACTCAGCTGCAGATTTTCGATCGACTCATTCCCCGTGTAAAAGGCTTGCGGTAATTTAAACCTTTCTACTTCATTTATTTCCCTCCATTCCTTGCGCTCATTCTTGTCCTGGATGTATTCGAAAAGGAACGCTTCTTCTTTCATAATGAATGTTGAATCGGTCTTTCCCCCCCCCTCTTCACCCGGTTTTAAATTGGTGATCTGTCGAATGGATCCTTTATCAGCTTCATACTTAAAAAGGTTGTTTCCCTGCTGGAATGCGATGATATTATCGTTAGTGGTGCGTTGCACATTGCTTACCGGGGAATCTGATTGCAGGATTATTTTTTCCTTTCTGTCTGACTTGTTGATTGCGATGAGGGCACCATCGATAGAAGAATACTGAACAGGGAATGCTGCCTGAAAACGATCATATTCCATGACAGTCATTGGATCAACTTTGAATGGTTTGGACCCTTTCACGAATGGAAGATAGCCATAGGTAATGTTTCCCGGTTCATTGTTCGGGTTCCAGTCAAAATAAATCGTCTTTCCATCGAAGCTCCAACGGATGTTCTCAGGTTGGTGACCGATAAACTCATTTCCCTTCATGATATCCTTTAAGGAAAGAGCAGAGGCGTTTGGAACGGTCTGACCAAATGTACTAACCCACAGGAGATATGAGAATAAGAACATGATCTTGTTCATAGCATAGAATTTTGGTAAAAATAACAAAGCTTGACAATGTGTAAAGGTCCGTATCTCAATTATTCTTGCGCACTTGTTTTGACATTTGTTTTTTTGTTTATCTTTGCACCCTTAAATTCATTAATTTATAAACCGGGGTTTCGTACCCCACATTGTAAAACAACTATGGCAACTCGAATCAGATTGCAAAGACATGGGAAGAAAGGGAAAGCTTTCTTCCATATCGTAGCTGCAGACAGCAGAGCGAAAAGAGATGGTAAGTTTATCGAGAAATTGGGTACTTACAATCCAAACACGAACCCCGCAACAATCGACATCAACTTCGATCGTACATTGAACTGGGTACAGGTAGGTGCTGAAATGACTGATACAGCGCGTGCAATTCTCTCTTACAAAGGAGTTCTTTACAAGAATCACTTGTTGAACGGCGTTAAGAAGGGTGCATTGACTGCTGATCAGGTTGAAGCGAAATTTGCAGCTTGGGTGGCGGAGAAAGACGCAAAGATCTCTGGTAAGAAAGACGGTCTTGCAAAGAATGCAGCGGCAGATAAAGCTGCTCGCATGAAGGCTGAGGAAGATGCAAATGCAGCAAAAGCAGCGGCGGTTGAAGCTAAAAACAATCCTGTTGAGGAGGTTGAAGCTGAGGTAGAAGTTACTAGTGAAGAAGTAGCTGAAGAACAATTGGAAGCTTCAGCTGAAGAGTCAGCAGCTGAAGTGGCTGAAGAATCAACTCCAGAAGCAACAGAGGCTCCGGCAGAAGAGGCTGGAGAAGATGAGACGCCAGCCGAGTAATTTATTGACTTGAATGAACAAAGCAGACTGCTTTCATTTAGGATATGTAGCGAAACTTCACGGATTTAAAGGTGAAGTTTCGCTATTTTTAGACGTTACGAATCCCGACGATTACGAGACGCTCGATGCAGTCTTCATTGAGATCAACGGACAGCTTTCCCCCTTTTTTATTGATGCCTTCAAGTTAAAGAACAAAGGCTTTGCTGCGGTGAAGTTCGAAGGTGTAAATTCTGAAAGTGATGCACGTATTTTATTGCGGAAGAACCTTTTTCTGCCTGCACAGATCTTACCAAAGCTATCCGGAAAGAACTTTTACGATCACGAAGTGGTTGGATTTACTGTTGTGGATGAAAATTACGGTGAGGTCGGAAAGATCGAGTCCGTGATTGATCTTCAGGTCAATCCACTTTTACAGATTATGAACGGAACCAAAGAAGTTCTCGTTCCTTTAGTTGAAGGGGTTGTGCAAAGTGTCGACCGAAAAAAGAAGATTATGTCAATCAAGGCGCCGGACGGACTCATACAATTGTACCTGGGCTAGTTGCTCGGTAAGCACATTGCACATTTGAACATGTCCGTTTTTCAATTCAAGTATTTTTCGATACATCAAGCGCACTCTGCGTTAAAGGTTGGCACGGATGCGATGTTACTGGGAGCGCTAATCGAACCCAAGAATGCTATTCATTCGCTCGATATCGGCACAGGCAGTGGTGTTTTATCTCTGATGGTCGCTCAAAAGAATGATCAGATCAGGATAATAGCAATTGACGTGGATTCTGAAAGTTTGAAAGATTGCCGCGATAATGTAATTAACTCGCCGTGGGCGGACAGGATTTCGGTTTTTCAAGAAAATATTCTGCGTCATGAACCCGAAAAAAAATATGATCTCATTTTCTCAAACCCTCCATTTTACAAGAATAGCCTGTTGAGCAGAGATCCAAGAGTAGCAGCCAGTAAGCATGCAAATCAGTTAACTTTTAATAGGCTTTTCCAAAAGGTATCTCAAATCTTGATGCAAAAAGGAAGTTTCTGGGCTATTTTTCCCGGTGAATACGACTATGAGATCATTGAAACTGCCTTGCTGTACAAGTTGAAAGTTGCACATCAGGTTCGTATAGAAGGAGTGCCAAAAAGACATACCAGAACAGTTTTTGAGTTCATGCATGAGCCAACTGCTTTAACAAATACCACATTGGTTGTCAGGGATTTGAACGGTAACTATTCAGAGCGATATATCGAACTCACAAAAGCCTATCATGACAGAACTCTCTGAGTGTCACTTATCGATCAAATCTCCGCGTTAATAAGTCAGCCGGATTCAATTGCCTTTTTTTTTAAATATTCTTAACATTTTGGTAGTAAAGACCAAAGTAAAGAATAAATTTGCAGGTGATTTTTTATGTTGGGTTTGTTGCATGAAGGTCCTGCTTTCATCTTTCTCCCGCCTAAAGAACTGTATACTAGATAATGTGATCAGGATATGAAATCAACAGGTATCGATTATTTACCTATACTCCTGCAGATTGGAGTGATAGGAGGCTTTGTGGTTTTTGTGTTGTTTATAACACACTTTCTCGGGCCGCGGCTCAAATCAAAAAAGAAAGATGCAAATTGGGAATGTGGTATTGAGTCTCATGGAGATGCTCGTTTTCCAGTTTCTGTTCGCTATTTCATGACAGCCATTCTTTTTGTACTGTTTGATGTAGAAGTTATCTTCTTCTACCCATATGCCGTAAATTTTAAATCACTTGAACTCGAAGGGCTTTTGGCTGTTATTCTTTTCGTAGCCTTCTTCTTGATAGGCTTTTTCTACGTACTTAAAAAAGGAGCTTTAGAATGGGAAAAATAGAAGATCTTCAGGTAATCAATGGCGAAGGATATCAGCTTTCTACTTTAGAGAAAGTTATAGCCAGTGCAAGAGCTAATTCGATCTGGCCTTTGCCATTTGCGACATCCTGCTGCGGGATTGAATACATGGCAACAATGGGGAGTAACTACGATCTTGCCCGTTTTGGTATGGAACGAATGTCTTTTTCTCCTCGTCAGGCAGATCTCTTGATTGTGGCAGGTACGATTTCGAAGAAATTGGCACCGATATTAAAACAGGTATACGAACAGATGGCGGAGCCAAAATGGGTACTATCTGTTGGTGCATGTGCATCTTCTGGTGGAATTTTCGATACATACAGCGTTCTTCAGGGAATTGACCGAGTGATTCCTGTTGATGTTTATGTTCCGGGTTGTCCGCCGCGTCCGGAACAGATCATTGATGGCATAATGAAGATCCAGGAAATGGCGAGGAATGAATCGTTGAGAAGACGTTATTCTGATGAGTACAAGGCTTTACTTAACAAATATGATATAGAAGGAAATGAAGAGTAAGCTAAACAACGAAGAGGTTGCTGATAAACTGAAAAACCAGTTTGGAGAAGCGATCACAGCAGTGGATGCTCCGTACGGTTTTCTTACTGTAGAAGTAGCGGCTGAAAAAATGCATGAGATCATCAAATGGATGAAGACAGATGCCGCTTTGAATATTTCTTTCTTAACGAACATTGGTGCGGTACACTATCCTAATAGTTCTGGGAGAGAACTTGCCTTGGTTTATCATCTTCAGAGCATGACAAATAATTTCCGTATCCGCTTGAAAACGGCTATCCCCATCGCAGATCCTCAAATCATGTCAATCGTGGATCTTTATGCCGGTGCAAATTGGATGGAACGTGAAACATATGATTTTTACGGTGTCATCTTCAATGGACATCCAGACCTCAGAAGAATTCTGAATGAGGATTCTATGGATTACTTCCCAATGCGCAAAGAGTACCACATGGAAGATGCAACTAGGGAAGATAAGGACGACCGTTTCTTCGGAAGATAAAAAGCTTGATCATGAGTGATTTAAAGAACCAGAATAAACAAGAAAAGGTGAACTATTATGTTTCGGACGAAACAATTGATGGTACTATCACAACCTTGAACCTTGGGCCAACACACCCTGCAACACACGGGATCTTCCAGAACGTACTGCAGGTCGATGGGGAGAAGATACTTTCATCTGAGCAGACGGTAGGATACATCCATCGTGCCTTTGAAAAACTTTCAGAAAGAAGACCTTACAACCAAATAACCCCTATCACAGACCGTTTGAACTATTGTTCGTCACCGATTAACAATATGGGTTGGGAAATGACGGTTGAAAAACTCATCGGAGCTGAAATTCCGAAGAGAGTGGATTACATGCGAGTTATCATAATGGAGTTGGCTCGTATCGCGGACCACCTCGTGTGTAACTCGGTTATCGGAGTAGATACAGGAGCCTTGACCGGATTTACTTACGTCTTCCAGGAACGCGAAAAGATCTATGAACTTTACGAAGAGGTGTGTGGGTCTCGTTTGACAACCAACATTGGTCGTATTGGAGGTTTTGAAAGGGATTTTTCGCCTGCTTTTTACGAAAAATTGAATCACTTCCTGAAGACCTTTCCAAAAGTGTTCAATGAGTTCGATTCGTTGTTGAGCCGAAACAGGATTTTCATGGACCGTACTATTGGTGCAGGGCCTATTTCTGCAGAGAGAGCATTGGAATTTTCATTCACAGGACCAAATTTACGCGCTGCTGGAGTGGATTATGACGTTCGTGTCATGAATCCTTACTCTTCATATGAAGATTTCGATTTCATCGTTCCGGTGGGAACTCAGGGGGATACATACGACCGTTTTCAGGTACGGCAGGAAGAGATCCGTCAAAGTTTACGTATAATCGAGCAGGCGTTGAAGAATATACCCGAAGGTAGTTATAAGGCAGATATCCCCGAGTTCTATCTTCCTCCGAAAGAAGATGTTTACAATAATATGGAGGCATTGATTTATCATTTTAAGATCGTAATGGGAGAGACGCCAATCCCGGTTGGTGAAGTTTACCATGCCGTTGAAGGTGGTAATGGAGAATTAGGATTTTACCTGATCTCGGACGGTGGTCGCGCGCCATATCGTTTACAGTTTAGAAGACCTTGTTTTATTTATTATCAGGCATATCCGGAGATGATTACCGGGTCTAACATTTCTGACGCAGTGTTGACCATGAGTAGCATGAACGTTATCGCCGGTGAATTAGATGCATAATTATGAGCAGTTCGCACATTGATCTAAGTAAAAGACACACTGAGAAACCTCAATTCAGCGCGGATAGAATGGCTGAAATCAAGCAGTTGATCAGTCACTTTCCAGAAGGGAAGCACAAGAGTGCCGTTATCCGTATCCTGCACATGGCCGAGGAGGATTTTGGCGGATGGCTGAGCATTGAAACGATGGATTACGTGGCGGAGATCCTGAATATTCAGCCGATCGAGGTTTATGAGGTAGCAACTTTCTACACAATGTTCAATCTTGAGCCAGTTGGTAAACATGTGTTTGAAGTTTGTCGCACAGGACCTTGTATGTTGGTCGGAAGTGATAGTATAATCTCCTATATTGAGGAAAAGCTCGATGTCAAGGTTGGCGGAACTTCAAAGGACGGCATGTTCACATTGAAAACAGCAGAATGTTTGGGAGCATGCGGATACGGTCCGATGCTGCAATGCGGAAAGAAATACCACGAGTACCTGACAAAAGAGCGGGTAGATGAAATAATTGCGGCTTACAGCGCCGGACAAGTTCCAAATTAAGACATTAAGATGGGAAGAAGATTACTTTTAGAACACGACAATGTACCCGGAATAGAGACTTTTGAAGTCTACAAAAAGCAGGGTGGTTATCGTTCGGTTGATAAGGCCTTGAAAAAAATGACTCCACAGGAGATCGTTGAAGAAGTTCAAAAATCCGGATTGAGAGGGCGTGGAGGAGCTGGTTTTCCTACAGGAATGAAATGGTCGTTCCTGGCCAAACCGGATGGTGTTCCAAGATATTTATTGTGCAATGCCGATGAATCGGAGCCTGGAACATTCAAAGATAGGTATTTGATGGAAAAGATTCCTCACTTGTTGGTTGAGGGAATGATTGTTTCCAGCTATGCTTTAGGTGCAAACACATCCTACATTTATATCCGTGGAGAATACATGTGGGTGTTAGAGATTCTCGAAAAGGCAATAGCGGAAGCTTATGCTGCGGGTTATCTTGGAAAAAACATCTTAGGTTCTGGTTACGATCTTGATTTGTATGTTGCTCCGGGAGGGGGGGCATATATCTGTGGTGAGGAAACAGCACTAATTGAATCATTGGAAGGTAAGCGCGGAAATCCGCGAATGAAGCCGCCATTCCCGGCAGTTAAAGGATTATGGGGTTGTCCAACCGTAGTAAACAATGTAGAAAGCATTGCTGCCGTCGTTCCGATAGTGAATGATGGTGGTGATGAATATGCAAAGATTGGACTTGGTAAAAGTACAGGTACAAAACTTATTTCAGCGGGAGGGAACTTGGTAAGATCCGGTGTATACGAGATCGAAATGGGTATCACTGTCGAAGAGTTCATTTATGGGGATGATTACTGCCGTGGTATCGCCAATGGAAAGAAATTGAAGGCCTGTGTTCCAGGTGGATCATCTGTTCCAATTCTTCCTGCGCATTTGGTTACAAAGACAGCAGCAGGTGATGATCGTTTGATGACCTATGAAAGCTTAGCTGACGGTGGATTTGCATCAGGCTCAATGCTGGGTTCTGGAGGGTTCATTGTGTTTGATGAAGATCAATGCATCGTAAGAAATACTTGGAATTTCGCCCGTTTCTATGCACACGAATCGTGCGGACAGTGTTCACCCTGTCGTGAGGGAACAGGGTGGATGGAGAAGGTTCTTCACCGACTTGAACACGGACAAGGAAACATGCGCGATATCGACCTTTTGGCAGAGATAAACAAAAAAATAGAAGGGAATACGATCTGTCCGCTCGGAGATGCCGCCGCTTGGCCTGTTGCAGCTGCGATCCGACACTTCCGCGAAGAGTTTGAATGGCACGTTACAAACCGTGAGGAATCTCAGCAGAGAAATTACGGTTTATTAAAGGCGTCATTAGTAAATTAAGGTTAAACGCTCGTTGTAGCATACAAATAACAAGATTATGGTAAAAGTTACCATTGATGATGTTCAGATCGAAGTAGAAGAAGGTACAACTATCCTGAACGCTGCCCGTAAGGTAGGAGGAGATGTAGTTCCACCAGCGATGTGTTACTACAGTAAATTGCCAGGAACGGGAGGTAAATGCCGTACGTGTCTGGTGGAAGTAGCCCAGGGTTCCGAAAAGGACCCTCGACCAATGCCAAAACTGGTAGCATCATGTTCTACCGCTGTTATGGACGGGATGGTCGTTAAGAATAAAACCTCTGAGCGCGTTCATGATAATCGTGGTGGTGTTGTTGAGTTTCTTTTGATCAATCATCCGCTGGATTGTCCGGTCTGTGATCAGGCTGGAGAGTGTCATCTGCAAGACCTTGGCTTTGAACACGGTGGCGCAAAGACTCGTTTCGAAGAAGAAAGGAGAACTTATGACCCAATTGATATCGGTAATAAAATCAAGTTACACATGAACCGGTGTATCCTTTGCTATCGATGTGTTCATGTGGCTAATCAATTGACGGATAAGCGTGTTCATGGAGTACTGCACCGTGGAGAACATGCGGAGATCAGTACCTATATCGAAAATGCAATAGAAAATGATTTTTCAGGGAATATGATTGATGTTTGTCCTGTTGGGGCTTTAACAGATAAAACATTCCGATTTAAAAGTCGTGTTTGGTTCCTGAAGCCAATGGACGCTTCCTGTGAATGCAACAAGTGTTCGGGAAAAGCAGTGGTCTGGATGTTCGGAAATGAGATTTACCGCATTACGGCAAGAAAAGATAATTACGGTGAAGTCGAGGATCAGGATGGTAAAACCGGATGGATCTGCAACGATTGTCGCTTTGATAAGAAAGATGCTTCAAAATGGAACATTGAGGGGCCTAGA
Source organism: Flavobacteriia bacterium (assembly GCA_046301895.1). Taxonomy (GTDB): domain Bacteria; phylum Bacteroidota; class Bacteroidia; order Flavobacteriales_D; family Crocinitomicaceae; genus M0103. The sequence goes on from JBKCJG010000010.1 coordinate 58,393, forward strand.
AAGATTCACCGTCATTCTGTGATCTCCCAAGGGCATTATCTAAGTCCTCGCGGTAATTCTCACAAAAAGATTAATTGATGGAAACGAGCGAAATCATAGAAAAATTGATCCTGATCGTTACCTTGTTTTTGGTAACATTGGGAATTGCAGCATATGCAACATATTTTGAAAGAAAGGTTGCAGCTTGGTTCCAGGATCGCATCGGACCGGACAGAGCGGGTCCATTCGGTATCCTTCAACCATTGGCTGATGGTGGAAAACTCTTTTTCAAAGAGGACTTCATTCCTGAGAATGCTGAAAAATGGATGTTCATTATGGGGCCAGGTATCGCAATGTTTACTGCATTGATGACTGGCTCTGTAATCCCATGGGGACCAACTCTCGAAATGTTCGGACAGGAAATCGCCCTTCAGGTAGCAGATGTGAACATTGGTATACTTTTCATCATGGGTTTCCTTTCAATCGGCGTCTATGGTATCATGATCGGTGGATGGGCATCGAACAATAAGTATTCCTTGTACGGAGCCATTAGAGCGAGTTCTCAGATGATTTCCTACGAATTAGCCATGGGTATCTGTGTAATCACTGTGGTGATGATGACGGGTAGCTTGAGTTTGAAGGATATAGTGAATGCGCAGCATGGGATGAACTGGAATGTGTTCTATCAGCCTGTGGCGTTCGTCGTATTTTTTATTTGTGCCTTAGCCGAAACCAACCGTGCACCTTTCGACCTTCCGGAATGTGAGAGTGAATTGATCGGCGGTTACCACACAGAATACGGTTCGATGAAGATGGGATTCTATTTGTTTGCCGAATATGTAGCCTTATTCACCTCTTCAGCAGTTATATCGGTGATGTTCTTTGGAGGTTTCAACTTCCCGGGCATGGATAATTTTGAAGGCAACACGCTAGCCCTTTTAGGGGTTGGTGCCATGTTTGCGAAAACATTCTTTTTTGTATTCGTATTTATGTGGATCAGGTGGACGCTCCCACGCTTCCGTTTTGATCAACTGATGCACCTTGGATGGAAGAGTTTGATCCCTATCTCGTTGATTAATTTATTGATCACAGGACTTGTGACGGCTTTCAATGAGGGATGGTTTAATTAAGTAGAAAAGGAGTTATGCAAAGTTTAACCGATAGAAAGAAAGTTGTCTCCAAGAAAGAAATGACATTCATGGAAAAAATTTATTTTCCAGCTATTCTTGGTGGTATGTGGATCACTTTCAAACACTTGTTCAGAAAGAATAATACTGTGAAATATCCAGAGGAGCAGCGCGAGTTTGCTCCTGTTTACCGTGGCCATCATGTATTGAAGCGCGACGAACAGGGACGTGAGAATTGCACCGCATGCGGACTATGCGCTGTTGCTTGTCCTGCTGAGGCGATTACAATGGTTGCTGCCGAACGTACGAAAGGAGAGGAGAACTTATACAGAGAAGAGAAATATGCGGAGACTTATGAGATCAATATGTTGCGCTGTATCTTCTGTGGACTTTGTGAAGAAGCATGTCCGAAAGAAGCGATCTTTCTAACTGACAGGATCGTTCCTTCGAACTTCGAAAGAAATGAATTCATCTATGGTAAGGATAAATTGGTTGAAGATATGAACAACCCGATTGACATTACAAAGAGACAACATACCGGAAAAAGAACTGAAAAATGAGTCTAGAACTAATCGCTACAATCTTGGGTGGTTTAACTGTAGGATCTGCATTGATGGTCATCCTCAGTAAACACCCTGTCAGAAGTGTCCTTTACCTTGTATTGACCTTCTTTCTTATCTCTTCGAATTATATTCTTATGAATGCGCAGTTCATTGCAGTGGTAAATATTATTGTTTATGCCGGTGCGATCATGGTATTGTTCCTTTTCGTATTGATGTTGTTGAACCTTAAGCAAGAGAATGAACCCAAGACATCACTTTTAGTGAAGGTTGCCGCAGCTGTTGCAGGAGGAGCTTTGTTTACTGTCTTGATTGCAGCTTTGCGCGATGGAGTGATCATCTCAACCGCATCATCTCTTGAAACGAGTGATCAGGGATTAGTGGAGAATCTTGGAAGTCTATTGTTCACTAAATATGTGCTACCCTTTGAGGTGTCCTCCGTATTGTTCATTGCAGCAATGGTGGGAGCGGTTTTCCTGGCAAAACGTGAAAAACAAATAATTGATTAAGAATGGTATTGGCTAGTATTTTTCAATCCGGCGTATCTATTCAGTTCTACATAGTCCTGGCAACCTTATTGTTTGCCATCGGTGCAGTTGGAGTACTGATCCGTCGTAATGCGATCATCCTGTTGATGTGCATTGAATTAATGTTGAATTCTGTAAACCTTCTTCTTGTCGCTTTCTCAACTTATTTCGGGAAGGCTGACGGACAGATCTTCGTATTTTTCATTATGGTCGTTGCAGCAGCGGAAGCTACCGTAGGTCTATCGATCCTGATAATGGCTTATAGAAATCTGCGCACTACTGATATCGGAGTGTTTAATAAATTAAAAGGATAAGCAATGTCAGTAGATCAGTTAATACTCACAATATTGGCGCTTCCACTTTTAGGTGCGCTTATCAATGGTACCTTGGGTAAGAACATGGCGAGAAAGATGGTAGGAACAATAGGGACCACTGTTATGTTCATCGCTTTTGGTCTTACGTTGATGCTATTCAATTCTGTTCATGAGCAAAAGATCGTTCATCTTTTCCATGTGATCAAACTAGAGGATTTCAGTCTGAATGCTAGCCTTCAACTGGATTCCCTATCGATCTGGATGACCTTGATCGTAACTGGAGTTGGTTCGTTCATTCACCTGTTCTCAATGGGTTACATGAGCCATGACAAAGGGTACTACAAGTTCTTTACCTACTTGAACCTCTTCATCTTTGCTATGTTGATCCTCGTTCTTGGAAGTAACTATTTCATGTTGTTCTTCGGATGGGAAGGTGTAGGTATCTGCTCGTATTTGTTGATCGGTTTCCATTACAATGATCTTGAGAAGGGAATGTTGAATGGTTTGGCCGCAAGAAAGGCATTCATCATGAATCGTATCGGTGACCTAGGCTTATTGATCGGTTTGTTCCTGATACTTGCACAGTTCGGTACCTTGGAATATTCTGAACTGGCAGATAAATTACTTGTTGAAAAAGTGGCGCCGACAACCTGGATGATGTTTGGTATTACGATATGTTTATTCATTGGTGCCACCGGAAAGTCTGCTCAGATTCCTTTGTTTACATGGCTACCTGATGCGATGGCGGGACCAACTCCGGTTTCTGCTTTGATCCACGCAGCAACAATGGTAACTGCTGGTATCTTCCTGACAGTTCGTTCAAACTTCTTGTTCGAACATCCGGGAGCTCAAATGACACAGGATATCATGTTGTATGTTGGTCTTGCGACGTCGTTGGTAGCTGCTTTCATCGCACTTCGTCAAAACGACATCAAAAAGGTATTGGCATATTCAACGGTGTCACAGCTTGGACTTTTGTTCGTAGCCTTGGGAATGGGAGCATATACTGCTGCGATGTTCCACGTTACGACACACGCCTTCTTCAAAGCATTGTTGTTCCTTGGCTCGGGTAGTGTGATCCACGCGATGCATCATGAGCAGGATATTCGTGTGATGGGTGGCTTGAAAAAATACATTCCTGTTACACACATTACATTCCTCATTGGAACGTTGGCGATCGCTGGATTCCCTCTTCTTTCCGGCTTCTACTCAAAAGATGAGATCCTTGCACATGCAGTGATGCACAATCCTGTACTTTATGGGATTCTGATGGTTTCTGTTGCAATGACAGCGATCTACATGTTCAGAATGTACTTCCTGGTTTTCCACGGAGAATTCAGGGGAACTGAAGAGCAGAAACATCATTTGCATGAAAGTCCAAAGACAATGACCCTTCCATTGATCGTTCTTGCTGTATTGTCAGTGATCGGTGGTGCGCTGAACCTTCCTGGAGTAGTGCTTAAATCAGGTACTCACTGGATGTCTCACTACCTGGAGCACAATACACGGGGTCTTGAATTGATAGAAACGCATCATTTATCAAGCAGTCAGGCGATGTTGCTAATGGGGGCTGCAGTTGTCATGACCTTGGTAATCTTGTTTGTGACTTTCACTGTTTATGTCAAGAACAGTTCGATGGCGAAGTCAGATGATCAGTTGAAAGGCTGGGAGTTGGCATCAAACAAAAAACTTTACTTTGACGAAATTTATAATGCATTGTTTGTGATGCCGGTAACTTGGTTGTCAGAGAAAGGGCATCAATTTATTGAGTTGTTTGTATTGAATAAATCAGTTTACGGTTTGGTCGGATTGATCGACCGCTCAGGTGAACTGGTGCGAAAGTGGCAAACGGGTATCATATCTAGTTACTTATTGTGGATGGTGGTAGGCATTATCGGTTTGGGAGTGTATTATCTTGTAAAATTTTAAGTTTTGGAACTGTTTAGCATACCTTTAATATTTGCTTTGGTCGCTGCGATCTCTCCAAAGAATTTGGTGAGATACGTTGGACTCACGGGTGCATTGGCCTCGCTAGTTGCTACGATCATTCGCGCTTCCGCTTTTTCACCATCGTCTACGGTGAGTTTGTTCGATCCAAACTATATACTTCCATTTGGTTTAACGTTCAAAATGGGTTTTGATGGATTAGGCCTGTTCATGGTGATTCTGGTGAACGTAATGGTGACAGTTATCCTCTTGAGTAATTTGAACCAGAAAACAGCGAGTGAGCGTTCGTTTAACTCAATGGTCATGTTGATGCAGTTCGGATTGTTGGGTGTTTTCACAGCGATGGATGGTATCATGTTCTATATCTTCTGGGAACTTACATTGATACCGATTTTTCTTATCGCTTTGTGGTATGGAGCAGAGGACCGCAAAAAAGCATTGATGAAGTTCTTTATATACACATTCGTAGGGTCCTTGGCCATGTTACTTTCACTAATGGCCCTGGGGACTTATTCAAAGGACTTCTCGCATGAAAGTTTGATGGCGGTGGAACTCACCGCTAAGTCAGCTTTCTGGATCATGGGTGGATTTTTTCTAGCGTTTGCTATTAAGATCCCGTTGTTCCCTTTCCATACTTGGCAACCGTCTACCTACACGGTATCGCCTATGGCCGGGACCATGTTGCTTTCAGCGTTGATGCTTAAAATGGCACTTTATGGAATGGTAAGATGGATGTTACCAATCGCTCCTGAGGCATTCGACGAGATGCAATGCTTGGTGATTACACTTGGTTTGATCGGTATCGTTTATGCGGCAATCCTCGCAATCAGGCAGACTGATATGAAGCGTTTGTTCGCTTTTGCGTCGATCAGTCACGTTGGATTGATCGCTGCCGGTATCATGCTTTGGAACAAGGAAGCACTTTCTGCATCGTTCCTTCAGATCGCAAACCACAGTTTGGTTGCTGTAGGTTTGTTCCTTGCGGCTGGTATTCTGGAACAGCGATTGAAGACGAGAGAATTAAGCGAAATGGGAGGTGTTGCTACATTGGCTCCTAAGTTTGCTTTTTGGTTCGCAGTGATCGGTTTTGCTTCTGTTTCTGTTCCATTCACTTCAGGTTTCATAGGTGAATTCCTGCTATTGAAAGGTCTTTATTCCTACAACTGGATCGTAGGATTGATCGCCGGGACTACACTTGTTTTCGGTGCGGTTTACACCCTGCGTGCTTATCAGAGAAGTATGTTCGGAGCGCCAAAGATCGAAGCATTTAAGGACCTTACCTGGAATGAGGTGCTGGCATTCTTCATCATCACAGCGTTTGTTGTGATCCTTGGAGTTTACCCGCAGGCTGTAATTGATTTTGTTGGACCAAGCTTGGATAGTCTTTTCCAGTCTATGCAAGCTGATAATACATTAGTACCTTAATATGGACGCGTTAATAGTAGTATTTGTAACGGGATTGATATCCATGTTCATCGCAATGGCGAAGAAACCTGCTTTGGTGCTGGGTACGGCTGTTGTTGGATTATCGGTTGCCATCGCTTTGATGATTAATCAATGGTACTCACCGAATCCATTGGTTAATTACGAAGGACTTGAATTCAATAAAGTAGCCATTATTTTTAGTGCTCTCGCAATGTCTTTTGCATTGCTTATTGTCGTGGGAGGTTACGATTATTTTAAGCGTGAACCGGAGCATACCGGAGAATATATCTCGTTGTTGTTGTTCTCCTTGGTTGGGGCAATGTGCATGGTGAGCTTTACGGACTTGTTCATGTTCTTCATTGGACTGGAGATCCTTTCCATTCCCATTTATGTCATGGCAGGGACGCGTAAAAAGGATCTTCGTTCGACTGAAGCCTCGATCAAGTATTTCTTTACGGGATCGTTCGCAACGGGTATCCTGTTGTTCGGTATTGCCTGGATCTATGGAGCGACCGGAACCTTTAAGCTGGATGAGATCAGCATGTTGATCAATGAAGGAACCGCGCAGGGTACATTGCTGAATGTTGGTGTATTGATGGTTATGGCAAGTTTCCTTTTCAAGATCGGAGCTGCTCCTTTCCATTTCTGGAGCCCGGATGTCTACGGTGGAAGTCCGAACATTGTAACCGGATACATGGCCGCCGTAGTGAAGTTGGCAGGATTGTTCGCTTTTATGAACATGTTCACTTTCACTTTTGGTGATCTGAGTGATCTATGGGTTGGAGCTTTATTCGGTCTTGCGATCCTGACGATGTTCGTTGGTAACCTTTCTGCGTTGCGTCAGACGAAGTTCAAGCGTATGTTGGCATACTCGAGTATTTCCAACGCAGGATATGCGCTTTTGGCGATCATGGTGCAGAATTTTGAAACTGTTTGGAATTTGTGGATCTACTTGTTGGGTTATGGTCTTTCGATCATCACGCTGATCGTGATCTCTCTTGTTGTAGATAACGATTCAGATGATATCGAGGCATACAAAGGGATCGGGAGAAAGAATCCGTTCATTGGCTTTATGATGGTACTTGGATTGCTTTCGTTAGCAGGGGTTCCACCATTGGCAGGATTCTTTGGTAAATACATGGTATTCTCGAATGCTTTTGATCAGTATCCTGTTTTAGTGATCATCGCGGTGATCAATTCCGGTATCGGTATCTATTATTACTTACGTCTCTTAATGACAGCAATGTCAAGTGAGGAGAATGAAGAAGTTGCAACATTGAAGCCTTCAGTTCTTCAGTATGCAGTTTTGGCCGTTTGTGCTGTAGGACTGATCATTGGAGGAATGATCACACTTTGATTTAAAAAAAAGAGACTAAAAAAAAAGGGACGATGATCGTCCCTTTTTTTGTGTTGGTTAGTTCTGTTTAATAAGATGAACAATTTCATGTTGGATCGCATCTCCATGATCGTGATTGTACCAGTTCTGTATTTCGATCTTTCGTTCCTGTGGATCGATTCCTTTGTCCCGGAGTTCATAAAACAAATCTTGACAGGGTTTTGGTCGAGGTCCCCAGTTGAACAGGTCCTTCCCGTCTTCATTGCGAACGATCAGTTTTGGGATGGATTTACCTCCATTGGTTAGATAGTTATTGATCTCGGAATTTACGGCATCACGCAACTGGATCTGAAGATTGATCAGTGGGTTTAGATCAGCCATTTTTTTGATGAAGGGAACGATGTGGGATGCATCACCACACCAGGGTTCAGTGATTACGATCCAGGTTTGAGAAGAGGAAATTGACTGAACAGTCGATCTCGTATTTTCGCTGAGTTCTCCTTTCTTATGCCAACGATTCATTCGGCTCTGGTTCAGCTTCGTGTATTCGATGAAATGAGGATTGTCATATGGCGAACTTTTATTCGTTCCATCTATAATAGGATCAAACAAAGAAAGATATTCAGTGTAATTCATGGTTTCATTTTGATGAACGCTAATTTCCAAAACAGGTTCTGTTACTGGCTGCAGACCACAATGAAAGGGATACTTTTATTGCCCTTGAAATTTTATGCAACTTAGTAGATAGAAGGAAAACTTTCCGGATCTGCCTCATTAATCATCGCATAAACTTTCTCAACGATATCATCAATACTTGGCTTCGAGAAATAATCCCCGTCTGAACCATATGCCGGACGATGATCCTTAGCACTAAGCGTTTCAGGAGCTGAATCAAGATGATAGTATGCTTTCTGTTCAACCAACACCTTGTCCAGTATGTATGCCGTTGCACCACTGCTAACGTCTTCGTCAACGATCAATAATCTATTTGTTTTCGCAACAGAATCCGCGATCATGTGGTTGATGTCGAACGGGATTAATGTTTGAACATCGATCAGTTCTACTTCAATACCAAGTTCGGAAAGTTGCTTGGCTGCGATCTCACACAAATTGAATGTTGAGCCATACGATACCATGGTTAGGTCACTTCCTTTACGAATGATCTCAGGAATTCCAAGAGGTTCTTTAAACTCTCCGATATTTGTAGGCATTGGTTCTTTGGTTCTGTATCCGTTCAACGGCTCGATCACCAATGCTGGTTCATCAGCTTCCATCAATAAATTGTAGAAACCTGCTGCTTTTGTCATGTTTCGAGGAACACAGACATGAATACCACGTATCGAGTTAACGATCATTCCCATCGGTGAACCACTGTGCCAGATCCCTTCCAGACGGTGACCCCTTGTACTGATGATCAACGGTGCTTTTTGTCCTCCCTTCGTGCGATACTGCACAGTGGCAAGATCATCTGACAACACCTGAATTGCATATAGCAGGTAATCCAGATACTGAATCTCAGCGATCGGCCTCAAACCGCGCATAGCCATTCCGATGCCTTGTCCGATGATTGTACATTCTCTGATTCCGGTATCTGCTACACGTAAAGTGCCAAATTGCTCCTGCATACCCTCAAGGGTTTGGTTTACTCCTCCGATTTTACCGGCATCTTCACCGAAGATCAATGCTTCAGGATATTTCTCAAAGATCCTTTTGTAATTGTCGCGAAGAATGATCCTTCCATCCTCCTGAGTGTTCGAGCTATCGTATGTTGGAGGTACTCCAGGGATATTCAATGCTGCAAATTTCGATTCAGAATGAAGATGAGAACTGTATCGGTTGAAATTGTGTTCGATCTTCTTTTTGATCCAAATTGAAAGTGCCGCCCTAGAAGCAGTGCGTTCCTCACGTACCATTCTTAGTACCTTGCGTGCAGCCGTCATCACATCCTTTCGGATCGGTTCGAAAGCTCTTTCCAGCGCCTCAACTTCTTTTTGAATGAAAACTGAGTTCGGACTTTCTGAAGCAACGGCTTTCAGGAGTGAAATGGACTCTGCCAGATCAGATTTAATATCATCTGTGAATGCTTTCCATGCAGCATTCTTTTGGTCGCGAACGGAGTTCTTTGCCTCTTTGTGAATAACCTCAAGTTCTTCCTCAATTGCTATCGTCTGACCATCTGCATTGAAATCGAGGATCCATTCTTTGAACTTATTGATACAGTCAAAATCTGACTCCCACTTCAAGCGATCCTCTGATTTATAACGCTCATGTGAACCAGAAGTAGAATGACCCTGTGGCTGATTTACTTCTTTAACGTGAACCAGCACCGGAACATGCTCTTCTCTAGCGATCTTTACCGCTTTTTCGTACGTTTCGCAAAGGTGAGCGTAATCCCATCCCTTCGTTACGAAGATCTCGTATCCCGGTTTATCTTTTGTTCGCTGCATTCCTGCAAGTGCCTCACTAATGCTTCCTTTTGTTGTCTGGAATTCTCTTGGAACAGAGATCCCATATCCGTCATCCCAAACCGACATCACCATCGGCACCTGAAGTACACCTGCAGCATTGATCGTTTCCCAGAATGGTCCTTCCGAAGTGGATGCATCACCGATCGTACCGAATGCTACTTCGTTTCCATTATTAGAGAATTTCTTGAACTTCTCAAGGTCCTTAAGAGTAGGATGATTTCTGTAAACTTTTGAAGCTTGTGCCAGTCCTAGAAGTCGTGGCATCTGACCTGCTGTCGGAGAGATGTCGGCTGAACTATTCTTTTGACCTGTCAGGTTCTTCCATTCCCCATTCTTATCGAGGTTTCTTGTGGAATAATGACCTCCCATCTGACGGCCTGCTGATTGAGGTTCAACATCCTCGTCAGTGTGAGCATACAACCCTGCAAAATATTGCTGAACATTCAACTGACCGATCGCCATCATTAACGTTTGATCACGGTAATATCCTGAACGGAAATCGCCGTCCCTGAACTGCTTGGCTAAAGCGATCTGTGCTAATTCCTTTCCGTCACCAAAGATCCCGAACTTCGCTTTACCGGTCAATACCTCTTTGCGACCCAATAGAGATGCCTCACGGGAAATACAAGCAAGTCGGTAGTCTTCCAGAACTTCGTTCTTAAAAGATTGAAAATCTATTGATTCTGTAGTTTCAACGATCGATTCTTTTGCCATAGCTTCATTTTAATACCAACAAAGGTAATAAATAATGCCCTAAAATTTCCTTTGTATTTCGGCGTTTAATAAAAGAATTTCATGTAAAATAGAGTAAATTTGTCTTATGGGATTGAGAGAAGTTTACAAGAAGTATTTTCCATACTTTGTTGATTTTTGGCAGTACGCAATTATCATCCTCATTTTTATTCTTGCAAGCATCTTTATTCTTTGATTCCCGGCTCTCTTTTTGTATATTCGTTCAAACTATTTGTATGAGGTCATTATTCCTTATTGTCTGTTTGTTTTTTGCCGGTTCATCTGCCTCCCAATTGAATATTGATTCGTTGTCACATATAGATTATCAGGCCCTTCACAATGCGAATCTCAACGATGTATGGGGTTACGTTGATGAGATGGGTAACGAATATGCTATCGTTGGTACAACCGAAGGTACATCCGTTGTAAACGTGACGAATCCCTCTGCTCCTTTTGAGGTTTTCTGGAAACCCGGTTCAAGTTCGATCTGGAGAGATCCATGTGTTCATGGAGATTATGCATACGTGACTACTGAAGCTGATGACGGAATGCTCATCATTGATCTTTCTCCTCTTCCGGGAAGTACTGCTTTGCCGACGGCACAATATACGGGTTCTTCTGGTTCACCCTGGCAAAGTGCCCATACGTGTTATGTTGATGAGAACGGCTTTGCCTATATTTTTGGTTCCAATCGCGGGAATGGTGGTGTGATCATTCTTGATACTCAAAGCAGTCCGATGGCTCCTGTAGAAGTTGGGGTTTTTGATAATTGGTATGTCCATGATGGTTTTGTGCGGAATGATACGATGTTTCTTGCCCACATTTTGAATGGATTTGTCAGTCTGGTTGATGTTTCGAATAAAGCCAATCCTGTTCTCTTGGGATCTGTAGTGACTCCCGATGCATTTTCGCACAACATTTGGCCGTCCACAACTGGTTCTTACGTCTATACAACTGATGAAGAAGCGGGTGCATATATTACTTCCTATGACATTAGTGATCCTCAAAATATTACAGAATTGGATCGTATTCAAAATTCACCAGGCGAGGGAGTTCCACCTCATAATGTTCATGTGAAAGGGGATTATATTATTACCAGTTATTATTCGGACGGTATCGTAATTCATGATGTGAGCCATCCAAATAATATTGTGAAGGTTGGTGAATACGACACCTACTTAGGTCAGTCCTCTGATTTCATTGGTTGTTGGGGCGTATACCCATTCTTGCCAAGCGGAACAATTCTCGCATCCGATATGACCAATGGATTATTCGTTTTGGGTCCGACCTATGAGAAGGCTTCTTACCTTGAAGGGATCGTTACAGATAACAGTAATGGACTTCCCATAGTGAATGCCTCTGTTCAGATTTTGACGAATGAACAGATTGACAATACAGGTAATTCAGGGAATTATGCAACAGGAATTCTGGGAATTGGCGCCTTTCAAGTTACTTATTCTAAAGTTGGCTATTATCCGCAAACGATTACCGTCGTCCTTACTCAAGGAACAATTGTCTATCAGGATGTTCAGCTGATTCCTATACCACCGTTCAATCTAACGATCAATGTCACTGAATCTGTGACAGGGTTACCTATTGAAGGAGCCTCGATTTTATTACAAGTTCCTCTCTTGGAACATACAGGAACTACCAACGCTCTGGGTCAAGAGGACCTCATTCTTTATTATCAGGATGTCTACCAGGTATCGGTTGGTAAATGGGGGTACAGGACCAAATGTACAGACCTTTTGATAAATAATATGACAGGAACTATTAATGTTGAACTGGAAAGAGGTTATTACGATGATTTCACTTTTGATTTTGGATGGAACGTTTCGGGAAATGCTCTTACTGGAATGTGGGAGAGGGGAGAGCCCTTCCCAACTACAACTGATTCGGCTCCTGATCTTGACGTTATCTACGATTGTTCCGATAAAGCATTTGTTACTGGTAACGGGCAAGAGCTGAATCCAGATGCGGATGATGTGGATGCGGGAGCTACAAATCTCTATTCTCCCTCCATGGACCTTACTTCTTACTCAGATCCACATCTGAACTTTTTTAGGTGGTTTTATTGCATGCATGGATCAACACCGCAAGACACTTTGAAGGTGTTTGTTTCAAATGGTTTAGAGGTGGTCAAGGTAGCTGCTTTTGGTCCGGAGGCTTCAGAGTTCTCAATGTGGATACCGAACAGTATCCGCCTTTCCGATTATTTGTCAATTACGAATTCAATGCAGGTTTCATTCAGGATCTCTGATATTGATCCGGATATAAATATAACAGAGGCAGCGATTGATTTCGTGACGATCACGAATAGCAACATTGCCGAGCTGCAGGAGAAAGAAGAGTATTCTGTGGTTGTATATCCAAATCCTTTTTCTGATCGCATAACGATCTGTATAGATCAATTTCCATCGGAATTTCTGTTGACCGACATCCAAGGAGGAATCGTATGTTCAGAAATAATAACGGATAGTATTCACGAACTCGATCTGAGTACACTTCCGGCTGGTATCTACTTCATCAAGATTGCGGGAAGGGTGATCAAGGTTATCAAAGAATAGTTGTTGAGGAAACATTTTATCGAAACTCATCGCCTCGAACCCTTTCTTTATATTTGTAGGATAAATAAAAAAGTGTTTTGAATAAACAGTTGGATATTTCTATTGTAGTTCCCCTTTATAATGAGGTGGATTCTCTTTATGAATTGCATGAATGGATTGTGCGTGTAATGAATGCCTATAAATTTAGTTATGAGGTTATCTTTGTGGATGATGGAAGTAAAGATGGATCATGGGATGTTGTGCAGCAACTCTACGAAAAAGATAAAAACGTTATAGGTATTAAATTCCAGCGTAATTACGGCAAATCTGCGGCTTTACAGAAAGGTTTCGAGGCTGCTAACGGTGATGTTGTAATTACAATGGATGCAGATCTTCAGGATTCCCCTGACGAGGTACCGGAACTATACAACATGATCATGAAGGATGATTACGATGTCGTTTCAGGTTGGAAAAAGAAGCGTTTCGACCCGATCACAAAAACAATCCCTACAAAGCTATACAATTGGGCTGCACGACGATTGACAGGGATTCATTTGAACGATTTCAATTGCGGTCTGAAAGCTTACAAGAATGCAGTTGTAAAAAGTATCGAATTATATGGTGATATGCACAGGTATATCCCACCTCTTGCAAAATATGCAGGATTTTCAAAGATCGGTGAAAAAGTGGTTGTTCATCAGGCACGAAAATACGGAACTACTAAATTTGGGTTAAATAGATTCATCAATGGACCTCTTGATCTAATGTCCGTCGTGTTTATGGGGAAGTTTGGTAGGAAACCAATGCATTTCTTTGGTGTATTGGGTGTATTAATGTTTATTGTTGGTTTTGGTTTTAGTTTTTACATCGGTATCGACAAACTTTTCTTTGACAAAACGGCGCAAAAGATAGCAGCGCGCACAGAATTCTACGTTGCTCTTGCGGCAATGATCATGGGGGTTCAATTCTTTTTAGCTGGTTTTTTGGCAGAGATGATCGGCCGAAATTCCTCTACGCGAAATGTTTATTTGATAGAGAAGACATTGAGGAATGATTGAATGGGGTGTAGATAAATCCTGGACACTTTTTCTTGACAGAGATGGTGTGATCAACGAACGGATCATGGGAGGATATGTGAGAACCGCAGAAGAATTTAAGTTCTTGCCCAAAATCCCTGAAACCATAGCAGGCCTCTCCAGAATCTTTGGGAATGTATTTATTGTGACCAATCAGCAGGGGATCGGAAAAGGGATAATGACGGAAGGTAACCTTTTAGAAATTCATGATTATATCCATCGAGAAGTTGAAAAATTCGGAGGAGAGATTCGAAAAAGCTATTATGCTCCGGGCATCGCTTCGCCTACGAACCAGCTTCGAAAACCAAAACCGGGCATGGCTTTGCTTGCTCAGCGGCAACATAAGGTTGTCGAATTTTCGAGGTCTGTAATGGTGGGTGATTCAGATTCAGACATTGTTTTTGGTCAGAATCTTGGTATGAAAACTGTAAGGGTTAAAACGGTTGAACCAATAAGAACTGTCGCCGACATTACCGTTGAAAGTTTGGAGGAGTTTTATAAAATACTTGTAAAATGAAATGGATTGTTTTCTTACTTATTTTCTTGACAACTCTTCTCTGTTTTGGGCAAAATGTGACGGACAGTAAAGGTAAGAAACAAGGTGTGTGGAGTAAGGTTTATCAGGGAAGCAAGGTATACCAGTATAAAGGGCAGTTCAAAGACGACAAGCCGATCGGTACCTTTACTTATTATTACGAGTCTTCAAAAGTTAAAGCGATTATTAAACACAGCGAAACAACGGTTCGTTCAGAAGCGTTTTATTACCATGAAAATGGGAAGTTGATGTCTTACGGCATCTTCAATTCTCAGAAGAAGGATTCTATTTGGTTAAATTTTGGACCTTCAGGCAGACTCAGTAATTCCGAAACGTATAAGAACGATCAGCTGAATGGTAAAAAGACAGTTTATTTTGTGCCAGAGGATCCGAATGAGAAAGCGCAAGTTATTTCAGCTGTATTCTATTACACGGATGGAAAATTAAATGGCGATTACACAGAGTATTTTCCCAACGGGGCTGTTATGGAAAAGGGCAAATATGAATTGAATAGAAAGATCGGTATTTGGGAGCGTTATCACGCTTCAGGTAAGAAGATGATGCAGGAGCGCTATCGTAATGGGCTTCGGCATGGATGGTGTTATGCCTACAATGAAGCCGGGACAGAGATCGGTAAAAAGTTCTACTGGGAGGGTGTTGCATACACAGGGAAAGGCTTGGAGGCCAAATTAAATGAGCTTAAACGCAAGGGTATCGACCCAAACCAATAGATTTTTTGTACATTAGCAGAACAATGCTGCCACGTTATTACATAGGAAGCCTGATCGTCTTTACTTTGCTGGTGATTGCCTCTTGTAAAAAAGGCCCTTCACCTCAACCTCAATTCCATTACGAATACTTTGACTTATCTCATGGGAGGTATGTTGATTATGACGTAATTGAAATTCAGCATGACGCGACATTGGCGGTTAAACACGATACGCTTCGCTATCAGTTGCGAACATTGATTGGTGATACGGTGATCGATAATGAGGGAAGGGTTGCGAGAAAGTTTATACGGTTTAAAAGAGATAATTCGTCATTACCTTGGGTTCAGACTGATATATGGACAGCAATACTGGATCAAGGCCGCGCGGAACTCATTGAAGAAAATCAACGAGTGATCAAGTTGGTTTTTGCGCCTACCTTAACCAAAGAATGGAATCCGAATGCCTTCAATATGTTTGACGGAATGGAGGCATACTACAAGGATATTCATGATGAAACTACCGTTGGGGGACTTTCCTTTGATAGCACTCTTATCGTTGAGTTAGACACGTTCATTTCGCTTATCGATTATCGGCGTAAATATGAGGTCTATGCCAAGGGAATAGGTTTGGTGAAGAAATACTGGAAAGATCTGACAATTTCCAATTTTGACACGCTCAACGTTCAATTTGGAGTGGAGCAATTTTATACCATCTCAGGTTATGGTTTCCAATAATCCGGAAATTTTAAGTTGAGATAAGTCTCGGAGCCAGAATAGTGAATCTGAACCTTTCAAAGTGATCGTTGTTCGATTCTATTTTCCTTCTGAATCATTTACAATAAGTGTTTTTTCATAAACTTATCAAATAGGTGCAATACTTTATTGACTTTAACAAAGCTAAATTCTATATTTGCGGGCTTAATAAATAACTAACTGTTTTACGAAGATGCGTAATAAAGGATTTTTTTGGTTTTTGACAATACTGTTAACGGTAGTTTGTTTTTATCAATTGTCGTTCACTTGGGTTTCTACATCAGTTGAAAAGAAGGCTGATAAGGAGGCTAACGAGAAAGTAGTAGAATTGAAGAAACAAGCTGCAACCACAGGTGACAGTGCTTTGCTTCCAAATGGGACGTATGCTCATTTCGATAGACCTGAAGGAGAAGCTTTGGCTAAAGCTGCTTTTGTCAATCAAATCTTAAAGGATAAATCAGAGAATAAAGTGTACCCTATTTTCGGTTCTACATTTTCAGAATCTAAAAAGAGAAGTTTAGCATTTGGATTGGACCTTGTCGGAGGGATGAGTGTAACGCTTGAAATCTCTGTTCCTGAGATGGTGAAGAACTATGCAAGAAACCCTCGGGACCTTACCTTTAAAAAGCCATTCGAAAGTGCATTAAATCAGTATAATCAAAAGGGGGGTGATTTTATTTCTCTTTTCATCAATGAGAATAAGCGATTAAATAAACTTCCTGTTGTTCGTTTATTGGGCACTTCAGATCTTGAAGGATTGGGAATAAACTCAACAGATGATGATGTTGAAGCGTTTTTAAGAAAGATCGCCTCGTCGTCTATGGACGGAGTGGAGCAGATCATGAGTAAGCGTATCAATCAGTTTGGTGTTGCTCAGCCGAATATCCAGCGTGATGGTGTGAATAACAGATTATATATCGAACTACCAGGTGTCCAGGATGAGGCTACTGTTGCTCAAAAACTTCAGTCAACTGCAAATCTTCAGTTTTTTGAAACTTATTTCCCGAGTGAGATAGGTGGTCAGTGGCAACAAGCGACGAATGTTTCAAGAACCAAGGAAGTTAAACTGGATGATGTTGCTTTGGCAGGAGATTCTACGGATACTACAAAATCACTTGCATCACTTACTAGCCTGGGCGGATCTCAGAAGGGTCTGGCAGATTATGTTAAACCTGCTGGTGATTATGCGATGGGGTACGTGGCATCTGAGAACAAAACGGCTGTCGATGCTATATTAAGGAGAGATGATGTCCTTAACTTGTTTCCGGAAGATCTGAAATTCATGTGGTCTGCTGATGTTGAAGATGTTGCCGTGAACTCTAAAGAAAAAGCATATGTTTTGTATGCTATTCGTGTGCCTGAGAATGGAAAAGCTCTTGTAGGTGGTAAAGATGTAAAATCTGCATCTACAGGGTATGATGATCAGTCGGGAGCGATTACGGTTGATCTTTCGATGACAGAAGAAGGTGCTGACAAGTGGGCCGAAATGACAGGTGACAACGTTCAGCGTATTGTTGCGATCACTATGGACGAAGTCGTATATTCAGCTCCTCGTGTTCAGAATGCAATCACTCAAGGTAATACACAGATTTCAGGGTCATTCACCATTGACGAAGCGAAGGATCTTGCTGGTCTTTTGAATGGAGGAGCCCTTCCGGCACCATGTGTAATTAAGGAGCAGACGAAAGTAGGACCTACAATCGGGGCAGAGAATTCTCAAGCTGGTCTTGTTTCGTTCCTGTTCGCATTCATTGCGGTATTGATCTATATGTATCTATACTATGGCAAGTCTGGTATTGCTGCGAATATTGCACTTGCGGCAAACGTTATCTTCATCTTCGGATGTTTGGCATCTTTTGGAGCCGTTCTGACACTTGCCGGTATTGCCGGTATCGTTTTGACGATTGGTACCGCAGTCGATGCTAATATTTTGATCTTCGAGCGTATCCGTGAAGAGCAGTATCGCGGTGTTGATGTAGCTAATTCCATTTCAGTTGGTTTTAGAAAAGCACTTCCTTCTATTATCGATGCGAATGCAACGCACCTCTTGGTTGCGATCATTTTGAAGGTATTCGGAACAGGTGAGATCGAATCATTTGCTACGACATTGATCATTGGTATCTTTACATCAATCTTCTCAGCGATCGTTATCTCAAAATTGGTAATTACAGCATGGTTGGAGAAAGGACAGAAGATATCCTTCTTTACGAAAATGTCAGAAGGGTTGTTCCAGAATCTCAACTTTGATTGGGTAGGAAAGCGCAAGTATTTCTACATCTTCTCGATTTCCGTTACTGTTTTAGGGATTGCTGCGATGTTCACTCGCGGATTGAAACAGAGTGTTGAATTTACCGGAGGACGAACTTTTGCTGTTAAATTTGAACAAAAGGCTGATATCGAATTCATTCGAGGCAAATTGTCAAAAGTATTTGTTGAGAATGGTGAAGTCTCCTCAATCGATCTTAAAACAAAATCGAATGACTACAATGTCGAGATCGTTACGAACTATATGTTGAAGAACGACGGGGCAACTGAGGAGGTGAAAAAGAAGTTGATGGAAGGACTTGATGAGTGTCAAGCAAAGATGGGTTCATATGAAATCATGGAATCAAGAAGTATTTCAGCTTCTGTTTCCAATGAACTTTGGACATCCTCTGCGATTTCGATCACATTGGCTCTAATTGCGATCTTTGCGTACATCTTGATCCGATTTGGTTATTGGCAGTATTCTATCGGCGCTATTATCGGTTTGGCTCACGATGCATTTTTCGTTATTTCGATCTTCGCGTTGTTACACGGTTACCTTCCATTCAGCCTTGACGTGAACCAGGCATTCATTGCTGCGATTCTCACGGTAATAGGATATTCTATGAATGATACCGTGATTGTTTTCGACCGGATCAGGGAAAACCTACGCAACAGTGCACCGGATGATCACCACTATGAAATCATTAACAAGTCATTGAATACCACACTTAGTCGTACCTTCAATACATCTATGATCTTATTTGTTGTTGTATTGATCATGTTCATCTTCGGTGGACCAGCGATCAAAGGCTTCTTGTTCGCTCTATTGGTGGGTGTCGTGATAGGAACATATTCCTCACTTTGTGTTGCAACACCGATCCTCATAGATTTTTCGAAGCGTTTGAAAGCGTAACACACGATATAAAAGAGAATAGCCGATCAGAAATGGTCGGCTTTTTTTATGCCAATTTTTCCGAAACCAATTTTTTGTCAAGAAAGGTTAAAGATCCCGGTTTTTGCTGTGGATACTAACTGATAGTAATTTAACATTGGCTCAAACAGGACGATGCTTAGATTCGGACAATTTCAAATCCTGAATGCTTTCGAAGGAAAACGCTCAGTATTGTTCTTGCATCCCGATCTTCTGAAATGAGGTCAATATATCGTTTCCATTTGAATGGAGGTTGCCCGTTGAAATGATATGGTGCAAAACCAAATCCTACAATGGTTCCTCGCTCAATCAATACAATGCTCTTTTCACTTTTATGCCGACCTTTATCTATAATGTAAAAGCTTTCACCGTTGAGACATAATTTCTTCACGAGTTGATCTACCCGATCATTATAATTTACTGACGGTTCCGCTTGGATACATGAACCTTTACATTTCTTTATGGTATAATGAAAGCATGCACTTTGTGTAGGATAGAGATCGCACAGCTTCTGACAGAGCTGATATTCTTCGCACTTGTATTCCAGGAATGAAGTACCTTCCTTCTTGGTTGAAAAACTTGCCAATGGAATCTCCGTCTTCGTGGATGTCAATGCAATGTGAAGGCGATGATAACCGTTCTCATCAAAATAATCGAAGAGTCCATATGGGAACCGAGTTTTTTTGAGTTGCCTGTTGTACATTGGTTTGTGAAGCTTGATCAACTGGGATTCCAGTAATAAGGCAATCAATTCTGAACCTGTTAGCTCATATTCGATGCGCATGACCTCTTTGATCATCTGGATGCCCTTCTTGGTCTTTGTATTTCTCAGATGCTGATCGACTCTGTTTTTGATCTGTTTGCTTTTTCCTATATAGATCAGTTGATTGACTTCATTGAAAAATTTATAAACACCTGTTTTTCCGGGGATTTCATCCAGTGTTTCAAGGTCAAGATTCGGATGAAGTACCTTTGGATTGACCTCTTGTTGGATAAATGAAGCTAGATCTCCGGGATCCTTTTCTACCAACATTGTAAAAAGATGTGCTGTTGCCAATGCATCACCACCAGCTCGATGTCTTCCTTTGATTTCTATTCCAAGGCTTCTGGAAAGTTTTCCCAAGCTATAGGATTCCATTCCCGGAATAACGTATCGAGAAGTTCTGACAGTACAAAGATGTGGCCTGCGGTAGTCATAACCCAATGATTTGAATTCATGCCGCAGTATCCCATAGTCGAAGCCAACATTGTGAGCAACAAAGATACAGCCTTCAGTAAATTCAATGATCTTCTTGGCAATCTCGTAGAATTTTGGGGAATTCTCCACCATTTTGTCGCTGATACCTGTAAGTCGAACAATGAACTCAGGAATCTTCATTTCCGGATTGATCAATGTTACAAATTCGTCGATTACTTCTTTGCCATCGTGTTTATAGATTGCGATCTCCGTAATTTTCGAAGATTTTGGACTTCCGCCTGTTGTTTCTATGTCGACTATGGCATATTGCACTATTAACAAAGTTACGATTAAATAAAGGCATAGCTTATGGCTGTGACTAAACTTTTGTTATTATCTTGAAATGAAGTAAATTGGGCTTGTCTAATAGTGATTATTGAGACATTAACTGAAAAGATATGAAAAAATTAATGACCATCCTTGCTATTTGTATAGAATTCATCGGATTCTCACAAAGCAACATGACGATCTTCAACAACGGTGGACAACAATTCTACGTGATCCTAAACGGGATTAAACAAAATTCTAAGCCAATGACGAATGTAGTAGTTGGTGGAATAAAAAATGGGTCATATTCCGTGAAACTGATTTTTGCTGATGGAAAGACGCCCGACATTGATAAGAATTTCTTTGTTGAAGAGCCTTCGGATATTACGACGAGAGTTGTTTTCAAAAAAGGAAAAGGTAAGCTTCAGTTGATAGGGATGGAGCCAACGAAGGGAGTATCCACCCAACAGGAAGTGATTGTCTATCGTGCGGACAACTCAGCTGGTTTTAGTGATGCTTTAGTTGTCACAGAAACCGTTAAACAAGAAACCGTTGTAAATTCCGGAACTCAAACGCAAAATACAAATGCTACAATTACGACGAATGGAAATACTCAGACAATGAACCAGTCGACAACAGTAACAGATCCTGTAAATTCGAATGGCAACATGGGTATGAATGTGAATATCAACGTGAATGATCCCACGAATGGAAGTCAGAACGTGAACATGTCAATTAATCTAAACGGAATGGGTACTCAAACAACAAATACTTCAACACAAACTACTCAAACAACTACTGTTACTCAGAGCTCAACTGTAAATACTTCAGGTAATCAGACAAGTACGAACACGCAAAATTCTTCTGCGTCATCATCCGTTGTGACATGTAAGAATATTCTGGGTGATGGAGATAAGTTTGCACGGGATCTTAAAGCATTAACCTTTGATGATGATCGCGTTGCAATGATCCGAAAGGATCTCAAAGAAAATTGTTTGACAGCCAGTCAATCTTATAAGATAATTGAAACACTCACTTTTGAAGAGGATCGTCTTGAATTGTCGAAATTTCTGTATGACCGAATGATCGATAAGGATAAAGGGTCTGTTCTTTTGCCTTTGTTCACATTCGATTCAAGTAAAATTGAATTACAGGAGTACATGAACAAAAAGAACTAAAAAACGGGGCGATAAAGCCCCGTTTTTTAGTTTAATCCCAGTGATCGTATTCACCATCATTTCTTAGGTATCCGTCTTCTTCATAGAAGTCATTCTTGACATCCTCTTTGAAATCCTCCGCTCCAAGGTGGATAGTCTGATTTCCTATTTCAACGGTTTTTCCTTTCGGTATTTCGATGATAATATATACTTCCTGATCACGTAATTTATCACGCTTTGGATAACTGTAGTAGGTGTTTATATGCAATTGACTACTGTCCAATGAAACTGAATGTTTGATGTTTTTAGCCTTATCCAATGCTGTCTTGTGAGAATGACTATGTGAGCTTAAGTTCTGGTATACATGGAACAATGAATCCTTTGACAATCTATATTCCAAGTGAATACCACTTTCAACGATGTTGTCGCCTTTCAAACCGATGAGGCCGTAACGGCCATCCGACTTTACTTTGAAATCAGCAGACGATTTGAAAGAAGATTGATGAGCAATCACCTGAAGTTCATTTGCTGCTATTTTACCGACTTCGCGTTCGATCTCCCCCTCAATAGCCATTTCACGGCCAGTTTTTGCTCCGATTACAATACACATTACTATTCCGATGAAACCGGCGGTGAACAATAGTCCCAATGATATACCTGACCATCGATTGCGAATGCGAAATAATAGTTTTACACCCAATAGCAGAATAAAAAGTATTCCAGTAAAGCATGAAATGACTGCCCCCCACCATGCCCAATTGTAATCGGATGTATCGTTTAAGACAAGCTTACCGAATTGTGGCAGCGAAAGAAATCCCGTTTCACTTTGCACAGGAATGAATTCCATTCCTCCAATACCGAAGATCAGAAACATTACCAGTAAAAAAAGTCCAAAACAGATCAAACCGATCCCGACCGCACCTGTTATGAATCTTCCAAGAGAGGTAAATCGTCTGCCGACATTCTCTTCATTTCTGATCTTTTTTGCGAATCTTTTTGATTCTTTTGTCAGACGTTCAGCAGCAGTTTCTACTTCTTCTTTTACACTTTCAACAGTGATGGGTTTGCCCCGCATACGGAGTTTATCAATCGTTGTATTAGCTTTCGGAATAACGATCCAGAGGATCACATAAAGCGGAAATCCAAATCCTCCAAATAAGAATATAACCAGGAAGATGGCACGAATGATGACAACATCGATGTTCAGATAGTTCGCGATACCCGAACAAACACCAGCAATGGATGCATTGTCAAGATCTCGGAACAGTCGTTTTTCTCCGGAGCTTTGTTTCTTGTCAGTTGAGGTCTGAGAATAATTTTCAGAATCAGTTACCTCTTCATCGACGAATTGAGCCGGATCGCCCAGTGTATTTAGGATCGAATGGATGTCATCTATTTCGACAACCTGTTTGCGGTCATTCAATTTTGACAAACATAGCTCAGCCACACGTAACTCAATGTCTTCGATGATCTCTTTGCTGCCTTTGTCATTTCGAAACACATGCGTTAACCGATCGATATATTGTTGCAATAGTTCGTATGCATCCTCCTCGATCAGGAAGTTCATACCCTTGATGTTAACGGAAACAGTTCTTTTCATTTTGATTCAATATTGGTGATTTTATTGACAGCTTCACTCAGTTCTTTCCATGTACTGTCTAATTCTTCTAAAAATACTTTGCCCAACTTCGTTAGGGCGAAGTATTTGCGCGGTGGTCCGGATTGTGATTCTTCCCATCTGTAGGAGAGGAGTTCCATGTTCTTTAATCGTGTAAGAAGTGGATATAAAGTTCCTTCAACAACGATCAGTTTTGCATCCTTCAGTGTTTCGAGTATCTCCGAAGGATAAGCTTCCTGCTTTTTGTCCAGAATGGAAAGTATACAGTACTCCAGGATTCCCTTTCGCATTTGAGCCTGTGTATTCTCTAAATTCATTTCAATTAATTTTATACAAAGATATAGGTAAAAGAATGAACTATGCAATACATAGTACTATAAAAGATTAAATTTTGTTAAAGAATTGAACCATAAGATCATGCAAACCCGGTAAAACAAAAGATAAAGTACTAAGAAATATTTCTTGTCGCTAACCTGAAATTTTTTATCCCGATGCGCATTGCCGGTTTCAATGGCTCTTGTTTCAAAGAGAAAATAGCTTCGATCTCAGGTTTTAGTTCGGGATACTTTTGTACAAATTGAACAAGTTTGTAGCAGGCATAAACAAAAAGGGCGACCTTGTTCGTATCGTCCGAAATGACAGAGAGCAGTCGGTCTAGCAGTTCTGACTCCCTATATTCTATGAGTGGGAGGGAATGACACACGTTCGACAGGTTTCTAAGCACGCTTTGATTGTCGGATATCAGGATACGATCGATCATTGTTGCTTGATAGGTTGAAAGAAGTGTTGGTTCAATTGCGCAAATGTGGACCAGCAGCCAGGAGGCATATTCAGGATATGGCTTGGGGAGATCGCTAACAGCAACTTCGACAAGTTCTTTGATCGAAGAAATATCCTTCACAAAGCGGTAGGCTTGTTTCGTGAAGTCGTGTGTTTTATGATATGTGTCGATGAGTTCTTTAACCACGGCATAAAAAAAACGGCCCGAAAGCCGTTTAAATATAGGGTATAAACAGGAAATTTCCCGATTTATAGTGCTATCATACTGTTACTCCAAGGACTTCAGCCATTTTAGCACCTATGTGCGCTGGGGAATCAACAACGTGAATTCCACATTCTCTCATAATGCGCTTTTTTGCCTCCGCAGTGTCATCTGCTCCACCAACGATTGCACCTGCGTGACCCATCGTACGCCCTTTCGGGGCAGTTTCTCCGGCGATGAAACCAACTACTGGTTTTCTTGCGTTCTCTTTTATCCAACGAGCTGCGATTGCTTCAAGGTTTCCTCCGATCTCACCGATCATAATAATCCCTTCAGTTTCAGGGTCGTTCATCAAAAGCTCAACCGCTTCACGGGTTGTTGTTCCAATTATCGGGTCTCCACCGATACCGATAGCAGTAGTAATACCCAAACCGGCTTTAGCAACCTGATCTGCTGCTTCGTATGTCAATGTTCCGGATTTGGAAACAATACCAATCTTCCCTTTTTTGAATACAAAACCGGGCATGATTCCAACTTTCGCTTCTCCTGCAGTGATAACACCCGGACAGTTCGGGCCGATCAAACGGCAGTCGAACCCTTTGATATATTCTCTCGCCATGACCATATCCTTCACCGGAATCCCTTCTGTGATACAAACGATTACTTTAATTCCCGCGTTTGCAGCCTCCATAATTGCATCTGCCGCAAAAGCCGGCGGAACAAAAATGATAGAAACATCAGCACCAGTAGTATTAACCGCATCCGAAACTGTATTGAATACAGGACGATCAAGGTGTGTCGTTCCTCCTTTTCCTGGGGTAACTCCACCAACAACGTTGGTTCCGTATTCGATCATTTGTCCGGCATGGAAAGTTCCTTCACTTCCCGTAAAACCCTGAACAATAACTTTGGAATTCTTATTAACCAATACGCTCATAATTGCGGATATTTAATAGCATTAATTTAATGACACCAAAAATAGATGTTTGATTTCGTTTTTCAATGACTGAATGGAATATTCTTTTCAGAATTTCATTATTTGACGTTGATGATCTCCATTTCAAAAACGAGAATTGAATTTGCGGGTATATCGTCAAGTTCTCTGTCACCGTAGCCCAATTGAGGAGGGGCCACGAGATATACACTAGAACCCGGCTTCAATTCAAGCATAATCTCTTTCCAGGCACCAATCAGATCCTTTACTTGAAACTCGACCGGTTTCTTAACGTGGTCGAACACTTCTCCATTGAGGAAATATCCTTTGTAGCAGAATGAAACGACGTCCTGGAACTGGATAGTTTCTCCTTTTCCTTGTCGGATTATCTTGTAATAAAGCCCTGATGGTGATTTTGTGCATTCGATTCCTTTTCTATGAAGGTATTCGCTGATATTCTTGTCAAACGCGGATTTGTCCGAATCAGAATAGGTGTGGCAGCCCGATACCAAAAAAAGACTGATCATCAGATAACCTATCCGGTTGAATAGTGTCATGCGGATTATGGAGTTGAACATGGGCATCAATTTGTTATTTCAATTCGACAGGGGTAAGGGCGTACCCTCTTTTTTCCAGAAGACGGATTACTCCTTTAGGTCCACCAAGGTGTCCTGCGCCAACGGCAATAAATGTTTTCTTTTCAGAGATCATTGCCTCTATCTTTGGAATCCATTTTTCGTTTCTCTTGTCAATGAACTCACCTTGTTCTTCAGAAATGGTTCCTCCTTCTTCTGCAATAATAAGATAGAGCGAGTCAACATTCTGTCGTGTATAGACTTGCTGCATGGTCTTTGTGAGTTGAAGAGTTCGTTCACTGTTCCGGATTCCTTCCATGACCATTTGGGCCTGCTGGTCTTTAGTCAGATTATCAAACAAAGACATTTGTTCTTCTATTGTTTCAAGGCCTTTGATGTCAATCGAGTTTTCTCTGGCGAGTTTTTCAAAAGTCATTTCGTACGATTCGGTCTTACCAATAAACTGCAACTGAGCGGCCATTTGAACAACCATGAAAGGCTTCATTCCGCCCATTGTCTTGCGAAATTTTTCTTCACTCATTTTCATTTCAGATTTCGCCCATGCGAGAATCGTATCTGTTTGTTCAGGGCTGAAAAAATCGAAAAAAGTAACACTGTCTTCCAATTTTACAAGCTTCATTGCTTCCAGTTGATTCGGAAGTCCGGGTAATTCCATTACTAACTGGTCACTCTTTTTAAAAAGTTTTTCAAGTTTATCTGGAAAAATAAAGTATTGTTTTTCGATCAGATGCATCGTACCAAACAGATAGCTTCCTTTCGGAATTCCGTCTCCCTCGATCTTCCAAAGTAAGGAGCTCTCATTAAACGGGAACTGTGAAACATTTTCCTGCGAAAACGTCGAACAGTGAAAGAAGAGTAAAAGAAGAGGTAGCAACTTATTCATCAGTCAATTGTTAATTCAGCGAGGAAATGATCCTCACTCTCATAAACTCTTTTTGCTTTCAAACCGGCATTGGTTGCAGCCTTGTGAAGGTTGTCGTAATCGACATACAGCCAATCGAACCAGGGACCTTTCTCCTTTTTATATTTCATTTGAAAACGGAAATTTCCGTAATACTCTGAGTTGAGATCGACCCACAGCCCGCCGTCTTCGTCCTCATATAGATACTTAATGTCCGATGAATCACATAGAATCTTTCCTCCGGGATTTAAAAGCGATCTGGCATGAAGTAAAGTTCCTTCCAAATTGGATAGTTTTCCTGCAATACCAATTCCATTCATCATCATAAGGATCGTATCGTATTTTTCATTCTTTAGATCGAAGAAGTTTATTTTACGGGCTTTCAATCCTGCTTTTTTCATGTAATTAACTGCTCCTTCTGAAACTTCAATTGGATTTACATCCAATCCACGGTCATGAAGTTCGAACGAATGGACCCCCGAACCGGCACCAACATCCAGAACCTTTCCTTTGCAAAGTTCGATCGCTTGCTGCTCGAGCTCCGGCATTTCATCATAGGTTCTGAACAATACTTCGACTGGGATAATATCATCTTCACAGATGTCAGAGCTTACGATGATGTCATTCGGCTTTTTAGATACCGCATACTCAAGAATTGCAGCGCCAACCGGATCTCCTGTTTTCGATTCCATTAATACTCGTATTCGTCAAAATTACCCATATCCTCCTCTCCAAACTCGTCATCAAACTCATTGAATCCGAATTCGTCCTCTTCTTCTTCATCGAATTCACCCATGAATAAGGTTTCATTTTCTGCAGCGGATTTGGAATCTTCTGGTGGTGCCATCCCAACAGACATGGACACAAGCGGTGTTTCAGGGCCTTCCGCTTCGTAACCTATCAGTTCTAAAAGAAAGATCCACATGCGCATGAAGTCGTATACAAGGATAAACTTTTGATCAGGTTCTTCAAGAAAATCTTTTATTATGGCATCTTTCATTACTACTGCCGGTGAATCGACAGAATCATCATCATAGGTCATATCCATCAAGCTGATCTCATGGCCTTTATCCCAATTATCATTGGAGACATAGAAACTCGCCACCTGGTCTCCCTCAAAACGGAAAGACGAAATTATAGCATTGTACAAAGTCTCAAAATTGTCAGTGTCATTGATCAGGATATCCCTGAAGATCTCCGTGTTGTTCTCGGTATCTAATAATACTCTGAATTTTAGTCCGGCCATAAATGTCGTTGTTGAAAATGACGTTCTGTAAAATTATAATTATTTGTCTAATAGCGGTTCGTTCACCTGTTTCAAACCCAGTTCTTCCGATAGTTTTAACATGTAGCCGATCGCCTCGGTCTGTTCATTCGATATGACACCTTCAAGGATAGCTTCTTTGATCTTTGACTTGATCGCACCAATTTCAGCACAAGGCCCTATATTGAAGGTATACATGATCATTTCGCCGGAAACGGGAGGTTGAAAGTTCCTTATTCTGTCTTTTTCTTCCACGGCCTTGAGTTTCTCCGTAACGATCTCGAAATTTTTACGGTATCGCTTCACTTTGAACTCGCTCTTCGATGTAATGTCTGCATTGCACAAGAGCATCAGGTCCTCAATGTCATTGCCGGCTTCGTTCAACAACCTTCGTATTGCAGAATCGGTAACGGAACCTTTCACTAAGGCGATCGGGCGTAAATGAAGCCGCACCATTTTCTGAACGTACTTCATTTTGTGGTCCAGAGGAAGTTTTAATCGTTTGAAGATCTTTGGTGTAAGTCTGGCTCCGAGCTCTTCATGTCCGTGGAAAGTCCAGCCTGCTTCAGGATCAAAACGCTTTGTGGGAGGTTTAGCAATATCATGCATAATAGCAGCCCAGCGCAACCAAAGATCGTTAGAGTTCTCAGAAAGATTGTCCAGAACCTCAAGTGTATGAAAGAAGTTGTCTTTGTGTGCCTTGCCGTCAATTGTTTCGATACCATGTAATTCAACCATTTCAGGGAAGAACTGATGCAATAGTTTTGTAGAGAACAACAATTTGAATCCTCTTGACGGTTCATCGCTGAGAATGATCTTGTTCAGTTCATCCATGATCCTTTCCTGAGAAATGATCTCTAGGCGGTGTGCATTACCATAGATCGATTGAAGGCTTTGCGCTTCGATCTTAAAGGCCAGTTGAGTAGCAAATCGAATGGCGCGCATCATGCGAAGCGGATCGTCACTGTAGGTTGTGTCCGGATCAAGCGGTGTCCGGATGATGCCTTTGTTGAGATCGTCGATGCCATTAAAAGGGTCGATCAATTCTCCAAAGTTGTCAGCGTGCAGACTTAAAGCCAGAGCATTAATGGTGAAATCACGTCGGTTCTGATCATCCTTCAGACTACCATCCTCAACGATCGGTTTTCTGGAATCGTGTCGGTAGGATTCTTTTCTCGCGCCAACGAACTCAACGTCCAGGTCTTTGTATTTGAACTGTGCCGTCCCAAAATTCTGGAAAAGTGAGACTTTCTTGACTCGAAGTCGCTCAGCACACTCTTTAGCCAGGTCCATTCCGCTGCCAACCACCACAATATCGATATCCTTTGAAGGTCGTTCCAGAATGAGATCCCTAACATATCCGCCGATCACGTATGCTTCAAGTCCTTTTTCGGTCACGATCTGTGAGGCGACCTTGAATACAGGATGTTTGAGGTATGATGCGTAATTATTGGACATTGCGGCGCAAAGATACAGAGAATTAGGAATTGACCTCGTTGAAAATTCGATTTGAGAATCCTTAGTAATTATTTACGAATGATTTTAACAGAACCGTCCAGATCGATCTTGATGATCTGTGAAGGCGTAATCATTTTTTCCGAGAGGCGTTCCTCTACAACGGCATCAACTTCATCAACGATCTGTGGGTTGATATCAGAATAACATGTTGGACTGGGGGTTCCGGAAAGATTAGCAGATGTACTCACGAGCGGCTTTCGAATACTACGGAGAAGTTTTAAGCAAATCGGATCTTTCGTGATCCGAATTCCCACGGAGCCGTCAGCCGCAGGTATCGACGCAGCAATTCCTCTTACATTCGGATAAATAATCGTTAAAGGTTTATGCGATAGATCGGCTAAGTCATAACAAATGGGGTGGAAATCAGGTACGTATCGTTCAAGCATCGGGAATCCATCTACAAGAAGGACAAAACTTTTCTCTAACGGTCTGTTCTTAATTTCAATTATGCGCTTACAGGCTGATTCATTGGTTGCATCACAGCCAAGACCCCAGATGGTATCTGTTGGATAGAGTAGGATTCCTCCTTCTTTTAAAACTTCAATGGATTGGTCCAATGTCATGATAGTTCTTATTCTCCAAGAAGATCAGGTCTTCTTTCTTTCGTTCGCTTCAATGCCTGTTCTTCTCTCCATGCGTCGATCTTGCTCGGATTACCTGATAACAGGATCTCAGGCACCTTCCAACCATTGAATTCGGGTGGTCGCGTATAAACCGGTGGAGATAGCAGGTTGTCCTGAAAACTGTCTGTTAAAGCGGATGTTTCATCGTTCAGGACTCCCGGGATAAGACGCACAACTGAATCAACCAACACAGCCGCTGCAAGCTCACCTCCCGAAAGGACATAGGATCCGATCGATAACTCCCTGGTTATATAATGTTCACGAACGCGCTCATCAACACCTTTGTAATGTCCACATAGAATCATGAGATTTTCGCCAAGTGAAAGCTGGTTACAGATCGACTGCTCAAGTACCTCGCCATCCGGTGTCATGTAGATGATATCGTCGTAATTTCGCTCTGATCTCAATTTTTCGATACAGGCTGCAATGGGCTCAATTGACATCACCATTCCTGCTCCTCCGCCATATTGGTAGTCATCAACGTTCTTGTGTTTCTGTGTTGAATAGTCCCGGATATTGTGCAAATGGATCTCAACGTGACCTTTATCCTTTGCCCGTTGCATGATCGACGCTGCAAAAGGACTCTCCAATAACTGAGGCAGAACCGTAAGTATGTCAATTCTCATGGAGTAAAATTAAACATTTTGAGTTTGGATTGATTGGAGTCAAAACCTAAAATATGGAACCTATTTTCTAATTTAGGCACATGATTAAACGATTTGTACGAACAATCCTTGTTCTTTGTTCATTGTTCCTTGCTCCCTTATCGAATGCGCAATGGACTGGAAATACTTCTCCAACATACCCGGAATTGATCGCTTACTACCGGAAACTTGACAAGGAACACAAAGAGATCGAGCTCTATGCTATGGGTCCTTCAGATTACGGACTTCCTATCTACGTGTGCGTTATAAATGGTGCACAGGATTCTTTACTGACATTCAGTAAAGCGAAACAAAACACCACCATTCTGATCAATAATGCCATTCATGCAGGTGAGCCAGATGGCGTGAATGCGTGTTTGATCTGGCTGGATGAATGGATAAAAAAAGGAAAGCAAACGGAAGGTCTGCCGGTGATCGCGATCATTCCTGCCTACAATGTCGGAGGTATGATGAACCGCAACGGTAACAGTCGTGCAAACCAAAACGGTCCTGAAGAATACGGTTTTCGAGGGAATGCACAAAACCTCGACCTGAACAGG
Source organism: Flavobacteriia bacterium (assembly GCA_046301895.1). GTDB lineage: Bacteria > Bacteroidota > Bacteroidia > Flavobacteriales_D > Crocinitomicaceae > M0103. The sequence continues at coordinate 89,906 of JBKCJG010000010.1, forward strand.
GACTTTATAAAAATGGATTCAAAGAATGCCTTCACGTTTGCGACGATCTATCAGGCGCTGGATCCGGATGTTTTTGTGGATACCCATGTTTCGAACGGCGCAGATTACCAGTATACACTAACGTATATCTCATCGATGAAGGAAAGAATGGCCCCTTCAACCAGATCCTTGATGCACGACAAACTCATTCCTGATCTGACCAGAACGCTTAAAAAGAAGAAATGGGACCTCTTCCCATATGTGGAGTTGATGAAGGAAACACCGGAAGAAGGAATCCATGCCTTCAATGACTTGCCTAGGTACGCAATGGGTTATGCTTCCTTGTTCGATGCATTGAGTTTCACCATTGAAACACACATGCTGAAGCCCTTTTCTCAGCGTGTGAAAGCAACGTATGATATGATCGCTGACCTGATCAAATGGATGGGTGAGAATAGAGTTTCGATCGAAAATGCACGAAGTGAAGCATTTACTTTTAGACTGAATGAGCGAATCTTTTATTTTGATCACGAGTTGAGCGACAAAAAAGATTCGATCCTTTTTAAAGGATTTGAGTACTCTTTACCTCTCAGCCCTGTCACGGGATTGCCAAGGTTGAAATACCACACGGATAAGCCTTATGAAAAGTATATTCCACAGTATCAGACCTATCTTGCCAAGGATTCAATGGTCGTTCCAAATTATTTCATTGTTGGAGGACAGGCTGTGGATGTCATCGAACGGTTGAAGACCAATGGGGTCAACTACGAGGTGCAGGAATTTGATACGATAATTGAGATCAATCAAGAGAAAATTGAAGATTTCAAGAGTCCGTCTCGACCTTATGAAGGCCATTTTTACCATTCAGAGGTCAGCTCGAAGAATTTGATGACAAAGGTTCATTTGAAGAAAGGAGATCTAGTGATCCCACTGGATCAGAAACACAAACTGTTTTTACTTTCAACACTCATTTCCAGAGCTGAGGACAGTTATTTCCGATGGAATTTCTTTGACAGTTATCTTCAGCAAAAGGAGTATTTTTCGCCGTATGTTTTTGAGGAGAAGGCGTTGGAGATCCTGAAGGAAAAGCCATTGCTGAAACAGGAGCTCGAAATTCTAAAGCAGAACGATCCAAAATTCAGGGAATCATCGTGGGATCAATTGTACTTTATCTACAAAAACAGTGATCTGTTTGAACCTTCCTATTATATACTCCCAATCTATAATTTTTAATTTCAATTCCATGGAACACGTAGCTAGAGCTTTTGGCTATCTGGTATATGCTGTTGCCAGTTCGGATAAAAATGTTTCAGACGAGGAGAAGCTGGCGGTTCACTCCGCTTTGAACGAGGAATGGAAGATGTTAGCGGATAAGGAAGATCCATTCGGTGTAAGGGCAATGGACTTAATTGATAAAATGATGATCCAGATGGTTGATCTTCACATTAGTTCAGAAGATGCTTTTCTGGAATTTCATAGTGTTTTTGAAGCACATAAGGAACATTTCACTCCGGAGATAAGGCGTTTCATGATCGAATCCTGCATTCGAACGGGGTCGGCATTTAATCGGATGAACAAGTCTGAACTGGTCTTATTGTCCAGAATTGAACAGTTGCTGAAGTGAGAGAATTGAAGGATATTAAGAATTTCGGTCCCAAAATGGTCGGATGGCTGAACAGCATCGATATCCATACAGAAGAGGATCTGTTGAATTCAGATTACCTAACAATTTACCAAAATTTCAAGGCAGCAGGGATCTATCCACATATCCTGATCTTTTATTCGATCGATATGGGGTTACAGGACCGCATATGGAGCGACATCACTGAAGTCGAAAAAGCTGAACTGCGCTCTGTTTTGGGATTGTCGGAAAAGTAGGTTTTCAAGAAACGATTACTTTTTAACTAAATCTATTTTTTTGCCCCAGTGTCATTGTCTATATTTGGTCCAAATACAAGTACTTATGTTAAAACGACTACTTCTTTTTGGAGCGATCCTTCCATCCTTCATTTCTTTGGCACAGGATACCACATGGGTTCAGACCTTCACCTTTGATTCGATAACTACTCGCCGGGCAGTTTTTGATTTTCCGCAGGAATTGAACGATAAACGTTTCGAAAAGGTCTTGATGTATTACAAGTTGAAGTGTAGCCCTTTAACTACGTGGGACCAGTATAATTGTGGAGAATGGGACTACCTAACCTATACAAGAGTTTTTGACCATACAGGAAATTATGATTCTGTTCAAGTAGATGCGAATCGTTTTCTAGCGAACCTTTCAGCTCCATCATCGATTGTCTTTTCTCCAGTACCCTATTCCTTTTCAGATACCTACACAAGGAATGAGCGCAATAGATCCGGATCTTCTGCTCTCACTCAGGTCCTTAATTCAACTACCGGAGTGACGTCTTTTCCATTTGATCTAAATAATAACGGAGGACGTTATCAGATGCTCTTAACTGCTGCAGAACTTTCTGCTGCAGGAATTATACCAGGTGATATTCAATCATTATCGCTTTACCTGAATTCAATTAACGTAAATGGAGAATTGAAATATCCGGTCATATCACTAAAGTCCACAACCGACAATATTTTGACTTCCTTTCATAATGCAGGTTTTACTCAGGTTTATGATGCCTCACATTGGACCGGTGGCAGCCATGGTGAGTTAACCGTTGGTCAGAATGAGTTGCTGTTCTTCCAGCCATACAATTGGAATGGAACAGATAACATAATTATTGAGTTCTATTTTGAAAACACAATGGAAACATTGAATAATTTATTATTCGATGGTGAGACTGTAGCGACAAACACACAGGCTTTCTATAATTCCCTCAATGGACAGATCGAGTTTGACGGAACAAATCACTCCTTACTTGAATTGTCAGATTTTGATCTGGGAAGTGAAATGACGATCACTTTCTGGGCAAAGGGTAACGGTTCCGCAGGAACGAATACATCCATCCTTGAGGCTTATGACACGCTGAATAATCGTGTAATAAATATACACATGCCTTGGAGTGATAACAATATGTATTTCGATGCCGGAGAAGGTCCGGGATATGACCGGATCAACAAGGCAATGACTGTAGCCGAGATCGATAACAACTGGAACCACTGGGCCTTTGTAAAGAAGCAAAGCACAGGAGAGATGCTTGTATACAAGAATGGTGTGTTGTGGCATTCGGGCACAAACAAAAATTTACCCATCGGTTATATTCACCGCTTCGTGCTCGGTTCAAATATGAATCAGGCGTTCATGTGGAAAGGAAAAGTAGATGAGTTCCAGTTATACGATATTGCATTGACACAATCTACGATCCAGTCCTACATGACTCAAAAACCAGATGTCACACATCCTAATTGGTCAGATCTTTTAGTCTATTATGACTTTGATAACAAGACGTGGGCTGAAGATATGTCTCAAAACAATTACCATCTAATGCCTTCTGAACAGGGAATGATTCGTTTCAATGAATACCCAAATGCGGGAGTTCAATTGACGAATACGCGGCCTTTAATCGGTATTGGTCAAGGTGCTGTTTCCGGATCGTTGGTAACTACTGAGCATTCTGAACAAAAACTGGAAGAGCCAACGGTAATTTTCGAATTGCAACCGGTCAATCGTCATTTTGACATCGTGGATGCGACAGTTGGTGCTATTTCGGGAGATGAAACAGTATATGATAATGCAGGTAACGTGCTGACTCAATTGCCTTTCTCAGGGATCACGACGTTGACCAATGAGCAGATCACATATTACCAGCAGCCATATGAATTAGTGAATGATGTTGAGATTGCCAGATACATCACACCTTACGGAATTCAGTTTGACCTGGGACCGAATGGTTTCGCCTGGATATATGATGTGACAGACTATCAGCACTACCTAAAGAATTCTGTGGATCTTGCTGCTCATAACACACAGGAATTACTTGATTTACGTTTTGCCTTCATTGAGGGTGTCCCACCTCGTGATATACATAAGCGTGAACCAATCTGGGCAGATTTCAGAAGTTATCAATTCTCCTCTATGGCTGATAATTCGGTTTTACCGGAAGTTAATTTGCAGTTATCAGATACCTCAGAGATGTTTAAAATAAAGACGCGTTTTTCAGGTCACGGCCAAGTCGGAAATGGTGCTTGCTGCGAATGGGTGCCGAACAATCATCAAATAAAGGTGGACGGTGTTTCAAGATTCAACTGGAACATCTGGCAAACGACCGAATGCGGTGATAATCCAAATATTAGCCAGGGAGGTACCTGGCCATACGCAAGGGAAGGTTGGTGTCCGGGAGATCAGGTACGTGAAAATGAATTTGAATTGACACCATTTGTAAATCCAGGAGAAGATGTTGCGCTGGACTATGCCATAAATCCGGTACCGACAAATGATCCCGGACAGGCCGGCGGTAATTATATTGTGGCAATGGACCTTATTTCATATGGGGCCCCAAATTTCCAGAATGATGCAGCAGTTGTGGATGTACTCAATCCGAACAACTGGGAATATTACAGCAAATGGAATCCAACATGTTCAAATCCACGGGTGATCATACAGAATACGGGAGAACAACCATTAACTTCTTGCAAGATCACATGCTGGATCAGTTATGGCGATAATATTCAGTTCGAATGGACGGGTAACCTTGGCTTCCTTGAGAAAGAGATCGTTGAGATTCCGGTTGACCAGTTGGATTGGTGGAGAGATTACAGCGGAAATCAAACCTTTACTGCATATGTGCATGGTGTAAATGGAATAGAAGGGAATGATGAATATTTGAACAACAGTGTGAAGACCACGAAATTTGAGGCCCCTGAATTTGTTACAGGACCATTCTATTTATGGTTCACCTCCAACAATAAAGCGAGTGAGAATTCCTACCGTCTTGAAGATGCCGCGGGAACTGTCCTTTTCGAAAGAAATGGGATGTCAAACAATACAAATTACAAGGATACTTTCGATCTTGCTCCGGGTTGTTACAGTGTGATACTCGAGGATACAGATCATGACGGAATTGCTTTTTGGGCATCGAATCAATTTGAGGGAGAAACTTCCGGCCAAATGAAGGTGAGATTGGTTGGTGGATCTTACATTGAGGTCTTCAATGGTGATTTTGGTCATTTTGCCCGTTGGGATTTTTCAGTAGGTTTTGCGCTGGGTCAGGATGAACTTGAATTAAGCCATGAAATCGCGGTCTTCCCTAATCCAACAACTGGTCAAACAACAATTGAGGTTAGTGGCAATGTACTCGGTAAAGCCGATCTGGTGATCTATGATCTGATGGGACGGCCTGTGCATTCAGAATCAATGATCGCAACAATGAATTTTGCAGAAGCTCATCCTGATTTGTCCGTGCTTAGATCCGGACGATATATAGTCAAGATCGTCACGAACGATCAGGTATACACCAAAGAGTTTATGAAACTTTAGTTACCCTGAAGTTGAAATAGAAGGCCAATTTACGTTGGCCTTTTTTGTTTTTTAAGGGTTAACCAATGCTTTGAATGATTAATTTTGAACCGAAACTAAAAGAAGCACTGACATGACGTATGATGTGGCAATAATCGGAGGAGGGATAGTGGGGGCTGCAACTTTTTATAAACTTCAGAAGAAGAATCCGAACCTTAAGATCGTTCTGATCGAAAAGATGAATAAACTTGCCGATCACCAGACAGGTCATAATTCAGGAGTGATCCACTCAGGACTTTATTACAAGCCGGGTTCACTGAAAGCAAGGAACTGTATCCAGGGAAGACACGAACTTGTTGCTTTCGCAAAGGAATACGGCGTTGCGCACGATGTCTGTGGAAAGGTAGTAGTTGCTACTGATCCGGCAGAACTTCCACATATGGATAAGATCTTTCAGACGGGCCTGGAGAATAAGATCGAAGGCATAGAAAAAATCAGTGCTGAACAGGTAAAAGATATTGAGCCTTATGTTGAAAGTATTGGAGGTATTTGGGTGCCGGTAACAGGAATCATTGACTTCAGAGGTGCAACCGAAAAAATGGCTGAATTGGCACTGGCGATGAATCCTGAAAGCGAAATGCACTTGGGGGAAGAAGTATTAAGTATTGAAAAAGGCGATCTTATGTCTACTGTTGTCACAACCAAGAACCGGTTTGAGGCAAAGTATTTAGTTTTCTGTGCCGGACTTCAGGCAGATCGTCTTGCGAAAAAAGATGGTCTAAAACTGGAGGAAAAAGTGGTTGGTTTCCGAGGTGATTACTACGAATTGACAGATCAGGCGAAGCATAAGGTAAAGAACCTGATCTATCCTGTTCCTAACCCGGATTTCCCTTTTCTTGGTGTTCACTTCACGAGAATGACCGACGGTGAGATCGAATGCGGACCGAATGCTGTGTTCACCTTCAAACGCGAAGGTTACGGCAAGACAGACTTTTCCTGTAAGGATACTGTTGATGCATTGACCTATAGCGGAACATGGAAATTGTTCTTCAATAATATGTCGTTCGGGATCAATGAGTACCGAAGAGCGTTCTCAAAGAAACTCTTCCTGAAGACCTTACAACGAATGATACCTTCTTTAACAATGGAAGATATCCATCCGGGTCGCTCAGGGGTACGGGCATTATTACTCGCAAAGGACGGAGATACTCGTGATGACTTCCGTATCGAATACCACGGCCGCTCAATCCACGTTTTGAACGCACCTTCTCCAGCTGCTACGGCTTCATTGGCGATCGGAGGGTATATTGCAGAAGAAGCGGAAAAACACTTCGGGCTGAAATAATCTGTATTTACAAATTGTCGATGATCAGGCATGTTCGATTGAATACAATATCTATTTCCAGCCAAACAACGTGAAGAAAAATCCGTGTTTTTATTGTCGCTTTTGATAGTTCAATTCCAGAAAGCCATTTCAACATCAAGATAAATTATTTGTTAGAATGGATTCAACGTTTAGCCATAGAAAGAAAATGGTAAGTCTTTGTTATATTATCTTGGGTTTTATCGACCAAGTTACATGAATTCATTTTTATCTATCTTGCAGCATTAATTTTTTTCAACCCGGGATGAAAAGCTTTGCAACGATCCTTTTTTTTGTGAATCTTCTTTTAACGGGTTGTAACCAACAACGAACGATGGAAATTAAAGTGATCGATCGGTCCTATCTGACAGGCATTCCTTCAGCTTCCGGTATTGAACTCCTGAATGATCATTATTATGTGATAGGAGATAATTCTCCATTTTTATTTGAATTGGGACTCAACCTTCAGATTGAACAGCGTTACCAGATAGCTTCGGTCGATTCACTTGAAAATGATGTTATCCCAAAGTCAAGAAAGAAGGACCTCGAGGCGATGTGCGGATTTATAGACAAAGTGGATACCGTAATTCTGTTGCTGGGGTCCGGTTCGAAATCACCGATTCGCGATCATGCGAAACTGATCAGATTGAAAAATGGTGTGCATGAAATAAAGGAATACGATCTTTTCTCCTTTTACCTGCATGCTAAAGAAGAGGCTAAACTGAATGATGAAACCTTCAATCTTGAAGCAGCAGCGGTGCTTGACGATCGATTATACCTTTTTAATCGGGGAGATAATAAGATCATTGAATGTTCTCTTGCCAAGTTTATGAAATACTTGAATGGAGAAAAAGATGCGAATGATATAAAGTTGAAAGTTACCAAGGCCGATCTGCCTTCAATAAAGGGAATTGAAGCCGGGTTCTCAGGTGCTGCCACCGATCAGGAAAATGGTAGGATCTTATTTACTGCATCTGTTGAAAATACGGACAACTGGATCGATGATGGACAGGTTCTCGGCAGTTTCATCGGTGTGATCGAACCGGAGGCAATGAGTGACCATTATAAACCGTTGTCAGCAGAGATCACCGAAAATGGCAAAGTGCTGCCGGTGAAAGTAGAATCGATCGCGATAAGTTCCGCGGACGCCGGCTCCGCAAGATGCATTCTGGTGACTGACAGTGATGGGGGGGAATCGGAAGTGATCAGAATTAAACTTTCCATTCATTAGGACGGACATTTATATGATCTTCCGGCTGTACATATTTTGTATATTTCGACAATGATCCAATAACAAATTAGATGCGATATCTTTTCACTTTTTTTCTTTCGGCATTCTTATCAGTCAGCCTGTCTGCACAGACGAATCTCTTATTTACAGAAACTGAAGCGGAGCAAATCATAAAGGGCAATTATGATCCGTTACTGTACAGCTCTTCTAACCCAATTGAGCAGCATACAGATATCATTTCCTTTATTCAGAACAATGTTCGTCCTGACTCCCTGAAATCATACATATTAAAGCTGTCAGAGTTTCAGAACAGGAATACAGCCTCGGATACGATCTCATCAAGTTTTGGGATAGGGGCTGCTAGAAGATGGGGGCACGGCATGTTTGAAAATTTCAGTAATAACGCGGAGAACAGGCTGATAACATCCTATTTCCAATTCGATCTGGATATTTGTGGCGTTAACCGGCATCGAAATATTCTGGCTGTTCTACCCGGTGCGGATACTTCAAATCACGAAGTGATCATAATTGAAGGTCATATTGACAGCAGGTGTGAGGATGAATGTGGTATTACATGCCTTGCGGAAGGAATCGAAGACAATGCATCGGGAACGGCATTGGTTCTTGAATTAGCCAGAGTAATGAGTCAATGTACTTTTCAAAACACGATCGTTTTCATGTTGACAGTAGGAGAGGAGCAAGGGCTATACGGTGCGGATGCCTTTGCGGAATACTGCGACCTGAACAATATCCCGGTAAAAGCAGTTTTGAATAATGATGTCATAGGAGGTGTTATTTGCGGACAGACATCAAGTTCTCCTTCTTGTCCCGGTCTGAACGATATTGATTCCACTCAGGTGAGGATCTTTTCATACGGAGGGTTCAATTCATCTAACAAACAGCTGTCACGTTTCATAAAACTGCAGTACAAGGAAGAACTCCTGTCAATGGTGTCTGTTCCAATGTTGGTTACCATCATGTCTGGAGAAGATCGCTCTGGACGAGGTGGGGATCACATTCCGTTCCGTTTAAAAGGATTCCCTTCTTGCCGATTTACCTCAGCCAATGAACATGGCGATGCCTCGAATGTGCCTGGTTATACGGACCGTCAGCACACCAGCACCGACATCGTTGGACTTGATACGGATCTTGATGGTGTAATTGATAGTTTCTTTATTGACTTCAATTACCTTTCAAGGAATGCTTGCATCAATGGAACTGGTGCAGCAATAGCGGCCATCGGGCCTAAAAAACCTGATTTTTCGATCCAGACCATTCAGGGGCCTGGTATTATTATTCATGTTACCGATCAAACTCAATATGGCACTTATAGGGTAGGTGTTCGCTCAATTAACAATGACTGGGATTCTGTTTATACAATACAGGGTATTCATGACACGATCTTCCCTCCGGAAACAAATGTCTATTATGTGAGTATTGCTTCTGTTGATGAGCAAGGTCTGGAAAGTCTTTTTTCCAGAGAAATCCTCATTCCGAACAGTCAGGTTTCCATTGAAGAACAACCTGATAACAGCAAGGGTGCAACTATTGAATTGTTGCAAAACCGACCGAATCCTTTTGATGAAACCACGATAATTGGTGTTTTGATAAATTCACCTGTGAGCTACAAGAGAGCAGAAATACAGATCAAAGATCTCAACGGGAAAGTGATCGAACGATTGAGGATCGATTTGAATAAGGAGATCAATGAAGTCTTCTATCATCATGGATTTGGAAGAACTGGCACTTTTTTATATACACTGAATATAGACGGAAAAGATATCGATACGAAGCGAATGGTCTTTGCCAATTAAATCTTGATTCAGACATTGCTCCGAATTACCGGAAAATCATTTTTTCAGCTTACTGTTCTTGGTCACAATGGTCTTCTGCAACGCAACGTTGTTCGGGATCGTAATCAGATGGCCGTTTGCATCCCGGATATGAATGAAAAAGAACGAAATGTCCTCTACCTTCCCGGAAACCGCATAGTCTTTATCAAACACTTCGATTTCTTCTCCTATCTTAAGCGGATGGGTAAAGAACAGGATCAGACTGGAGGTGATATTTGAAAGAATTGACCATTGAGCGACAAAAGCAATACCCAGGATGGTCAGCATTGATGTTAAAAATACGATCAGTTGAGCTTGATCGATATTCCATATTCCGGCAAGCGCTAGTACAGTACCGATGATCATGAATAAATTGATGATCTTTTTTGAGATCTTATTTCGCTCAATATCAACATCAAAACGTCTCAAGAACCTCCCCGTCGCCTTGTTGCTGAAAAGTTTAATTATCAACAGTATTACGAGTAATACAAGTGTTTCAATAAGTTGAATTCGGTGTGATTCGATAAATTCTATCATACTTTTCCGTTTTGAGAGAGAAGAATAGCCAAGGATTTAGTTTTTTCAAAATGTGCCAAAAGAATAATGAGGATAACAGTAATAGGTACACTAACTATCATACCTCCAATCCCCCAAATTGCACCCCAGAATGTCAGTGATAGCAAAGCCACCAATGGACTAATATTCAATGAGTCACCCATGAGTTTTGGTTCCAACACGTTTCCAATTAGTGTTTGAACGGTTCCAAGAGCAAAGAACATGAGTAAGGGAATATTGATTTCACCGAATTGTATCATCGCAAAAAGTGCAGGTAATAAAGCTACTAGAAAAGCGCCGATCACCGGAATGAAGTTCGCAATGAAAATGATGAATGCCCAGAGCAGAGGAGAATCGATGCCGAACGAAAGCATAATGACAAAACACACCGTACTTGAAATGAAGCTGATCATTGTTTTTAAACCGATATATTGAGTGATCGAGTGTTCGATATTGTTCAGTAAATACCTGACTTCATCATAGTTCTCTTCTTTCGGAAAGATCAAATGTAACTTATTACGGAAATTGGATTCTTCGATAAACAGAAACAAAAGGTAGAACAGCGCCATTAAAACACTTCCCATAAGGTTTGTCAAACTATTCAATAACGGATTAATCACAGATGCCAAATCGAAGTTGCGCGCAGTTTCAGAAATAGTTTTGGTAATATCCAGACCAATGAACTCGTTTAAACGAATAAGGATCTTATCAATATTAGCTTGGTACAGACCAAATGAATTGAGAAGATGCTGCGCGTTCACAACCAGCATTTTTCCTGTAAATCCAAGAATAGAAAAGATCACAATAGAGGATAGAAGGTTCTTTATCCATGCGGGAATCTTTTCACGGAGAATCTTGATACTGTCCATCGATCGGTGGATGGATCTGATCAGGAAGTAGATCAGCATTGCCGCCAAGAATGGAAAAAGCAATGATTTCCCAAAGATCAGAGCCAGTACGCATCCAAAAATTACGATCAGTGCACCTGCAAGATTGGAGAGCTTCATGCCTCAAATATAAGACGGAAAACAGCTTTAAAAAAAAATACCGGCTAATTACTCATTTTGTTGAGCCATAAAAGCGATAATTGATCTTGAGGTTGGCTTTTGCTCCACTGCTCGGATCCAAGTAGATGAAACAGTCCTGATCGTTCCATTCACTCGAAAAATCATAGTTGATAATTCCTTTCTTCAGCAATGCTTCCTGCTGATATTTACCTTTGTCAGGACCGAACAAAAGTGTGATGTTCCTGTTCGAAGATCCGCTTATTTCGAGTTCCAACCCATACACTGTATTTTGTGCATCGAATTTCTTCAGATGCATCTCCTTCGTTATCGCAAGATCAGAAATCTGAACGCTACGAGTCCAATAATTGTGAAGAATCTCCTTCAGTCCCATGACCCATAGGAAATAGAATGAAGTTATAATCAATAGAATGAATATGAGCGTTTTAAAGCGTTTTTGAATGGCCATTTTTATATTTAAAAAAACGTATTTGAATTTTTTTTTCTAAAAAGTTTGGTTTTTTAAAAACTAAATTAGAAAATTTGCACCATCATTTCCACAAGCGGTGGATCTAAGATTTATAAAGAAGAGGTGAGAGACAGGCTCGTTGATCCTCTGGCAACCAACTTTAAGTCCCGATGTTATCGGGGTTGGAAAACCGGTGCCAATTCCTGATTCTGATGCTTTTGTCAGAAGAATATAAATAAAGCGACATGAACAATATTACGTCATTCAGGATCTCACCGGCTTATTCATTTTCGAATACTATCACAACTTTTAGTTCGAAAGAACTCGAAACAGTTATTTCTGTTTCCATGATTTCCATGTGCTGTTGTTGCGGCATGTGCTGATAATCATTCCTTTTCCAGGCAATTATCAGCGGACCAAAGAAATCCAAGGGCCCTGGTATTCTTTTGTCCATTGATCAAGCATAATCAGATCAAATAATCAATTTAAAACAACAAAAAATGTCACAAAAAAAATTTCATTTCGAAACGCTGCAGCTTCATGCAGGACAAGAGGCCGATCCTACTACCGGATCACGAGCAGTGCCAATCTACCAAACAACTTCCTACGTTTTCAAGAATTCCGAGCACGCAGCAAATCTGTTCGGACTTAAAGAGTTTGGAAATATCTACACCCGACTGATGAATCCGACAACAGATGTTTTCGAGAAAAGGATTGCAGCCTTGGAAGGAGGTGTCGCAGCAGTTGCCGTTTCTTCAGGACAAGCAGCACAATTCATTGCGCTGAATAACATCCTTCAGGCAGGTGATAATTTTGTAACGAGTTCTCATCTTTATGGTGGAACATACAATCAATTCAAAGTCGCTTTCAAACGATTGGGAATCGAAGTTCGTTTTGCAGATGGGATCGATCCTCTTTCCATTGAAGAGCGAATCGATATGAATACGAAAGCGATCTACCTTGAGTCTATTGGTAATCCGGAGTTCAGTGTGGCTGATTTTGAAACGATCTCTCGCATTGCAAAGCAGTATGATATACCATTGCTTGTCGATAATACTTTTGGTGCAGCCGGCTATCTGTTTAAACCGATTGTTCATGGAGCAGATATCGTAATTGCTTCAGCCACTAAATGGATCGGTGGACACGGCACAACAATCGGCGGAGTGATCGTTGATGCAGGTTCTTATAATTGGGGTAATGGGAAATTTACTCAATTCACGGAACCTTCTGATGGTTATCATGGATTGAAGTTCTGGGAAGTCTTCGGGACGGATGGTCCGTTTGGGAATATTGCATTTGCTATCCGAGCAAGGGTTGAAGGACTTCGTGATTTTGGACCGGCAATTTCTCCATTCAATTCATTCCTGTTATTACAGGGCCTCGAAACGCTTTCCTTGCGTGTTCAGCGAACAGTTGAAAATGCGCTTGAGCTTGCAAAGTGGTTGGAGAATCGGGAAGAAGTTGAGTTCGTAAATTATCCTGGGCTTAAGTCAAGTAGATACCATACCAATGCATCAAAATACCTTACCAACGGCTATGGAGGAGTACTTAGTTTTAAGGTCAAAGGAGGCGTGGAACAGGCAAATACGTTTGTCAATTCTCTTGAATTGATCAGTCATCTTGCAAATGTTGGAGATGCGAAGACAGTGATCATCCATCCGGCTTCTACAACCCACGAACAATTATCCTTGGAAGAACAACGATCATCAGGTGTTGAGCCTGGTCTTCTGCGTTTGTCAGTTGGAATTGAACATGTTGAGGATCTGAAGGCTGATCTTCAATATGCCTTTGAAAAAATACATCATTCGGAATTGAAGCTTCAATGATCCGATCGATCAGGGAGGAAGGTTATATACCTTCCTCCAGAGATCAAACTAAGTTGATATAAATATGACACGCATTTTTGAATATGAAGAATCTTTTCATCTGGAAAGTGGTGAATTGATTAATGATCTGAGGGTAGCTTATCACACCTATGGTACCTACGATCCTTCGCGAGACAACGTTGTTTGGGTATGTCACGCACTCACAGCCAACAGTGACGTCTTCGACTGGTGGAAAGGCGTCTTTGGAGAAAATGACCTTTTCAATCCGAACGATCATTTCATCGTCTGTGCCAATATCCTTGGTTCCCATTATGGCACTAGCGGTCCGTTGAATACGTTAAAAGAGGAAGAACCTTTACTGGATCATTTTCCACTCGTTACAACCCGCGATATGGCCGTTGCACATGACCTACTGCGAGAGCACCTTGGTATTGAAAAGATCAAAGTACTGATCGGTGCATCACTTGGAGGTCAGCAAGCACTGGAATGGTCGATCGCGAAGCCGGAGCTCATTCAGCAATTGATCCTTATCGCGACGAATGCACGTCATTCTGCTTTTGGCATCGCATTTAACGAGTCTCAGCGTCTGGCCATCTTTGCTGATCAAACCTTTGGAAACGGAAATGTTGACGGAGGACGTCACGGTCTCATCACCGCTCGAAGCATTGCAATGTTGAGTTACAGATCGTATGAGGGATACGCAAAGACACAAACCAATCCTGGAAATCATACAACGGAAGAATTCCTTGCAGCCAGTTATCAGCGCTACCAAGGAGAAAAACTAGCGAAGCGTTTCAACGCATACTCATATGTGACACTGTCACGCGCTATGGATGGACACAACGTTGGACGCAAACGCCCTTCGGTTGAGATCGCACTTCAACAGATCAAGGCTAGAACTCTAATCATTGGAATAGAGTCCGATTTGCTTTTCCCTGTAAGCGAACAGGTATATCTTGCCGAGTGGATTCCGGAGGCCTTCTTTGGGAAGATCGATTCAGATTTTGGTCATGATGGATTCCTGGTAGAGAACAAACAACTAACAACCCTTATTTCGGACTTTCTGCTCAATGATTTTAAGCAGTTCCGTCCAACTATTTTTAAAACGAACACAAAACAAGAACTGTTATGAGAAATAAATTGAACATTGGATTATTTGGTTTCGGGGTGGTAGGAACCGGATTGTATGAAGTGCTGAACAAGAGCAAAATATTGCATGCAAGGATCTCAAAGATCGTTGTGAAGGACCAGTACAAGAAAAGAGCATTACCGGCAGAGGTTTTCTCATTTGACAAGGAAGACATCCTGCATGATCCAGAGATCAATGTTGTAGTCGAACTGATCAATGACAGTGAAGCGGCATATCAGATCGTAAAGCAGGCACTTTCAAGTGGGAAAAGCGTTGTTTCTGCCAATAAGAAGTTGATCGCTGAACATTTTGAGGAACTGATCAGTCTGGCTAAGGCAAATAATGTATCCTTTCTGTATGAGGCAGCTGTTGGTGGTTCAATTCCGATCATCCGTAATTTGGAGGAATATTACAACAATGATTCATTGTCTTCGGTGCAGGGTATTGTGAATGGAACAACCAATTACATCCTGACACAGTCGAATTACGGGGTAGCATATGAAGAGGCACTTAAAAAGGCTCAGGAACTTGGGTTTGCTGAAGTGGATCCTACGCTGGATGTGGACGGATTTGATTCCAAGTTCAAACTAGTATTGCTCATTAAGCATGCCTTTGGATTGATCGTTGAGCCACAGGACGTTTTCAATTACGGTATTCGACACCTTAAACAGCAGGATGTGAAATATGCCGGCGAGAAAGGTTACCGCATCAAACTTTTTTCACGTGCTGAAAAACTGGGTGAAAATGTCGTTGGTTTCGTAGCGCCTCATTTCGTAAAGAAGGAGCATTTTGCATACCAGGTGGACAATGAATTCAATGCGGTAGTAGTGGAGGCTCTTTTCTCGGATAAACAGTTGTTCATCGGAAAGGGAGCCGGAAGTTACCCGACAGCAAGTGCCGTGCTCTCGGATATTTCTGCACTTCAGTTCGATTATCAGTACGAATATCGAAAAACGGACAGCAATGCAACAGCCGACTTTACGGATGATTTCTTTTTAAAGGTATATGTTGGATCTGAATTCATCGAGTCGATCAATGAGATTCCTTTCTATCGTATTGATGAGGTATATCAGAGTGAGGGTTACAACTACCAGACAGGATGGGTGAAGTTAAGTGAGATCAGACAGTTCGATCTGAACCAGTTACCGGACCTTTCATTGATAGTGTTGCCTGAACCTTTTGTTGGTGCAGAGAGTGTGCAGGTTTTGAAGACCGAGCGCAAGAATTTCATTGTAGAATATTAATTGTTAGAGTGATGAGTCAGCCTTTACCGTGGTTTATTGCAGGACCCCTGATCGGATTGATCGTTCCTGCTTTGTTGATCCTGCGTGAGAAACAATTCGGGATCTCCTCGAGTTATCGTTTTCTGGGAGCAGTAATTTTACCGAAACTGAATTATTTCAGCTACAACAAAGATCAGGACCGTTGGCAGTTTCAGTTTGCCATTGGACTGATCCT
>JBKCJG010000011.1:0-38833 GCA_046301895.1 Flavobacteriia bacterium
TTCCTTCATTTTATCAAAATAATCAGTAATTCTGATTTTTGTGTCAATATCGTTACCCTGCAGACCCCCAATTAAATGATTCGCACCAACTAGATATGCGATAAAGCCTAAAACATAAAAAAACTCAGGATGATTAGAGTCATATGATATATCTACACCTAATTTTTTACTAATAAAAGCAATGTCCTTAATAATCAAGATATTAAACAGATGATCTAAGTTTTCAAGATTATCATCAACTAGTAGATCATCATATATTGCAATTTTTATATCTCTAAAATTATCTTTATTCCGGTTATAAATGCTTTGAGCCTGGTATAATTGTTTGGGATACATTAACTACACGCTTTAAAAATTAAAAAAACAATCACACCTAATACTACCAATGCAATAATCCCGTTTTTTCTCTCATGTTTTTTATAAGTTTCACCATGGCCATTTTCTTCAGCGAGAGTCTTAATTTTTTTATTTGCTTCTTGCTCAGTTACGCCATAATTGAAAGCATAATACTTAATTGCATCACTCACTTTGTTATCCTTGAGCAGTAATAATACTTGCTCCATTTTTTCTTCATCACTTGCATTTGAAGGTCTTGTAATTGAATTCGCCTTCCCACAAATACGGCAATTGAAACTGTCCGAATTACTTGGAACAACATTTTCAGTTTTACAACTAAAACATGTCCAAGTCTCAGCTATATTAGGAATAGAATCAAATATCTCTTTTCCTTCGTTTTCATCTCCAAAACAATATTTCTCAAAACCTTTAAAAACACTCAATTGAATGTCAGAAAAAACACCTTCTATATTCGAATGTTTACCTCTCAAACTATATTTAACCTCCCTAGCATTACATATTTTTCCGAAAACATCCATCGGTAAATCATATATTTTCATTTCCGATTTAGTCTCAAAACTATTACTAACCTTTGATGATAGAATTTGCCTTTCTCCATCAATAATTAAAAAAAAGTTGTCATCCCAGTGAGGCCATTCTTTGTTGATTGAATGATTACTTATATAAGAGTGAATCCTAATTACCAATGCCCCCTGACCATTTTCTCCCTCTAGATACAATAGTTCAAAAAAATCATCTTGTCCAATAGTACCAACCTGATAACCCATTGAACTTCGGAGACCAATGTTTGGTGAAAAAATCTTTTTAAAACCTGTAAATTCGTCTTTTTCAATTGTTACTTCCATATCGTGAAATTTAATAAGAAGATAAATTTAAAAAAGTTTTTAAATTATCATGAACATCTCTATTTTAAAAATTAATGATCAATAAAGAACTAGTTTTTCATTCTCTTATCAAGCAAAATAATTGTCCCCGTGAATCCACGAAGCAAATCGGTTCATCACGGGGATACTTGGGTTTACATCAGGTGCCCTTGATAATCACTTGAGTTCATCGAAGTATTCAGGGATATTCACGACGGTTATCCCGCGTTCCTTGAGGGCTGAACTTACTTTCTCAAAGCGTGATCTGGTCCGATGCGATAAATCCCCAACATACGCAACGATAAGATTATTTTTAAAAATAAGTTCGTAGTAAGACAATTGGCCTAACAATCCATTCACGTGTTGGGAATAGTCTCCCTCCAATTCGCTGGTCAGTTTGATTTCTATGCCAACCTGTTTTTTGTTCTCTTTCACACATAGGTCGATGCGTTTGAGAAATTCTCCCCCAATTGCATACTCACTGGTAACATTATCAAATGCGAATTCTAAAAACCAATGAAGCATTTCTTGCATTTCCTTATGGTCTTCAATTGGCCCCGGCATTTGCAGGTCTTGCAGAAAATTTAAGACCTCCTTCCTTAATTCAAGTCTTTCGTGAATTCGAGGTTTGTGATAGTGGTCTTTGCAATAGTTTAAAATTCCGTTGAATTCGACACAAAATTTGCGACTCATTTGGTCAGCAACGAATTCTCTTCCGCAATAGGGACAACGTCTTAAAAATGGATTGAACGGATCAATCACTAACGATTCTAAATTCATAGTTTCTTTTTTAAAATGTTGAAATAGTTTTTTGGTCGCCCTGCTTCCAACCAAGACATCAGTTCTTTTTTACTAAAGAGCAGGGGTCTCCCTCTTGTTAAAGAAGGCATTTCAAATCGGCTGACTTTCGAATAAATGGTTGAGGAACTCAAGCCTGTTAATTCGGAAGCCTTTTTCAAATCGAGGGTGTCTGAGGAGGTATCTGCAACTAAATTTGCACGCTCCTCAAACGCCTTTGTCACGGCCAGTTCTATGAGTGTTGAAACCATCTTCTTGAGACGGGCTTCAAACTCTCCTATCGAGAACTGCCAAATTGGTTTCGATGAGTTGTTTTGTATTTCCATACCACAAATCTCCGAAACATTTCTCAATAAACAACGCGCTATGTTGTTGATTTTCAGTTATTTATTATTGACAAAATCTTGTCAACTTTAGCGAGATTTTCAGGCAGGGAAGGAACCCCTCGTTGTCAACTTTTCTCAGAATCGGGCGAAAAATTTATTCGAGGAATCGAATTAACCGCTTCTTTTTTCTTACTATCGACAATGTGCGCATAAATTTGAGTGGTGGTAATGGATTTATGTCCGAGCAATTTACTCACCGTGTAAATGTCTATTCCATTCGTCAGTAACAAGACCGCGTGGGTATGTCTGCCACAATGAAAAGTGATGTGTTTGGTTATTCCTGCACTCACTACCCAACGAAACAATACAACATTCAAATAGGCGCTGTATTTTATCCCAACAAACACTTTTGCATTGTCGGGTCCCCTTTCGGGCAATAAGTCAAACGCAGAATCATTGATGGGTAGGTATTCTTGTCCGCCCGTTTTCTGTTGCTTGAATACAATCTCGTAACCATTGGTTTCTGAATAACGAATCTGTTTCCAGTGCAAGGTGTTGATGTCCGACCAACGCATGCCGGTCAAACAACTGAATAAAAAGGCATTTTTTAAATTGGGATAAGTACACGGTGTTTTTGCCAATTTCTCCAATTCTTCAAAGGTCAAATGTTCTCGGTGTGTTTCGGCTTGCTTGAAACTATCGATGTAATCCGCGATGTTCTCTTTGATTACTTTTTCTCTAAAAGCCAAACCAAGACATGCTTTGAATTTATTGAAATAGGTGTGTCGGCTGTTCTGGGATAAGGGGGTTCCGTGCTTGGTCTTTGCTTCGAATTCCAAATAGTTTTTGAACTTCCGTGCAAGGTCTAAATCCACCTCTTCCATCAACACATTTTTGCCAAAGCACTTGATGAATTGTTTCATACTTCCATCCCAATTCCCATAATTGCCTGTCGAGTCAAAACGCTCCAACCCTTTCTTTTCAAAGAAGTCAACGAAGTTGTCTTTCGTGTGATCTTTGCGATTGATTCCAACCTTCTTGTCTTGCAGGTTAATCAGGGCTTCGGCACGCAAACGCTCTGCGAGTTCAAGCGTCATTTTATTCTCTCTGCGCTGTTCTGTGGTTTCGGGATTGGTGTAGAGTGTCAGTTCCAACGATTTTCGTTGTCTTTTTCCATTGTTAAAGGTGTGTAAATACAGGGCTGTTTTCCCACCTTCCATTTTTCTTTCTTTAATACTTACGTTCATTGTAGCGATTTTGTGGCACACGAGTGGCACACGTGCCCTCCTGTGTCAGATTTGTGCCACAAGGTTATCCAAAAGATACAAAAACACACAATTTACTTTTCAACACGAAACACCCTTAACCTGTTGATTTTATTGGATTTACAAGAAAATTGCTTGTGCTGTTTTGTGCTGTTTTGCGGTGCTTACTTCCCGATACAAAACTTGGAAAAAATGTTTCCAAGAAGGTCATCCGTAGAAATATCTCCAGTAATCGTCCCAAGATCATACATCGCCTGGCGGATATCCATGGCTACAAAATCTGCCGTGATGTTGTTCTCCAAACCAAATCGTGCTTTTTCAAGTGACTCGGCAGTCCGGCGAAGCGCATCATAATGTCGTGCATTGGAAACGATCGTATCGTTGGCGAGACTGAAGTCGCCCACTACCTGTGCTACCAGTTCTTTTTTTAATTCATCGATGCCTTTGCCCTCTTTAGCACTTATCTCTTCGACTCCGCTCAGAGAGCGTGCAGTATGAATTGAATTCATATCAGCTTTATTGGCAAGAACAAGCACTTTTTTGTCGGGATACGTTTCACGGATCTCCTGTGCCCATTGAAGGACTTCTTCCAGACTACCGTCTACCGTTGAATCTGCCATGCACAGCACCACGGCTGCCTGACGGATCTTCTCCTTTGAGCGTTCGATGCCCATCGCTTCGATCTCTTCCGCATTCTCCCGGATACCTGCAGTATCGATCAGGCGAAAAAGGATCCCGTCGATGTTCAGGGTTTCTTCGATCACATCACGTGTTGTTCCGGCAATATTACTGACAATCGCTCTGTCCTCACCCAGCAACTGATTCAGGAGTGTGCTTTTGCCAGTATTCGGCGCACCAACGATGGCTACGGGAACGCCATTCTTTATGGCATTTCCCAGTTCGAATGAGCGTGCAAGTCGCTGAATGTATGCCAACACATCGATCACGAGTTGTTTCAGTTCCTTGCGGTCAGCGAATTCCACATCCTCTTCTGCAAAATCCAGCTCCAGCTCCACGAGGGATGCAAAATGGATCAGCTTTTCGCGCAGTTCTTTCAATTCTGAAGAGAAGCCTCCCTTCAATTGTTTGAGGGCGATATCGTGTGCGCTTTTTGATTGAGAAGCGATCAGATCAGCAACAGCCTCAGCCTGTGAAAGGTCCATCTTACCGTTCATGAACGCACGCATGGTAAACTCTCCGGGTTCGGCTAAGCGACATCCTTGTTCCATTAGCGTTTTAAGGATTTGCTGCTGAATATAGGGCGATGCGTGACAAGAGATCTCGATACTTTCTTCCCCGGTGAAGCTTTTGCCTTGCTGAAAAACAGTGACCAACACCTCATCAATAATGACGTTTTGGCCAGACAAGAAATTTCCAAAGTGGACCGTATGACTTGCTTTATCAGATAAATCCTTTGAGAAAACAGCTTGAATGATCTTCAGCGATTCTTTTCCCGAAAGTCGGATCACTGAAATAGCTCCTAATCCATTCGGAGTTGCTATTGCGCATATGGTATCTTGATGGTTGTTCATTTCGTACAAAGGTAAAACAAGAAAGGGATGAATGTAGGCCGTGAACCAAACTTTTGACCATGCAGCTTGCTTGTATGGTGGATTTATTCAGCGGTTCTAATGTTGAACATATATTCTTTTAATCTTGAAAACCAATTCAATAAATTAAATTTGGATCACAACATGAAACTGTTTTTTGATGGCATCACGGCTTTATTTTCTGTGTTTTATCTGGTTGATCGTCAGCCCCCGCAACACAGCTCACGCCCAAGGCAGCCTGGGGACCTGGAACATTCTATCTGTAAAATACAGCTTAAATGATCGCTGGAATTTTCTTGCTGAAGGGCAGGTAAGGTCCCTTGCATTTTACAGCAACTTCCATTATCATGAAGGCAAAGTGGTTGCAAGCTACACGATCAATTCCGGGTTGAGGGCCGGAATTGGATTTGGCAAATATGACACATACAACGAAAAAGGAGATTTTCAACTTCCGAAGAATAATTCAGAATTCAGATTGTGGCCTCAAATTATCCTGTCCCACAAACAGGGAAAAATCGGCTTTGAACATCGTTATCGTGCTGAGCTTCGTTTTGCTCCAGATAATTTCAGGTTTCGCTTCCGCTATCGTTTTGGTATCCACTATTCTTTCTTCAGTCAAAAAAAAGAACGTGATAGCATTAAAGTCGGGTTGAGCAATGAGTTATTCTTTTCCCCTTATGAACCCTATTTTGAGCGGAACCGCTTGTTGTTCAGTGTAGACTATCCGTTCAACCAAACCATTACGTTGCACGCGGGTTACCTTCATCAATTCGATTACAAGATCTTTGATGAAATCGGTCGCGACTTTCTTCAGGTTGGTTGTTTTTTATCGTTGGGTCATTGAACGGACCTAATGCCTAATCTGTTCCAGATCGAGGCATCTTGATTGCTCTATTCCAGATGCCCTGATTAAGCACCCCTTATTTAACAGCTCCTTCACACATATTTAACACTGGCTTCATCCTTGCTACCTGTAACTACTCTATTTTCGCTCTAAAAAAATAACGATGAAAATTCTTCTCTGTCTCCTTTCGGTCATGCTGGTTGTGTCATGTTCAGTAACGCGTAATTACAGCACCGAAGGCTTCACCATTCAAGGGAACACGGTTTATTATAATGGTGATGCTATGGCAGAGCTGGAAGGTATCGAATTTGCACTGGATGATCGTAAATTTGTCCGTGAGATGACGTTTAAATTACTGAATGGCTCTCACAACGATAAGATCAATCATTTAATTTCCTTCCTTCATCAGCAGCATCCGGATTACGAAATAGAGGTTGAGATCGATATCGAACACTACAAAGAACTTTAACAAAAAGAGGCGACCCAAAATGGGCCGCCTAGGTTACTAAAAAGCGCTGCTTTTTAGAAATTTATCTGAGCCTGCAATCGAAGCAATCGGCCCTGTTGAAAATTATCCTGTTTTGCATGGTCCTCAAAGCGACGATTAGAAATCGTATACATTGCAACCAGCTCAAACGTCTTGTGCGGCTGCCATTCAAAACCTATCTCGTATTCGTTTACCTTGTAACTTCTCGCATCGAGCTCATGTTTTTTGCCCCCTTCGTAATACTGGCCTCTTACAAAAGGAATAAGCGTCTGATTTCCAAGCTTCAACATGTAACACATCGTTATATACCCCCCCTTCAAATCCTGAACCTCTATTGAGTCTGTATACTTGTTGTATTCCGGTCCTTTACCAATGTTATATTCAGCCTGAATACCAAATGGTTTTGGATAAAGGATAAGGGATGCGGCCGCTCTTTGATCTAAATATTCACCTTCTTCATTCTTCTTCACACCGGAAGAGGTGCTAAGTAAGGTGTACTGACCTGTATAGGCCTGGATTCCCGGCTCAATGATCTGATTCTTAATCTTGAATGGATAACTCAACCGTGTAACAACATGCAGGTTGTCATTCCTTTCGGTTTGATTTGCTGTTTGACCATTATATGCACCAAATGCAAAGACACCGTAATCTCCAGAACCCTTAAGACCTTCCTTCACTAGTGACGAATAGAGGGTCCGGGTTGCTTTGGGCGCCCAATAGAAAAATGCTCCAAGATCCCGCTCATTAGAAACCGCACTATTCAGCGCGTCGTTTCGATCCAGCGGAAGTCTATTCTGACTTGATTGCATATTTTCAAAACCATAAGGAACTTTACTTTGTCCGAGGCGAATTCTAAACTGATTGTCTTTATCCAATCCTAAATCAAAATAAGCGTCTCTTAATTGAGCAACATGGCCTGTTGTTCCGGCAGAGGATGCAAAGTCCGGTTGAATATAGAAATAGACCCTTTTAGAAATTTGGCCGGAGAAAATTATTCGCATTCGACGGATAAAGAAGCCGCCGTCTTCTCCCCAACTTTTATCACATTGCTCACATTTCAGATCAGGATTTGTTTCCAGCAATCTATTGTATCTCACTTGCAAATAACCTCTAATCTGAATGTTCTCAAACCACTCCTTGGCTTTCGTTGTTTGAGAGCTTCCGGTTGGTGATGTTGTATCTTTTTGGCCAAGGGCAACACCCACATAAGCCACCACTATAAAAAGGAGAATCTGTTTTTTCATGATAATGCCTGTTTTGTTTTTCTGGTGCCAAAGGTATGCTCATTAACATTGGGTTAATTCTGTGTTTATATTGATTTAAGGTTTTAATAATTTTCATAACATTTACGTAACATGTCTATTTAAACTATTTAAACTATTATTTATCTGTATATCAGTTTTTTAATTTCGCTTTTGTTTGTTGTCATCATAAATTAATGTTAACACTGCCATAACATTAAACACAAAGCTTTGTTTTATGTTATTGATTTACAGCCACTTAGGGTTTTATCTCCTTTAGCGGCAAGAAGTAACATTATGTTTACGTTAACAATGGGGCGACACACCTGATCGAATATGATTTATCCAATACATTTGTCTAACTAAAAATTTGAATTATGGCAGGTGGTCTATTGAAGTTCTTCTTACCGAAAGACAAAGTGTTTTACACACTATTCGAGAATGCAAGTGCGAATCTTGAAACATTATCCAAGAAATTAGTAACGCTGGTGAACGAGGCTGATTTCAACAAACGTGCGGTCTTGATCAAAGAAATGGAAGATCTTGAGCATCAGAATGATATGCTTACGCACAATATCTTCCTTGAGTTGGGGCGTAACTTCATCACACCGTTTGACCGTGAAGACATACACTCCCTTGCAACTGCACTTGATGATATCGCTGATTACATCTATGCTGCCGGGAAAAAGATCAACTTCTACAAGATCGAACCGACAACTGACTCAGGTATTCAGAAATCAGCGGATGCTATCCAGCAGGCTGTTTTGGCTGTTAACGACGCGGTGGTGGAATTGAGAAACCTTAAGAACACACAGAAGATCGTTGAATGTGTCATTAAGATCAACAGTGCAGAGAACAGTGCAGATGACCTGTTTGACCTTAGCATCGAAAAACTGTTCGATTCTGACGTGGACGCGAAAGAACTGATCAAGAAGCGTGAACTTTATCAGATCCTTGAAACGGTAACTGACAAGTGTGAAGATGCCGGAAACGTGATCGAGTCGATCGTTGTTAAGTACGCATAAGTAAGAACGAATCATATACATAGCATATGTTGACTTTATTAATTGTCGTCGTCGTTATTGCATTGCTGTTTGACCTTGTTAACGGTTTTCACGATGCAGCGAACTCGATCGCAACAGTCGTTTCGACAAAGGTACTTACCCCGTTCCAAGCCGTTGTATGGGCAGCTGCCTTCAACGTATTGGCATTCTGGGTGTTTGACATGAGTGTTGGGAATACCGTTGCCAAGACTGTCGACAGCAACGCGATCGATCTATGGGTAATCCTTGCAGGATTACTGGCAGCAACCTTCTGGAACTTATTAACCTGGTGGTTGGGAATACCTTCCTCATCTTCGCACACACTGATCGGTGGTTTTGCAGGTGCAGCCGTTGCACACGCCGGTTTTAGCGTCATTGAAACAGGTGAGATCCTGAAGGTTGTCTTGTTCATTTTCTTCGCTCCGTTGATCGGTGGTTTCATTGCATTTATAATCGCACTTGTTACGATCAGTCGTTCCTTTATTAAAAAGATGACTGTGATCGCAATTCTGTCTGCTATTACCATTTACGCGATGAGCTACATGATCGAATTCATGGATATGAAACCGATCATGATGTACATTACGATCGGAATGATATCGGTATTCATTCTTGTTTACATCTGGTTCGAACTGGCTTACGGTAAGAAACCTTCCGCCATGAAAGAATCGAACATGCACAAGCGTTTGCAGTTGTTATCTTCTGCTGCCTTCTCTCTTGGACATGGTGGTGCCGATTCTCAGAAAGTAATGGGCATCATCTGTGCTGCATTGATGGTTTACGGAAATTATGCCCGCGATGAGAAGATCACCGTTCACAAAGATTTGCAGGTTACTGAATTGATCCAGATCGAATACAAGGACGCTGCAGGACACAAGGAAAAGTTCAAACCGGAATACGAAGACGGTGAGAAAATGCTGGTCTATACCAAAGGCGATAAGATCTTCGATCAGAAGTTACAGGAATTGATCTTTGATGACAAGAAACTCAATGCTCAATACAAGCATGCTGCGATCTTCAGTGACTTTGTTGGTGAGGATGGCGAATTGCTGAAAGGACACAAGATCAAAGCAAAGGTTCACAACGACACGATGCCATTCTGGATCTCATTTGGGTGCTATCTGATGATTGGTTTAGGGACACTTATGGGGGGATGGAAGATCGTGAAAACCATGGGCACGAAGATCACCAAAGTAACTCCGTTGGAAGGAGTCTGTGCTGAAACGGCAGGTGCATTGACCTTGTTCACGGTTTCTCAAATGGGTATTCCGGTTTCTACAACACACACCATCACCGGTTCGATCATTGGTGTTGGAGCTACCAAGCGATTGAGTGCTGTAAGATGGGGAGTCACCATCAACTTACTATGGGCGTGGATCCTTACCATTCCGGTTAGCGGTCTTTTAGCGGCCATCATCTACTGGACGATCCTTTTGTTTAACTAGGAACAACCATACTTTATAAAAAACCCGGCACTTCGATTTCCATCAGTGACCGGGTTTTTTATTTGATAAATCTGAGCCCGCATCAACCAAAATCCATCTCATCTGTTATACCTTTACATAAAACTTCACAGTATGAAAAAAGGATATCAGCGTCGTGATTTTTTAGGTAAGCTGGGATTGGGATTATCGTCTGTTGTAGCGCTTCCAATCCTCGGAATGTCGAAGAACGAAAACGAAGAAACCATGTCAAAAGAGAAGATACTGCGCATCAAACCGCTGGGATTCCAATGGGAAACAGCCGATCCATTTTTGTTCTGTGTTCACCATGAAGATCAGTTCCCGGCAGGTAATGAGAGTATGGGCCCGGCGCCTGCATACCTGCAAGGCCGTTATCTCGGACAAGATTTTATCATCAAGGATGGATTCCGAATGTATCATGGCCGTGAAGTTCCGGGTTTTCCGGGTCACCCTCACAGGGGATTCGAAACGATCACCGTCGTACGAACAGGTTTAGTGGATCATGCCGACTCAACAGGTGCCGCGGGACGTTATGGTAACGGTGATGTTCAATGGATGACTGCGGGAAAGGGCGTTCAGCATTCTGAAATGTTCCCCTTATTGAACAAGGAGAAGGAGAATCCGCTTGAATTGTTTCAGATCTGGTTGAACTTACCCCAGAAAAACAAAATGGTCGAACCCCATTTCAAAATGCTTTGGAATGAAGAAGTTCCGCGCTTTACGGATACAGACGGGGCCGGGTATAAGACGAATATAGAAGTGCTTATTGGCCAACTGGGGAACCACAAGGCTGTTTCAGCCCCACCTAATTCCTGGGCTGCAGACCCCGCTAATCATGTTGCCATCTGGAACCTGCATCTCGAACCGAATGCTGAGTGGACAATTCCTGCGGGAGCAGCAGGCATCAACAGAACGATTTATTATTACGAGGGTGATTCTCTAAATGCGGAAGGCACAGCTATTCCGAACTACCACGCGGCAGAAATCGATCCGACACAAGCTGTTATTCTCAAGAACGGACCACGGTATTCGAAAGTTTTATTGCTTCAGGGCAGACCAATCAACGAACCGGTTGTGCAGCATGGTCCTTTTGTTATGAATACCAGACAAGAAATCCAACAGGCATTCGTCGATTATCAGCAAACGCTTTTCGGTGGATGGCCGTGGCCAAAGAACGATCAGGTGCATGATCGAAGCAGGGGCCGATTTGCGCGGCATTCTGATGGGCGGGAGGAGATCAAGAGTGCGTGATAAAGAGTGCAGAGTGATTGGTGCGTGGTGCGTCCTTGAATAAGGAGAGCTCTTTTTAGAAAATTCCTCCCCCTTGCCCCTCTCCAAAGGGGGAATCGTTCAATCACTTCCTTTTTGACTGAAAGAATTCGATCATGATGTCAGAGCATTCTTTCTCAAGCACTCCGTTGATGACCAGGGTCTTTGGATGGTACAACTGATTTTGAAAACGCCCTGCTCCCCGTTTTTCGTCGCGGGATCCAAATACGATCTTATCGATCTGAGACCAATAAAGCGCCCCCGCGCACATCACGCAAGGTTCAACCGTCACATATAAGGTGCAACCAGTCAGGTATTTACCACCCAAAAATTCAGATGCGGCAGTAATTGCCTGCATTTCCGCATGAGCCGTTACGTCGTGCAGGTGTTCCGTGAAGTTGTGTGCCCGTGCAATGATCTGATTGTTCGCAACAACGACCGCTCCAACCGGAACCTCATCCTTTTCGAACGCTTTATAGGCCTCCTGCAGGGCCTGTTTCATGAAATATTCATCGTTGTAGGGAGAGATCATTCTATGGACTTATTACACAGCCAAAATACACTTTTCTTGTTTACCGATCATACTGCCTGCCTTCAAAACTTTGTTTACATTTGATCTGAAAATTGGAAAGCATGTCAGAAAAACGTCCGTCGGTTCTTCGCGCCGGTGATCTAATCTACATAACAGCTCCGGCAAAGGCAATAGAAGAAGAACATGTGCTGTTTGCAAAAGAATTGTTCGAAGATGCGGGCTTTCGGGTAATGATCGGACAATACTGTCTCGGGCGTCACCATTACTTTTCAGGAACAGATGACGAGCGTCAGGCAGATCTTCAGTTCGCTATCGATCATCCGGATGTAAAAGCCATCGTGTGCGCGCGCGGCGGATACGGATGTGTACGCATTCTCGATCGTGTGCAATGGGCAGGAATGTTACGCGAACCAAAATGGATCATCGGCTTCAGTGATGTAACCGTTTTTCACCAGCGCCTGCAACGTTTTGGAATATCAAGTATCCACGGGACGATGGTCCTGAACTATGCAACCAACTCATCAGAAGCGATAAATACCATGATCTCTGCTATTCGAGGAGAAAATACGGATATTCAATGTGCGCCGCAAATATTCAACAAGCACGGCTTGGTTTCAGGTAAACTTGTGGGTGGTAATCTGAGTATTCTGTACAGTCTTTTGGGTACCGATGATCAGATCGATTTCACAGATTCAATACTGTTCGTTGAAGATCTGGCAGAGCACCTCTATCACATAGACCGTATGTTCTATGCGTTGGACAAATCAGGCGTGCTGGATAAGATCAACGGGCTGATCGTTGGTGGGATGACCGATCTTGAAGATACGGATATCCCATTCGGAAAATCCGTCGAGGAGATCATCCTGGGGCATTTCCGTTACCGGTCTATACCAATTGCATTTGGGTTTCCGGCAGGACACATTGCGGACAACAGGGCGCTGATCCTGGGAGATCGATGCACGCTGGAAGTAAGTGCGCAACAAACAGTGCTAAGTTATTGCTGATCAACAGTTGAATGAACGCCGAATCTAGCCGGGTTCTTCCGTTCATTCCTGTTACATGTTCGGGTGGTCGGGTCTTTCATTGTTAATTAAATCACTCTATAACAGGCCCTTATAAAACAACGATCCGCTTCATTGTTCGGTACTCGCCCTTGCTCACAGTGCACACAAAAGTTCCGATCGGCAGATCCGAAATTTCGGTACGACCGGAGTAGCCGATCAGCCATGTACCCACATAGGTGCCTTCACTGCTGTACACAGTAACTGTCGCGCCCTCTTCTCCCTCCACGCTTACCTGTCCCTGACTTGGGTTGGGGTATACCTTTACTTCCAGTTCCAAAGACGCTACCTTCTGAGAAAGCTCCTGTATCACATTAGCAGACTCTTCTTCCTGTGTAACACCTTTTAAATGATTTTCCTCTTGTGCAATTGCATTCCCCGCAACGAATAGCACCATCCACAACCCTGCCTTCATGATCCGATAATTTACACTAAAACCACATTTTTTAAATTGGTTACAGCTTCCGCTGGGCTCGCATTTCATCGTTTATGTATAATGAATCTAAATAAGAACCTATTTCTTTTCGGGTTGTTCTATCTATTAAATTTGCGGATATATTTCTAACAGAACGATTAAAGTATGAGTAAGTCAGCTATTTTATCATCGTCAATCGCCAAAAAATATTGGATGGCATTGACAGGACTTTTCCTGTGCCTTTTCCTTGTCGGGCACTTGCTGGGCAACCTCCAGTTGATCCTGAAAACAGGAGAAGAGGGCAGAAGAGCATTTAATGAATATGCCTATTTCATGACACACAATCCATTGATCAAGGTTATGTCATACCTCACCTATTTGTCTATTTTATTTCATGCCATTGACGGGATCCTTTTAGCGATACAGAACAAGAAAGCTCGTCCGGTATCGTATGCTTACAACAATCCGGGTGCAAATTCTTCGACTTTTGCCCGTCAGATGGCGGTTTTAGGAAGTGCTATCTTGATCTTCATCGTGATTCACATGTCCAACTTCTGGTGGAAGATGAAGTATTCTTCAGATCCTATGCCACTGCACAAAGTGATGGTGAAGGACCCTCAGTCGGGTCAAGAACAAGGGTTGTATGTTACCCAGACAGACAACTTCCTTCCAACAAGTGCTTTTGAAAACACCCCAATGGGAGAAGCTCAAATGGAGATCAAGAACGGAACAGAATTCCACAACAAACAAGTTAAGGTGAAGATGGGTGAGGGCTACAAAGACCTTCATTCTTTGACGGTTGCATTCTTCGGCCAGGACAAATCTGAGTATTCACCAATCTTTAAAGCAAATGACAAGGCGCTTTTTGCAGTGATCCTTTACGTCTTAGCGATGGCTGTCCTGTCCTTTCACCTGATGCATGGCTTCTCGTCCGCTTTTCAATCGTTGGGTCTCAATCACAAGCGATACATGCCTGGCATCACGTTATTCGGAAAGTTATTTGCGGTCCTTGTTCCATTGGCATTTGCGCTCATTCCAATTATCATTTTCCTGAATAAATAGCATTAAACTTCTTGAACATGTCAAAGTTAGATTCTAAAATACCTGAAGGTCACATTTCACAGAAATGGACTGATTATAAAAACCATCTGAAGCTCGTCGCACCAAACAACCGCCCGAAAATTGATGTTATCGTTGTGGGCACGGGGCTTGCCGGAGCATCTGCCGCGGCATCACTCGGCGAGATGGGATATAATGTGAAAGCATTCTGTTTTCAGGATTCTCCACGTCGTGCGCACTCAATTGCGGCTCAAGGTGGTATCAATGCTGCAAAAAACTACCAGAACGACGGTGATTCCATCTACCGCTTATTCTATGACACGATCAAAGGAGGTGACTACCGAGCGCGTGAGGCAAACGTTCACCGTTTGGCAGAAGTTTCCGGGAATATTATCGACCAGTGTGTAGCACAAGGCGTTCCTTTCGCTCGCGAATACGGAGGTTTACTTGATAACCGTTCTTTCGGTGGAACTCAGGTTCAGCGAACATTCTATGCAGCCGGTCAAACAGGACAACAGTTGTTGCTTGGTGCTTATTCTGCTCTATCCCGTCAAGTCGGATTAGGTCGCGTACAAATGTACAACCGTCATGAAATGCTTGACATTGTGAAAGTAGACGGAAAAGCACGAGGTATTATTGCAAGGAACCTGGTAACGGGTGAATTGGAAAGACATTCTGCTCACGCAGTGATCATCGCTTCAGGTGGTTATGGTAACGTGTATTTCCTTTCAACAAATGCTATGGGAAGTAATGTATCTGCTGCATGGAAGATCCACAAGCGGGGAGCATTGTTTGCAAACCCTTGTTTCGTGCAGATCCACCCGACGTGTATTCCTGTTCATGGAACGAATCAATCGAAACTGACCTTGATGTCAGAATCACTTCGTAACTCAGGTAGAATATGGGTTCCAAAGAAAAAAGAAGATGCGGAAGCGATCCGCGAAGGACGTTTAAAACCAACACAGATCGCCGAAGATGACCGTGATTACTTCCTGGAAAGAAGATACCCTGCATTTGGTAACCTTGTTCCACGTGACGTAGCATCCAGAGCAGCGAAAGAACGATGTGATGCCGGTTTCGGAATCGAGGCAAATGACACAAATGAAGGTGTTTACCTTGACTTCTCTTCGGAGATCCATTCTAAAGGTAAACAGGCTGCTTTTGCACAAGGTGACCAACACCCATCAGAAGAAAAGATCCTGGAACTCGGAAAGAAATGGGTCGAAGAGAAATACGGAAACCTTTTCCAGATGTACGAAAAGATCACCGATGAGAACCCCTATGAAACACCGATGAAGATCTATCCAGCGGTTCACTATACCATGGGTGGTGTTTGGGTAGATTACAACCTTCAATCAACCATTCCCGGATGTTTCGTGGCTGGTGAAGCGAACTTCTCTGATCACGGAGCGAATCGTCTTGGGGCTTCCGCTCTGATGCAAGGCTTAGCTGATGGGTATTTCGTGCTCCCATACACTGTTTCTGATTACCTCGCTGATGAGATCCGAACAGGTAAGATCGCGACAAACACTCCTGAATTTGATGAGGCTGAAAACAGCGTGAGGGAAACGATCGGCAAGTTACTCAACAGTAACGGCACGAAATCCGTGGACCATTTCCACAAACGATTGGGATTGATCATGTGGAACAAGGTTGGAATGGGTCGAAGCGAAAAGGGTTTAAAAGAGGCGATTGCTGAGATTGCAGCTCTCAAGGAAGAGTTTCACAGAGATGTTTACGTTCCCGGTTCCGCCGACGAGTTAAATCCGGAATTGGAAAAAGCACTTCGCGTGGCCGATCTTATTGAGCTGGGCCAGCTGATGGCGATGGATGCCTTGCAACGAAACGAATCATGCGGTGGACATTTCCGTGAAGAGTATCAAGACGCCGAAGGAGAAACGCTTCGCGACGATGCGAACTTCAAATTTGTAGGCGCTTGGGAATATCAGGGAGATGATATCAGTAAAGAAAACCTTCACAAGGAAGATTTGAACTATGAGTTCATTAAAATTGCTGCGAGAAACTACAAGTAATTATGCTCTAGCATGACGGTGATTGGGCTATTTATGTGCTGAAGAATTACTAATTAAAATTAACACTCAAATCCAGGAAGAAAGCAAAATGCTAACTGCCTTTATAAAGAAATTAGAAAAAAAAGATCTAACGGTGTAATAGGTTATTGGCTGATAGTTTAAACTATTGTCGGATACCTTAAAACTAAAAATTAAAAAAATGGCATCAAAATTCATAAACATCAACCTGAAAGTATGGCGTCAGAAAAACGCTAATTCCAAAGGAGCGATCGAAACGTATAAACTGGATCACGTATCCACGGACAGTTCCTTCCTCGAAATGATGGATCAGTTGAACGAACAGTTGATCAACGAGCGCAAAGAACCGGTTGCATTCGACCATGATTGTCGCGAAGGCATCTGCGGAAGTTGCTCTATGTATATCAACGGACGCGCTCATGGGCCCGACACAGGTATTACCACGTGTCAGTTGCACATGCGGACCTTCAAGGACGGAGAAACGATCTATGTAGAACCATGGAGAGCAAAAGCGTTCCCGGTTATCAAGGACCTTGTGGTGGATCGCAGTGCGTTTGACCGTATTCAACAAGCGGGTGGATTTGTGTCCGTGAACACGTCCGGGCGCACAATGGATGCAAATGCCATCCCTATTCCAAAAGCAGATGCTGACAAGGCTTTCGAGGCTGCTGCATGCATTGGATGTGGCGCTTGTGTTGCAACCTGTAAGAACAGTTCTGCCATGTTGTTCGTTGGGGCAAAAGTTTCGCAATATGCTTTGTTACCACAAGGAAAGGTTGAAGCTAAAGAACGTGTTTTAAACATGGTTCGTCAAATGGACGAAGAAGGGTTTGGTAACTGTACAAACACCGGTGCATGTGAGGTAGAGTGTCCGAAAGGGATCTCTTTGGAGAACATTGCCCGCATGAACCGTGAATTCCTGAAAGCGGCCCTGACGTCAGAAAAATAAACCGCCATTCCTCTTATAGAAGCCGTTTCCGAAGGAACGGCTTTTTTGTTTCCACCAACCATTTTTCGTCGAAAATCGTTGCTGATTTAACTTTGTGTAAATTTTGTTTTATTTTAGTGCAATCAAAAACTATAGGCTTATGAAAAAATTATTACTTACAGTTACCGTTATTGGTTCTGTCATGATGGCTCACGCTCAAATTATTGTGGCGGGAGTTTCACCACAAAACATTGTAGGAAACTACAATAATTCCTGGGCTGATCCTGCAAGTGGATGGGGTTGTCCTGACTTCACGCTACCGGGAGTCTTCGTTGAAGACACACTTGAACTAGCAGATGATGGTACACCGGGAGTTAATGCCCAGGGAAACCCAGCTTCAGCAACCGGATGTAACCTATTGCCTGCGGGAAGTCTTGCCGGCAAAATCGCAGTTGTTTTCAGAGGTGATGGCGCAACGCCTGCAATCGGGGGGTGTGAATTCGGATTGAAAGCAAAGAACTGTCAGGACGCAGGTGCTGTCGGCGTAATCGTTATTAACCGAAACCCTAATGAATGGATCTCTATGGGTGCCGGTGTTGACGGAGCAAATGTCACCATTCCTGTTGTTATGCTTGACATAACAGATGGTACAACACTTGTTTCTGAAATGCAGAACGGCCCGGTTGTTATGCTGATGGGTAACAAAACAGGTCTTTTCCCGAACGATATTTCTTTATTGAAAAGAGCAACTATGGCTCCTAAAGCAGCTATGGTTCACTCCGCTTTGGCCCAGAACGGCAGCGAATTCAACTTTTCAGTTGGTGCGAAAGTTTTCAATCCAGGAACTGACCAGCAATCGAACGTTTCTTTGAATGCCACGATCCTTGATCCGGCAGGTAACGTTGTGTATAATGAAACTGCGACAGGTCTAAACTTCACAAACAACCCATTCGACAGTGTTGAAGTTGTTCCAGGAACCGTGCTTCCTGACTTCTCAATGGCTACCTATCCTTTAGGAACATACACAATGACGTACACAGCAATTCTTGATGGGGGGCTTACAGATGACTACGCTGCTGACAATACGCTGACGTATACATTCTCTATCCAGGATACTGTATTCAGCTACACTGCCGTTGATCAAACAACCGGCGGGCTGGATGCTGCTAATTACTACCGTCCGGGAACAAACAGCAACACGTTCTCTATTTGTACTGTGATCAGTGATCCTAATGCAAGCCGTGCGGCTGTTACGGGTGTTTACTTCTCGTCTACAACTTCTGCTGCATCCGGCGTAACACTTGACGGAGAAGAAATGTTATTGTCCTTGTTCCAGTGGGATGACGTGTTCACCGACCTTAATGACCCTAACTTCCCAGCGTCACCATGGTCGTTGACGGAAGTAGGATTCGGATCGTATGTATACTTGTCTGACCTTCAGGGCGAGCAAGTGTTTGGAGCGCTTTCTGCACCAGTAGTTCTTCAGGACAATCAGCGTTACCTTGCCTGCGTTCAAACTGTGAATCTTGAACTTTACTTGAGTTACGGTAGCACTGATTACACCTACAACACTGATTATACACTTCAGCCAATGTTCCCTAACGAGAGTGATGGAACATGGTATGCGGTTGGTTTCGGATCAGATCTGCCTACAGCACTTGGTGTGGGGATGGTAGATGCAAGCAGCATTGGTCTAACTGAAACAGGTGTGATCGAAGGAGCTGCTTACCCTAACCCTGCTAACGATCTTGTAACTGTATCTTTAAACACAGAAGGCAATGCAACATTGAAGGTTACTGACGTATCCGGTAAAGTTGCTATGAACGCTGCTGTTACATTGGTTAACGGTAAAGCACAGGTTAATATCTCCGGTCTTGAGACAGGAGTATACGTGTTCAACGTGATCATGGAAGACGGAAGAACTTCTCAGTTCAACGTTATTAAGAAATAATTTTCTGATTGATACTTGAAGGGGGCTTCGGCCCCCTTTTTTATTATATAAGAAAGGAGCGCTCATTATCCTGCACGCCCCTATTTATCGCTTCCCTTCCTTCCTTAAAAATTACACGTCACTCCAAACGTGAAAGGATATAGTTCCAGCGTCTTATCCTTCTCAAACAAGGGAATCAAACTGTAATTTGCAAAAACGCCCCAGGTACCATATCCCATTCTCAAGGCGGCATCCAATTTGAATGGATTAATTCCAAAATCATCTTTTCTCACAACACGTTCTTTTTTCCCATCTACCTGATTGACCATCACTGATCGTGAAGAAATCCGAACACCTCCAACAGCGCCTGCAGCAAGATAAAAAGTACTTTCATCGTCGTTGCTCGTGCAGAATTCTAAGAGTAGGGGAATGGTAAAATAGTTGGCCTGTAGTTTGTTTTTAGAATACTTGTACACTGAATCCAATACCGCGAATGTTGTATCCGCATTGCTGTTAATGACATAGTTGTTGGAAAAATGATATGCGTTTAAATTAAAGCCAAATCCCGTTGTTATCCCTATGTAATTTTGATATATTTTGAACTTATGCTCTAATAGATTGAAATTCCAAACCGATGATTTTGCGATATCCGTTTCCCAGTAGGGGTAATCTTCGAAGTCGCTTTGGAAATCTTGGGTCATCAGCATATTGAGGCCCACGTCGATTCCGGACCAATGGCCTTTAAAAACCTTCTTTTCTTCTTCTTCCGGAGCCGCGTCGATCGTGTCGTTTTCCATGTCTTCGAAATCGCCTTTTGAGTGGTCCACGACAATGATCTCGACTTTTCCCATGTTCATCCTTGTGGTATCCGGTGTCGGTTCTTCTTGCGCTGTTGCAGTTGCTGTAACAAAGAGGATTGCTGAGTAGAATAACTTGTTCATATTTTCGATTTTAAGCTGTTTTACGCGTTTTTAATTCATTTCTTTTGGTTAGACCCATCAGAATAAAAAAAGTTACAGCAAATCGAAAAAAATAAATTGATGTTATTCCCAATCAGAAAGAAAATCATCCAACTCGCGGCGATCTTTCTTGGAAGGCTTTCCGGTTCCATGAACACGGTACGCTTGTTGGGCCAGTTGATAGGCGCGGTATTTTTCGATTTCTTCCGGTGATGTGGTGTCGATAAGGTAATCGATTACGAGCTTTGCTCCAACTCTTTTATCAAGCAGCCGGATCACTTTGTAACTAAAAACAGCCGTGTTCTTGGTCACTTGTATTTCATCACCAACCTTGGGCTCTCTTGACGGTTTAATAACCGCATTATTTACACGGATCCTTCCTTTTGAAAGCTCCTCGGTTGCTTGTGACCGTGTTTTTGCCAGTCGGACAGACCAGATATATTTATCCCACCTCAAGCTCATTTCGCAATTTTCGTGACAACGAAGCGTATACAAGGTTGTAAGAATGGTCGATCAGACGGTATAGGAGCTCATGGGGAACATCTGAATTAACGTCAACGGTGTTCCAATGCGTCTTATTCATGTGAAAACCTGGGTTGATTGCCGCATACCTCTCCCGTAGATCTGTCGAATAATCCGGTTCTGCTTTCAGGTTTATGCCTGAGAAACGATCCACATCAGCGAGCGCAAACATTTTTCCACCAACTTTAAAAACCAATGTTGAAGAATCAAAAGGGAAACTCTCAGTAACGAATGGTTTCTTCAAACAATATTCTCTGAGGTTTTCAATGTTCATTCTTATCCATGAAGAGCCGGGGCATCATCATACCTACCCAATCGCTTGAGCAATTTTGTATGTTCAGCCAATGCTCTGTAGAAGGTTTTATACGAATGATACGGCAAATTATACTCTGTCGCCGTGTCCTTCACGATCTTTGAGATCTTCCGGTAATGAATATGGCAAATATTCGGGAACAAGTGGTGTTCAACCTGGTAATTCAAACCGCCCACATACCATGAGAACAGTCGCGCTCCCGGTGCGAAGTTGGCTGTGTTGTACAAC
This sequence comes from Flavobacteriia bacterium, assembly GCA_046301895.1. Taxonomy (GTDB): domain Bacteria; phylum Bacteroidota; class Bacteroidia; order Flavobacteriales_D; family Crocinitomicaceae; genus M0103. The sequence continues at coordinate 21,505 of JBKCJG010000011.1, forward strand.
TGATTCACAGCCCAGTCTGCGTCAATGTTTCCAGATTCATCAGGAAGTGGAAAATCAGATGTGGGAACGACGTGTGCAGGCTGAAAAATCATAGCAAGCGTAAGTCCCGCCACAAATTGCATCAAAATGAATCCGATCAATGTAAACCACCAAGGCGCAGGTGACAGCAATAATGGAAGGCCTATTGTCACCGTCCCATAAAACACCTTTGATATGATCAAGCTTGTCAGGTATCTGCCATATGTTATTTTTTGCGTACTCAATAACCCCAATTTCTTGTAACGAGCTGCCTGTTTGTAATCCTTGCTTACAAACCACATCATCGTCATTAATCCGTAAAAGAACCATGCATAAATATGCTGAAAACGGTGCATGAATCTCCTTTTCTCGTGTGGTGAGAAACGCATGACAATGCCTGGATTGATGTCCTCATCCACTCCAGTGATGTTCGTATAGGTATGGTGCAACACATTGTGCTGGATGCGCCAGTTCACATCGCTTCCTCCCAGAAACAGCATCACATTACCCACGATTTTATTGATGGTTTCGTTCTTTGAATATGCTCCATGATTCGCATCGTGCATCACCGAAAGACCGATTCCAGCCATCCCGAAGCCCATGAGCAACCACAAAAATGCAATAAACAGCCAGTTTTCAGCGTAAGTAAGCACCAACGTCAAGGGCACAAAGTACAGGGCCAGCATGAAGATCGTTTTGACCACCATGTTGGCATTCGCATGCCTCGAGATGTTATTGGATTTGAAATATTCGCTCACGCGCTGCCTCAACACTTTGTAGAATTCTTCATTGTGATTCTTGGCAAATTTTATCGTCGGGATATTCATCTTAAATATATATATACTACAAAGATAGCCTTATTTCTGCATCAATACTGACATGACGTGCTAATTCTGTCAGTATTCGATGATTCTCAGTCGCTAATCATACTATACCGAACATATAATATCTAAATTTGTTTCAAACAAAATGACTCTTTCACAGTAAACAACCATGATCGAAGCCAACAAACACTTGCCTTATTGTTCAGATCTTTTCACACGAAAACGATTTGAGACCATTGCGGTTACTATTGGAGAACTTGCATTCGGGGGAGAAAATCCTATTCGTCTGCAATCAATGACGACTACAGACACCATGGATACGGCCGGTTCCGTTGAACAGTCTGTTCGCATGATCAATGCAGGCTGTGAGCTTGTGCGCTTAACTGCGCCCAGCAAGAATGAAGCTGAAAATCTCGCAAAAATCAAATCATCTTTGCGCTTGAGGGGTTATAATACGCCGTTGGTAGCGGACATTCATTTTACTCCTAATGCGGCAGAAATTGCAGCACGGATCGTTGAAAAGGTACGTGTTAATCCGGGAAACTATGCCGATAAGAAGAAATTCGAAGAGATCGAATACACCAATGAGAGTTACCAAGCCGAGTTGAACCGTATCGAAGAAAAATTTACTCCGTTGATCCGAATATGCAAGGAAAACAATACTGCGATGCGTATCGGAACAAATCACGGATCCCTGTCTGACAGGATCCTCAGCCGATATGGAGACACTCCAGAGGGAATGGTAGAGTCGGCCATGGAATTTATCCGAATCTGCGAGAAGAATGACTTTTACAACATTCTTGTTTCGATGAAGGCCAGTAATACACTTGTAATGGTTCAGGCATATCGCCTTCTTGCAGCAACAATGCTACAGAATGGACGGTGTTACCCGCTTCACCTGGGTGTCACAGAGGCAGGGGATGGTGAAGATGGCCGCATCAAATCAGCTGTCGGGATCGGCGCTTTGCTTGAAGACGGTCTTGGCGATACGATTCGCGTTTCATTAACCGAAGAACCTGAATTTGAAATCCCTGTTGCGCGAAAACTGGCCGAAAAATTCTCCCGGAAACTACACAACTTTACAGTTCCGGAGCTTGCCGCGGAAATTCCATACTCTCCCTTTCATTACAGCAGAAGACTCACAACCGAGATTCACAACATCGGTGGTAAACATGCGCCAATCGTTGTTGCAGATCTGTCTGCGAAAAAGGATATAAAGCCTGCTAATTTTTACAGTTTTGGCTATAATTATTCCTTGCAGCTGGACAAGTGGAATCTTCAAGACCTTGCGGCCGATTATGTGTATGTTGGAAGTAATGAACTCGATTTTGAGGTTCCCGGGACCTTGGGTGTGATCACAGACCTCTCCATCTGGTTGAAGCACTATGAAACTAAAAAGGGGTATTTTCCGCTACTGGAACTGGACAAAATCGAATCTATCAAAAACAATCAACGGGCTTTTGTCCTGATAGACCCAACCCAAGAATTCAATCCTGAGATTCTCAAAGAATATCCCAATGCCACCATCGTTCTGCATACTGCCTTTGATAACCGCGTGCATATATTCCGCTATATTTATTTTATTTTTGCGAAATACAACATACACAATCCCGTCATTCTATCTTTTAAATCAACTGAAGCTGACAGTGAAACATTTCAATTAAATGTGTCCAGCGAAGCCGGTGCACTTCTGGTTGATGGTTTTGGTGATGGAATCTGGATTAAAGCTGACCAGCCTCAAACCTTGGTGAACTCCACAGCCTTTGGCATTCTCCAGGCAACCAGAACAAGAATATCCAAAACAGAATACATTTCCTGTCCTTCTTGCGGCAGAACATTATTTGATTTACAAGAAACAACTGCTAAGATCAGAAAAGAAACCTCTCATCTAAAAGGGATCAAGATCGGAATCATGGGTTGCATTGTTAATGGTCCGGGAGAGATGGCAGACGCAGACTATGGATACGTCGGAACAGGACCCGGTAAAATCAATTTATACAAGGAGAAAACAGTCATTAAGAAAAATGTTCCAGAGACCGAAGCAGTACATGAGCTGATTGGGCTGATCAAAGATTATGGGGATTGGGTAGAGCCCAAGGATTAAAAAAGAACCAACAAAAAAGGTCCGAAATTAATATTCGGACCTTTTATTTTTAACATTGTTCCACGTGAAACTATCGCCCCAAATGAATCAACAATACGGTTATATCACTTGGAGAAACACCACTAACCCTAGAGGCCTGACCAATAGTATCAGGACGTATAGTCGCTAATTTTTCCTTCGCCTCTGAACTCAAGCTTTTCAATTCTCTATAATCAAGAGCATCGGGTATTTTTACATCTTCCAGTCGTCTCATTTTTAACACCTGTTCTTCCTCACGCTCGATATAACCCTCATATTTCATCTGGATCTCCGCTTGGGACACGATATCAGGGTGGAGTAAATTCATTTCGCCCGCGATTTCTCTTGCATCAACGGACATCTCTAGTACATTTTCCATAGAAATTTGGGGCCTCGTTACCAAGGTGCTCAACTTCACTTGTTGATTAATTTCAGCACTACCTTTATCGGTAAGTATCGGATTTGCGACCCCCGGTGACACGCCAATAGCGCGCAATTCTTTCTTGAAGCGGTCCGTTCCATTCACTTTCGTGTTCACCTTTTCCAACATTTCATCAGATGCCAAACCAATTTCATGACCAATCGGCGTCAAGCGTATATCTGCATTGTCCTGCCGTAATAGAATCCGATACTCAGCCCTGCTTGTAAACATTCTATACGGCTCCTTTGTGCCTTTCGTGATTAAATCATCTATCAACACCCCTATGTACGCATCAGATCGCGTTAAAACAAACGGTGTTAGTTCATGTGCCTTTCGATGCGCATTGATACCAGCCATCATCCCTTGACAGGCCGCTTCTTCATAACCAGTGGTTCCATTAATCTGACCAGCAAAATATAAATTCTCAACCAATTTCGTTTCTAACGTGTGTTTTAACTGTGTCGGTGGAAAATAGTCGTACTCTATCGCATAACCCGGACGAAACATTTTTACGTTTTCAAATCCGGGAATCGTTTTCATAGCCTTGTACTGGACATCTTCTGGCAGAGAAGTGCTGAAACCATTGACATAAATCTCTACAGTATTCCAACCCTCCGGTTCTACAAAAATCTGATGCCGATCACGTTCAGCAAAACGATTGATTTTATCTTCAATGCTCGGGCAATATCGCGGTCCGGAACTCTGTATCGCACCATTAAACATTGGTGAACGATCAAAACCAGTTCTTAGCAAATCATGAGTAATATCATTCGTATACGTAATGTGACAAGCCCGTTGTGACTTTAATGCTTCCGTATCCCAAAAACTAAACTTTGACGGATGTTCATCTCCTTCCTGGACCTCCATTTTTGAATAATCCAATGACCTTCCATCTACACGCGGTGGCGTTCCTGTTTTCATTCTACCCGCCTCAAAACCCAAGTCCACTAGATCTTCCGTAATTCCCGTAGACGCTTTTTCTCCAACACGACCACCACCAAACTGCTTTTCACCCAAATGAATCAACCCATTCAAAAAGGTGCCATTCGTAAGGACTATAGATTTACCATAGATGTCCACACCAAGACTTGTTCGAACACCTTTTGCTATGCCATTCTCCGTGATAATCCCGTTACACATGTCTTGCCAAAAATCCACGTTCTCATTTCTCTCCAACAACAATCTCCATTCTTCGGCAAAGCGCATTCTGTCATTTTGGGTTCTTGGTGACCACATAGCGGGACCCTTGGAAAGATTCAGCATTCTGAACTGAATAGCACTTCTATCACTGACAATTCCAGAACCACCGCCAAGGGCGTCGATTTCACGAACAATCTGGCCCTTTGCAACACCACCCATCGCAGGATTACAACTCATTTGGGCAATAGTATTCATGTTCATTGTGACCAACAGCACGCTACTACCCATTTTCGCTGCCGCATTTGCCGCCTCACAACCGGCGTGACCGCCGCCTACAACAATCACATCATACTCCTTTAACATATCTCGAATGTTTCACGTGAAACAAAATTAAACAATGCTTATGTTTCACGTGAAACATAACGCCCTAAATAGAAATCCTCTTTGAAGGTCATCTCCTTCTTTTCATCATCCGTCTTGTCTTTGTATCCACACAAATGCAAAACACCATGCACGCATACGCGGCGCAATTCCTCTTCAAATACCAAAGCTAAACTTTCGGCATTTTCTTTTACCCTATCGACTGAAACGAAAAGATCTCCGTTCACCAGCCCATTCTCACAATAGTCGAAAGTTATAATGTCCGTATAATAATCGTGATTTAAGTAGGACCTGTTTATAGCTAACAAATATTCATCATCACAAAATACCACCGTGATATCTCCACATTTGAAGGATTCACTCTGAACTGTTTTGGTCAACCATAAAACAAAAAGTTCCGAGTCAAAACCCGGAACTTCTACATTTATGAATGAAAACTCTATCATTCCTTATTAAAATAGATGTTCACACTTCGTCCAGCATCTTCAAACTCAACAACATCTGCCAAATTCCTCATCAAGAATATACCTCGTCCGTTTTCCTTTAGGATATTCTCCGGTGCAGTTGGGTCCGGTAGGTTTTCATAGTCAAAACCTCTTCCCTGATCCTTCACGGTGAAACAGAACTCATTCGGATTATCACCTACCGCAACCAAGACATCCAACGAGTTATCCCGCTTATTTCCATGGTCTATCGCATTATTGACAGCCTCAGTAACAGCAATCAGCACATTGCCATAATAATCCTCATTTACACCAAGCTTGTTACAGACATTATCAACCAAAATCTCTACCTGGCTTACCGCTTCAAAATCCGACGGTATTGACAAACTGTCAATTATTGTAAATCCATCTTTCATACACAACTTATATCACGTAGTAAACTATAAGCCCTGATTGAAATATTCGTTTGCTTTGTCTTTGTAATACTTCCTGTAAACAGGATCAACTGTACGCAATAGTTCAATTTGCCTGAGCTTTTGCCTGTTATACTCATCGAACCGGATTTTGTTACTATAATTTTCATTTTTTCCGGATTGCGACTCTCTCTTTTCCTCAAAACCCCTTTCCATTAAGGCCTTTTCGGACTCCAATAAACGCGTTAATATCTCTTTTTGTCTATTAATCATTTCTGGAGAAAACGACTTGTTTATCAATTCCTTTTCTTGTTCTTCAAGCTCCTTAATCAATGGGTTTAATTGATTCCCCTTTCCTTTGCCTTCTTTATTCAGCTCGTTTCTGAGTTGCTCCAAACGCTGTCTGATAGCCGTTTGTTCGGCAGCCATTTTTGCAATCTGCTTATTACCCAATCCCTGCATACCCATACCATCCTTCCCATTGGGTTTTTGGCCGGGCTTATCACCTGGGTTCTGACCATTCGGATTCGGTCCCATTCCTTTTTGCATTTGTTCCAATTGCTTCTTCAACATTTGCTTCATGTCACCGGGGTTCATGGAAGAACCCGGTTTTGGCTTGCCTTTACCGCCCGGATTATTACAGCTACCGCCACCCTCCATCATGCTCTGCATTTGTTGCTGCATACTCTGCAGACTTTCATTCAGCAACAACGCAAGGTTATTGTAAGACGTCATAACCGACTGTTGATGAATATTCATTTCCCGCTTACGGTGTTCATCAATGTCTTCTAAGCTTAGGGCATGGTTCTCCTTAATCGCATTCAATTCCTTATCTACAAATGCCGCTATCTTAGGTTGCCTTTTCGCTAACGATAATAAGCTGTCCCGCACGATCTTTGTATCATCGATAATAGCCCTTTGCTTGCGTCCATATCGCCGGTAAGCTGGGTCAAGATCACCAACGCGCGCAAACCGCATCATGAGCTCCTCCTGATCAAAACTAAGGGCCATTAAACTTTCCAGTATATTGCGTAACGTATTAATGTCCTCTTGTTGCTGCTGCTGATTTGACTGCTGTTGCATCTGGTCCAACTGTTCTGCCATTTTTTTCATTTCATCGGATGCGGATTGCTGTTTTTCTCCCGCCTTTTTCTCCTTTGAATTTTCCAAGTTCTCTTTGGATTCATTGAGGTCATTCTCGATACTCTTTTCTTGCTCATCCGTATCACCTAAATTTATAGGTTTATCCAGCTCCTCGTTGAGCTCTTTAAGTTCCTTTAAATCATCCTTGAGATCATCGAATTTTTTGTTTATCTCCTCTTGTTTTTCAATCGAATTCTCTTTGGATATCTTTTCCTTTTCAATGTCATTCTTCAATTCTTCCTGCTCTTTTGACAGTTCTTTCAGCTCTTTTTCGATATCATCGATCTTTTCATTCACCTGAAGTCGTTTCAGCATTTCCAAACTACGATCCAATTGTTTTTTCATGTCTTCGGACGACTGTTCCAAATCTTCGAGATTCTCTTTGATCCCTTCCTTGTCATTCTGTTCCAACAACTTTTCCAAGTCTTCCAGTAATTTTCGGAGCTCATCGTCCATCAGCTCATCCAAAAGCTTATCGATCATTTCTTGCTTCTCCAATAATTCCTTATCCATTTCTGACAGCTGATCTTTCTGCTGGGTGCTTTGCTCCATCATTTGCTGCATGCTTTCCAAAGACTCTCGTAAACTTTTTTGTTCTTCCTTCAATTGATCCACCTGGTTCATTTTGTTCCAGTCCGATTTCTTCGAGTTCAGGACGTCTTTCTTTAATTTATCCACATTTTTCTGAAAATCACGCGTACGATTCAATAGCTCATTCAAGTCTTCTTTGACCTGATTCTGGTCTTCTTCCCGTTTCTCATTTAGCTCCTCCAGCGACGGAAGTTTATACGTATATAACTGGCTTTTAGATGCTTTGTTTCCGTTTACTCCGTCATTATCCGTCACAACGAAATAATACTCAATCCGATCATTCAGCTTCACATTTTCCCTTCGGAAGTCTACACCGAAATCGAAGGGCATATCGATACCCACGGTCTTCCCGACTGTCATTCTGTTCTCGCGCCTCTTTCCATCTTCGGAAATAACGGTATAAACAAATTGCAAACTGTTCAAACCATAATCGTCTGAAACACGGCCATTAAAGAAACGGATCCCATCCGCTGTGCTGTCTATTCTTTCCTCCACCTGAATCGAAGGATAAGCATCCTTTATTACAGACACAGATAAGGAGGAGCTATCTGTTTTCGATCTGTATTTATTTGCCAGCACGAGGCCTACGCGAGCATTCTCCGTTAGTTTTTTAGTAACCTTGATGCCTTCTGAGGTAAACCGTTGTTTAAAGCCGTTAAACACAAAATCTATGTGTTTTGTGTTCTTCGCAACCAAACTCCATTCTACCACGGTTCCCTCCGGAACGGTTAGATCTCCTGCATTTTTCACCACCTCTTCCGTTCTTCCAAGGTAGGCAGGATAGACCAGTTTAGCCTCCATCTTTCCAATAACAGCCTTGCCAAAAACGGCCATTTTAAATTCATCGCTTTTGAAATCATTCGCTTCGAAGAAGAACGCACCAGAAGACTTTGGTTTCTTTATAAGGCCAGAGAACTTATTTTTTGACACCCTATTCATTAAAAATTTTCCATTTTCACTTATCAGGTAAACCTGTTCCGGCAATTCAGCGCCCTTCAAGGATACCTCTACCGGAAGATCGTTGCCTTCTTCAATTGTCAGATCATTTGAGGTTAAAATAAAGTTGAAGGGCGCTTCCGGGACGAACTCTTTGGAGTAATTCACGACGCGTTCTGTTCCTTGTGTGAATAATCCCGGTGCGGCGATCCCGACAACGACGATCACTAAAAAGAGCGGAATCAAGTATTTTGCGTATTTCTTGTTCTCTTTAATGTCGATTGCTGAAGTAAAAGGAACCACACTCAACTTATTTGCCCGCTGCATTACGCTGGCTCTGAGAAGCTCTAAATTTCCTTCATTCGCTTGTAAGTTGTCACTTAGTTGAAGGGTGTTTTTTAACCTGTCTGAAATAGCAGGAAAAAACGTTCCGATAATCTCTGATGCCTGATACCTGTCGATCCGTGATCCAAAGGCATACAATTTCATTAGGGGAATAATGATATAATTGATCAATATCGCACAATTCACTCCAATAAACGTGAAGAACAATACAGCTCTTGTAAAAGAGCCGAATCTCCCAAAATATTCCAGCGTTGTGGTTAATAAGAAAGAGAGCAGGAAAACACCCACAAAAAAGATGATTCCCTTTACCATCTGGTTCTTGTAGAACTTCCTGATAAACGCATCAATCTGCTCCAATAAACGATCAAAAGACCCCATTTCTCAACACTGCATTACGGTTAACCTACTAAGATAAAACATATTCGTTAAATCATCATGTTATTAAAACTAATTAACAATACAACGCAGGAATACAATGGTTCAGGCGGGCCACACTCAATATTCAATCGGGTTATTTGAATCATCCTAAATCCATTATCTTTGCCCAAAATTGAACTCAATGTCCGATAAACCAGTTAGGGTGCGCTTTGCCCCGTCTCCAACAGGACCGCTACACATGGGTGGTGTCCGAACTGCATTGTATAATTACTTGTTTGCTCAAAAGAATAATGGCACATTCATCATACGTGTCGAAGATACCGATCAAACACGTTTTGTACCCGGTGCACAAGACTATATATTAGACGCTCTGAAATGGTGTGGTATTATGCCTACCGAAGGCCCCGGGATTGGCGGAGATTACGGCCCTTATGTACAATCAGAAAGAAAAGAGCTTTACAGACCCTATGCGGAACAACTCGTAAAAGAAGACAAGGCATACTATGCATTTGACACTACTGAAGAGTTGGATGACATGCGTGAGCGGGCCAAACAAATGGGAATGCCGAACTGGCAGTACAATCATGTTACAAGAGCCTCTCTTCGTAATTCTTTAACGCTTCCTCAGGATCAAGTTGATGATCTCCTCGCAAATGGTGCGCCTTATGTTATCCGTATGAAGATGCCACGAAACAGGGATATCCGGTTTGAAGACATCATCCGAGGATGGGTTGTGGTGAATACCAATAATCTGGATGACAAGGTCTTGTTTAAAAGTGACGGAATGCCAACCTACCATCTTGCCAACATCGTTGATGACCACCTGATGCATATCAGTCATGTTATTCGGGGTGAGGAGTGGTTGCCATCGGCCCCATTACACTTTATGCTGTATGAAGCATTCGGGTGGGATTGTCCACAATTCGCACATCTTCCGTTGTTGCTTCGACCTGACGGAAACGGAAAACTTTCCAAGCGCGACGGGGATCGATTGGGATTCCCGGTATTTCCAACTGATTGGACCACATCTGAAGGGGAGCTTTATTCCGGATACCGTGAAAAAGGATACTTCCCCGGCGCCTTTATTAATATGCTCGCATTTCTGGGGTGGAACCCCGGAACACCGCAAGAAATTTTCTCCCTTGAAGAGTTGTCTGCCGTTTTCACGCTGGATAGAGTTTCAAAAGCGGGTGCAAAATTTGACCCTGACAAGACCAAATGGTTCCAGCAACAATACTTACGTGGAACATCCAACGAAGACTTGGCCACCATGTTGTTTACAGAACTATCCGGAAAATACGATCGCGACAAACTCATCACAGTCTGTCATCTTATGAAAGAACGAGCTACCTTCATTCAGGATATCCACACAGACGGTTTATACCTTTTGGAAAGACCAACAACATATGATGAACAAACTCTCTCTAAGAAGTGGAAAGGTGATACTTCGGACCTGATGCTCGAATTTAAAACTGTTCTCACATCACTATCCTCTTTTGATCACGAAACTATTGAGCATGCCTTCAAAACGTTTCTGGAAAACAAGGGATTAGGAGTTGGCGCTGTTTTACCCGTTTTCCGTCTATTATTAACAGGAACCGGGATGGGGCCAAGTATGTTTGAAATAGCCGCATTCCTTGGTAAAGAAGAATGCTTATCACGTATGGATCAGGGACTTACAAAAATTGAATCGCTCAAAAAAGAAGCATGAAACACACTATTGAAGTCAATGGTATAAAAATTTATGCATTTCACGGTTGTCTGCCGGAAGAAGAAAAAATCGGCGGACACTATACGGTAGATGTTATGTTAAATACAGACTTCACTCTGGCCGCTTTACATGATGACCTTGACAAAACGATCGATTACGTTGATGTCAACAGAATCGTCTGTGAAGAAATGGCTATCCGGTCCAAATTAATAGAACATGTGGGCCAGCGAATCCTTGACCGTTTCAAAAAGGAAATCGAAAACATTCAATTTGTTCGGATCAAGGTAACCAAGACCTGTCCACCGATCAACGGCGACGTAGAAAATGTAGCCATTATAATAGAAGAATAGATTTTCTTATTACATTTGCATTCCACGATGGTCTCGTGGCCGAGAGGCTAGGCACCGGTCTGCAAAACCGTCTACAGCGGTTCGAATCCGCTCGAGACCTCGAACTAAAGCCCGGTTGATCCGGGCTTTTTTTATTTAAATTCATCTTATGGACATTCTTGTTACCGGTTCTGATGGTGTGCTTGGCAGCAACCTTGTTAGAGAATTACTTTCCAGGAACTACAATGTTTGTGTTCTTTTAGAACCCGGAAAAGATCCCGTTACGTTGAAAGGGCTTCCCATTGAACAAATTGAAGGGAACATTCTAGACCCTACCGCTCTCGATCGAGCAATAGCAGGTAAAGATGTCGTTTACCATTGTGCAGCGTCTACCAGTATGTATCCACCAAGAAATGAGGCTGTTAACAACATAAACATCAATGGTACCCAGCATGTCATTAACGCGTGCTTAAAACACCAAACAAAGCGCTTGATCTATGTTGGCACGGCCAATTCGTTCAGTTACGGTTCAACTTTGGATAACCCCGGGGTAGAGGACACGCCCTATATTTCAATCAAATACGGCGTTGATTATATGGATTCAAAATACAAGGCACAACAGCTCATCCTTGATGCAGTAAAAAAGAATGGTCTGCCTGCGATTGTTGTTAATCCAACCTTCATGATCGGCCCATACGATTCCAGACCAAGTTCCGGGGCGATGATCCTGGCTATTTACAATAAAAAAGTTCCGGGATATACTCACGGTGGCAAAAACTATGTCGCCGTAAAAGATGTAGCAACTGCCATGGCGAATGCTATCACAATGGGAAGAATCGGTGAATGCTATATTCTGGGTAATGTAAATCTAACTTTTCAAGAAGCCTTTCACTTAATTGCCACTACTATCGGGGTTAAGGGCCCTAGATTGGGGCTTCCTAATTTTATCGTAAAGCTTTACGGTCTACTTACTTCTTACATGGCAAAGACCTTTCGGTTTCAACCTGCGGTGACCCGGGAATTAGCAATTATTTCCTGTGATAGACACTATTATTCTCCTGAAAAAGCAAGAAAAGAGCTGCTTTTACCTGAAACACCACTTCACATTGCTATTCAGGAATGTTTTGATTGGTTCAAGGAAAATGGTTATTTGGAACACCCCTAAATTTAACATGTAATTTCCGATAATTATCCTATAACTTTGCACACCGGGGGTTGATATAGAACATGTTTAAAGATAAAGTCATTGTAATCACGGGCTCCACTCAGGGCATCGGTAAAAGAGCGTCAGAAATACTGGCTTCTAAAGGTGCCAAAGTTGTTATTAACTCGAGAAGCCCTAAAAAGGTCGAAGATGTGGTTGACGAGTTTACCCGTCAGGGGTTTAACGTCCTTGGTGTCTGTGGCGATGTCTCAGACTATGCCTTCTGTGAGCACATGAAAAACACCATTATCGACCGCTTTGGCCGAATTGATTACCTGATAAACAACGCGGGGCTTGCTGCTAAGGGCACCGTGCAAGACTCAAGTCCGGAGGTGTTTCAACAAATATACAACGTAAATGTGTTCGGCAGCCTCTACCCAACAAAGGCTATGTTGTCTGAGATCCGAAGATCCAAAGGAGGCATTCTTTTTATTTCTTCTCTCGCGGGGATTGTGGGACTACCCAGCTATAGTGCTTATTCAGGAACAAAGCGGGCGATCGTAGCCCTTGCGGAAAGCCTGAAGAACGAACTTGCTGAAGAGGGTGTTTTTGTTGGGGTTAACTACCCGGGATTCACCGAAAACGACGTTCAGAAGAAAATCGTTTCCATCACAGGCGAAGAACAGTTACTTCCTAAACGAACTGACGTTAAAGTTACGCCTCTTGACACAACCGTTATGAACATCATTCATCAGATAGAGCGCCGAAAATTCAGATCCTTTTCGCTTCAGGGTCGAATGATCCAGCTTGTTTACCGCCTTTCTCCAAGGCTATCCATCTATGTATTGAAGCGAAACAGACATAAGATCATGAAAATGGATTGAGATGCTGGTTGGTGAGGATTTTGAAAAAATATCGTTTGATCTTTTTGGCTACACACTACTTGAGCCAAATGCCTTTATCGGCGACCTGATCATTTTTATCGTGTCACTTTATTGCGCCAACCGTATCGCTAAACTCAATCAAAAAGGCCCCTTTTACACCTACTGGTATTGGTTTAATATTGTATTTGGCGTTGGTTTTTTGATCGGCGGGTTCAGTCATCTCTTTTTTCTTTCCTGGGGTGTAAACGGAAAGTATATTCCTTGGTGCATGGGTATCTTTTCTGCATTTTTACTCGAAATGGCAATGATCTCGGTCTTCCCTCAGAAAAAGACGAAAAAACGTTACAGCACATTATCCGTTTTCAAGCTTGTACTTGTTTTAATAACAGCTCTATATACCTTTATTTCTGTCGATCTTTCTGTTGATACCACAAAAGGCTTGATGATACCCACTGTCAATTCTGTTGTGGGGCTTGGATTTAGTTTGATCGTATTGGGTAAATACTACAGTAATAAATTAGATAGAGGCTTTCGCTATTTCTGGATCAGTGGATTGTTATTGTTTCCTTCAGCGGTTTTTCAGACTTTGAAAATCAATTTGTATCCATGGTTTGATCGGAATGATGTTAGTCACCTCCTTTTATTGATCAGCTTGGTTCTTTACTATAAGGGTATTAAGGCATTTGCTCTTCAACAAAAACCGTTAACGGCTGATCTGTAAAACACTGTGTTTCGAAAGCACCTTGCCTGCGCTGTTGCGCGCCGTCACATAATAAACATATTTTCCGGCCGGCACCTTATCTCCATTCATCGCTGTTCCGTCCCATTCAAATCCGGGATCTGACGACTGATATATTATCCTGTTTTGCTGATCGATCACAACAACACTAAAATCTGTCACGTTCTTTGATTCCACATACAGCTTGTCGTTAGCACCATCACCATTGGGAGTGAAGATGTTAAACAATTCTCCGATAGCACCTGTTTCAGTGTTTTGCTCCTGAACAGGTTCAATATTGAGCACCTCTTCTTTCTTCGGTTCATTCACCGTTTCCGCTGGGACAGGAATATCCTCCTGACTGTTTATTCCTTCTTGATCGTCTTTTATTGTTATTAACTCTACATCATCAACTGTTACAACTTCACTATTCCCGGCTTCTGATTCATTTTTAGTTCGCAAGGATTCCTGATCTTCTGTTTCAATAATTGCAGATTCTTCCTGATCAGATAGCCTTTTAACAGACTCTGATACCTGAGATTTTGGAGCTGTGTTGTTGTCTTTCTGACTATTCGTCAGTAGCACATTTTCCGGATTCTTTAACGTTTTATTCTTCGTGGATTCTGTTCCGTTCGCAACCAAATAGCCGAGAACACCCACAGATGCGGCAACGGAAATACCTATAATCAACTTTGCCAGGAAGGACGGTCCCGACCCTGTTTGAATGGTGGAAATCTGTGACGAGACATTCACCCAAAGTTCCGGGCGCACATCTGCTTCGAAAGCAGAAAGCTTTTCTCCAAACAGATCCTTTATTTCGTCCTTACCGTTCATGTCCTTGTTTTTCCAACCGTTCTCTCAAATATGCCCTTGCTCTCGAATATTGCGATTTCGACGTGTTTTCACTGATCCCTAATGTATCAGCAATTTCACCATGTGAATATCCCTCTACTGCAAACATGTTAAACACCACTTTGTATCCTTCCGGCATTGCCTGAACCAGTTTCATCAGGTCTTCCGCTATTAGATGTTCAATGATCAACTCATTGTTCTCCAGCTTGTATCCAACATCATCAAGACTGGCATCACCTATGAATTTTACATCCTTTCGGATCTGGTCCAATGCGGTGTTGACCATAATCCGTCTGATCCAACCTTCAAGTGAGCCTTCGCTTTTGAAATCTTTTAATTTATTGAAAACCTTCACAAAGCCGTCTTGCAACACATCCTCAGCCTGCTCAGTGTTCTTTGCATAGCGCAAACAGACACCCAGCATTTTTCGGGCAAATTTGTCAAACAACATTCGCTGAGCGCGGGCATTACCTTTTACACATTCTATTACCAATGTTGTATCATCCATACCAGCACTCATTCAACAAGACCATCATTTTCTGAAAAAGGTTGCACAGTTCATAAAGTTACCTACAAAAAATAGTATTTTCGTTGGACCAAAGACAAACTTACATGCGTATTCTTCTGAGTTGTGGATGGATCTTCTTCCTCTCGCTTACATTGCTGGGGCAGGGATCTAAAACGATGAGGGTACAAACCGGAGAATGGACCGGAAATTTAAGTCTGAATAACACCACATCGCTTCCTTTCAAATTCACCATTCTCAAGAAGACAAAAAGAAACTATTCATTCATTGTGGGGAATGGTGACGAACAGATCGAACTAATCCCCACCAAAACTCTGGGAGATTCCATTTTCCTTGAATTTCCTTCTTTCGGAACAATGTTGGTGCTGAAAGCAAATGGTAAGAAGAGGCTTTCAGGTTTCTGGTTAAATCCAAACAAAGGGCCGAATTATCGCATTCCAGTTGTTTTACAGTTTGGCTATGGAAAACGATTTAACAATCCAAAACTCTATTTAAGTTCTCTTCAACATTCAAACTATGGTGGTAGATGGGAAACTACCTTTGAACCCGGGACAGAGGATGCTTACAAAGCAGTCGGTATCTTTGAACAGTCATACAATGATGTAAAAGGAACCTTTCTAACTGAAACGGGAGACTATCGCTTTCTGGATGGAAATGTTGCGGGTGACAGTCTTTATCTTTCCTGCTTCGATGGATCACACGCATTCCTCTTTACAGGTCATCTAGTTGGAGAAAAAATATCAGGTACTTTTTACAGTGGAAAACATTGGCAGACTACCTGGGTGGCAACACGTAATGCACAATTTGAATTAAGTGATCCTGATTCACTGACTTATTTGGTTAAAAATGATCCAATATCTTTCAAATTGAAAGACATTTATGGAAATGATTTTGTTTTTCCGAACGAACAGTATAAAAACAAAGTAACGATCATTCAGATCATGGGTACCTGGTGTCCAAACTGTATGGATGAAACGCGCTATTTTAAAGAATTATACGAAAAATATCATTCTATTGGTTTGGAAATCATCGCTGTGTGTTATGAAACAGGAACTGATCCTGTTCAGCATCTCAACAGAATAAAGACATTAAAGGACAGGCTTGAACTTGATTTTACGTTTATTGTGGGTGGTACCGCTAATAAAGGCCTTGCCTCAGAGCATTTCAACATGCTGAACCAAGTCATCTCTTTTCCGACAGCAATTCTTATCGATAAAACCGGTAATGTTCGTAAAGTACATACCGGTTTCAATGGCCCAGGAACCGGGTCCTATTATCAATCTTTTGTAACAGAGACAGATCAGTTCATTCGAGATCTACTGGAGGAATAGGGTTAAGAGCAGGTTATCTTGTCTATTCTCTTTTGATGTCTACCCCCTTCAAATTCAGTAAACAGGAAGGTATCTATCATTTCTAAGGCTTCATCTTCCGATATAAAGCGTGCAGGTAAAGCGATGATATTCGCATTATTATGCTGACGCGCTAATTCTGCTATTTCTTTCTTCCAGCACAATGCACTTCGGATTCCCTGGTGTTTGTTTGCGGTCATGTTTATTCCATTCCCTGAACCACAAATTACGATACCGAGCATTCCGGGATTAGACTCAACCATCTCAGCTACCGGATGGCCAAAATCAGGATAATCAATGCTCTCTTCTGAAAAACAGCCAAAATCCTTTATTTCATACCCTTTTAATGACAGGTGTTTCTTTACTGCTTCTTTCAGTTGAAAACCGGCATGATCTGCACCTATCGGAATTATTTTACTGGCCATACTATTATTTTAGATCAAAGGTAGTTGATGTGAACAATTCCGTCAAGTTTTAAACATCTGGTTCATTAAGTTTTATCAACTATCCCATGAATACTGAACGTTGGTGTTTTGTTTTTACACACTAAATCATTCCTTTTTGTTAATTCAGGTTCATAAGAAATGAAATAAAAAGTTTGTTTAATCCATTTAATTTTTCAAGCCAATAAATTATTTTAATAAAAAAGTATTGATTGTGT
>JBKCJG010000012.1:0-10025 GCA_046301895.1 Flavobacteriia bacterium
CATTAATCGTCTACTCAATTTATCCCTTTTTGTTACCTTCACTTTTAAAAAAATCCGCCTTCCGTCGTAAGCGGGGTGCAAAGATAGACACTCTTTTCTTTTTATCAAGGTTTTCAACAAAAGTTTTTTGAAAAAAATAGCTCCCAGTGTTTAAGTCACTGAAAACCTAAATGTTGAACCTGTAATAATTTTTATGTACTAAGGTTAAAAAGGACCTACGAAAGATTCTTCTCCAGCAAATTAAAAAGTTCGGGAAACCTTTTTCGCATTCTATCGGGGTTTTCGCGGTATAATTCAAATAATGCGGCAAAAAATTCAGCAGGGCTACTTGACGCTTGATGACCAATAATTTCGCGTAAATTCTTCTTCTTTAAATAGTGCTCGATCATATCTGCCCAGACCTGTCGTTCCTCATCGCCCAGAATAAATGGTATTCCGTCAATTGATCTATCGCTTTTATCCAATAAATGTGCAAATTCATGAACTCCAACATTCTTGCCATCCCGGGAAATCTCAAATCCTCTTTTAAGCGAAGTAAGTGACAAGATCATGGTAGAATCCATAATTCCACCATGATGGACCTTACCTTGAAAATTTCCCGAAGGATCAGCCTCATCATCTGCTGAGAAATCATTCGGAAAAACAAGAACTTCCGTCAGATCCCCATAATTCCAATAGGGTAATCCCCAAAACGCAATTACAGCAGAGCATGCGACAAAAAAACAAGTTGACTTCTCCGGCACCTTCTTTCCAACTTCAGTGATTACGACCTCTGCAAGAAATAGAGCGATCCTATCTTCAAAGACCCTCTTGTCAACGGAATTTAAGAACTTATAAAAAGGTATCCTCTCGTTTAACCAATATTTATCATTCAAGTTGATCGGAATTCTTGCCTTCCGTTTTACTTTTCGAATTGTTTGTGTCCTCCAGATCCATAGAGCAGCAGATAGAAGCATCATTACAATAACGCCGAACAATTTCGCGGTAGTCTTCATTTCAGATCCCAACAAGGCAGGGATTGTGATCAACAAGATAAAAAACACAATTAGCCAAGCAGAAAAGCGCGACTTACCTTCGAGGAACTTCAAATATTGATTCATATGGCACAAATAAAAAAGGTCCTCTATCGAAGACCTTTAAATTTTTAACTTTCAATCCATTTATCATTCCGCATTTCTCCGCGGATAACAACTTCTTTGGTTCGGGAGTAATCTTCTGCTGCCAACAGCATTTGTTCTCTGGTATCCCGTCTCACTAAAATAGCACTGCTCCCTTGTGTCTTGACTTCAATGTAAAATCCGTTTTTGAGGCGTGCCGGTCTTGTTGGTGGTCTTCCCATGGTTGTTTGCTTATTTAAAATCTTTCTAAATATAATACAAAAAATCGGGAATTGTTCCATTTTTATGATTTTTTATGAAAGATAGTATCCAGAATTTGCATCAATTCATCAAGTTAAATTCTCTTCCTCGCTGATCGAATAATAAGTTCCATCGTTCTCAAAATTCATTTCCACCAAATCCCAACAAATGAACAACACTAAAAGTCTGTCCACTGTGCGCAATGGGAGTCCTGATCTCCGGTACAACTTACTCAGGGTAACGGGCTGTTCATCATGTATCAACTTCAAAAACTTCATTTCTTGTGCATCGAACTTTTCAGGCTTAGCTGTCGGTTGCTGTCGCTCTTTCCATACCCACTCGAGAATCTTGTTTACTGCTGTTGTATGATCGTTGATTCGAATGTATGGTTTCCATCGACCATCATCATCCTTTGCCCGGTGAGGCTTTGTATCCGACGCCCAAACATCAATCTGCAAAACTAACCTGAAATCTTCCTGCCAGATCTTAGAGGAAAACTTTACCTCCGGCTGACAAAACATTTTCGCGGCACCTTCTATCATATGAAATTCTTCTGCAGGATCACAGCCTACAACCTTTCGGTTATCCTTTACACCAATTAATAATCTACCACCCTCGGTATTTGCAAATGCACATAGGGTTCGAGCAATCTTTCGCTGATCATCGATACGGAATTTGAAATCCTGATGCAGGTGTTCTCCTTCTGCTATTAATTGATTCAAGGTTGGCATGGTGTAAATTTAATTGACAATTATCAATTGTCATTTGGAATTGTATGAATAGAAGTCATTTACCTCCCTGCCAAATTGCCCAAGCCTTTAGCGCTTGTTCTTTCAGCATGGACTCCCCGTTCAGTATCGTTGCACCATTAGCCTCTGACAATTGTAAGAATTTTGTTTTTTCAGGATTGTAGATCAGGTCCACAACAAGATGATCAGGCGTAAGATGAAGGTATGGAAACAAAACACTTTCATCTCCGTCAGGAAAAGTTCCAACCGGTGTACAGTTTACCACAACCTTGCAAGCATTGACCATGTGCTCATTGACTGCTTCGTATGGAAATTCCTTTGGCCCTTTTGGGGAACGGGACACAAAAATGACATCAATCCCGATCTTCTTGAAAACATAAGCCACTGCCTTTGATGCACCGCCTGTACCGAGGATCATTGCCCGCTCATGCTTGTTCGTAAGAAATGGTTTGATAGACTGATGAAATCCATAGGCATCCGTATTATGTCCAATTTTTTTTCCGGCATTGAACTGAACAACATTTACAGCCCCGATCTCTTTTACTTCATCTGAAAAGTCATCCAAATAAGGTATGATCGACTCCTTGTAGGGTATGGTCACGTTAAGTCCGGAGGGATCTAGCTCAAATACCTTACGAATCTGTTCGATCTCCTTTAGCTCGAAATTCCTATATTCAGCATCGATCCTCTGTTCAGTAAATAGTTTTTCAAAGAAATTGCGAGAAAAGGAATAGACTAGTGTCTTTCCGACCAAACCATAAAGTTCCATCAGGATTTTCTCATTTTTGCGCGCACAATCTCAATGATCATTGGGACAAGAGAAAGAATAATGATTCCAAAGATCACCGTTTCAAAATTCTTCTGAACGAATGGTAAATTTCCAAAGAAATAGCCAAGCAAAGTCAATCCAACTACCCAGGCAACACCTCCAATGATATTGAAACGAATGAACTTACTGTATTTCATTTCGCCGATCCCGGCAACAAATGGTGCAAATGTTCTAACGATCGGAACAAAGCGTGCAATTATGATCGTCTTGGGTCCATGCTTCTCATAAAACTCATGCGTTTGATCAATGTATTTTTGCTTGACTAATTGCCTTCCTTTTATCTTCCAATGCAAAACCTTGAGTCCGATAGTTCTGCCGAAATAATAGTTTAATCCATCACCAATAACTGCAGCTACTATCAGCAAGCCTAAAATCAACCAAAGGTTCAATTCTGCTTTTTCACCGGTATCATTGACCACCCCGGCACAAAACGTTCCAGCTGCGAATAAAAGGGAGTCACCAGGCAACAAAGGCATGATTACCAAACCGGTTTCAACGAAAATTATGAGAAAAAGTATCCCATATATCCATGCACCATAATCCTGGATCATGTTAAAGAGGTGAGCATCCAAATGAAGGATGAAGTCAAGAATTGATTTAAAAAAATCCATTAATCGAGGTCTAAAGTATTATCTACCTGATCTTTCCATGCAAGTATACCACCATCGAGAATATAAACGTTCGACATGGAAAAGTCTGTCATTAGAAGGTTTGCTACCGCTTCGGCACGCTTACCGGATCTGCACATGATTACAATATTCTTATCCTTCGGCAATTCAGCGATCCTATCGCATACCTCACCCATCGGAATATGGATGCTTCCGATATTACAAGATGAATATTCGTAGGGTTCCCGAACATCAATGATCTCAAAATCATGTCCGTTCCTGATAGCTTCATGTAATTCAAAAGCGGAAATCAGTCTCATGAGCATTTATTTTAGCCAAAGGTAATATTAAGAATTAAATCAGAAGACCGCCTGCGCACTTTTGGGGGTGTGATGAAGTATTTTATTGAGATCCTATCTAGTAACACTTCACTGAAACAATCATCTCAAAGGTTGCAACAACCTGATCATTCATGTCTTTCGCAAGCACACTTATCGGTTGATTCACTCGTTCGCCGGATTTTTTGCTCATTTCAATCGCTGATCTCACAAGGCCTCCCTCATCACTCTGGAAGATAACATCAGTCTCAGCACGCTTAATAAAATCAGCCTTCATCCCTTTGAATGCAAACGAAACCTTTGTTCCTACCAGCTCAGAAAAGTAAAAGACATGTATACCTCCGGCTACATCTGCTCCGACAGACAAGACTCCAAAGTACATAGAATTCAGATGATTTTTTGTTCTCCGTCTCAGTTTGATCCTGACAACAACTCGGTCATCATCAATCGAAATAAGTCTCGGACGAACGAATCCGACTACCGGAATCTTGAATAATCCCAGTAAGCAAAGCTTCCACCTCATCTTTCGAAGTGATAACTGTTTAGTTGGCTGCATTGAACTCCTTTTTAAGTTGTTCAACTATTACCCTAACAGGTCGGACGGCATGAACATATTCTATAGATGGACCTGCACACCAAACAGTTTTGTATGTAGAACTAAAGGCTGCCTTTTCTAAACTTTTCATTCCTCTGAAAAAAACAAAAGCCTTGATCCACTTCTTCAATCGTTTATTCTTATTCAAGAATCGTTCTAACCAATTTTGTTGGGTTCCGACCTTTTGAACGTACGGTGTGTTGATCACAGTGCAAGGTGTTCCTGAAAGTTTTGTTGTCCTTACAATATCCTTCGCTCCGAAGTCGATGCATGCCTGCTTGTACTCGTCTGAAACAGGAGCCTCTTCAGATGCAATGAAAATACTTCCCATCGAAACGCCCGCCGCTCCCAAATCAAGCATTTGTTTGATCCCATCACCACTGCCAACTCCACCCGCTGAGATAACAGGGATCTTGCATGCCTTTACTAATTCAGGGATCAGTTCTATGTAACTGATGTTGCCGGCGTGACCCCCTGCTTCCTTATTCACTGCTATCACTGCATCTGCACCCAATGCCTCAACCTTCTTCGCGTATTTGACATCCGTTACATCACAGAAAACCTTAACTCCCGCTTTGTGTGCTTCCTTGATCGTTTCTTCGGGAGAACCCAATGAGGTTATTATAAAATCCACTTTTTCTTCGCAACAAACTGTCAGCTGTTCGCGGTACAGGAAATTGGACTTGTTCACGATCAGATTGACACCTATTGGACCGGCAACTTCCTTTTTCATTGATTGAATAGCCTGGCGCAATTGATCTGTTCCTCTATAATTTAGTGCAGGAACGGCACCTGTAATACCCGCTCTTACAGCCTCAATAATCATCTTCTCATTGGATACCAGAAACATGGGAGCCATGATAACTGGAAAATCAATACCAAGTAAATCGCATAATGAAGCTGCGGGAATACGTTTTTCCATGGTCCTAATTTACCAATATTTTTTATTATGTATGCAGAACTTCTGCCGGAATTAAATGTTCCCAATAACTGAATATATTGTCAATTAGTTCAACTACATTTGTGATATGACGAAGAATCAAGCATGGATTAAAGCATTGAGGTTGCGTACCCTACCTTTGTCCTTATCCGGGATCGTTCTGGGATCCGGAATTGCCAAATTCAACGGTTTCTGGGATTGGAACATTTTCGTTTTTGCTATGATTGCGACGATCCTCTTCCAAATCGTTTCAAATCTGGCCAATGATCTTGGAGACAGTATGAAAGGGACAGACAACGAGCACAGGGTTGGCCCGATGCGATCTGTTCAATCGGGTCTGATCTCGCAAAAAGAGATGTCTATTGCGGTGGCGGTGACTTCGTTCCTTAGTTTTATTGCTGCCAGTGCGCTCATCTTTTTCGGAACAAAAGGACTTCCCTTTGGTATGCTATGGTTTTATGGAGGACTCGCAGTCTCCTGCATACTTGCTGCGATCACCTATACAGTTGGGAAAAAGGCTTATGGATACAATGGGCTCGGAGACATTATGGTATTCCTGTTCTTTGGTTGTGTGAGTGTAATGGGTGTCTATCCGCTTTTTGCCAAGTCCATAGACCTTTTACTTATCCTTCCCGCCTCCTGCATAGGATTATTAAGTGCAGCAGTTTTGAATTTGAACAATATGCGTGACAGGGTGAACGATGCGAAATCAAATAAACGAACCCTTGTTGTTTTGATGGGCCCCAACCTGGCAAAACTATATCATGTGATCCTGATACTTTGTGCACTCGCTTGTCAGACTGTCTATCTTCTTGAAACAAAACATGAACCGGCACTTATTGGTCTCCTTCCCTGGATCGCGCTGATCCTTCACGTGAGAAAAGTCATGAGAACAACGGATCCAAAGAACTTTGATCCCGAATTGAAGAAAGTAGCATTGTCCACATTCGGAATTGCCGTTTTAACGGTAGTTGGTTTATTGGTTGGTTAATCTTGATCGGATCATGCGCGCCACTTACTATCATTATCCACTCCACTTCAAAAAACCGGCCGGTACAAGTCGTGGCTATATGCTCACGAAGAACTCGTGGATTTTGGAAATTGAGGCGGATGGAATCACCGGCCGAGGTGAGGTCAGTGTAATTGAAGGTCTTTCACCTGAATTTACAGACATTGTAAATTTTGAAACGAAGATTCGGGAGACTTGTACCTATCTTGAGCAAGGAAGAGTTAGCAAGGAGATGGGACTTGAACTTTTCAATGATTTTCCATCTATCAAATTTGGTATAGAGACTGCACTGCTTGATCTGTCGAACGGGGGGGATGGTATTATTTTCAAAAATGCATTTTCGCGAGGAGAACAAAAGATACCGATTAACGGACTTGTTTGGATGGGCGACGAAAAGTTCATGAAGGAGCAAATCGAACAAAAACTCAAGGAAGGCTTTACAACGATCAAAATGAAGATCGGTGCGATCGGCATAGAGAAAGAACTTGAAATTCTTAGAACCATTCGCTCAAATTACACTGCTGATCAGATCATCTTGCGTGTTGATGCGAACGGGGCATTTAAGTCACAAGAGGCACCTGCTGTATTAGCACGATTAGCTGAACTGAAGGTCCATTCGATCGAGCAACCAATTAAACCGGGACAGTGGCAGGAGATGCGTCAGCTTTGCGAGAACTCACCAATATCTATTGCCTTGGATGAAGAACTGATCGGGATTGATAGCAAGAAGGACAAGATCGATCTTTTGGAAACAATTCAACCACCCTATATAATCTTAAAGCCAAGTTTGCACGGAGGCATCTCAGGAACGCAGGAATGGATCAATCTTGCTGAAGAACGGAACATCGGTTGGTGGATAACTTCTGCTCTGGAATCGAATATTGGACTGAATGCGATCTGTCAATTGGCGGGTGAATATTCCATTGAACTCCCTCAAGGATTAGGAACTGGCTCTTTGTATACAAACAATATTCCCTCGGATCTGGAAATTGAATCCGGTATGATCTCCCTAAAAAAAAAGTGACCCCTTGAGGTCACTTCATTTATTGATCAATATCTGTCCTTTTTACCAAACCAGGTCTTTTTGCCTTTTTTCTTGGCAGCTCCTACCTTCTGGTCGACTGACGGTTTCTGTTTTCCTTCTGGACGGTCCCTTCTCGGTGGTCGCTGCGGTTTTTCCTTTTTTGTGATCTCAAAGATCTCCATCGGATACTTATGATCCTCGATCACCGGGATCGATTGATGGATCAGCTTCTCGATATCCTTCAGGTATGCCTTCTCTTCAAATTCGCAGAAAGAGATCGCTGTGCCTTTGTTTCCGGCACGGCCCGTACGGCCAATTCTATGCACGTATGTTTCGGAGATGTTCGGCAATTCAAAATTGATCACCAATTCCATCTCTTCTACGTCGATGCCTCTCGCAGCAATGTCTGTTGCAACCAGCACCCGGATCGATCTGTCCTTGAAATTATTCAGGGCCCGCTGACGATTGTTCTGAGATTTGTTTCCGTGAATAGCATCTGATTTCACCCCGTGTTTTGAAAGGAATTTCACAACCTTATCAGCACCGTGCTTTGTTCTTGTAAAAACAAGAACTGATTCGGCCGGCTGTTCGTTCAGAACATCCAAAAGGAGTGCATTCTTATTTCCCTTGTCCACAAAATACAAAGACTGTTTGATGATCTCAGCTGTCGAAGATACCGGTGTTACCTCCACCCTGATCGGATCTTCCAGAATAGTAGCAGCAAGTTTCATGATCTCCGGAGCCATAGTAGCCGAAAAGAATAGATTTTGACGTTGGTCCGGAAGTGCTCGCACGATCTTATTGACATCATGAATGAATCCCATGTCCAACATACGGTCTGCTTCATCCAATACAAAGATCTCCACATCACGCAGAGAAATAAACCCTTGCATCATGAGATCCAGTAAACGACCCGGTGTTGCTACGAGGATATCCACTCCGTTCTGGAGCGCATTCACCTGAGGATTTTGATTCACCCCTCCAAAGATCACGGTGCTTCTCAATTTCAGATGTCGACCGTAGGCCTTCAAGCTGTCTGCGATCTGGATCGCGAGTTCACGAGTTGGAGTGAGTATAAGCGTTCTGATCTTCCTTTTCCCGGAAGCATCAGATCGTTGATCAAGTAGTTGTAATATCGGAATAGAAAAGGCTGCTGTTTTACCTGTACCGGTCTGTGCACACCCCATCAGATCCTTGCCATCAAGAACGTGAGGAATCGCTTGTTGCTGAATAGGTGTAGGTGTTGTGTAGCCTTCTTCTTCAATCGCTTTCAGAATAGGCTGAATAATGTTCAATTCGTTAAAATGCATGTATAAAGTTTGTCAGAAAATAGTTTTGGTTGACAAAAAGAGATTCTGTAATTAGATGCAAAGGTAGGGATAAAAGCAGGGGAAATTACACAGCACTCTGTTATTTGACAATAATTGTGATGTGCAGAAAAGAAAAAAGGCAGGATAATTCCCGCCTTTTCTTAAAGATCCTTTACGATCATTTTATCAGTTTCTTTGTCCGTACTTTGCCATTCTCCTCAACGGATAATACATAAACCCCATTCGCCAGGCTATCTGAATTGATCGATGTTGATTCAGCCGAAACAGTGCCTTCAAAATGTATCTTTCCATTCAGATCAGAAAGAACAATATGACGTCCTGCTGAGGTGCCAAAGAAAATAGTGATAACTCCTTCAAACGGATTATTCACTGTGAAATCGTCCTTTTTGTCTTCGTAAAGTCCTACTTGCAACGCATCCAACAGGATTGCATCTGAGATTTGAAGGGTATTGACATTTACCGCTTTCTGCGAACAATAAACGATCAAGGTAGCAATGAATATTCCAGTTGCAGGATTCTGAATCTGATATGATACAGTATAAGTCGTCATGATCTGACCAAGCGTGTCATAAATAGTCCAGGTAACTGTTAACGAGTTGTTTGCATTGTAGAGAATATTGCTCGCCGATGCAGATCCAACGGCACCGTAATCAAGATTACAATCATCTATAACCGCAGTTACCAGTGTGTCTATTACGGTAACGCCCGGATAATTGTTCGAAGTAAAGATCAGAATCGAATCACCGGCACTTCCACTCCCTACCGTTCCGGTTCCTGTAGCGACGCATCCATTGGCATCAACCACAGTGCAATCATAGGTTCCTGCGCACATGTTATCGACCATCGGTCCGAACAGTCCGTTGTTCCATTGATAGGCATATACCGGAGTTCCACCATATGCCGAAACACTCAACGATCCGTCACAAGCACCAGAAGTTGTTTCGTTCTGTTCAGTGATCACGATGTAAAATCCTGCACATGGATTACCTGTTCCATTTCCAATCGTAAAAGTATAGGTTACAGGGTTTCCTAGAAAATCTGTATACGAAATCGTATATGTACCTGGGCAAAGTCCCGTAAGGTTGTAACCTCCTTGTTGAAGTACAGCGCCACCGCCGTACCAGGTAATACTCGTTTGATTCACCGTATTGGAATCAATGAAGTAGGCTGCACCGTCACAAACACTTGGACCGGACGTATTGACTGTTGAAACAACCTGTTGAGCAAAAGAAGCTAAAGCAGTT
>JBKCJG010000013.1:0-17693 GCA_046301895.1 Flavobacteriia bacterium
AGATTACAACTTTCTTGCAACCTCTACTTCTTCGTATGCTTCGATGATGTCACCGATCTTGATGTCGTTGAACTTATCGATGTTCAAACCACACTCATAATTGTTTTTCACTTCTTTCACATCGTCCTTGAAACGCTTCAATGAACCAAGAACACCGGAATGGATCACTATACCGTCACGGATGATACGTATCTTGGAAGTACGCTTGATCAATCCGTCAAGCACATAACATCCTGCAATCGTACCTACTTTCGTGATATCGAATGTTTCGCGAACTTCTGCAGAACCGATAACCTTTTCTTCGATATCCGGCGACAACATTCCTTCCATCGCAGCTTTGATCTCATCGATCGCCTTGTAGATAACGGAGTACAAACGGATATCAATCTGTTCTGATTCAGCCAGTTTACGTGCACTTACAGAAGGACGTACCTGGAATCCAATGATGATCGCATCGGATGCGGATGCTAAGTTGACGTCTGCTTCAGAGATCGCACCAACTCCTTTGTGAACGATGTTGATCTGGATCTCTTCCGTTGATAAACGCAACAATGAGTCAGACAAGGCTTCGATCGAACCATCCACGTCACCTTTCACGATAATGTTCAACTCCTTGAAGTCTCCAATCGCCAAACGACGACCGATCTCATCCAATGTAATGTGTTTCGTTGTACGTAAACCTTGTTCACGGTACAATTGTTCTCTTTTAGAAGCGATCGTTTTCGCTTCTTTTTCGTCATCCATTACGTGGAACGCATCCCCCGCAGATGGTGCGCCATTGATACCTAAGACAGATAACGGCTGAGATGGTCCTGCTTCTTTCAACGCAATTCCGTGCTCATCGTGCATTGCACGCACACGACCGTAGTTACGCCCAACCAGGATCACATCTCCAACACGCATTGTACCTGCGGTAACCAACATGTTCGTTACGTATCCTTTTCCTTTGTCCAATGACGATTCGATCACTGTTCCAAGTGCATTTTTATTTGGATTTGCACGCAGGTTCAAGATTTCAGCTTCCAACAATACCTTATCCAACAAGGCGTCGATATTCAAGTTTTGTTTCGCAGAGATCTCCTGACACTGGTATTTTCCACCCCATTCTTCAACAAGAATGTTCATGGCAGAAAGTTGCTCACGGATCTTATCCGGATTTGCACCCGGCTTATCGATCTTGTTGATCGCAAATACCATTGGCACCCCGGCAGCCTGAGCGTGAGAGATTGCTTCTTTCGTTTGAGGCATGACATCATCATCCGCCGCAACGATAATGATCGCGACGTCTGTCACCTGTGCACCACGAGCACGCATCGCCGTAAAGGCTTCGTGACCCGGTGTATCAAGGAAGGTCATTTTGCGACCGTCTTTCAATGTAACAGAGTAAGCACCAATGTGCTGTGTGATGCCTCCTGCTTCTCCTTCCGTTACGTTTGCATTACGGATCTTATCCAATAAGGACGTTTTACCGTGGTCAACGTGACCCATCACTGTGATAATCGGTGGTCGAGCGATCAAATCTTCTTCGCGGTCTTCCACTTCCGGAATTGCTTCCTGTACTTCAGCCGAAACGAATTCTGTTTCAAACCCAAATTCATCTGCTACGATCTGGATCGTTTCAGCATCCAGACGCTGATTGATAGACGCGAAGATCCCCAATGACATACATGCCGAAATGACCTGTGTCGGAGAGACGTTCATCATCGCTGCCAATTCGGATACAGTTACGAATTCTGTTAGTTTCAGGATTCCTTCTGCCATTTCAGCAGCCATCTGCTCCTGCTCGCGACGCTGTGCACGGTCATCTCTTTTGGCACGACGATTCTTGGAAGCTTTGGATTTTCCTCCTTGATTTGAAAGACGTGCAAGTGTCTCTTTGATCTCTTTCTGGATGTCCTGCTCTTTGATCTCCGGCTTGTCGAACTTCCCTCCCGGTTTCTTAAAGTTTTTATTTGCGCCCTGCTGTCCACCGGTATTTCCCGTGTTCGGAGCAGCATTGACATCAACCTTTTTAATCCGCTTTCGCTTTTTACGCGCCTCAGCAGATTCGCTTGCCCCAGGTCGTACACCAGGTGTTTTCGGCTTATCAACCGGAAGTTCGATCCTCCCAAGTACTGTTGGCCCGGAAAGTATCTTACGCTCCACTCGAATAGTTTCAATCTCAGGGGTCGCTTCCGGCTTTACTTCTGGTACTTCTGGTTTCGGTTCTGGAACTTCGACTGCGGCTGCGGGCTTTTCTGCCACGGGCACCACAGTCTCCTCTTTCTTCTTATCCGGACGGGTCTTGGTGTTTAGTTTGTCAAGGTCTATCTTACCAACAACCTGTACCTGAACTTCAGGCTTTACTTCGGGCTCAGCCACAGGGTTTTTAGGCTCCTCCTGCACGATCCTTTTGATCTCCTCAACGTTGATCGGCTCTGAATCATCATCTTCTTCTTCCTCTTTTTTCGGAACAGAATCCTCTTGCTTAGAATCACGGATAGAGATCGTCTCTCTGCGTTCACGCTTTACCGTGGTGAATTTTGATTGCTCCTTCAGAGACTGATCCGCTGCGAATTCCTTTTGGAGGATATCATAATGCTCCCCTTCCAACTTTGTGTTTGGGTTAGCATCGATCTTAATCCCTTTGGAATCAAGGAACTCAACAAGCGTGGAGACCCCGACATTGAGCTCTCCCGCTGCTTTTCCTAATCTTATTGGTTTTCCGGCCATGTTATAGTATGCGTCCTTCTAATTTACGTTTTATCTCTTATTCAAATCGTGGTTTATTCAAACTCTGCTCGCAGAATTCTGAATACTTCTTCGATCGTTTCCTGCTCAAGATCTGTACGCTGTACAAGGTCTCCAACATTCATTTCAAGCACCGCTTTCGCTGTGTCTAATCCAACCGCCTTGAGCTCGTCAATGATCCATCCATCGATCTCGTCTGCGAATTCTTCAAGATCCACATCCTCCACATCAACTTCTCCCTCGCGGTAAACATCCAATTCAAAACCACATAGTTTCCCGGCTAGTTTAATATTGTGCCCGCCCTTTCCGATCGCAAGCGAAACCTGATCAGGCTTGAGGAATACTTTTGCTCTCTTGTCCTCTTCGCTGATCTCAATAGAAGAGATCTTTGCTGGAGAAAGTGAACGTTGTATCAACAATTGAGGATTGGTCGTAAAGTTGATCACGTCGATGTTCTCATTGCGCAATTCACGAACAATACCATGGATGCGTGAACCTTTCATACCAACACAAGCTCCTACAGGATCTACGCGGTCATCATACGATTCTACTGCCACTTTCGCTCTTTCTCCCGGCTCTCGAACGATTCGTTTGATCGTGATCAAACCATCGAATACTTCGGGAACTTCCAATTCGAACAAACGCTCAAGGAATTCTGGAGCTGTTCTTGAAAGGATGATCACCGGCGAACTGTTGCGCATATCCACTTTCGCAACCACTGCTCGAACTGCTTCACCTTTTTTGAAATAGTCAGATGGGATCTGCTCAGACTTCGGAAGGATCAATTCATTTCCTTCGTCATCCAACACCATGATCTCCTTCTTCCATACCTGGTAAACTTCCCCAGTCACGATCTCACCAACTCGTTCCTTATACTTCTTGTACAGGTGATCTTTCTCCAATTCCATGATTCGGGAAATAAGATTCTGTCGCAACGATAAAATATTACGACGGCCGAAATCAGCAAACTTGAATTCTTCCGTCACCTCTTCTCCAATCTCAAAATCAGGCTCGATCTTGATCGCATCTGAATATGCAATCTCTGTGTTTGGATCCTCTACTTCTCCGTCATCAACGATCTCCTTGTTCAGGAAGATCTGTACGTCACCCTTATCGATATTGACGATAATGTCAATATGCTCGTCTGTGTTGAACTTCTTCTTTAACATTGCTCGGAAGACATCTTCCAATACATGTTGCATCGTCTGCTTGTCGATGCTTTTCAATTCTTTGAACTCCGAAAACGATTCAACTAATTCAAGGCTATTCATGTTTACCTATTTAAATGAAATTACAATTTTTGTTTCTTTTATTTGTTCCATTGGAAGCACGTGCTGCTCCACAATTAGCTCTTTTTTCTTTTTCCCTTCTATCTTTTCCTTGCGGGAATTCTCAACCACGACATCTTTTTCACTCACTGCCTTCAATTCGCCTTCGATCTTTTTACCATTCTGTAAAACCACCTTGACTGTCCGGCCCACATTCTTGACATATTGCGCCGGAACCCGGAATGGTTTATCCAACCCGGCTGAAGAAACCTGTAATTCAAAATCTTCCGCCTCGCGGTCAAGATTATGCTCAACATTGCGTGAAACGGACATACAGTCATTGATCGAAACGTTCCCCTCGTGCTTATCCAATTCAACCTGGATAACATTGTTCGATGAGATCGTAAGATCGACAACAAAAAGCCCGTTGCCTAATTCGGCAATGCGCTCGTCAATCAATTCCAACACTTTCGATTTACTGATCATAACCCATAAAAAGAGGGGACTTTCGTCCCCTCATTTCGCTTTGCTATTTGATAAATACGCCACAAATATACGCTTTTTTTCAAAATTCCAACATTATCAGCACAATAAGTTTTTTTTACCCTTGTATTTTGTGACCTTTGCAACAAAGAAAGTATGTTACTGGAGCTTAAAGACAAGGTCGTTTCCACTCAACTGTTCGAACGAAAGTTCGTTTGTGATCTCAATACCTGCAAGGGTGCGTGTTGTGTGCAAGGTGATGCTGGGGCTCCCATAACTCTTGAAGAGATCGATATCCTGGAAGATGACCTGGATCAGATAAAACCTTATATGCGCCGGGAAGGTATCCATGCCGTTGAATCAGCTGGTGTCTTTTACATGGATGTGGAAAATGAACCGGTGACAACGCTCGTTAACGGACACGAATGCGCTTTTGTATTCTTTGATGAAAAAGGCATAACAAAGTGCGCAATCGAAGAGGCATATACGAATGGAAAAACAAGTATCAAAAAGCCGGTTTCCTGTCACCTGTATCCAATCCGCGTCATGGACTTCCATGAAAAACTGGCCCTCACCTACAATGAGTGGGACATCTGTGCTCCGGCATGTGCATGCGGCGATAAGCTGGATGTTCCTGTTTACAGGTTTTTAAAAGAACCGATCATCAGGGCCTTTGGTGAGGAGTTCTATACCGAACTCGATCTTGCGGCAAAGGCTTGGTCAAGAAAGTGAAAGAAATTGTATACGTTCTAACCCCTGTGGAGGGGATACCCAAAGAAAAAAGGAGCAATTTTCATTGCTCCTTTTATGTTCTATTACTTTTCAACCGATTTATTCCGTGTACACGATCTTCATTGTCTGCTGGAATTGATCGTTGTATAACTTCACGTAGTAGAGTCCACGTTGGTCATTACTCAGGTCGATATCTGCTTTCATGAACTGCTCAGTCTTATCCATCGAACGAGACAAAATAACTCTTCCTGCAGCGTCGAATACTTCCATCTGAACGGTTCCGGTTAGATCACTGATTAAATGGCAGGTAAATCGTCCATCTTTTGATGGATTCGGGTAAAGGGAAACTGTTGTTTCTATCCCTTCATTTACGACCTCCTCATTCTCACCACTCATATCCAGTTTGAATGCCGTTGAAGAAATACTCGCATTTACGCGGTAACAAACACTGCTGGAAAAAGCACCGTTATACCCAATGACCCGGATATAGTAGGTTGCCACCGGCGCATTGTTGTAGGTGATGGTTTCTGTAGTGGTACTTCCATTTTCACTTGAATAAAGTAGAGTCCCGGCGCTGTTGTACAAACGCAGATCATAATCCGCCGGCAAATTGTTCAAGACAAGACGGATGTTCTTCTGAGTGCTTGTATTGGTAAACTTGAACCAGTCGATATCGGTAGATGTTCCAATAAGTGCTGAAATATTCGTGTTTACCGCGATGGTCTTTGCTGCAGAAAGTGTATTGTTGGACTCATAGGTGTCTGAACATGTTGCTGCTGCTGCCGGGGTTGTAAAATTTGTTCCGGCTGTGTAGGCACTTGTTCCGGAAGAGCAGGTCGTTCTTACCTGCCAGTTATACGTTGTATTAGCTGTCAATCCGCTCAGGCTGGTGCTCGCTGATGTTACAGTATATGAAGACCAGGTTGTAGCGGTTGATGGTTTAACTTGTAATGTATAACCCGTGGCTCCGGTTACTGCAGACCAGCTCAGTGTTGCTGAGGAGGATGTGACCGAAGAGCTTGTTAAAGCGGAAGGCTGTGCACAGGTGCTGGTTCCGGATGAAGGTTGAAGGTTCAACGTATAGTCTTCTACTTCTCCATACGTAAACACTTCGCACGGACCCGTTATTGCTGCATCCTTCATCATTACACGCATACGCGTCGACCCTGTGATCGAAGTGGTTGGAATGGTGACAATTACCGATGTAGCTGCAGTTACCGCAGGAGAAGTGTATACAAGCTCTCCCGCATCAGTGAAATCAAGATCTCCGTTGTAATCGATGTATACTCTGAAATATTCTGAATAAGCGGATCCTGAAAAACCTGGCGCCATCGTGATCGTATAGGCTGATCCTTTCGTTAATGTTGTGGTCAGGTTGGTGAAATTCCCATATCCCGCATTCGAGCCTGTTGTATTATTGATTGTACCAACCTTTACATTCGAGATCCATTCATACTGATTATTCGTACCATTCGCTGCACAATACTGTGGCGTACTCGTAGATCCAGAACATCCGTTCGATGTTTTTAAACTGGCGCGCGCACCGCCTGTTACAAAAAGTGCCTGCATTCTGGCTTTCTGACCCGCTGTAAACATGTACATGCATGCATCATTGGTGTAGTCCATGTAGTTCATGAACATCTCTGCAGATGTCCCACAGGTATTTGCCTTTGGATGAGACGGACATCCACCGTTACTTGCAGTATGCACCGGCGTGTCGGATACAAGATCATTGCCACATGTAGCATCGCCCCAGATGTGGCGGAGGTTTAACCAGTGTCCAACTTCATGAGTTGCTGTTCTTCCCTTGTTGTAGGGTGCAGTTGCTGATCCTGTAGTACCAAAAGCTGTGTAATTGATCACCACGCCATCAGTAGCCGTGGCTCCGCCCGGAAATTGAGCATAACCCAATAGTCCACCACCTAAATTACAAACCCACAAATTCAAATATTGTCCGGTGGGCCAGGCATCACTCCCTCCTTGTGAATTATACTTCATTCCATCATTCGCTGAGAAGGATGTAACGGTTGTTTGTTTGCGAATGATCCCCGTAGTTGCTGCACCTGTTGGTGATACCGTCGCCAGACAGAAGTTGAGCTCGCAATCAGCCACCACACTGGTAAATGTGGAGGGTGTATTTGTCCAGTCGCTGTTCAACTTCCGAAAATCGTTGTTCAGCACGGTCATCTGAGACTGTATCTGAGCATCGGTGATGTTTTGTGCACTGGTATTGTACAGAACGTGAACTACCACAGGAATAGTGATCACTGCCTTTTCGGCATCAACCATTCCACTTGAGATCATCTGATTAGTAAATTGTTCGATATTCTCAAGATTGTTAAAGAACATCGGGTTTTCCTGGAGCAGCCTTTCGTGGTTTTCCATTGTGTGACATGAGCGTTGTCCAAAGGATTGGAGAGAAAAGAACAACACCATGAAAGAAATAAGGATTCTTTTCATAGATCGGTTTTTATACGTTTAAGCATTCCAAAACTATGAAAGTATTTTAACGTTTCCAAAAAGAAAAAATCAAAATATTAACAATTACGCATAAAAAACCCCTCACGAATGAAGGGTTTTGTTCTTGTGGTAAAATAAAAACGGCACAATTATTAACCACTGCAAGAATATAGTAATCCGTCCGTCACATTAAATTCAGTTCAAGCCTGCATAATGGCCGATCAGGTTGGAAACCATGTTGTCTTCTACCCGCTGCACATTTCACAGCTGTCCGGATTATCCAGTGAGCATGCAATTGCTGCCTGCTGATCTTCGGCGGTTTGAATGCTAGGTTCAGCGACTACTGCTTTGTCCAGTGTAAACTTGATTGCATCTGTTGCGGCTTTTGTTCGGAGGTAATACATACCCGTCTTCAATCCTTTCTCCCATCCGTAAAAATGCATGGATGTCAACTTCCCGAAGTTCGCATTCTCCATAAAGATGTTCAACGACTGTGATTGACAGATATATGCCCCACGGTCTGCTGCATGATCGATTAACGCCTTCTGAGAAATCTCCCAAGCTGTTTTGTAGAGATCCTTCAATCGCTGCGGGATCTCATTGATATTCTGGATAGATCCGTTCGCAGCCATTATCTTCTGACGCATGTCCTTGTTCCATAGCCCTTCCTTCACGAGATCCTTCAAAAGATGCTTATTGACAATAATGAATTCTCCCGACAATACACGACGTGTATAGATGTTTGACGTGTATGGCTCGAAACATTCGTTATTTCCGAGGATCTGTGCTGTTGATGCGGTTGGCATAGGGGCAAGCAACAGGGAGTTGCGCACACCATGTGTCTTTACCTCTTCCTTCAACACATCCCACTCCCAACGGCTGGTTGGTGTAACTCCCCACATATCAAACTGGAAAACACCTTTAGATACAGGCGATCCTTCAAATGTTGAGTATGGACCATCTACTTTCGAAAGATCTTTCGACGCTGTCATGGAAGCATAATAGATCGTTTCAAAGACCTCTCTGTTCAATGCGCGTGCCTCTTCTGATTCAAATGGGTAACCCAACATGATAAAGGCATCTGCCAAACCTTGTACCCCAAGTCCGATCGGTCGGTGGCGAAGATTCGAATTTTTTGCTTCCTCGATCGGGTAAAAATTCTCGTCGATGATGCGGTTCAAATTGATCGTCGCTTGATAAGTAACTTCAAACAGCTTGTCGTGATCGAATGTGCCTTCTTCCGTTACGAACTTAGGCAGTGCCAACGATGCCAGGTTACAAACAGCAACTTCATCCGGCGCAGTGTACTCGATGATCTCCGTACACAAGTTGGACGACTTGATCGTCCCCAGGTTCTGCTGATTCGACTTCGCATTTGCTGAATCCTTATATAACATGTATGGAGTACCTGTCTCGATCTGAGACTCCAATACCTTGAACCAAAGGTCTTGAGCTTTCACGGTCTTGCGTCCCTTACCCTCTCGTTCATAACGTGTGTAAAGCTCCTCGAATGCAGCGCTGTGTGTTTCTGAAAGACCAGGACACTCGTGTGGACACATAAGCGTCCAGTCACCATTCTCTTTTACGCGTTTCATGAAAAGATCCGGGATCCAAAGTGCGTAGAAAAGGTCACGCGCACGCTGCTCTTCCTTACCGTGGTTCTTTTTCATGTCCAGGAAATCAAAAACATCTGCATGCCAAGGCTCGATGTACATTGCGAACGATCCTTTACGCTTGCCCCCGCCCTGATCAACGTAGCGAGCAGTATCATTGAACACGCGAAGCATTGGTACAATACCATTTGAAGTACCGTTGGTTCCTTTGATGTATGAACCCGTAGCTCGGATATCATGTATTGCTAATCCAATACCTCCGGCTGACTGGGAGATCTGTGCACAAGATTTCAGTGTATCATATATCCCGCTGATGCTATCCTCCTTCATTGTCAACAAGAAGCAAGAAGACATTTGTGGCTTTGGAGTACCCGAGTTGAATAACGTCGGTGTTGCATGTGTGAACCATCCTTCCGACATCAGATTGTACGTTTTGATCGCCGACTTTAAATCATTCTTATGGATTCCAACTGCTACGCGCATCAACATTTGTTGCGGTCTTTCAGCGATCAAACCATCAAGTTTCATCAGGTAAGAACGCGTCAAAGTCTTGAATCCAAAGTAATCATAACGGAAATCACGGTCATAAATGATACTCGAGTCAAGCACATCTTTGTTATCCATGATAATGTTGTATACATCTTCGGCTACAAGTGAGGCATTCTGATTTGTTTTAGGATCCAGATAGTGGTACATGTCATGAATTACCTCAGAGAACGTTTTCTTTGTCTCCTTGTGAAGATTCGATACGGCGATGCGCGATGCCAACAATGCATAATCCGGATGGTCGATCGTTTTTGCTGCCGCAACCTCTGCCGCAAGGTTGTCAAGATCGGTTGTTAACACACCGTCATAGATCCCTTCGATCACTTTCATTGCCACTGCTTCCGGTGAGACCAATGGATCTAATCCATAACACATTTTCACGATGCGTGCCGTGATCTTATCGAACTTAACTGCCTCTTTGCGGCCGTCTCTTTTTACTACATACATGTGGCGATCGTTTAAATTTTTAGTAATAATAGTATTCGTTAGAAGTCTTCATTAAGACTGAATGTCTGGTTCTCTTTTCCTGCAAGAACACCCGCTTTCTGATATTCTCCTACTCGTTTTTCGAAGAAGTTTGCCTTCCCTTGTAATGAGATCATTTCCATGAAATCAAATGGATTCGACACGTTGTAAACCTTCTCGTTTCCAAGCTCAGACAACAAACGGTCAGCAACGAACTCGATATACTGAGCCATCAGATCACTGTTCATTCCGATCAGTTTAACAGGAAGTGCATCCGTAACAAATTCCTTCTCAATTTCAACAGCATCGGTGATGATTTGCTGCACTTGTTCCTTTGGTAATTTGCTGATCAAATGCTTTGTGTATAACAAACAAGCAAAATCACAATGCAAGCCCTCGTCCCTTGAGATCAACTCATTCGAGAAAGAAAGCCCCGGCATTAACCCGCGCTTCTTCAACCAGAAAATTGAACAAAAAGAGCCGGAGAAAAAGATGCCTTCAACAGCTGCAAATGCAACAAGACGTTCAGCAAATGTTCCTTTGTCGATCCAGCGCAATGCCCATTCCGCTTTTTTGCGAACACAGTCGATCGTCTCCATCGCGTTGAACAAATGGCTCTTCTCCACAGAGTCCTTGATATAAGTATCGATCAACAAAGAGTATGTCTCTGAATGGATGTTCTCCATCATTACCTGAAAGCCATAGAAGAACTTTGCCTCAGTATACTGAACTTCGGAAAGAAAGTGCTCCGCCAAATTCTCGTTCACGATCCCATCGGAGGCCGCAAAGAAAGCAAGTACATGCTTTATAAAATGACGCTCATCGTCATTTAGCTTAGACTCCCAGTCGATAAGGTCCGAAGAAAGATCGATCTCTTCAGCGGTCCAAATACTCGCCTCGGCTTTCTTGTAAAAAGCCCAGATGTCATCGTGCTGTATCGGGAACAGTACGAATCGGCTGTTATTGGATTCCAAAATTGGTTCTACTTGTGCCATTTTATTTTTGTTGTTCGTTTCAGTATACATAACTGCAGTGCCAGAAAATTGATTTTCTGTCATTGAGTCAAATCGTCAAGTGTCTTGTTTCCTCGTTGTGTGAAATTCGAATGGGATCATCCGGTTGATTTCGTTAATTGAGGCATACAAAAATTGTCAAAAATCCGTCCTCTCGCAATTAAAGAAATTCACAAATCCTTTATGTTATTAACATCCGGAGTCGCAATCCCTTTGATGACATACCTTCGCGACTTTTTCAACACGTCGACAAAAGATATTCACAGCAATATCCTGCCGTTTTGTCGATAAATTGTTTGAATTCGTCAAACTGCTGAGGGTCAAAGATCTTTGGAAATCGTTCTATAAAATTAAGCGGATATTCCGCCAAAGTCAACTATTAAATTTCGTTATTTTTAACAAGGAATTGTGAATAGATGAGAATGCGAAACAAGAGCGCGGCTAAAGAACTTTTTGGACTAAAAAATTGGTTGAAAATTACAGGGGCAATGAGTCATCTCGTCTATCCGGAATCATGTCTTATATGCGATGGTGAACTAAGCTCTAATGAAAAATCGATCTGTTCCTTTTGTTCTCCTGAACTGGAATACACCCATTTCGAAAAGTATACCGAGCCAACAGACCTCGATAAACTTTTCTGGGGACGCGTCATAATTGAACAGACGTTCTCGCTTCTTTATTTTCGAAAGGAGCAATCCACGCAAAGGATCTTACATGCGCTCAAATACAAACATAGTCCACAGGTTGGTGTTGAGTTCGGAAGAATCATCGGAAGAACAATAAAGTCCCTTGCTTTCGTTAAGGATCTTGATCTTCTGATTCCCGTCCCGCTGCATCCCAAAAAGGAATTTCAACGTGGCTACAACCAAAGTACAGCGTTAGCAAACGGTATTTCGGAAATGCTATCTATTCCGGTCGACCCGGACTTTCTCAAAAAAAACATGCACACAAGGAGTCAGACGCGAAAAGGTAGGTTTGAACGATGGGACAATGTTTCACAGGTGTTTCGCATGGGCAAAACCAAGTTAGCTCCATCACACATCGCAATCATCGATGATGTGATTACCACAGGGGCAACTTTAGAATCGATCATTCGAACCATTCAGCAAAATTATCCCGACATTCGTATCAGTATCATAAGTCTGGCACTTACAAAATAATGGATAAACAGCGTTTTCTGATAGTGGGAGCAGGTGTTGCGGGTATCTGCCTTGCAAAACACCTGTCTGATAAAGGTCATTCGATCGTCTTGATCGACAACGCTAAGAACAGAAGTTCGGTTGTTGCTGCCGGAATGATCAATCCCATTGTTTTCAGACGCATGACGAAATCATGGAGGGTTGATGAGCTCTTGCCATATGCGGAACAATTCTACACTGCCTTCGGTAAAGAATGTAACAGCAATTTTTACCATCCGATATCCATTCGAAGGGTTTTCTCATCTGAACAGGAAAGAAACTTCTGGCTGCAAAAACAATCTCTGCCCGAATTCTCAGACTATCTTACCCTTGTCTCGGAGGAGGATGATCATTTTTCCGGATGCCTCAACCCTTTTGGATCAGGTCGTGTTAAAGGATCCGCTTATGTCTCTCCGGTAGATTTTGTTGAGCAAACTAAAAAATGGTTCGACCAGCGAAATGGTTTGATCGTTGAAGAATTTGTGTACAACAATCTTGACCCTGTAAAACTTACGTACAACGGCAACCAATACGATCGTGTTATTTTTTGTGAAGGCGTGGAGGTGATCCATAACCCATGGTTCAATGACTTGCAGGTAAACCATACAAAAGGAGAAACGCTGACAATCAGAAGCCATGAAATACCACAAGTGGAATCCCTGAATCGAAAGTGCTTTGTACTGCCTCTAAGGGATCAGATCTTCCGAGTAGGGGCCACCTATACCTGGAATACCTACGAATCGATGATTACTGATGAGGCGCGCAAAGAGCTCCGGGAAAAACTAGCCATCCTCACGGATGCATCCTATGACGTGATCGATCAGAATGCCGGTGTGAGACCAACCACAATGGATAGGCGACCACTGATCGGTCAACATGAAGTCTTCTCAGGACTGTATGTAATGAATGGCCTCGGAACTAAAGGTTACATGATTGCACCGTTAATTGCCAAAGAGTTGTGTGATCATCTATTGTATGGAAAACCCCTCAATCCGGAGGTCGATCTGAAACGCCTGAAAAAATAATTCCAGAATCCTCTTTCTGAATGGATTTTGTTATTCGTATTTTTGTATAACACAAAACACATAGATTATGTATCCAATAGAACTAGTAAAGCCGATGAAAGACGACCTAACCAACGTCGGATTCCAGCAATTGACAACACCTGACGAAGTTGATAATACGATCCAAAACTCGAATGGCTGCCTTTTGGTGGTGGTGAATTCAGTATGCGGTTGCGCAGCTGGAAACATGAGGCCGGGGGTTAAGCTTTCCCTTAAGAACGATAAATTGCCGAATGGCCTGGCCACTGTTTTTGCAGGGGTAGACGGAGAGGCTACTTCTCAGGCACGAAAATATTTTCTGCCTTATCCGCCCTCCTCACCGTCTATTGCTCTTTTCAAAGATGGAAAACTTGTGCATTTTCTAGAACGCCATCACATAGAAGGCGGAACGGCTCAAATGATCGCTGACAATCTTTCCGAAGCATACAACGAATTTTGTTGATCGTCTTCACCCTTTAAATTAAAAAGGGGCTGCCTCAGTTGAGGCAGCCCCTTCTTTTTTTATAAAGAATGAATTATTTAAGGCCCTCGCCTCGCAGCAGCGTGACATGGCCAACATGTTCTTCCTTCCTGTCAGTAATTGAATTCATGACCTTGAATTTCCAGGTATAGACCCCATCCTGGCAAATATTTCCACGATACGTTCCATCCCATCCCTCTCCGATTTGGTCCGTTTCAAAGATCAACTCACCCCAGCGATTGAAGATCATTAAGCTGTAGTTTCGAAGATCATATCCAGACGAGAATACCGGCTTGAAGATATTGTTATAGTCATCGCCATCAGGTGTGAAGGCATTTGGAACATAGAAGATCAGATCCGGATTCATCGTAACATACAATGTTGCTGAGTCAATACATCCATATTCCGAAATGGCGAACAAAGTTACAGGGTAGTTGGTTGAATTGAAATCATCTCCCGGACCAAATTCATGATAAACATTTTCCGTTGTTTCCGTTGGACTGCCATCACCAAAATCCCAAATATATGACTCTGCTCCCTGAGATGTGTTCCAGAAATTCGTGCCGTTCTCAATATTGGAGATCAAATACTCATCCGCATAG
Source organism: Flavobacteriia bacterium (assembly GCA_046301895.1). Classification (GTDB taxonomy): domain Bacteria; phylum Bacteroidota; class Bacteroidia; order Flavobacteriales_D; family Crocinitomicaceae; genus M0103. Next base: position 14,615 of record JBKCJG010000013.1, read on the forward strand.
AAGCCCGCAAGTGGATTCGGCATAATACACACAAAGTCTGTTATGGATGCGTTGTTTATACAACCCTGGGCATTGATAACGGTCAACTGCATGTCATAGCAATCCTGATTTGCGAAATTAGCAATGAATGGTCCGCATTGATTAAATACCTGCCCATCAGAGAAAGTCCATGTGCAAGAGCTTCCCGGTTCTGACTGTGAGTCAAGTAAAACACCGTTACCCATACAACCAATTATCTGCTCAGGTAAATTTAATTCTGGCAATGGATTTGCATCCAGGTAAACTTGCGCTGAATCCTGACATCCGTTAAGATCGGTGACGGTTACAGTGTAGAGACCAACACCTAAATTAGTTGCCTGCATGGTTGTTTGGATCGGGTTTGAATTCCACGAATAGGTATAACCCGGTGTGCCGCCGGCAGCATTTGCATCTACAATTCCATCCGTTGCGCCAACACAGCTTACCGGCATTCCAAAGAAATCTGAAATGATGGTTGTTGTTGCCGTGAGATCTGTAGGCTGTGTAACGACTACGTTTGTTACATGTTCACATCCATTGATATCCGTTACTGTCACCGTGTAAAATCCTTCACCGACATTAGAGGCATTCACGGTTGTGCTGATCACCGTACCCGATTCATTCTCCCAACTGTATGTATATCCCGGTGTACCACCGATCGGAGCAACGGTCACAGAGCCATCCGTAGATAAATAACAACTAACGTCCTGCCCATTGTAATCTGATGTAACTGAGGCTGGCCCTGCGAGTAATGGCGGATCAACCAGTGTGATCGTAGTGTCCATTTGACAGCCATTAACATCCGTAACGAAAACTTCGTAAGTGCCGGAAGGAAGGCCGTTTGGATCCTCGATACTGCTCACTACCAATCCGTTCTCATCTGTCCAAGTATATGTATACCCTGGGGTTCCTCCTGAAACAGTTAGGTCCAATCCTCCATCTGCTACTCCAAAACAAGAAATATCCTGACCGTTATAGTCAGTGGCCACAACCACATCATATGCGAATGGCGCAGGATCAACCAGTGTCACGGTATTCGAGGCGGTACAGCCATTCTGATCTTCAATATTGATCGTATAAGTACCGGCAGGTAAACCTCCCGGAGACTGTATGGAGCTCACCTGAACACCGGAAGCGTTCAACCACTCAAAGTTGTATGTAGGGGTGCCACCAACAATGTTTATTGTTACAGCCCCATCTGAAGCGCCGGTACAAGATATATCTTCACCGTTGTAATCCGAAGTTACTGCAGTTGTTGTTGAAATAACCGGTGGTTGGGTCAACGTAGTGTCAAGAATAGTGATACAGCCATTTATATCCGTCACAGTGACAGTGTATAATCCTGCCGGAAGGGTTGAAATATCCTCGGTTGTTTGACCCAAAGGTTGCCAATCATAATCAAATCCTCCATTTCCTCCAACAACAGTCAGATCAATAGAACCATCAGGAGCACACCCGGAAAGATTGTAACCACCTGCATATACAGACAAAACAGCAGTCGAAGTTAGAAGCGGTGGCTCAACCAATGTGATCGTTGTATCGATCGTACAACCATTGATATCTGTGACCAACAAGCTGTACGTTCCAGCTGTGAGTCCGGAAGGATCTGCAAGAGCGTTCTGCCCTGCCGGAATCGATCCGGGGATTACAACCGTCCAGTTGTATGTATAATCAGGCTGTGGTGATCCACCTGCAATCGTCATGTCAATGCTACCGTCATCTTCTCCGAAACAGCTGATATTCGTTCCTGAAGGATACGCAAAGGTATTTCCGGACTGAGCCAATGGGGCAGGCTCCGTAAGTGTTATCGTTGTGTCAATAACACAGCCGTTTAGATCGGTTACTTCAACAGTGTAGGTTCCTGCTGTAAGACCTGCCGGATTTGCTACAACCTCCTGTCCTGCAGGTATTGATCCTGAACCGGCTACTGTCCAGTCATAAGAATAACCCGGTATAGGGGATCCCCCCTGAACAGTGTAGTTCACGATTGAACCGTCATTTTCACCGAAACAACTGATATTATCCCCACTAGGGTATACAAAAGTTGAGCCTGTCTGCGTCAATGGTGTAGGTTCGATCAGCGTTATTGTCGTATCGATCGTACAGCCGTTGATATCCGTTACTAACAAATTATAGGTTCCTGCAGTCAATCCGGTAGGACTGGCAACCAGCTCTTGACCTGCTGGAATAACCGCGGTTGTTGCTGCATCAATCGTCCATAAGTACGTGTAGTCATTTGTTGTTTGATCCGGAGATCCACCAAGCACTGTAAAGTTCACAATCGATCCATCATTTAACCCAAAACAACTGATATTATCACCACTTGGATAAACGAATGTACTTCCTGACTGTGTAAGAGGTGTTGGTTCAACAAGAATAATTGTAGTGTCGATGGTACAACCATTGATGTCAACCAGTGAAACAGTGTAGGTGCCTGCTGTTAATCCGGTTTGATCCTCGATCGATACACTCAACCCTGACCCATCAGCTGTTGCCCAGGTATATGTATAGACTGGTGAACCGCCTCCCGCTGTGTAATCAATACTTCCATCGTTGAACCCAAAACAGCTGATATTATCACCACTCGGATATGTCGGAGAAGTGATCGCCTGTGTTAGCGGTGCCGGTTCGATCAATGTAATTGTGCTATCCACTGAACAATTGTTCTGATCGGTTACTGTTATAGTGTAAGTTCCCGCTTCAAGTGTCGAAATCTGATCCTCAGAGCCCACAATGATACCCGCACCATCCGTTGTTGACCATGTGTAGCTATATGGCGCTGCACCACCAACGGCAGTAAGGTTGATCGTTCCATCATCGAAACCGAAACACGAAATGTTGGTAAGACCAGGAGTCAATGGGGATGTTAATTCGGTTATCTCCACAGTCAACGGAGCATTCAGGAAGATACTGTCCTCTGTCAAACATCCATTTGCATCTGATGCTGTTACGTAATACCATCCTTCTCCCAATGCTGACAGATCCTGTGGATCATCAAACGCTCCTGTTCCGTCTGTACTCCAGTCGAAGGTATAACCACCAACTCCACCGCCTATTGTTG
>JBKCJG010000014.1:0-2724 GCA_046301895.1 Flavobacteriia bacterium
GCGCCATTAGGCTCAGTGTGGTTAGGAATATGAAACGCTTCATGAACTTTTTTTTAGTTAGGTAAATATAACCCTAAAGTTTCAAATCTCCTTTTCATCATTCGAAAGTTTTGAGCATTCACAGGCTCATAAACGAATGAATTTACTATCGGCGATTCTATCTTTGTGTTCTCTTCCCAATCTGGTGCAATATAGTCTCTATGTGCCTATTGTGTTAAAAAAAATGATTCTTTGACCCCGAGGATAACTCATTGGTTTTAACTTCCTTTCTTATCTTTGGTACAAATTACTTCACATGAGACAAAACCTTTGCCTTTTATTCGCATTTATTCTCTTTTCATTCTCGCTACTTGCGCAGCAGATCAAGTATGAACTGAGAATGGAAAAACCGCAAAACCATTACTTTCAGGTGGAGATGCATCTGACAGATTTTAACGAAAAGGAATTACTCGTAAAAATGCCGGTCTGGGCTCCGGGATCCTATTTAGTTCGGGAATTTGCCAAGAATCTGGACATGGTAAAGGCCTATGACGAGAATGGTAAGTCCCTTCCTATAGCAAAGAAAACGAAGAACACCTGGGCGGTTTCCAAAGGGAAAGCAAAGAAGGTTGTAGTCAAGTATGAAGTGTATGCTTTTGAATTATCCGTTCGGACAAGCTTTCTTGATCTGACACATGGCTTTGTAAGCGGTTCCGGCATATTCATGTATGTCGACGGTCATAAAGAGCGAAAAGGAAGATTATCCATTTTCCCGAATAAGGTGTTCGGAACCATCACAACAGCTTTGCCAAAGGCAGGGGAGTCTTTGCAGCGTGATGGGGCCTGGGATTTCGAGTTCACGAACTACGATCAATTGGTGGATTGTCCGATCGAGATCGGAAATCAGGAGGTCTTTGATTTCATGGCCGCTGGAGTGAAGCATACTGTTGCGATCTACGGTGTAGGGAATCACAACATGGAAAGGATGAAGATTGATATGGCGAAGATCGTTCAAACGGCCACGGCAGTGATCGGTGAGAACCCAAACAAGGAATACGTTTTTATCATTCACAATGTGGTGGATGGTCAGGGCGGACTTGAACACACGAATTCATGTACGTTGAGTGTCAACCGTTGGACCTATGAGGGATCCGATTACCTCGGATTTCTTTCGTTGGTTGCACACGAATATTTCCACTTGTGGAACGTCAAGCGCATTCGTCCGGTGGAGTTAGGACCTTTCAACTATGATCAGGAGAACTATACTTCCTTATTGTGGGTGATGGAAGGGTTTACTTCCTATTATGACGAACTGTTGCTTCGCCGAGCTGGATATTATACACAAGATCAATATTTATCGAAGATCCAGGGAACGATCAATTACGTGGAAGGATCTGTTGGTGCTCGTGTACAGCCGGTTGCTCACGCAAGTTTTGATGCCTGGATCAAGGCATATCGACCGAACGAGAACAGTGGTAATACAACAATGACATACTACAGTCGCGGACAAATGCTGGGAGCTTTGATCGATGCGAAGATCATTGCTAAATACAAGGGAACAAAATGCCTTGATCACTTCTTGCAGCAATTGTACAATACTTATTACAAGAAGCAAAACCGAGGATTCTCGGAAGCAGAATTCAAAAAAGAGCTGGAATCATTCCTTGGAGAGAACCTGGATGAATTCTTCGCAAAATACATCAACGGAACTGAAGTTGCACCGCTTAAAGATGTATTGGGAGCTATTGGGATCGATGTTGAATCAACAAGTAGCGCAACACCATCGTTTGGTGCTTCGTTGAAACAAGAGGCAGGAAAGGTGGTCGTTCGTTCGATCAGAGCGGGTTCAGCAGCTGAAGATGCAGGACTTTCTGTGAATGATGAGATCATTGGTTGCAATGGTTTTCGGGTTGATCAAAGCGCCTTTGAACAATTTGTTGGCAGCCTGGATAACGGTCAGGATTTCAACATCCTCATTTCACGTGATGAGATCTTATACGAGCTGGATGTAAAAATGGCATTGTATGAAAAACCGCAATTCTCTTTGAAATTTGATAAAACCACCTCAAAAACGCAATTGAGTAATTATTGGTTGAGAACGCTATAATAGGATTGGAATCATTTAGTTTCAATTCATGTAGCGTTTTTCAAATCCCGGAAAATAGTTTTTTAAGAGGATTTCCGACTCAATTGGCGAAGTGAGGGATAAGAAAATTTCGAAACGCATGCCGATAAAGAAAAGCGCATGCCGTTTGTGAGCCTTAGCTTACAATTTTTTCGTGTATCGGCCGTTGAGAAAATTTCGCCGAACGGCTTCAATCGAGTCTTGACTTTTTCGTTCTTTTGTGTAGAGACAAAAGAACATAGGAAACATACTGATTTTAAGAGTTAAATAATAGAATACTTATGCGGATCTTTATCGTTTGTTTGATCACTGCGCTTCAGGGGAGGGCACAAACAGCTTTTAAAAGCGTAAAACTTGAACCATCATCAATCATGGCCATGATCTATGGTCAGTCTGAACCATCTATTGCGATCGATCCTAAAAACCCGAATATTATCGCTGCAGGAGCAATACTGAATGAGTATTACTATTCTATGAACGGGGGTGAAACATGGAAAAGCACCAAGCTGAAAAGCAAATACGGCGTCTGGGGAGATCCGGTACTCATGTTTGATACCACCGGAAAATTCTATTATTTCCATTTGGCGAATTACAAGAAAACAAGCTGGATAGACCGTATA
>JBKCJG010000015.1:0-11553 GCA_046301895.1 Flavobacteriia bacterium
TGGTTCAGCAGAAGGTCAGATAGCGTTGTTCACATACCGTATCAGTCATTTGACTGAGCACTTGAAGAAAAACCGCAAAGATTACGGAACACAGCGTTCTTTGCAGCTGTTGGTTGGTAAAAGAAGAAGTCTTTTGGATTACTTGAAAGCAAAGGACATCGAAAGATACCGTGCTATCGTTAAGGAATTGGGTCTACGTCGTTAATTCCTAACGAACACAAAATTTTATTGGAGGGGGCATTCGAATTCATTCGACTGTCCCTTTTTTATTAAAAAATTCCTGAATTCTTAATTCGGAATTAAAAATTGAAAAATATAAATATGAACATAGGAACAAGAAAGTCAATTGTTACCGGAGGTAAAGAGATCTCAGTAGAGACCGGTAAATTGGCAAAACAGGCAGATGGGTCTGTTGTAGTAAGAATGGGAGACACAATGTTGTTGGCAACAGTTGTAGCTGCTCCTGAAGCAAAAGAAGGAGTTGATTTCCTTCCATTAACAGTTGATTACCGTGAAAAATACGCAGCTGCGGGTCGTTTTCCGGGTGGATTCTTCCGTCGTGAAGCACGTCCTTCCGAGAACGAGATCCTGATCATGCGTTTGGTGGACCGTGCATTGCGTCCGCTTTTCCCGGATGATTATCACGCAGAAGTTCAGTTGATGATCCAGTTGTTGTCATATGATGGCGTAAATAATCCGGATGCATTGTGCGGATTGGCAGCATCAGCAGCGATCGCAGTTTCAAACATCCCGTTCAACGGGCCAATGTCTGAAGTACGAGTAGCGCGTGTAAACGGTCAGTGGACAGTGAATCCAACGATGGAAGAAATGAAATCTGCTGATGCAGATATGATGATCGCAGGAACAGCGAAAGATGTGAACATGATCGAAGGGGAGTTCAAAGAAATCTCGGAATTGGAGATGGTTGAAGCGATCAAGATCGGTCATGCTGCAATTAAAGAGCAATGCCAGTTCCAGTTGGATCTTGCGGCATTGATCCCGGCAGCGAATCCAAAAAGAGAATATTGTCATGAAGTACACAATGCAGATGTAAAAGCAAAAGTGTATGAATTCTCCATGGAAAAGTGTAAGGAAGTTGCACGCATGGGCTTGGCAAACAAAGCAAAGCGTTCTGAATTGTTCGATGCGATCAAGGCAGAATTAAAGGCAACTTATACAGAAGAAGAATTGGCAGAAGTTGGTGGATTCATCTCAATTTATTTCTCAGAAGTAAAAAAGAAAGCGGTCCGTTACGTAATGCTGCATGAAGGAAAGCGTTTGGATGGACGTAAGTTCGATGAAATTCGTCCGATTTGGGCTGAAGTAGATTATCTTCCATGCGTTCACGGTTCTGCCGTGTTTACGAGAGGAGAAACGCAATCGATCACAACATTGACATTGGGAGGAAAAATGGATGAGCAGATGATTGATGGAGCTACGTTCCACGGTTACGAGAAATTCATGTTGCATTATAACTTCCCGCCATTCTCAACAGGTGAAGCAAAGCCACTTCGTGGAACTTCACGTCGTGAGATCGGTCATGGTAACCTGGCATTGCGTGCATTGAAGCCGGTTCTTCCTGAGGACAATGCATACACTATCCGATTGGTTTCTGATATCCTTGAGTCGAACGGTTCGTCTTCTATGGCAACTGTTTGCGCAGGTACATTAGCATTGATGGACGGTGGCGTTCAGATCAAGGCTCCTGTATCAGGTATTGCAATGGGATTGGTTGCAGATGACGGAAAGTTCGCTGTATTGTCTGATATCCTTGGAGATGAGGATCACCTTGGAGACATGGACTTTAAAGTAACAGGTACTGCAGCTGGTATTACTGCATGTCAGATGGATATCAAGGTTGATGGCCTTCCTTACGAAGTTTTGATTCAGGCATTGGAGCAGGCGAGAGCAGGACGTCTTCATATCCTTGGTAAGATCACTGAAACGATCGCTAAACCAAATGCAGAATTGAAGCCTCAGACTCCACGTATCGAAGCATTCAATGTTCCGAACGAAATGATCGGTGCGATCATCGGACCTGGAGGAAAGATCATCCAGGCAATGCAGAAGGAAACGAACACTACCATTACAATTGAAGAATTGGAAAATGGAGAAGGACGAGTTCAGATCCTTTCTAACAATGCAGACGATATGAAAGAAGCCGTTCGTCGTATCAAAGCGATCGCTTTCCCTCCACAGGTGGAAGAAGGAGCTGAATACGAAGGAAAAGTGAAATCTGTAAAAGATTTTGGATGTTTCGTTGAGATCCTTCCGGGAACGGACGGGTTGATCCATATTTCAGAATTCTCTTGGGAGAAGGTTGCTAAGATGGAAGACGTTTGTAAAGAAGGAGATGTTTTGAAATTCAAAGTGGTTGGTAAAGATCCAAAGACGAAGAAATGGAAATTGTCTCGTCGTGTTTTGTTGCCAAGACCGGAAAGAAAAGAGGAAACTTCTCAAGCATAATTCAAAGGGCGCGTTAAGCGCCCTTTTTGCTTCAACTCAAATCACATTTTGATGTTTAAATCTTCTCAGGATCATAAGGAACCGGGAGGGTCTATTCATTAATTTTACAAAAAACAAGATATTATGGCAAGTAGAAGATACCTTAAGAGAAACCTGAACAACATGATCTTCGATATCGTGGATGAATGTTTCACAGTCCAATTGAATGATCCTTCAAAAACGGATAAAGCAGACAAGGTGATCGATGAAGCAGCAGACTTTCAGGATGCAATGTTGGTAAGGATAAATACAGCGAAGAGTAAAGCTGATTTTCGTCCTATCCTTGATCAGATCGAAAATGCTCAGGGTGATTTCATTAACAAGTTGAATGGATTGAACTAATTCGCTCGATCGAACGAATATTCATTTATTTTTAAGCGGGCAATGTTGCTCGCTTTTTTTATACCGCTATGACGAAGGACTGGAAAAAATTATTGATCGGATTCGGATTGTTCATGTTCGTGATGATCCTATTTCTCACAGGTGCAAAAGATGTATTCTGGAATGCGGTTGCATTGGGTGGACTGATGATCTATTTCTGGGTGTTTGAGGTAATACCGATCTATGTTACCGCGATGTTTCCGCTGATTTTGGCGGTACCTTTGGGGTTGCTCAATAAAGAAGAATTGGCAGCAAATTATGGTGACAGTAACGTATTTCTTTTCTTCGGAGGATTCATTTTGGCATTGGGTTTGGAAAAATGGAATGTTCACGAGCAGATCGCTCGCGGGATCATCAATCTGGTTGGAAAGTCCAAAACTCGGATCCTTTTGGGATTTTTATTGAGCACCGGTTTTTTAAGTATGTGGATCTCGAATACTGCAACAGCATTGATGATGTTGCCGATGGCACTTGCGATCATTCAAGCGATGCCTGATTCAGGAAAAAAATCGAAATTCCCGGTTTTTCTTATGTTATCGGTTGCATATGCCTCAAGTATTGGTGGGGTAGGTACATTGATCGGTTCTCCGCCCAACACCCAAATGGCAAGTATTTTGGAAAAGAACTTTGATATTAAAGTTGACTTTTTCTCTTGGATGAGTATCGGAATGCCAATTGCGATCACCATGCTCTTGTTGACGTTCCTCTTCTTTTATGTAGCATTGGGTGCTGAGCGAAAAGAAAAAGGACACGACATAACATTGGAGAAGAAACCGTGGACCAGAGACCAGATCATGGTTGTACTCATCTTTTCGGGAGTTGTAATCCTCTGGTCGTTCAAAGAATTGTTCAATTCTGTTCTTGGTTTTACTTATCGTGACGAAAGTGCTGCTATACTCGGAGGGATCCTGTTGTTTGTGCTTCCAAGCAGTGAGAAGAAACCTTTCTTAAGTTGGAAGGATACGGAGAAATTACCTTGGGGGATCTTGTTGTTGTTTGGTGGTGGACTTGCATTAGCTGCTATCATGGAAAAGAACGGTGTGATCAATGAGCTTTCAGAATTCTTCAATAGTTTGGGTAATGTTTCTTTTTACATGATCTTACTTACTATCGTTGTGATAGCCGTTTTTGCATCTGAGGTTCTGTCGAATCTGGCAATGGTTAGTATTTTTGTCCCGTTAGTGGCCAAGTTTGCAACAGATTTTGGTATACCGATCGAACAGCTAAGTATTCCGCTAACCCTTGGAGCAAGTCTGGCATTCATGCTTCCGATCGGAACTCCTCCTAATGCAATCGTATTCTCCTCCGGATTTTTGCATGTTAATCAGATGGTGAAATACGGATTCGTTATGAATGTCATAAGTATTATTCTGATTTGTATCTTTTCTGTTTTATTGTTGTAGACTAATTTATTGACAAATCCTGAAATTGATTTAGTATATAGCACGGGGCATATAAAAATAAAAAGGGGACTGCGTAAGAGTCCCCTTTTCAAATGTAAGAATCCTGCAATTATTGTTTAACGATCTTCGTAATCACAGGTGTGTTAAGCCCATCATAGATTCCCATATAATATTGTCCGGCAGCAATCTTTTTACTCAGTTCGATTGTTTGATTAACAGTGCCATTATTCGAAGAGAAATTTGCTTGGGCAATCAATTGACCTGCCATGTTGAAGAATCGAACATCAAGTCGTTCACCTTCAATTCCTGAAACTTCTAATGTAATAACACCGGACGTTGGATTTGGATAGAGATTGACTATAGTAAGATTACCTGTACTGCTGGCGTTATCATCAATACCCAATTGTTCGATCTTAACGATAACAGTGCTGATACAACCATTATTATCTTTGATGTAACATGTGTAAGTTCCACCTGAAAGTCCTGTGAAAAGTGATGCACTCTGATAGATTGAGCCATCAAGACTGTAAGTATAAGGAGTTGTTCCTCCATCTCCAGTAAGTGTAATAGTGCCATCCGTGCCATTCGAGAATGTTCCAATACCAATTACAGATAACAAAGTGGGCTCGATAACGGTTGTGTTAAAGGTGGCATTACATCCGTTATTATCCTGCGTGTAAATTGTATAGGTGCCTGCCGATAGTCCTGTGAAAGTTGAAGCAGAACTGTAGCTGGTTCCATCTATACTATATGTATAACCTGACGTTCCGTTCGATGCTACAGCTTGTATCAAACCATCATTTGCACCAAAACATGTGATAGCTGTTGGAATTGCATTCAAGGTTAGCGTTGAGGGCTGAGTAATGGTGATCGAATTGGATCCCTGACAACCACCTGCGTCTTTCGCATAGAAAGTATAAGTACCCGCACCTAAACTATTGAATGAATTTGTCGCAGCAAAGGTTGCACCATCATTGGAATAAGTATAACTCCCTGTGCCGCCTGTTGCAGTAATCTGAACAGCAGCATCAGTATCTCCATTACAAGCTAAGGTTGCCGTTATGGAAGGAGTAACAGTTATCACTGTGCTGTTTGCCACGTTGATAGATCCTGAACCGGAACATCCAACATTGTCAGTAACAACATAGTTAGACGTTCCTTGAGATAGTCCGTTGAAAATATTTGCAGGCTGCGCAGAACCACCGTTAACAGAGTACGAATAAGGTGCAGTTCCTCCGGTAACACTGATCGAGATCTGTCCATCTCCACCGGGCACACAGCTAGGCTGTTGAGTTAAAGTTGCGCTTACAATTAGAGTAGATCCTGCCCCTGAAGTAATTGTCAACGAGTAGTTGTTGTTGCAGTCGTTGTCATCTGGAGTCAATGTGTTTGCAGTGATGTTGTCAAAGTTTACAGTGTTACTTCCGTTTACTAGCCCTGTAATCGTGACATATACAGTGTCTAGTCCATTGATTGCGCCCAATTGTGCAGAGGTCCAGTTCACATTTGTAGTTGCGCCAGTGCCAATCTGCCATTGCAAAGTTCCTGATGTCAAAGCGTTCGTTCCCTTATTTTGGATGACAACACCAACCTGAGTTGAAGAACCGCAAACAGAGCCTGGAGATACCTGAAAAACATTTACAATTCCTGCATCCACTGCATCAGGATTCATTTTGAAAGCACTCAAATTGGTTCGAATACTATTTGAAGCAGCCATATATACTCCTGTAAAATAAAATACATCATCGGTGAACGGATCTACAGACATATGATGGTAGTCACCCCAGCGAGAGTTTGAGGTTCTTGATGATGCTCCTGCAATGATGGTTGTTTCAGTTACGGTCATTTGTCCGAGAGGGTCACATGGTTTTCTACCCGTGAATTTAAGAGAAGGAAAATCACCTGCTGTTCCACTTGATGTAGAATATGCCATCATGATATTGCCATCTTTGTCCATGTTGATGGCTGGCATCCATCGATTTGTGGTACCGGGTGAATATGTTCCCTCCTGATACAAGGACCATGATCCAAGGCTACCTGAAGGACGGCGTATCTCACACCATCTAACACCTGCGCGGTTAGTCCCTGATACGTCTGTTGCCAGACAGACCAACAGAACTTGGTGACTCGGGAAAACGCGCATTGGGGCTTTGTACATCACAGTTTCTCTCAAGGGATCCAGATCTTGATTTTGCGAGGCGGCAGGCTGCTGAATGCATGAGAAACTAACCAATCCGCAAAGATCTGAATCGATCTCAGCTATCGCAAGGTCCTGAACCTTGGCTACGGTAGCAGTATTGTTAGTCCAGTTGATGGTCATTTCCCAGAATTCGATCCAGTCATTTGTCCCACTATCCGGGCTTCCTGCAGAATGTGATTCATCATCCCTGTGGCGCACAAATAATGGTTTCATACCTGCTGGAGCTGCGTTATCTCCTTCCAAATCAACAGGAGTAATTGACTGAAATCCAAAGCCGTTTAATGAGTAACCGATATCTACTCCGATAAATGGTGATGTAGCACCGGTAATAAGGGAGCTCAAACGCATAGCATAGACAGTGGGAGGGCCTCCTTCATTTGTTGTAACAGTAAGCGCGTCACTTGTCTCTGAAATTGCCCATTTCGGATAATCAGGGAAGGATGGGCAAGTGAACTGATATGTCCAATAAGCACCTTGGGGATTGCTTGTTTGTGAAACATGGACCAGTAATTTGTTGCCAGAACTGGAAAATTCTGTTAGAAACCATTTTTGTGCGGTTTTGTGATAGAGTATAATTGGGTCACCCAAACCGGAAGGACCACCCAATGATTGCATTGTTAAACCACCGGTACCACCTGCAACAAGAGCACCTGTTGATTTGTTATAGATCTTGTAGGTGCCGCCACCAGCGCCATTGGTCGCCTGGATGTAATACTGATTATCGGCATCACCGGTGGGGTCGGGTGGAGATATTCCCGTACCTGTGCCTTGAACTTGCCACAGAAGCGTCGCAGTTGCAACTTTTTCCATGTTTTCATGCTGCTGCCATAACCAATCAGGGTTATGTTGAATGTTCAAATTAACCTCTTCGAGTAGCTCCTTCCCTTTAAAATTTGGTTTTATAACCGTGTTTTCGGGAACATTTTTATCTATGGATAATGGCACTAGGTGACTTTCGGTAGGTGAGAAGTAACCGTGAAAGGTTGACTCTTGTCCAACTACCGAATAACCTGAACCGACTATCCAAAGAATGGAGAGAAATAATCGTTTCATAATTTAGTTTTAGAGTTTTAGTGATCGAAATTTAACTTAAATAGTTAAAAAATGGAAAATAAACACGTGATAAATGTGAACAACCAATTCTTAGCCATGTTATTTTTGTTGAAATCGAAATCAATCGAAATCAATCGAAATCAATGAAAGTAATTCTGTCTCCTGCTAAATCAATTGATCTTAAAGATATTCCATCTGATATTCCATATTCACTCTTACAATTCGGTAAAGAAAGCGAAACGCTTGTCAAAAAACTGAAAAACAAAAAGGTAAAGGATTTGGAAGTGCTCATGCACATTTCAAAGGATCTTGCCGAATTAAATGCTGAACGATTCAGAAATTGGCATCAACCTTTTGAAATAACGGACAATGTAAAGCAAACGGTATTTGCCTTCAACGGAGAGGCGTACAAGGGATTTGATGCAAGAAGTTTATCTCCAGAACAACTCGCTGTAGCACAGCAAAAGATCAGGATTCTTTCCGGGTTATATGGAATTTTGAAGCCACTTGATCTTATTTATCCCTATCGATTGGAAATGGGAACTGCTATTGAGGTATCGCCAAAGCAGAAAAATCTCTACCAATTCTGGGGAAAGAAACTTGCACAGGCATTAAACGAAGAGATGACCGATGGTGAAGTGCTTATCAACGTTGCATCGAATGAATATTTCAAAGCGATCGATAAGAAAGTCTTTAATTTTCCTGTGATCACTCCTGTTTTTAAAGAATTCAAGAACGGTGAGTTTAGAGTGATCATGATGTTCGCAAAGCATGCTCGAGGAGCTATGGCACGCTTTATCGTTGAGAATGGAATCAATGATCCTGAACAAATCAAATTGTTTAATTCAGATGGATATTCATTTGATGTGAATCAATCCAATGAAAATGAGTGGGTTTTTGTACGTTGATGCGCTGTTATAATTCTGTCTCACTTGACTTTGCAAGGACATCCCAGGTATGATCTGCCAGTAGACGTACAGTAGCTATCCACTCGAAAGAATTCCTTGAACGACCCCATTGGTCAGGAGCAATAAGCGAAAGAAGATAATTATTGTCTTCTTTTCGATACAGGTGATATACATGATTTATCAAGGGCTCAAACCGCATTTCTGCCAAGTAAATAAACTCTGAGATGTTTTTGCGGTCCTGTAGTTTTTTAGCTTGTTCAGCTAATAACTGCATTTGCTCATAGATCTGATTAAGTTGCATGTCGGTTTGATGCTCCATTGCACTCAGCGCGCGACCTTTTATTTTTCCTTGGTCTTCAGGTCGAATAATTGCACTTCCTGCATGATGCGGATATTCCAGAGAATGTGGATTATCTGTGATCTTATCCGGGTCGATGGGATTAATGAATTCTTCGCTCATGATTACTTTGTCTAGTAACCATTAAATTTAGGAAAAGTTCAGATAGATAGCAGGAATTTCGAAATCTCACTAATCGTTTCTGATGGTTTCTCTAAATGTGGGTGATGGCCGCAAAATGGGATTAACAAGGTTGTAACGTTGCAATCAGTAGAGTTCCGGATCAGATCCAGTTGTTTTACAGTACCATACTGGTCATCTTTTCCCTGTATTGCAAGTATGGATTTGTCTATCCCGTGAATGTCCTTGGTAATGTTCCAGCTTTCGAATTCTGGCGACAACCAGGTATCTGCCCAAGCATAGAAAAGCACTTCTGTTTTATCTCCATGGTACTTTTTAAGGCCATTTAGTTTTCCGGACTTAAAAGCGTCAATGGCAGGAATGATGCCTTCTTTGGTTTCTGTCTCGTTGATGACATGCGCGGCCATCGTAATAATTGAGTGAACTCTTTTAGAATGTTTTGCGGCATAGAGTAGGGAGATAGTTCCGCCATCTGAGTGACCAACCAAAATTAGTCTCTTGTCTAACGGAAATACACGCTCAATGAGCATAGGAAGCTCTATCAGGGCATATTCATGCAAGTAGTGCCGATCCCTTTTCTTTGTCAGTTTACTCGAATTACCGTGTCCATGTCTCTCGTAAACAAAACCGTCTAGCCCCAACTCATTACAGAGCTGTTCAGGAAAACTTCTCCACTGGCTGATTGAACCCAGTGCCTCATGCAGAAAGATCAAAACGAGATCTTCCCTTAACTGTTTCGTTGGATGAACTGTTATAAAGGATAATGATCGATCTTCAAAGTGTAGGATGTCCATGCATTAAAAAAGGGATCCCAAAAGATCCCTTTCATTCTATTAATTTTCAACGACTATTTTTTCACCCGCTCGACGTATACTCCTGTGCGTGTGTCTACCTTGATCACTTCTCCGTTATCAATGAAAAGTGGTACTTTTACTTCTGCTCCAGTAGCAATGGTAGCTGGTTTCATAGAGTTGGTCGCAGTATCACCCTTTACTCCAGGTTCGGTGTATGTAACTTCAGAGATAATGTACATTGGCAATTCTACAACCAACGGTGTTTCCTCTTCAGCATGAAAAAGGATATTGCAGATCATTCCTTCCTCCAAAAACAATGGCTTCTCGATCATTTTTCCCGGGATATTGACTTGTTCAAATGTCTCATTGTTCATGAAAACGTAATCAGATCCCTCCTGATATAGGTACTGATATTCACGATTCTCAATCCGAACTGTTTCGATCTTGTGCCCCGCAGAAAATGTGTTGTCAAGAACTTTTCCTGTTTCAATCTGACGCATTTTCGTTCGGACGAATGCCGGTCCTTTACCGGGTTTTACGTGCTGGAATTCGATAATCTGAAATAGTTTGTCATTGAACTTAATGCACAAACCATTTTTAATATCTGCTGTAGTTGCCATGTTAACTTATTTTTCGCTGCAAATATAGAACAATTTCTAACGAACGAAAGTCACTCGGTAAAAGTATCCAAGAGAAAAGAAATACTGGGTTCAAAAACAGCTGTAAATTCGTTTAAGGGATCAATTCGAAACGCTGTTTGAATGACGGTAGCTGATGCTTCGGAACGAAGAAAAAATCACCTTCTTCATCTTGTTTTCCACTCTCCTGAATGAATTTGAAATCTTTAATACCAAACTGCGTGTAACCCAAATCGGTAAAAAGTTCTAATATTTCTGACAGATTTTTTTCAGCGATCTCTAATTGGACATATGGCTGGTGCTTTTGAAGTATTGGTGTCAATTCTCTGAAAACGGTTAGTTCATATCCTTCGATATCACACTTAATATAATCGATGTGGTTAAGATCTTTTAATAATTCGCTTCCTTTTACGATTTTAACCTCCTGTGTTCGGTGCTTTTTCTTTTCTTCTTCAGTTTCTGCAATGTGTGGAAGTCCTGTGCGGATCATTCCATTTGTTTCAGGGAGCACCATCGTTATCATTCCTTCCTCAGTACCCAAGGCAACGTTATATACTCTTGCATGTGGGAACTTCTTCATGAACCGCTGTAGTGTTTCAAAAAAGACCGGGACAGGTTCAATAGAGATAACCTTGCCTTGTTTTGCCAGACGGGCGAAATTCTTCGAAAAATACCCAAGATTGGCACCAATGTCAATCACAGTATAATCAGGTTGGATGAGTTCTTTTATCTTGTAGTGATATTTGAACCGGATGTCCCCTTTAAGAAATCCCAGATCATATAACAGATAAAAACTCCTGTGAAGTGCACGAAGGTACATACGTTGACTTAGGATCTTAAATAGGATTTTCTTAAGGAAGTTCATTTGTTCAACCGAATACTGAGGCGAAAGTACTATTTTTTTGGAAGAGGGGGAGGAGCCTTTGCAATACGAGGTCATAAATTCACTATTTTTGTTGTAGAGGTACTTCCACTGTGTTGGTATTGTGACCTTATTCGCATTGCGCGGAGCCCATGCAGTTTACTCTTGAAGCTTACCTATTTGACCATCAGGAAAGTCTCAGACAGGCAATGGCGGGCTGCATTCCGATCCGTCGGAAAGAGATAATATCAAACAGCAGATTACAGCGAATGTCGGCAATCCTAAACGTGTTTTCTGAAGCTTCAGAA
Source organism: Flavobacteriia bacterium (assembly GCA_046301895.1). GTDB lineage: Bacteria > Bacteroidota > Bacteroidia > Flavobacteriales_D > Crocinitomicaceae > M0103. The sequence continues at coordinate 11,531 of JBKCJG010000015.1, forward strand.
AACCCCGCTGCATGGGTTTTTTT
>JBKCJG010000016.1:0-9629 GCA_046301895.1 Flavobacteriia bacterium
CAGACTTACCTGTGCGCTCTCTGAAGTAGAAAATGCGCGCGCGACGCACAGAACCTCTTTTGTTCACTGCAATTTCATCAATAAATGGAGAAGAAATAGGGAAAATACGTTCCACACCTACGTTTCCTGACATCTTGCGAACGGTAAACGTTTCAGTTGCTCCTGAACCACGACGCTGTAAAACAACCCCGGTGTATTGCTGGATTCGCTCTTTGTTACCCTCTTTGATTTTGTAAGAAACAGTAACGGTATCTCCAGCTCCAAACTTTGGAAAAGCCTTTATTTCAACTAGTTCGTTCTGAATTTCTCTAATAATATCCATGACTCTTAATTTCTGTAGTTCCGCGTAAAACGGGGTGCAATATTACAAATTATTTCTAAAACAATTCGCTTTTCATGGAATTATTTAAGATTTTTTTCTGATTGCTTGAAAAGTGACGTGCGACTATCCTTTCAATGGGTCAAAATTAATAGATTTACCTTATCAAAGAAGGGAATGAAGTTAAAAATCAGAGAGAAACAGATCATTGGTCGCAGAGAGATTGCGAATCTGCCTGAATTCGGACTTGAACACGTTGATGTGAAGGTCGATTCGGGAGCATACACTTCCAGTATACACGTTTCCCACTGCAAAGAAGTGAAAACCTCAAACGGTGCACTTTTGGAAGTGATCTTCTTGGATGACAAACACGCTGCTTTTAATAATGAGAAACACTGCTTCAGTACTTTCAGAATTAAGAAGGTCAAGAGTTCTACGGGACAAGAACAGTTGCGATACTTCATTAAATGTACGATCGAGATCCTTGGGCGTAAGATCAAAACAGAGTTTTCACTCACAGAACGGAAAGGGATGAAATATCCGATCCTCCTCGGTAGAAAACTATTGAACAACAGATTTATAATCGATACCTCACTCGTGAATGTATCAAAACAAAAAGTGTAAAACATGAAAATTGCTGTATTATCGCGCAATTCGAATCTCTATTCGACACGAAGACTGGTTGAGGCTGCAGTGCAAAGAGGGCACGAAGCAAATGTGATCGATCACTTGCGTTGTAACATTGAGATCGAGCAAAAAGGACCATCCATTTATTATGGTGAGGGGTATCTCACAGGATACGATGCTGTCATTCCGCGAATTGGTGCGTCAGTCACGTTTTACGGCACAGCGGTGGTCAGGCAGTTCGAAATGATGAATGTCTTTTCTGCTGTCAGCTCTAGAGGGATTGTCCATTCTCGCGATAAGCTGCGCTGTCTGCAGGTCCTTTCGAAGGAAGGTATAGGATTGCCTAAGACCGTATTTACAAATTACTCCAGAAATGTTGAGCACGTCGTTGAATCCGCAGGTGGTGCGCCCGTTGTTCTGAAATTACTGGAAGGAACTCAGGGTCTCGGAGTTGTGTTGGCTGAAAACCAGAATGCTGCACAGTCCGTTTTGGAAGCGTTCAATGGACTGAGAGCACGCGTGATCGTTCAGGAGTTTGTGAAAGAGGCAAAAGGGGCAGATATTCGGGCTTTCGTCGTAGATGGGGAAGTTGTTGGAGCGATGAAACGCCAGGGGAAACCCGGTGAGTTCCGATCGAACCTACACCGCGGTGGGAGTTCGCAGATCATTGAATTGACAGTTGAAGAAAAATATACTGCAATCCTTGCGGCAAAGGCAGTAGGTCTGGGTATTGCGGGAGTTGATATGTTACAATCTGCCAGAGGACCATTAGTACTTGAGGTGAATTCATCTCCGGGACTTGAAGGTATTGAAAAAACCACGGGAGAAGACATCGCAGGGAAGATTATTCAGTACATTGAGAAAAACGTGAAGCGCTGATATGATCCAAAGTAAAAATAAGAAATTTGTTATCTTGGGTAAGGAGATCCTTCCGGGTAAAGGAGCGCAATTGAACCTGGATGTAGCAAAGTTGCATACGACCACCCCAATCCTTGTTCCGGTGATCGTGCAGCGAGCAAAAGTGGACGGTCCTACTGTTCTTTTGATGGCAGGATTGCATGGTGACGAGATCAATGGTATCGAAATAATTCGCAGAATGATCCGTAAAGGATTCAATAAACCTCAAGTAGGAACGATTATCTGCTTACCGGTTTTTAATATTTTCGGATTTCTGAACATTAAGCGTGAATTGCCTGATGGACGCGACCTGAACCGAAGCTTTCCCGGCACGGAATCAGGATCTCTTGCTGCACAATTTGCCTACCACTTCATGAAAGAGATCGCCCCTCATGTGGATTATGTGATTGATTTTCATACGGGGTCTGCCCAACGAAATAACTTCCCACAGATTCGATGTGTGATGGAAGATAAGGAAAGCCTGGAGCTTGCAAAAATATTCAATCCGCCTTTCATCCTTAATTCATCGTATATCTCAAAAACGATTCGTGAATCGATCAATAAAAAAGGCAAGAAAATGCTTCTCTTCGAGGGGGGGAAGACAAATAGCATCGAAGAAATGATCGTTGAGGAAGGAATCAATGGTGTAAAGCGATTTCTGAGCCACTTGGGCATGCGTCAGTTCAAGATCGATATATCCAAAGACAGATCACCGGTTTATCTTGCTGAAAGCAAATGGATGCGTTCACCGAATTCCGGAATGTTCCAGGCTACTGTTACAAATGGCGCAAATGTCAAGAAAGGAGAAGTGATAGGAATTGTTACTGATCCTTACGGTAATTTTGAAAAGAAAGTGAAGGCTAGTGCTACGGGATACATTATCTGTTTGAATGAATCACCCGTGGTTTACAAAGGAGATGCCATCTTCCACATCGGAACAGAGCTACAGTAGAATTTCGCTGATTGCTCCCGTTTTTCTACATTTGCTTAATTAATCGAACAATATGTCAGTTCACAAGAACGTAAAAAAGGTTACGACCCATACCCTGCAGGAAATGAAGAACGCAGGAGAAAAGATTTCCATGTTGACTGGTTACGATTTTTCCATGGCCAGGATCATTGACCAGGCCGGAATAGATGTGATCCTGGTGGGTGATTCTGCATCAAATGTGATGGCAGGTCACGAAACCACACTTCCGATAACGTTGGATCAAATGATTTATCATGCTTCTTCTGTGGTGCGCGCTGTTGACAGAGCCTTGGTTGTGGTTGACATGCCCTTTGGATCTTATCAGGGAAATTCGAAAGAAGCATTGTCAAGTGCCATTCGAATTATGAAAGAATCGGGTGGTCATGCAGTAAAGATGGAAGGTGGAGTAGAGATCATTGAATCCATTAAGCGTATTTTAACTGCTGGAATTCCGGTAATGGGGCACCTGGGATTGACTCCTCAGTCAATCTATAAGTTTGGGACCTATGTTGTTCGGGCGAAAGAGGAAGAAGAAGCAGAACGGTTGATCGAAGATGCGAAAGCGCTTGAAGCAGCTGGTTGTTTTGCTGTTGTATTGGAAAAGATCCCGGCAAAACTGGCCGCAGAGGTAGCTAAAACGGTGAATGTTCCGATCATTGGTATTGGTGCCGGTAACGGTGTTGACGGACAGGTATTGGTGGTGCACGATATGTTGGGAATTAACAACGAGTTCAGTCCACGCTTTTTAAGGAAGTACAATAACCTGTTCGATCAGATGATGAACTCCTTTCAAGCGTATATCCGTGATGTGCGTTCAGGAGATTTTCCGAATGAAAAAGAACAGTACTGATCTGCATGTCATCTGCTGAACTGGAGATCCTATACGAGGACAATCATGTGATCGTCATCAACAAAAGCGCTTCGGATATCGTTCAGGGCGATAAAACCGGGGACGAAACCTTGCCCGACAAAATAAAGAACTATCTCAAGGTCAAATACGATAAGCCTGGCAATGTTTTCTGCGGTGTGGTTCACCGTCTGGATCGACCCACAAGCGGAGCAGTGGTCTTTGCGAGAACGAGTAAAGCCCTTGAACGATTGAATGCGCAGTTCAGAGACAAGGAAACAAATAAAATTTACTGGGCTATTGTTGAATCAAGGCCTGAAAAGGAAGAAGCAACGCTGATTCATTACCTGAGGAAGAATGAAAAACAGAATAAATCCTATGCTTCACTCAAGGAAGTTCCCGGTTCGAAAAAGGCTGTATTGCATTATACGCTGATCGCCTCATCCGACCGTTATTGGTTATTGGAGATCAAACTGGAAACGGGACGTCACCACCAGATCCGTGCACAGCTGTCAAGTTCTGGATGCGTGATAAAGGGAGACCTGAAATATGGTGCGAAACGTCCCAACAAGGATGGCTCGATCTGTCTGCATGCCCGGGAACTGCAGTTCAATCATCCGACAACGAAAGAAGTGATAAAGATCATCGCACCCCTGCCGGAAGATCCCCTTTGGCAGCATTTTGAAAAATGATCAGATTTTTAATGCAGTTAGGATGATCGCTTGTGTAACTTTAGCTACAGTTCAGGCAGATCGCTGTGTTTACTTTTGTCAAAAACAGAATAGAATGACGAATTATTTTAAAAAGTACAAATTGACCGTGATAGGAACCTTTGTCGGTGCTGCTGGTGGATATGCATATTATTATTTCATTGGTTGCGCTTCCGGCACTTGTGCAATAACATCAAGTCCGATAAATAGTACGATATATGGGATCCTAATGGGAGGTTTGTTGTTTAGTATGTTTGAACCGAAAGATAAAAAGTAAGGATATGGAAAGCAAAGATTTTACAGTAGTTGATGTACGTACAAGAGCAGAGTATATGGGTGGACATGTTGCCGGTTCTGTGAATATCCCTTTACAGGAGTTGGTAGAGAGAATAGATGATGTGAAAGTATTGAAGCAGCCGATCATCTTTTGCTGCGCAAGCGGTGGAAGAAGTGGTCAGGCAACCGCCTATTTCAAGGCACAGGGTTTGAATTGTGAGAACGGTGGTTCTTGGATGGAAGTAAACTATCAATTGACAAAGTAATGGGGATTTTAAGCAGTCTTTTCGGAGGATCAAAGGTTGATCTGAAGGAGTTGGTAAAGAACGGAGCAGTGATAGTTGATGTCAGGACACCGGGAGAATACGCAGGTGGTCACATCAAAGGGTCGATAAATATTCCGTTACAAAATTTGGACAGGAGTTTAGCAAAACTGAACAGGGATAAAACAATCATAACATGCTGCGCATCAGGTATGAGGAGTGGTTCCGCAAAATCTCTTTTGAAAGCAAAAGGATACGATGTACACAATGGAGGCGGATGGACCTCCCTTCAGGCGAAGTTGATATAAATACAAAAAGGCGCCCTTGGGCGCCTTTTTTGTGGAGAAGATGGGGCTCGAACCCACGACCTCTTGGCTGCCAGCCAAGCGCTCTAGCCATCTGAGCTACATCCCCATGTAGCGAGGACGCCTGTCCCGATAGCCTCAAGGGCGTATCGGGAAGCTACATCCCCGTTAGCTCAAATGTAATCATTTTCGACTCAAATCACTACTTTTGATACTTCGATGCAAAATGATGTTTTTAAAAGGCTGCGGGAGAGAAGTCCAATCTCTGATGAAGAGTTCGATAGTCTCTTTCCGGTTGAGTTCCATGAACATTCGCATAGGCATTATACATCCGTTTTCATTGCGCAAAAAGCCATCGACTATCTAACGGTTGATCCGAATTCAAGGATCATTGATATTGGATCTGGTACAGGAAAGTTCTGTCTGATCGGAGCAGCGAGGCGTCCTAATCATTTTACGGGAGTAGAATACCGACCAGCTTTCGTCGAAGCCGCTCGACAGGTCGTTGAACGAGAAGATATCTATAACGCTCAATTCATCTGTGATACCATTCTCAATATTGATTTCAGCGATTACGACCATTTTTACATGTTCAATCCTTTCTTGGAACACAAGGACCAAACGGCTAAAATAGATCTTTCCGTTTCTCATTTCTCTAAAGAATATGAGGTATTTCGATCATACGTCTATGAGCAATTCTCTCAATTGCAGATAGGAACGAGGGTGGCAACCTATTACGTCGGCAAGGAACAGCTTCCGGAATCCTACGAGCAAGTTGCTTCCTTTTTCGGGGACACCTTGCGTTTTTGGGAGAAAAGATCATGAAAACAAAAAAGGAGTCCAAAAACTGAACTCCTTTCTGTGATTCGGCCGTGAAGCGAAGCTTTCGAAGACTAAGCTTAGGCCATCCTATGGTGGCCGTGAAGCGAAGGAAGTCCGTAGAGAGAATCCTTAAATAAAACAAGGAAATGATCAAAAACAAAAAAGGAGTCCAAAAATTGAACTCCTTTCTGTGATTCGGCTGGGATTCGAACCCAGGACCCATACATTAAAAGTGTATTGCTCTACCAGCTGAGCTACCGAATCTTGCTTTGCACTGTTAAAAGGTTATACCTTACAAAGGGTGCTATTGCGGGTGCAAAGATATATGTATTATTTTGTTTAACAAGTTAATTCATTCTTTTTTTTGGTTTTTTTGAACAGCGTTTCCTAATGCATTGGCTTACAATACTGAATACTTTTTGAAATACAATTCACCGATTTTATTGCTTACTTTGTCTGCATGCCGAATATCATTCTTATTGGTTTTATGGGCTCGGGTAAAACGACGATCGGAGAAAGATTGGCAGATCGAATGGGTTTGCCATTTATTGATACGGACCATGAGATTGAACGATTGAAAGGAATGAGTATTGATCAGATCTTTAAGGAGGAAGGAGAAATGAACTTCAGGGAGCTTGAGAAAAAGCTGATCGCATCCTTGTCAGTCCGAGATCAAGATTTTGTGATCGCTGTTGGTGGTGGGTTGCCTTGTTACAATGGGCTGATACACACGCTCAATCAGATGGGGACCACTGTTTATCTGAAATGTCCGGTATCGCTTCTTGCAGAGAGATTGGTTATGGATTCAACGGATCGACCTCTTCTGAGTAACTTGGATAAAGAGCAATTGGTTGGTTATATCGAAGAGAAATTGAAGGAACGGGAAGCATTTTATGAACAGGCCAAAGTAGTTATTTGTGATGAGTGGTCTGCAAATGCTATTCTTCGTTCTCTTCTTCCTCAAAAAAGCTGAGACTTCCACCACTTTTTTCTTTGCGTAACATGAACAGATACATACCCGCGTTTGATAGAAAGGTCAACAGTGCGATTTTATCAAATAATGTCGTGTCATCTTGGAAATAACTGAAGTTCAGGTAGAAGAGCATCATTCCGAAATGAAAAACAGTACCGCCGAATAGGAACCAGACAAAGCGAACATCTTTTCGCCAAAGTAAAATGAGACCAATGAGAACGGCTATCCAGCAGATTATACTGATCGAATGAAAAGTGAGCAATCGGTCAAGGAATTCTGACCCCTCAAAACCAAGTTTCTCTCCCCGTTCGAGGATGATCTTTTCAACGGAGATGCCTTTTTGTTCAAGGATCATTGTGCGGAAAGAAATAGCGAGATAACTGGCACAGCTCCAGATGAAAAAGATTATCCAGAGGATAAATCCTAAATAAAAAGAGGCCTGGGTATACTTATCTGGTTCCTCTTCGCCGAATATAAAAATACGGACCTTTTCGATCAAAGTACTCTTTCTGGCTAGAATGGAGTCGATTTGGTGCTCTTGAGTTCCCATAATTATGGTTAAAATTGCAAAATAAAATGAGGATCTAACCCTAATAATGGAGGAATATTTAAAGGATACAGTTTTTCTGGATTACAAGAATCCGAATTTTGACATTTTCCTGTATGATATGGATCCTTATTTACCGAAAAAAGAACTTGCCACGATCCTGTATTACAAGGTTCGGGATGCTTTCCTGTACGATCCGTATCACCTGGATCTCACCGAATCCGGACTTACTGCTTCGAATGTATTGGGTAAGAAAAGAGCCTGGTGCGTTGAGAAATCATCGGTATTGGCGGCAGCCGCAAGAAAGTTCGGAATTCCTTCCAGATTGGGTTATGCGATCGTAACGAACCATATCGGAGTGGAGAAGCTGTCGCAGTATCTCCGTCGTGAAGAGATCGTTTTCCATGGATTCGTAGAGCTTTTTATAGAGGGTAAATGGGTGAAATGTACGCCCGCTTTTGATCAGCGTATCTGCCGGGTTTCCGGTGTTTCTGCACTTGATTGGGATGGGGAACATGATTCGCTCTTCCAGGAATTCGATCATGGGCGTAAGTTTATGGAATACCTGTACTTCTATGGGATGTTCGATGATGTTCCGATCGAACTGATGAATGCTGAGATGAAAAAGTACTATCCGCACCTGTTCGAGGAAGTGTATGATTCGAAAGAATTTTCCTTTAAACATCTGTGATTTAAAGAACCTACACCGCTACGCTCATGGACAAGATGAACATTGATTCCAAATAATCAAGTCCATTTTCCATGCTCTATGTTCCATTCTCTTACTCAACAACCACCACCAAATAATTTGATACCTTCCAGAAATCGTTTGGATTGACGATCTTGATCTTCGTGTTCTTGCCCACTGGTAGAAGTTTATACGATGATGAAGGATGGTCAGTAATGAACTTGAGATCTGAACCTTCAATGAAGATCTCTTTCTCCTCGCGCATGTCTATTTGCGCAAAATACTTTTGATTGAAATTATCCATTAGCCTGATCTTCTTACCGATCCCTATGAAACCGTTCTTCCGCTCGATCACCTGATTTTTAACGAGTTCATCTTCCGTACCGTATGAATAGTAAACCGTATTCAACTCATCGGTTAATTCTTCCACAAGTTCTGCCTTTTCCTGATAGGCATCAAATAGTTTGGAGTATGCCTTGTCCAGCGAGGAAAGTTCATCCTGAAGCATTCCGATCTGTTCGTCACGGGCACGGATGTTCGTTAATAGGTCTTCGATCATACTGTTAAGTTCCTTGATCTTTAAACCACTTTCTTTCAGTTTTTTATTTAGTTGTACAACCTTTTTGGCATTCTCCTCACGCAAGAAATTTATGTGTCGGATCTGTTCCATGATCCATTGCTTGTCATCGTTGGATAATTCCGGATTGTTCGAAACAACGATGATCTCATCCTTTTTAACTTCGATGGACTCAAGGTTGGATTGGATCTCCCTGAAAAACTCAAGCGATTCATTGATCATGGAATCCTTTTGCGCATTTTCTCTCTCAAGTTGTGCGATCCTGTTCTCAAGGCTCATAGAATCCTTTGGAGTTCCTGTTGTTGCAGTTGGCTCAGATGTGCAAGATACAAGCGCCATTAGGCTCAGTGTGGTTAGGAATATGAAACGCTTCATGAACTTTTTTTTAGTTAGGTAAATATAACCCTAAAGTTTCAAATCTGCTTTTCATCATTCGAAAGTTTTGAGCATTCACAGGCTCATAAACGAATGAATTTACTACCGGCGATTCCTGCTTTGTGCTCCTTCTCCGCCAAGTATTCAGAAAAAACTTTGCGTACCTGGTGTTCCTTGCGGTTCATTTTCTTTGTGCGCTTTGTGTTTACTCAGAACCTCTGCGTTCAACGGATGTAGTCACAATAGATCAATCTAAATCGCTACCGCCGATTCTATCTTTGTGTCTCTTCCCAATCTGGCGCAATATAGTCTCTATGTGCCTATTGTGTTAAAAAAATGATTCTTTGACCCCGAGGATAACTCATTGGTTTTAACTTCCTTTCTTATCTTTGGTACAAATTACTTCACATGAGACAAAACCTTTGCCTTTTAT
>JBKCJG010000017.1:0-54459 GCA_046301895.1 Flavobacteriia bacterium
AGTTCAAGCAAAACTTTCATCCACAAGCATCATTTTCATCTATTTGTTTATAACGTGCTTTATTTACTGATAATTAGAATATTATGTGATTAAAATCTTGTTTATAAATCGCCCGTTACTATTAATAATGACTATTCCAAACAAAAGCAGTTCAGATTTATTCACATATGAACAATGCTAATAAAGAAGAATAAAAAAACGTATTTAATTAATTTCTTTTTCTTTATTAAATACAACTATAAGAGATTTGGACCTATTGCACTTAATCGAAATCTTTTTCCTATCTTCATGTCAGATCATGTATTTCAATCCAAGTTAAGTATAAATGGAGGTTTCGGAACAAATTACTTTTGAAGATGAAATACACAATTATTCAATTTCCCGAACAGTTGCCAATCTCATTCAAATTCGGGGTGAATCATACTGAATTCCGGCTTATTATTTTTGAATAGAATAATCTGGATTTTTAGTGAAAAAACAGCTTTTCAAGCATGTTTTGGTAGGTTTTATAATGTTCCGGAACATTGATAAATAAACGTCAAGAGGTATTTAAGAACGAAAAATTTAATTAACTTTGGTAAGGCCAAACTGTAAGTGGTATGTCGAAAATAAATATACTTGTTGTTGAGGATGAATCTATTGTTTCGAAGGACATCCAGCATAGCCTGAATAAGCTTGGTTATCATATTGTAGGTGCAGCCTCCAGTGGAGAAAAAGCGATTGAAATTGCCAGGAGTGAGCGTCCGGATATTTTATTAATGGACATTATGTTGAAAGGTAATATGAACGGTATTGAAACAGCCGAGATCATCCGTAATGAACTGTCTATTCCGGTAATTTTTTTAACCGCTTATGCGGATGAGTCAACACTATCCAAAGCAAAATTAACTGAACCCTATGGATATATCATAAAACCATTCAAGGAGATGGATTTACATACATCAATAGAGATGGCTGTCTACAAGCACGCTAAGGAACAGGAGATCATCAGAGAACGTGACCTCTTGTATTCAATTGTGGAAAACAAGGATTCTTCTTCCGATTTCATCTTTGTAAAATCCAACAGTAAACTCATAAAACTGAAGACGGAAGAAATTTACTTTATAGAGGCATTAAAAGATTACGTTGTTATTCATACAGCGGATACACGTTACACGATCCATTCTACAATGAAAGAGATAGAGAGTAAAATGGGAACAGTAGATTTCATGCGTGTTCATCGATCGTTCATTGTGCGTTTAGATAAGATCGCCTCGATCGAATTTCCCAATCTCTCATTAGAGAACGATAAGAAGGTTATACCAATTGGTGGATCTTACAGGGATGATCTGAACAACAGGATAAAAATGCTGTAATGGATCATTATTCCAATACCAATTCTAGATCGATCTGTCTCTTTCGCGGGTGTACTTCGTAAATACGAACTTTTACTTTATCTCCAAAGTTGTATTCTTTCTTTGTCTTTGCGCCGATGATCCGATATTTTTCAGCATCAAAGTAGAAACGATCTCCGGGTATCTCAGTCATTGGTACCATCCCCTCGCATTGGTTTTCATCCATTTTAACAAAAAGTCCGAATTCAGCAATTCCTGAAACAGTGCCAATGAATTCCTCACCAATATGGTCCTGAACAAATAGTGTCTGGAAATATTTGGTTGATTCTCTTTCTGCTTCAACAGCTTTTCGCTCCATTCTGGAAATTCGCTTACAAACATCGTCCAGCTCTTTCCCGTATCGGTGCTTCTTTTGCGTTAATTCTTCCTGAAGTATACGATGTACGACTAAATCTGCATAACGACGAATAGGTGAAGTGAAATGGGTATAAAAATCGAACGCAAGACCATAGTGACCAATGTTTGTTGTTTCGTAAGTTGCTTTCGCCATCGAACGTATTGCCATGGTCTGTATCAGTGAATATTCGTTTTTCAAACGGATATCATCAAGCAGCTTATTGATACTTAGGGCGATCTGGTCAGGATGGGAAAAATCAAGTTTGTATCCGAATTTATCAATGAACACATTGAAAAGAGTAATCTTGGCAATATCCGGTTTGTCGTGTACACGGAAAACGAATGGAATTGGATCGCGCCCTTTTTTCGGAGCAGCAATGAACATTGCTACGTGCTTATTCGCCAGCAACATGAATTCTTCGATCAGTTTGTGGGCATCTTTGGATGTTTTTATCATCACTTCGATCGGATGGCCTTTCTCATCCAGTTTGAACCGCATTTCTTCCGATTCGATACTTAAGGCACCATGCTTTAAGCGTTTTTTTCGCAAAATTTTAGCGATATTATCTAAAATAAGTATTTCATTTTTAAAATCACCATCTTTTCCTTCAATGATCTCTTGCGCTTCTTCGTAGGTAAATCGTCTGTTTGAATGAATCACAGTTTTTCCGAACCACTCTTTGTAGACCTTCCCATGTTCATCCATCTCGAATACGGCAGAGAAACTGTATTTATCCTCTTTTGGTCGGAGAGAACAAGCCATATTTGACAACTGTTCCGGTAGCATAGGCACGACACGGTCAACGAGATAGACGGAATTAGAGCGTTTTAGAGCTTCAGTGTCCATTGCGCTTCCGGGGCGCACATAATGACTCACATCAGCAATATGGACACCGATCTCAATATTCCCATTATCTAACTGTTTAAAGGAAAGCGCATCATCAAAATCCTTTGCATCTACAGGGTCGATCGTAAAGGTTGTGATGTCTCTGAAATCTCTTCTTTTTTCGATCTCTTGTTCATCGAGCTCAATTCCCACCACTTCGGCCTCCGAGAGAACCTCCTGAGGAAACTTGTAGTCGATACCATGATTACAAAGAATACTGATCATTTCAGTATCATTAGAGCCAGGTTTTCCGAGCACTTCAACAACTTCACCGTAGGGATTATTTGATGATTTAGGCCAGACAGTGATTTTCACCAACGCTTTATCTCCCTGTTTTGCACCGTTAAGTTTTTCCTTTGAAATATAAATATCTGTTCCCGCTTTAAGATTGTCTGGTATTAGGAATGCAAATTTATCATGTAGTTCTATTGTTCCAACGAATTGAGTTCTCTCCCGGTCGATCACCTCAATCACCTCTCCTTCGTTCCTACTTTTTCCACGTTTAAATATTCGGACCTTCACCCGATCTCCATTCAGAGCTTGACCAAGATTTTGTGGAGCAACGAACACGTCATCCTCTTCATCATCTGTCACAACGAATCCGGCACCCCGCGCCGTGAGTTCGATATTACCTTCAACTGTATTGCCTTTTAAAGCGACGGAATAGACACCGTGAGCATGTCGCTCAAGCTCTCCGTTTACAGAGAGATCCTGCAGGATATCAAAAACAAGTTTTCGAAGCGCACTTTCCCGGATATCGATCAAGGCACAAACCTGTTTATGAGAAAGTATGCTGTCCGGATTCTTTTCGAAGACCTTACGCACGACGTGAGTAAGGCTGTTCTTCATTTTATTTGGTTTGTGATTTTTATTCTTTTTCGACATGTATACGAAGTTAACGCTAATTTGCCTTAAATTAGGGAAAAATGAACTAAAAACAACCTGTGGAAATAATCGCTTTCCATGAAGAACAGATGTTGTTGAGAATGATAACTTTGTATAAAAACACAATCAAAGATGAACAAGCGCGTAGAATCAGCATTAAATGATCAGATACAAAAAGAAGCCTCTTCTTCACAATATTATCTTGCCATGGCTTCCTGGGCGGAGAATAGTGGTATGAATGGAACAGCGAAGTTCATGTATCAGCATTCCGATGAAGAACGCTTTCACATGTTAAAGCTTGTAAAGTTCGTTAATGAAAGAGGGGGTAAGGCAATCATACCGTCTATAGAGCAGCCACCTGTAGAATTCAGGGATCTTGTTCAGGTTTTTGAATTACTGCTGGACCACGAGATCAAAGTAACCGAGAGTATTAATAACCTTGTGGACATTTGCTTGCAGGAAAAAGACTATACAACCCATAATTTTGTTCAATGGTACGTATCCGAGCAATTAGAGGAAGAGGCGCTTGCCAGATCAGTATTGGATAAACTTAAACTAATCGGTGGCGACAAAGGGGGGATGTATATGTTTGACAGAGACCTGGAAAACTCCGCGATTTTTAGTTCTCCGGCAAATACCACAACACCCAAAGCGTGATCCCAAATTAAGAAGGTCTGACGAATGATGAGGCTGATCCTTGTTGTGTTATCGGTTCTTTCCTCCTTTTTAAGCGGGGCACAGACCGCATACCGCTTCAGGAATTACACGATTAATGATGGCCTTTCCCAAAGCTCTATTACATGTATCGTTCAGGACAAGAATCATTCCCTTTGGATCGGTACGCAAGACGGCTTGAACCGTTTTGACGGCAAAAACTTTGAGGTTTTCACGTCGGATGACACAGAGGGATTAGAAAGCGAATACATTAAAAGTTCCGTTAAAACCAACGATGGCAAATTATGGTTCGGAACCATGAATGGGCTAACGGTTTTTGATCCGAATACCGAAAAATTCTCAACATATTCCCTTTCTAACAACAAAGCGCTGCAGATTGAAAGTATTTGTCTTGATGGTTCTGGTCTGATCTGGATCGGAACGACAGGCCACGGACTTTTAAGTTTTGAAAGAAGCACAAAAAAGTTCAACGAATACGCAACATTGATTCCGTCTAAAAAAATTCTTTCCGTGTATTATTCTACTTCCGGAGAACTCTTTGTGAATACAGAAGATAAAGGATTGTTTAGGCTGAACAGGGCCAGGACAGCGGCGCAGAACATTACACTCAAGAGTTCAACAAGCGAACAGGTTGTTATTTTACGGGTTACCCAGATTGAGGATGGAAAGATCCTGTTAGGGACTAATCAGGGTGTTTTTGAATATTCAATTGATGGAAACACGTCAAGCCTGAAATTTCCCCAACTCGAAAAACTCTATGGGTACATCAACGTTTCGGATGTGTATCTTTCTGCTTCCAATGAATGGTTTATAGCAACCACCAATAAGGGATTGTTCACAATTACAGCGAAAGGAGTTGTTTTTAACAGCCAGCAGGACATTTTCCAGAAGAACGCCCTTCTTTTTAATGATATCAACCTTCTTTTTCAAGACGATTCAGGAACATTTTGGGTTGGCACCGAGAGGGGTTTAGCCAGTTTTAACCCTCAAAACCAAGGCATATTAGGTGTGGGTCCGAGCGGCAATATGGAACAAGGGATTCCAACACCCAATGTCTGGAGTTTCGGCGAGGATAATTATTCCCGGTTCGTGTTTATTGGTACAGACGTAGGAGTATCCAGATATGATCGCTCCAGTGGTAAGTTTGAACAATTCTATCGCGTGAAACCACAGTCCTTTACAGAAGAGAATTCTGAAACGGTAGTATTGTCGATGCTTGTCATTTCTCCTAACAGTATTCTTGTGGGCTGTGTAGATGGATTGTACGAACTGAAAATCACAGGTCCTGGACAGTATACGTACAAACCTATTTCCTTTTTGAAAGGAGCAGAAGCAATTCGTCATCAGCGCATCTATTCGATCCTGCATTGGCAGGATGAAAAATACTTCTTAGGAACCAAAGCCGGAGTGTTACTTATAGATCTGAAAGCGAAAAACACACAGGTTTTTGAATATAACGCAAAAAATCCCAAAGGATCAATCACTTATGGAATTTGTCGTTTGGTCTACCGCGATACGCAGAATAGAATATGGTTTGCGACAAGCTCCGGGGAATTAAGCATCCTTTCTGTAAAAAAGGATCAGGTTAAGATTCTTCCTTATGCTTACAACAGTGTACTTCTTCGAAATTCGAAAGATTATATCAGTTCTATTTGTCAAACAGGAAAGAATGAGTTCTGGTTTGGAACTTTTGGCTCCGGATTAATGCATTGGAACGAATCTACCCGTGAAGTGAAGGTTTACACGAAAAAACAAGGTTTACCAAATAACGTTGTTTATAGTGTGCTTCTTGATAATCAGCGAAATCTGTGGATGAGCACAAATAAAGGGGTCTGTCGTTTTGATCTCGGCACCAAAGAAGTTGTGAAGTATACAGAAGTGGATGGTTTAATGAGTAACGAGTTCAATCTTGGGGCCTACATGCATTCAAGAACCGGTGAACTGTTCTTTGGTGGTATATACGGATACAATTTCTTCCATCCGGATAAGTTGTCTGTAAACTCACCGGACGTCAGTGTTACCATCACAAAATTCAAATTTGATAAAGGCTGGTTGAAGCCACATGATAAAGGTTCCCCGCTCATTAAACCAATTTCGCAATCCGGAATGATTGAGCTGAGCTACCGGCAGAGAAGTTTCACGCTGCGATTTCAGGCTTCTGATATGAGCAATCCGGAGCTCATCAATTATAAATACTTATTGGAGGGATCTGAAGAAGGAGAGATATTATTGGGATCAATGAATGAGATCCATTTCAACGCCCTTTCTCCCGGTAGTTACACATTAAGGATATATGCCAGGATAGGAGATGGTGAATGGGGCGCTTCACCTGCTGTTTTAGAGATAAACGTGAAACCTCCTTATTGGGGAACCTGGTGGTTTTGGACGATCATGATCGTATTCATCGCGATCGGTATCCGCGTTTTTATCAGAAAACGAATCGAGTCTGAACGCAGGGAACAGGTCCGGCTGGAAATGAAGATCGTTGATCGGACGAAAGAAATCCGAGCTCAGAATGAAAAGATCGAGAGCCAAAAAAAGCAGCTGGAAGCCGAGAAATCAAAAGTAGAAGAGCAGCAAAGGCTACTACAGATTGAAAAAGACAAGACCGAAAACCTTTTGCGAAACATTATTCCTGAATCGACAGCGGAAGAGTTAAAGAACAAGGGTAAGGCAAGTGCCAGGGCCTATAAAACGGTTTCGGTTCTATTCACCGACTTTGTTGGGTTTACCAAAATTGCCGAACACATGAATCCAACAGAATTGGTGAGTAAACTGGATGTCTATTTTCGCAAGTTCGATGAGATCATTGTGAATAATGACCTTGAAAAGATTAAAACGATTGGGGATGCCTACATGTGCGCAGGAGGTGTTCCGGTAAGAAATAATACGAATCCTATCGATACTTGTCTGGCCGCGCTTCAGATCCAGGACTACATGCGTAAATTAAAGAATGAAGCAATCATTAACAACACAGAATTTTGGGAACTACGTCTAGGGATTAATACAGGAGAGGTGACGGCAGGTGTAATCGGAAGTGAGCGATTGGCCTATGATATTTGGGGAGCAACCGTAAACCAGGCACAGCGCATGGAGATGTTAGGAGAACCCGGTAAAGTTACGATCTCAGGAAACACGTTTAATCATATTGAGCCGTATTTCGAGTGTGTTTTTCGAGGAAAAGCCCAGTCAAAGAGCCGTGGTTTGATCGACATGTATACAGTGGAGCGCATTAAACCGGAGCTGTCTGTAAATGGTGAGGGGATCTATCCGAACGACCGCTTCCAGCAAATAGTCAACCTGCACCATTATAGTTCCATTAACTACTACAAAGCCGAACGCCATATTATGAAAGTATTGCAGAAGGGACTCACAGACAAGCTGCATTACCACAGTATTGAGCACACACGAGACGTTGTAAAAGCAGTAGAAAGAATCGCATTAAGCGAAGGTGTTACCGATGAAGGATTGTTTCTGCTAAAGTCAGCGGCTACCTATCATGATGCAGGATTTGTGGAGCAATATGAAAAGAACGAGCCTGTTGGAGCCCGTCTTGCAGAGGAAATTCTTCCAAAATACGGCTACACCGGCCAGCACATCGAAACAATTAAAGAGCTAATCTACGTCACGCAGATTCCCCATCAGCCAAAGAATAAACTGGAGGAGATTATTTGTGATGCAGACCTTGATTACCTGGGCCGTGACGACTTTCATGAAATCGCTGATCGCCTGAGAAGAGAACTTCGCGAACACGGCAAGATCGACAGTGACAGGAAGTGGGATGAGATGCAGGTTGGTTTCCTCAATATGCACAAGTATTTTACTGAAACTGCTATACGGACGCGCAGGGAGAAGAAGCTTAAAAACCTTGAAGAGGTAATGGCCCGCCTTGAACGGAATGACTACAACGATTAAAAAAGCCTATTTCCAGCATCACCTGTTCGACAAAAGGACGTTCTTGTTTTTATTATACCGATCGAAATTTATATCTGTTCAGCACACGTGTTTTTCATCATTGAAAAGGGGCTGATCTCGGTGGTTAGGGAATAAAAAAACCCGTAGAGATGTCCACGGGTTATTTTGAATGGTTTTTATTTGTCAACTAAACAAAACGCTTTGTCCGTATGGGTTCAGATCAACCGGATTTACCACCAGCGCAGGTATTTTGGCATCGTTCGTAATAATGTACTGTTCATAATTGGCTGTCATGGAGCCAAAGAAGTTACTTCTGTTAAGGTTCATAATCGCGATAAGATCTGCATCAATGTTTACGGCGTGTTTTACAACCTCTTTATCAAAACCACTGCTTGGCGCCAGTTTTGTTGTTACTTCGATTCCTCTTTCAGAGAAGAACTTATTTGCGAACTGGATATTTGCCTGAACCTGATGGCGAAGGAACTCATCTGTTTCGTCCGGGGTTATCACATGCACACGCGACTTGAAATAAGTTGCAAGGTTCGCAACGATCGCCAGCTTCTGTTTTGTTTCTTTATGAAGATCCATCGGTACAACAATATCATCATAGCCAGTTTCCTTGATGCCTTTCTCTTGGACAATGACAAAAGGAACACTCGAGCTTGTGATCACTTTCAGCGCATGACTTCCTGTGACATGTTGCCATCCGTGAGCACCGTGGGTACCCATGAAAATAAGTTCTGCGTGGTGTTCTGCAGCAAACTCACCAATATCTTCGAAAATACTCCCTACACGAACGGTTGGAATAAGGTCTACTCCCGCGGAACTGTATGAACTAATCAATGAGTTCAGCTTTTCTTCTGCTTCCGTAATACCCTTTTCTTTCGACACAACATGAAGCACATACACCTGAGCGCTCAGGGGTTTTGCTGTTGCAATAGCATGCTCCAGAGCGATGTCGGCTACCGGTGTAAAGTCGTGAGGTACAATAAAGGTCTTTTTGTTCATAGAGAGGATATTTCTGGTTAAAGTTCCGTTTGCAAATGTAATAATAAAGATTTTTTCCTAGCTTAAATCTTGTTTACTTTTTCTTGACCCGAACACATTACCAAAACACCCTCAAATTCTTGTAATTAAGGGAATAGCAGTAAATTTGTAATATCAACACCCTGAAAGAATGCCAATAATCGGAAAGCTTCTTAAGAAAACAACAGAGATCACCTATAAACGGAAGTTTAAGAAAGGAAAAGAGTATACCAATCAACTTAATACTCTTGGAAAGCTTCTTGAAAAAGCAAAAAATACGCGATTTGGATTACATCACGATTTTCATAAGATTTTGAACAAATCCGACTTTGTTGAAGTTTATCAAGAACATGTTCCAATCACAGATTATGACACTTTTTATGCCGCATGGTTGAAGGAATCTATCCGCGGAAACAAAGATCACACATGGCCCGGAAGGATCAAATATTATGCGCTTTCCTCCGGCACAACAGGTTCTCCCAGTAAGAGAATTCCCGTCACCGAGGAAATGATAAGATCGTTCCAAAAGACAAGTATGGGGCAGATTTCTGCTTTGCATGAACTAGACCTTCCCGACTCCTTTTACAGCGCGAGTATTCTCGCAGTTGGCGGCTGTTCGAAACTCACCAAAAAGAAAACGCATATTGAAGGTGATCTGAGTGGCATCCTCAAAAAGCACACCTCATTCATTGTTAACCCATTCACGAAGCCCGGAAACAAGATCGCCGGGATCAGGGACTGGAATAAAAAACTGGAGAAAATGGTCGAAAAGGCACCGACCTGGAATGTGGGAATTCTTGCAGGGGTTCCGAGCTGGTGTATTTTACTGCTAGAAAGAATTGTTGAGCGGTATGAATTGGATTCCATTCATGACATTTGGCCCAATTTTCAAGTATACGTTCATGGCGGCGTTTTCATGCAGCCATACATTTCCCGCCTTGAGAAAGTAGCAGGAAAGAAGGTTTTTCTGCTTGACACGTATCTCGCTTCAGAGGGGTATTTTGCTTATCAAGAATCAATCGATAGCACAGGAATGAGACTTTTGCTAAACAATGGTGTTTTTTATGAATTTGTTCCTTTCAACAGCGAATTTTTCGATGAGAATGGAACCGTAAGGCATGGGGCAAAAGCATTTACATTAAGCGAAGTAACAAAAGGAATAGATTATGCTATGGTTATTTCAACGAACGCAGGTTTATGGCGTTACATGATCGGTGATCTGGTGCGATTTGAGGATATAGCGGAACGGGAGGTTCGAATTACCGGCCGTATCAAGCAATTCTTAAGTCTATGTGGAGAACACCTTTCCCTTGACAACATCAATACAGCAATCAATAACATTTCAAAACAACATGGCATACAGATATCTGAATTTTCGCTTTATGCCGGGACGGATCCAACTAAACATTTTTGGTTCATCGGAACAGATCACCAGGTAACGGAAGAGGATCTGCGCAATGCTCTTGATCGTGAGCTCGCAGTTCTCAACGATGATTACGCGGCCGTCAGAAAGCACACCTTACAGGAACCAAACCTTCAGGTTTTTCCTGTTTCGGTATTCTATGAATTTATGGATTCGATTGGGAAATCAGGCTCGCAGAATAAAGTGCCAAGGGTGATGAATGAATATCAGGCTGAAAAGTGGCAGAAATTTCTTACAAAGAAAGGTCTTTCGTGATCTGCTCTTCTGGTGTTTTATTCTTCATGTAATATTTAATAACGGCATTAGCGACGACTACCAACACAATAATGCCGGAACCGGTGTAAAAGTGAGTTCCCAGCACTTCGTTTTCATTAAGAATAGCAATAGCCAAGAGGATTGTATAAACAGGCTCCAGGTTGACACTGAGTGAAACCGTGAATGCCCCCAACCTTTTGACGACTTCAATAGTTGCTAGAAATGCGAAGGAAGTACATAGAATCCCAAGAAAGAGTAACCACAATACATCGGAGACCTCCATCTCAAAGAGTTTTGAATTGAGTTCACCTTGAAACCCGAGGACGATGGTAAGAAAGACCATTGAAATGACCATTTCGTAAAAAGTAATCTGGTAGGAAGGGGTGTCCTGTGCCAATTTCGCATTGAAAACAGAGAACAAGGCCGCGAAGAGCGCTGAACAAAGGCCGTAGGCCAAGGCCTCGTAATCATTGTTTTTAAAATCACCAGACACAAAATATATCCCATATATAACGATGAGCCCCAGTAAGAATTCAACGATTGAGAAGCGTCGCTTCATGACAAGTGGCTCCAGCCATGTGACATGTATGGTCGTGGTGGAGAGGCACAAGATACCAAGTGAAGCCGTGGATAACTGAATAGACTTAAAGAATGTCATCCAGTGCAGCACAACAATAATACCAACCCCCAGTATTTTCAGTAATTGTTTACCCGAAGGGATGCGCAATGATTTTTTCAAGAAGAACAATGCAATTCCCAGTGAAGCAGCGGCAATGATAACCCTGTGCCAAACGATGTAAAACGCGTCCAAATGGATCAGTTTTCCGAGGATTCCCGTAAACCCCCACATGAATATGATGAGGTGTAACAGGATGTGGTACTTGTACTTGGAAATCATCGCGACGAAAGTAACTAAAAAAAGCGGTTGAATTTTCAACCGCTTTTGTTCTAATAGTGTTCAGTTATTTGGATTTTTTGATCGCCTTTTTGCGCTTTTCATCCAGTTTTTCCTGTTTTTCGTCAAGTTTTTTGTTCTTCTCGTTCAACTTCTCCTGGTCTTCCTTCAGTTTATCGAGTTTCTTCCCTTTCTTTATTTTATCGTCGAGCTTTTTTTGTTCCTTTTTTAATTCCTGGCGCTCTTCGTCGATCTCTTTTTGTTCCTCGTCGTATTTTGCAAGTTTGGCTTTCAGCTCTTCGGCTGCCTCCTTCTCTTCAGCAGCTTCCTTTGCTTCTTTCTCTGCTTCTTTCGCTTCTTTCTCTGCCTCTCTTGCTTCTTTCTCTGCCTCTTTCGCTTCTTTTTCGGCTTCTTTTTTAGCTTCGGCTTCTTTCTCTGCTTTTTTCTCTTCCTCTTTTAGCGCCTCTTTTTCGTTTTCCACCTTTTCTTTTGCCGCGTTTTCCTTCTCTTCTTGTGCTTTTTTCTCCGTTTTAGCCTTTTCTTCCTGCTCCTTTGCTTTCTTTTCTGCTTCCGAACGTTCTTTTTCCTGTTCTTTTTGTTTCTGAGCCGCCTCCTGCTTTGCCTTGTCTTCTGCAGCCTTAGCATCCGTCAATTTGGAACCTTCCAATGTTTTTAGTCGTTCCGCCTCCTCTTGTTGCCGTTGTTTTGCCTCAGCTTCTCTTCTTTTTGCCTCTTCAGTCGTTGTTGAAGCGGCCTCCTGTTTTATACGTTCTGCTTCTGACCGTTCCTTATCTGCTGTTTCCCTTGTCTTTTCAACGGTGTTCTGTTTTTCTTCAGCTGCTTTTTTCTTCTCAGTAGCGATGCGCTCTGCTTCTTCGCGCTCTTTCCTTAGTTGTTCTTGTGATCTAACCGCCTCTTCTCTTTCGCGCGCCAGTTTCTCAGCGTCCGTCTCATATTCTGTGGTTTTTTCTTCTGATTTAGCCGTCTTCTCCTCGATCTTTGCTACTTTTTCCTGAGATTCCGTGGTAATCATTTCGGCAGATTCCGTTTTGCTTTTCAGAACGAAATCAAATGTTGCACCGTTTTCAAGAACGATCTCGGCCAATTTCTGATCTTTATACATCGCGTGGGAAACCTGGATTGTGACCAGTTGTTTTCCGTAGGTGGGCAAGGAAATGGCGGCTTTACCGGTTTCATCGGATGTTGCTGCTCCCACAGCCATCCCGGATGAAGTGATTCTTACTAGTGCGCCCTTAACAGGCTTACCATCAGCAGTAACAGAGATTGTTACACTTACAGCTTCTTTTGAAAGGATCTCGATCCGATTATTGAGTTTTGAATGGTTAGCTAAAACAGCCGATGTGCATAAAAGAGCACTGGCGAACATGAAACACTTTTTCATTTTTGTCAGTTGATTTTGTTTGACACTAAATATACAACAATTGTTGTTTTGCGCTCGTCCCTCCAAAAACAATTCCAAAAAATGACGTAATTTTAAACCATGCAATTCAGGGATGTTATCGGTCAGTCAGAACTCAAGGATCATTTGATCAGCGAAGTGCAAAAAGACATGATCAGTCATGCTCAACTTTTTTTAGGCAAGGCGGGTTATGGTGGTTTACCGTTAGCATTGGCATTCATTCAATATCTGTTTTGTGAGAATAAAGGGGAGGAGGATAGTTGTGGGTCCTGTCCTTCTTGTCATAAAGTGCGGGATCTCCAGCATCCCGATCTTCATTTTTCATTTCCTGTGGTTCAGACGCTCGGAAAAAGATCAGACCTTTTCATAAAAAATTGGAGGGAACAGGTTAAGGAAAAACCATACTTCAGTCTTACAGAGTGGGTAAGGCGCATCGACGACAAGGAGCGACGACCCATAATGAGCGCAGAGGAGAGCCAGGACATTATTCGTAAGTTAAGTCTAAAATCCTACGAGGGAGGATACAAAGTGATGGTGGTCTGGATGGCGGAAGAAATGAATCCCCATTGTTCAAATAAATTATTGAAGATACTCGAAGAACCACCCGCCCGAACACTGTTTGTTTTACTTTGTGAAAGCCAGGATCAGTTACTCCCAACAATTGTTTCCAGAACGCAGATACTAAAGGTTCCAAGGGTTAGTTCCGATGAATTAAGTTTATATTTGCGGAATAAGAACATTTCTTCTTCTTCCGCCATGAGTATCGTGGGGCGTTCTGAAGGAGATGTGATCGAAGCAATCGATCTGTCGGGCGACCATCACGCGCAGGATCAGAACATGGAATTGTTCAAACAGTTGATGCGAGTCTGCTACAAAAAAGACGTTATTCCAATGTTGGATTGGGCTGAAGAAACTTCTTCCATTACCAAGGATAGACAAAAGACATTTTTGGAATATGCCCTGCATATGTTCAGGCAGAGTATGCTAAAAAACTACACGGGTGAACAATTAACAAAGGTGTCTGCTGAAGAAGAAGAATTTCTTAAGAATTTTGCAAAATTCATTACCGGGAACAACGTGCTGGATTTCATGCAAACGTTCAACGATGCTCATTACCATCTGGAAAGGAATGCCAATGCGAAGATACTCTTCACTAATTTGTGCTTTAAGGTGATGCGCTATATTCACTTTGCGTAGTTGGTAACAGATTTTGTGAAGCACCGCTCTTTCTCTGATTTATTTTCTATTTTTACAAAACTAAAAGGAGAATTATGGGCTGTGCTAATTGCAGTAGTGGAGGAGGAACTCCACGAGGATGTAAGAACAACGGCACCTGTAGCTCTGGCGGATGTAACAAACTTGAGGTGTATGACTGGTTGGCAAACGTAGCTTTACCGGGTGGTCAGACCCCCTATGATATAGTTGAAGTTCGATTTAAGAACAGTCGAAAAAGTTTCTACCGAAACGCAAAGAATCTGAGCCTTCAGGCCGGAGATCTTGTTGTCGTTGAAGCGAGTCCGGGATATGACGTTGGTGTTGTTTCTGTAACGGGCGAACTTGCCAGAATACAAGTGAAGAAAAAAGCATCGGGGTTCAAGCCGATGGAAGCGAAGAAGATAACAAGGATCGCATCGCAGGAGGATGTTGATAAGTGGGTTCAGGCGCGTTCTCTTGAGAAGGAAGTGATGTACAAGTCCCGAACCCTTGCTGTGAACCTGAATCTGGAAATGAAAATTTCTGACGTGGAATATCAGGGAGACCTTAGTAAGGCCACCTTTTATTATACTGCTGAAGGACGGGTTGATTTCCGACAGCTGATCAAAGACATGGCCGATCAATTCAAGATCAGGGTTGAAATGCGCCAGATCGGGTCAAGACAAGAGGCCTCCCGCTTAGGGGGGATTGGTTCCTGTGGAAGGGAATTGTGCTGCTCGACCTGGTTAACCGATTTCAGATCCGTTTCCACCTCTGCTGCCCGCTATCAACAATTGTCCCTAAACCCCCAAAAACTGGCAGGACAGTGCGGAAAATTAAAATGTTGTCTGAACTATGAGTTAGACATGTATCTTGATGCAATTAAGGCTTTTCCAAAGGGAGATGTGCGTCTTCAAACAGAAAAGGGATCTGCACATTATGTTAAGACGGATGTCTTCAAGCGTCAGATGTGGTATGCATACGATGGAGATGCAGCAATAGGGGGAGGTTTGATCGCGCTGGCTCCGGAAAGGGTGCGAGAGATCGTTAAATTGAATCAGGACGGAAAGAAGCCCAAAGAGCTCAACGAATTCGTGCTGGAAACGGTTGTCAAAGAGCCGGATTATACGAATGTTGTAGGCCAGGATAGTTTGAACCGTTTTGAGCATGCGTTTAAAACTAAAAAGAAGAAGAAAAAATCCGGGAACCGTCCTGCTGAGAATGGTCAAAACAAAGAAAGACAGTCCGTACAACCTAAAAGTCAGGAAGGACAGCAAAAATCTGCGTTAACAGAAACCGGAGAAAACAGGCAGGGGTCTAATAACCGAAGAAGGAAAAAGAGGCCGAACAACCGGAACGGAAATCCCAACACGAACAATAATGAAGGCACGGTTTAATCTTATCGTTTTTACAATGGCTGTCTTGCTTGTAATGGGATGTGAGGAAGCGCCGACTTTCGAGAAAACCTATGCTTTCGAGAATCATCAATGGCAACAGAATGTCAAACCATCTTTTACGGTAGATATCGTAGACGTTGAAAAAGAGTATGATTTTATACTTACACTCAGGACAACAACGGATTACAAGTACAGTAATCTATGGGTCTACATGAGTACAACAACACCCGATGGTCAGAAGGCCCGGGAGCCCTTTGAGATCAAAATAACGAATCCTGACGGATCATGGATCGGCAAAAAAACAGGGACGGTTGTAGAGCACAGTTTATACTTCAAAAGGAGAAAATTACCAACCAAGGGTAAGTACGTTTTCGTTCTGGAGCAGGGAATCACCAACACAATGGTTGACGAAGTGCTTGATATCGGATTAATGGTTCAGGAAGGATCGGAAAAGGAATGATTTACAAGGTTGCTGGATTGCGGCCCTTACCGGTTTTCTTTTTATCTTTTTTACCCTCCCACCCCAATTCGTAAGCATAGGAGACCGAAAGGATGTGTTTTCTTTCAGGATTGGGCAAGTTGATCTCCTGATCGAGAATGTACCCGATGGATATGCAATGGGGACTATCAATATCCAGATCAAACCCGGCAAAGAACCTGTATTTGGTAAAACGCTCTCCAAATGGACCATAAGCCGGATTCAAAAAATACTCGATACTTACTGTTGGTGTCAGAAAAACATCATTGATATCATAACTAATTTGTGGCTTGAAACGCAAGGCCTGATCAAATTCAGCATCATAGTTCTCTGCAGCTAAAAATCGATCGAATGAGTATTGGTAGCGAACACGCCCTGAGACAATCAGGCGTTCAAAGAAAGCATGTCTTAATTCACCATTGAAATTCAAGCGATGTGAATACCCATAATTTCCAAATTCATCTTCATCAAAGATCAACCTGTAATCAACAGAGGGCCGAAACCATTTGGTTAATTTGTATTTAAATGATACCTGAGGAAAAAAGGTCTCTAACCCGGTCGATCCAAAACGGTTGGTTACTTCAAGACCATAATCGAGATCTTTTAGGACAGACCCCTTGACACCCACCTCTGTCCAAACCTTTCCAGATGTTTGTGCTAACAAATTCAGCGGCAAGAGGGCAAGGAAAAAGAGTATATTCCTCATAACAGGATACGGTTATTTACGCTTGATTATGATCTCACCAACATCCTTGGTTTCCTTTTTTCCAAGTTCAGTAGTTAAAAGTACCACCTGCTTGTTATCTGCATTGGTCGGTTCGGGAAGGACATCTTCATATACATAGATTGTGTAGGTTCCCGGCTGCAGATAGGAAAATTCAAATGTGCCATCATAACTCGTCTTGATTCGGTCGTTATAATAGGTGTTTCCCTCCCCGTATATAATGTAAACATCCTCATCAGAACCCGGATAGGTCCCTTCAAGTATCGAACCTCCCACGTTGTAATTCTTAACGGTCACCTTCCCAATAATTTTGGACGAGCCGCCTTCGCCCTCCACTTTTTTACAAGAGGAAACGAAACAAAATAATCCGGCAACAAGGAATAGAACACTAATCTTTTTCATTTTTCTTTGATGTTTATGTGAGTGTATATGTGAACAAAATACAACCTTTAGCAGGCGAAGGACGTCTCGAAGATACGAATTGATTTGATATTTTGTTAACAATAACGTAACTTGTACCACATTCACAAGTCTTGAACACTATTTTTAATAGCATGAAAACATACTTTCTAATTCTTTTTACCCTTTCTACAATGCTTGCAGCACGCGCGCAGGTAATCATTAATGAATACACCTGTTCAAATATGACAGGCATAACAGACGCATATGGTGAACGCGAGGATTGGATCGAACTCTACAACGTTGGTGCAACCACAGTCGACCTGACAGGTTATTACCTTTCGGATAATGACAACAACCTGTTGAAATGGCAAATTCCAAGCGGAACGATCTCGGCAAACGGCTTTAAAATGGTTTTCTGTTCAAAGAGAAACACGGTGAATGGGACCCAACTGCATCCCAATTTTAACCTTAAGCAGACGGAGGGTGATTGGATCATTCTATCAAATCCAGCCGGTTCTGTGATCGACTCCATCAAGATTGTTCATATGACAAAATCCAACCATTCCGTAGGACGATCAACGAATGCTGCCCCGGACTGGAAACTCTTTACGGTACCAACACCAAATGCCAATAATACTGGCTCACAGAACTTTTATACACCAACACCGGTAATGAGTCTTGCTCCAGGATTTTATGCGGGCGCCCAGTCAGTGACATTAACTTGCTCAGACCCAACTGCCACCATTCGATATACAACAAATGGGAATGATCCAACAGCGGCGTCTACGTTGTATGCCGGTCCCATTACAATTGGGACAACAACGGTGTTAAGGGCTGCCGCATTTTCAACCAATCAACCATCGTTCACAGAAACGAACACCTACTTTATCAATGTTACCCACACAGTACCCGTGGTTTCAGTGTGCAGCCAAGGAGTAAGTACATTGCTGGGAGGTAATCAAACTCCTGTTATTGGTGCTTTTGAGCTTTTTGAAGACAATGGTACTTTTATCGATGAGGGACAGGGAGACTTCAATAAGCACGGGAATGATTCCTGGGCGTATGATCAAAGAGGGTTTGATTACATCACCAGAGATGAATTTGGTTATGCCGCCGATATCGAACATCAGATCTTTCCGGATAAGCTAAGAAATGATTTTCAAAAGGTGATCCTTAAACCAGCCGCCAGCGACAATTATTCGTTCGAGGATGGAGCGCATATCAGAGATGCATTTATTCATACTTTATCGATCCGTGCGGACATGAAACTGGATGAACGGACTTCGAGGCCATGTGTTCTATACGTCAATGGACAATACTGGGGTGTATATGAGATCCGTGAAAAAGCTGACGACCACGATTACACAGACTATTATTACGACCAGGATAAATTCAATCTTCAATATTTGAAAACATGGGGCGGAACGTGGGAGGATTACGGCGCGCCCAATGCACAGAATGACTGGGATGCTTTGGTGAATTATATCATGACCAATAACATGGGTAATGCTACTAACTTCGCTTATGTTGACAGTCAGTTGAACTGGGAATCTTTGTGTGATTACTTCATGTTCAATTCGTACGTTGTGAATCAGGACTGGCTCAATTGGAATACAGCATGGTGGCGAGGAATGGACCCGTTGGGTGATAAAAAGAAATGGAGGTATACCCTTTGGGACATGGATGCCACTTTTGGCCATTACTTCAATTATACCGGAATCCCTGACCCTACAGCCAACGCGGACCCATGTAATGCGGAGAATTTACCGAATCCCGGAGGACAAGGACACACGGACATACTTGAAAAACTTATTGCCGAGAATCCGGCTGTGGAACAATATTATGTGACACGCTATATTGATCTTGTAAATACACATTTCTCCTGTTCATACATGATCCAGTTGTTGGATAGTATGGTGAATGACATCACCCCGGAAATGGGTGGGCAAGCAACCAGATGGGGTGGTTCCCTTGCCGGATGGCAGGCAAACGTACAGGATCTCCGCAACTTTATTAACCTGAGATGTACGGCGCTTGAACAGGGTTTGATTGACTGCTACAACTTGACGGGACCATTCGACGTTACATTTAATGTGTCTCCGGCTCTCGCAGGAGAGATCAAGGTGAACTCAGTTTGGGCACCAACTTACCCATGGTCAACACAATATTATGGCGGTATTTCAACGAATCTTATCGCAAGACCATTCCCAGGGTATATTTTCGACCATTGGGAATATACGATCGGTCCGATGACTCAACCGATAATCTCAGACACAAACAGTCTTAACATTACAGGAATAGAGAACATCGTTGCGTTTTTCATTCCGGATAATCCGGATATAGATGGAGACGGTGTATTGAATACTGATGAAACGATTGCCGGCACAGATCCCACAAATCCGGACACGGATGGAGACGGGGAAAACGATAATGCCGAAATAGGAGTTGACCCAAATAATCCGTTGGATACCGATGGGGATGGTATTATCGATGCATTGGAATCATCGGTGACTGATACCGATGGCGATGGCGTTGTCGATGAAACAGACATTGACAACAACGATCCTTGTATACCGAATGTCGACGCAGGACCATGTGATCAAGACAATGATGGGTTGACAAATGCTGAAGAATTAGCCGGAGGAACCGATCAAACAAATCCCGACACGGATGCTGACGGATTGAATGACGGTGTTGAGGTAAATGGTGGTTCTGACCCGTTGAACCCATGCGATCCGGACGACTCCCTTCCGGGATGTCAGGTCGATACAGATGGTGATGGCGTTATTGATGCCATAGAACTCGTTGATGGAACCGTCAGTACAGATCCGTGTTCTTATCTAATAACATCGATCACATTGCCAATATCTTCTGCTGCCGATTGCGATGGGGACGGACTTACCGATGCTGTAGAGATTGCAAATGGTTCTGATGCCACCGACCCGTGTGATCCCGATTCGACAGGAATCGAATGTATCGATGGCATTTATTTACCAACCGGTTTCTCCCCTAACGGGACAGGAAACGGACTAAACGAAAACCTTACTATTCTCGTTGGAAAGAATGTGCTCAACTTCACATTGTATCTTTATGATCGTTGGGGAAATCTTATGCTGCAGACAAGCGAGGAAGACTTTAAGTGGGACGGAACGTATAAAGGGGAAGACTGTAATGCCGGTGTATACGCATACATACTCGAGGTTAAGTACATTGATGGCAGCAATGAAACAAGGTCCGGAAACATCACATTAATCCGTTAATTCATGAAAAGAAGCGCTTTATTTCTGGGAATTATCAGTACTTTTTCGTTGTTCGGTCAGGATCTTCATTTTTCACAAACGGCAGAAACACCCTTGTTGATAAATCCTGCCTCAGCTGGTGTATATGACGGTTGGGAACGGGTTATTGTGAATCATCGAAACCAATGGCTGGGTGCCGGAACTCAGTTCATGACAACAGCTGTTGCGGCCGATGCCAATTTTGGGAAATCCAGACTCAATGACAAGGCACATGTTGGGCTGGGGCTGATGTTCTTTAACGACATAGGTGGTGACTCAAAGTTTGGCAATCAAACCGGATCACTTTCATTAAGCGGTATTCTTCCAATTGGTGGCGGTCATATTTTATCTGCCGGGATCCAGGGGGCATTTGGAAGTAGAAAAGCAGATTACTCCGGCCTGAACTTTATGTCTCAATGGAATGGAACGGCATTCGATCAGACCATTCTGTCAGGAGAGGTGAATAACACGTCCTTTGCCTACAAGGAGGCGAACGCTGGAATTTATTACGTGTTTGACGGTGGGCAAAGCACCTTCATGCGCAACAATGATTTTAAACTTCAACTCGGCGTATCCGGACACCATTTAAATCGCCCAGTCATGAAGTACACGACTGTTTCAGGAGATCGACTTTACAGGAAGTTTGTTTTTCATGCCGGTGTGGTTGCAGATCTTGCAATGACACAATGGTCGATTGACGGGAGCGCACTACAGTTCATTCAAGGGCCGCATATGGAAACAATCCTTGGAATGATCTTTCGTTACAGATTCCAGGACGGAACCAAGATCACGGGTAATTTTCAGGATGCATATATTGGGTTCGGGAGCTTTTATCGTGTAAAAGATGCTTTGGTACCGTCAGTTCTGGTCAGCTTAAAAGGATTTAAGTTTGGTATTTCTTACGATGTTACTGTTTCAAGCATGCGTAAAGCATATACGGGTGGATCGCTTGAGTTTTCACTGTCCTATACGAATCTGAATCATGCGCTCTTTAAGTCGAGAAGACGCTTCTAAATCAGAATGGAAGATGGTGTTATCTCTTCGCCAGACCGCGAAAGAAGCCGAAAATACGCTTCCTAAACAAGAACATGATCAATAAATAAGGAGCGATCATCAGGTATAAGATCCCGGTGTTAATGTTGGATCCAAATGAACCTTCATCCAACTCGCTTCCTTGTTCAGACATCATGCGACATTGTGAACATCCTTGAGCAAAAACGTCAGTTGTTGCCAGCAAGGCAATGAAAAGGATTGCGATTAAAAGAGACAATTTCTTCATGCCACAAATTTAGGGATTTCTTGGTTTGTAATTCATGATTTTACTCTTATTTGCAGGTAGCTTATACAAGGGTCTGGTTGCAGAGGTAAAGCCAACCGAAAATTCCATTAATTTTGTGGAAAGCAACGTAGTTACTGCATGAGATATTTAGTCGTCCTAATCCCATTCTTTATTCTTTCCTGTGGAGGGTCTAATCCTTCCAAACCGGTTACCAAGGATCTGGATAGTCTTTTAGCGCTCTATCCCGACAGTGTTGAGATCATCATTCGTCACGGGAATAAAATGCTGAAAGAATTAAACTTCCCGAAAGCAATGGCTGATGGTGCCAAGGCCATTCGGCTCGACAGTAACAATTTGCAATCCCGGCTGTTGTTTGCCGATGTGCTGAATAACAGGCCAGAGCGAACAATGACGGATGTCTCAGCGGCTCAACGACATTATAAGGTGATCGTGAAAAAAGACCCAAAAAACAAAAAAGCATTGGTTGCACTGGCATCGACCTTTAGTCAGCAAATGGATTTTGATCAGTCTTTCCAGTACATCAATCAAGCTTTAAAGATCGACCCGCGGTATCGAGACGCATATGTGATGAAAGGTTCAAACTACCTATTGCTTAGTAAAATGAACCCTGAAAAGGATGGTCGCCCCGGAAAGAAATACATGGACCTCACAAAATCGTCATACGAAACGGCAGTGCAACAGGATCCCGCCTTCTATGAGGCCTACCTCATGCTGGGGTCACTCTATCAGTCGGAGAATAACAAGATCTGCCTCGAATATTATAAAACGGCAGTTGAACTGCAGCCCAAAAACGCGGATGTTCTTTTTTCTCTTGCGTATGCACAGCAGGTGTTTGAACAACCGGATGATGCTCTCAGGTTGTACCGAAAAATGATCGTCCTTGACACAACGTATTATCAGGCGTTGAATCAGATAGGAGTCATCAAGCAGCACAATTTTAAAGAGATTGACTCTGCAATCTATTATTACAATTCAGCCATCCAGACAGAACCAATGTTTGTAGAAGCGTGGCATAACCTCGGCACTTGTTATGAGGAAAGGGGTGACATCACGCGCGCCTTACAATCGTATGCTAAAGCATTGAAATACAACCCTGAATTTACCTTATCGAGAGAGCGGGCTGACAACTTGAAGAATGCGCGTTAATACAAAACTCATTCAGCTGGCCGGGGATGCTCTGATTCCGATTCTGGGTTTTTTTTTCTGGGATTGGGGGCTCTATTTTATCGTGATCTTTTATCTGCTTGATTATATTGTAAGTGAGATACTCACACATTTGAAGGCGAAAAGAATTTTTGGACATGATGCTTCTGGAAGAACGATCTGGTTCCGCAAAGGCGCTATGAGCATTTCGCTGCTGATAGCGGTAATTTTGCTGTCGCACCTCACTATATATAAGATACACCCGGAGATGGACCTTTCCCGTGAGCTTGTCAATTTTTGGTCCTACAAGGATATGGGGATCGAACAGGGTTATCTTCTTCTTCCATTGATCATGATCGTCGGTTATCAGCGTTATAAGCTCGAGTTCTTGGTTCCGCAGATGTATAGTAAAGTCTCTATGGACATGATCTGGAAGCAGCACCTACGGGCTCATTGCGCACTTCTGGGTTTTATAGGATTGCTACTTGGTATTTCCGTTATTGTGATCTTGCCGGAAACTGTTTATCTGTCCGGGATCATTCTGTTGACTTCTTTATACCAATTATTCTTCAAAGGAAACTGATCAACGCTGTTTTTTCAACCATCTTGGAAGGATAAAGGCCCCAATGAAGAGGTATGGAAAGTAGGAGATCAATCGCCACAGGATAGCGAGCCCAACCAATAAAAGGGCAGATTGGCTGAAAGGTGCCAGCAATTCACCAAAAGCATATTCAGCAATACCGCTTCCCCCGGGAGTCGGGCTCATTCGCATGAACAACCACAGAACGAACTGTTTTCCATATATGATCACGTGATCGAAAAAGTTAAGATGCAGAAATGCTTGTAGTAGGGCATTTATGACAAGGTAGCGGCAGGTCCAGCTGCAACACGTAGCAGCGAATGTTTTCAACCAGAATGATAAAGGTTCTCTTTTAAGTTCTGATGATGCAAGCTCAATGTCTGTACCGGTTTTAACGGCACCATTTTTAAAACGTCCGAGAACAGGAATAGAGAAGATGGTTCTCAGTAACCAACCTGCAAGTTGAGGAAAAACAAATAAAGAGATGAATAGGAAAATAGCAAGGAAAAGGTAGATTAGATACCCTGTCCAGAAAACCCATTTCACTCCATCAGAAGAGGTCATCTCAGAAGGGAATAAGAGTGAGTGGTCTATGAACGCGAAAACAAACGGGATGATAAGAATGTAAAAAAAGTTATCCATCATTGCTGTCACAAAAACGATTGCTGTCGATCTGCCCAAGGCGATCTTTTCATGTTTGAGAATGAACATTGCGACAGCAGCGCCACTCATGACTCCGGGCGACAAAGCAGAGGCAAATTCCCACAACATGATCACGTTAAATGAGGATCGCCATGAGAGCACCTTATGAGTAAGCAATCGAATCCGAACCATGTAGAAAAAGTCCCTGCCCACCGCAAAGATGATTGCCAGCAGGATCCAGAAAACAGAATAAAAGGTCCAGTGGATATGTTGTAGGGTATCTGAAATTTTTTGCTGTCGGTAGGCACCTCTTTCCGAAAAAACAAACTCTTCTGGAAGGTGCAGATCAACACGATTGTTTTGGTTGACATCGAACCACTCATAGGTTCCGCTTCCATCCGTAACCTCGATAAACCGGACCGCCGTAACGTTAGTATAGA
Source organism: Flavobacteriia bacterium (assembly GCA_046301895.1). Classification (GTDB taxonomy): domain Bacteria; phylum Bacteroidota; class Bacteroidia; order Flavobacteriales_D; family Crocinitomicaceae; genus M0103. Next base: position 24,689 of record JBKCJG010000017.1, read on the forward strand.
GCATCCATAAGGCTACACTGAACCCTATCAATACCCCGAGCCACATTTTCCATCCCCGGAAGGTGTTTTGGATGACGGAGTGCTCACTCATGTTAGCGTTCAGGTCTTAAAAGAATGTCTGTTTCCCAGTTGGCCCGAACCTTCGGCACAGAAAACCAATCTACCCGTTCGGGCTGTGTACCGTTTACAAGATCACCCTCATCCCAATGTCCATTCTGGTTAATATCAGAAATGATCCGGATCTTGTATTCTCCCGGCATAACATTTGTGAGTGAAAATTTTCTAGTTTCGGTCACAATTGTTTTTGACACAACATTTTTCTCTTTAAGCAGCTCCACAACTATCGGGCAGGTATAAGCAGTCGCATCAACACGCAGAATGGCCACGTCTCTTTCGATTAATAGTATAACGCTATTCTTTTGATCTTCATTTGTGTGTCCTGTGACTGTTTGGATGGCGCCATTCATAAACGCAAGCTCTATTCGTTTATGGTTGTTTCTGTCAAAATGAATCGTGAATTTATTTTGATCGATGGTGACATTACCCACGGTAATCCGTGTTGAATCATCCATGTCCCGCAAAAGTAACAGCGATGTGTCGACTGAACGAACAAGGTCATTCACAGAGAATGTGAAACTGTCATTAGGCCTTAAAGTACCCTCAGAGAAGAATGGTTCGGGTCGAATTTTACCCAATTTATCGCGTTCAGTTAGCCGCAGAGTGACCGTATCATTCAATTCTTTCCCCTGAACAACAACCGAAACATTGGTGAGTAAATTCAGGTCTGTGAAAACCAGGGTTTTTTGTGATTGAGGATATTGAATGTTATCGGAAAGGACCGGGTTTCCATTTAATAGAAAGACAGATTCTTTGAGATCTCTGTTAGATTCTAAAAGTAATGCTCCGGGCGGAATAGCTTTAAGGGAAAGAATTTTGGGCGGTTGTGGGGGATTATAGACACGAAGTGGAATGGTGTCCCTCACAGATTCTGTTAAAACAATAGGCTCCCCTTTAAATGCGACGGCCTCGGTGGATTGAATCTTAAGATCTTTGTTAACATCTTCGAATGCACGAAGGTAATATGATCCTTCTGCAACATAACTGAAAGAAGCTGTTCCGGAATTATCGGTCTTTGTAAAATAATACGGCTTATTCTGATCGCGATCTGTGAACAGCCCCACTGTCATATTTGCCGCAAGTTCATTGGTAAATGCATCTGCTACTCGAACGGAATAGTTGATTGAATCCACTGAAGGGCCTGTTGAAAAAACATAGGTCATCAACGAGTCATTGTTCTCCGTGACATCTTCAACAGCCCCGTTCAAATAAACAACGTAAGTAGTATTGTTTTGCAGGGTGTCTTCCCATTCAACACGAACGGTTTTGTTCCGTAGACTTGTTTTAAGCGCGGCATGATCAGGAACAATTACCACATTCTGTAGGGGGTCCTTTAACTGAATGAATTCATTGAAAGTGATCTCGAAACTGTTTCCTGTGTAGTTAACACTTTCGTTCGGAGGGTTCATCTCTGTTGGAGACGGGGCAACAGTGTCCTTCTCTCCGCCGGTGATGGTCCCAACTTGCGCGCACCCACCCAAAAGGAACGATACCGGAAGTATTATACTCTTTCTGAAAGCCATGCACATAATTCGCTAAGATACTCAGCATCAGTTTCATCGAAATCATTCAGCCGATCACTATCAACGTCGAGAACACCGATCACTGCCCCCTGCTTGATAAGCGGTACAACGATCTCACTTTTCGACAGGGACGAACAAGCGATGTGACCCGGAAAAGCATCAACGTCCGCAACAAGGACCGTTTCTCCTTTTTCCCAGCTTGTTCCGCAGACACCCTTTCCCTTTTGGATGCGTGTACATGCGACAGGGCCCTGAAAGGGACCCAGCACCAATTCCTCTTGTTTAACAAGATAAAAACCAACCCAGAAGAAATTAAATGTTTCTTTCAGTGCAGCACAAACGTTCGCCAGATTTGCAATCGAATCCTTTTCACCTTCCACCAAACCTTTTATCTGTGGGATCAATCCCTCATAGACTTCACGCTTGTTTCCGATAAATTTGATGAGATCTTCTGCCATTTGTTCTACTGATAAGGCAAAATTGACGTTTTTAAGTGGATTTAGCAATTTTTTCCGTATCTTCAAGTATAACCTAATTGAATATGTTGGAAAAAGTACCCTTAGAGAAAGTATTATTTTTAGACATCGAAACCGTTCCGCAGACCTACCTGTTCCCGGATCTCGATGAAGAAACCAAAAACCTTTTTGAAGCGAAAACACGCTTCATGCAAAATGACGAGAAATCCTATGAGCAACTCTATAATGACCGTGCCGGTATTTATGCCGAATTTGGGAAGATCGTTTGTATCTCGGTGGGTTTTGTAAGAGAAACAGCAACCGGCAGGATGATCCGGATGAAATCGTTCTATCATGACGACGAGGAGACGCTGCTAAAACAGTTTAAATCACTGTTGGATGATCATTACAATACACCGTATCATATTTTGTGCGGACACAATGCCAAGGAATTTGATTTTCCTTATATCTGTCGCCGAATGTTGATAAACGGCATCAAACTTCCCGCAACACTCGATATTGCGGGTAAAAAGCCTTGGGATGTCAACCATCTTGACACACTTGAACTATGGAAGTTTGGTGATTACAAAGCATTTACTTCACTTGCGTTATTGTGTCACGTGTTCAATATACCCACCCCAAAGGATGATATTTCCGGAGCGGATGTTGCCCGCGTTTACTATGAGGAGAATGACCTTGAACGCATCAAGGTATATTGTGAAAAGGATGTGGTGGCATTGATCCAGCTGTTCCTTCGAATGAAAGGCGATTCGCTGGTCTCGGAGGCAGATATACAGTATTCCTGAAGGGGCTGAAAAACAAAAAAGCTGTTCCTGTTAGGAACAGCTTTTTTGCCCTTATTAATCAAATAATTATTGAATAAAAACGGTTTCTTCTGAAGTAGTCTCCTGTTCAACCTTGATAATTCCTTCTCCTTCCGCTCCGTCTTTGTAAGCCTCGATGTTCAGTACTGCAACACCCGCCTGACCCAATTGGTAAACGTCATTAAAATTGAATTTGGCCTGACCAGACGAGTTTGTCAAAGTAGTGTCGTATAAGACAACATTTGCAGGCTGATTAATTGTTGACTGACCATACAGGACTACCTGGCAATCAGGCACCAACTGATTCGCAATATCACGAACGGAGATGATCGCGATCGTATCTTTTTTCTTGCGACATCCCGATGAGAAAGTAACTCCCAAGATGGCGATCATCGCAAAAAAGAACATTCTTTTAAAAGTAGTATTCATGGTTAAAAGCATTTAATTCATTAAAAATACTGTCTCTACTGTCGTAATATGATGACGGCAGCGAACATATGCGGTTCCTTGTTTTCCATCTTTTTTGACGATTACGTCGAAATAACCAACACTTTTGTCAGCACCGGTCTTTGCGAAATAAGGTTCCATATTAAACTGTGCAAACCCGGAGGTATTGGTGAACAATGTATCAACGTATTCCAATGTCGCGGGGTTGGAATTGAGATCGCCGATAACAACTACCTGCGCCCCGTTCAACACTTCATTGTTCTCTGATCGTGCAAAGATCTTAATAATGGACGGATCGTCGTTCTTGCACCCTCCCAGCGTCAATCCAGCCAGAAGGAGTAACGAAAAAACGGCGCTTCCTTTGAAAAAACTTGTCATGAGGTTCTTTATCATGGAGCCCAAATATAAACTTATTTTAAATTCCTCCGACAACATGTTTCTCTTAATTTCTTACCTTCGTGAGCTGTAATCGATCTGCTTTAAGCACTTTAACAAGCAAAAGACCAAAAAAGTTACAGGTGATTACAATTATTTCAATCAGGACAGGATCAGGATGAAAGAACAGATAGAATCGATAGTTGCGGACATCAACGCTTACCAGATAAAAGATGCAAAATCCCTGGAGGAGTTCAGAATCTACTTTTTAGGGTCGAAAGGGATCGTAAAAAATTTATTCGGGGAATTAAAAACCGTTCCGAACGAACAGAAGAGGGAGGTTGGGCAGTTATTGAACAATCTTCGTTTGATCGCTGAAGACAAACTTCAATTGGCCAAAGAACAGTTAAGCACTCAAGAATCAACGGCAACAGGTTTTGATGCATCCCGACCGGGAGAAATAGCGGATATAGGTTCCAGGCACCCACTTTCTTTAGTGCGAAGTGAGATCATCGAGATTTTCAACCGTATTGGATACACAGTTTCGGAAGGACCTGAAATAGAAGATGACTGGCATAACTTTACTGCTCTAAATTTTCCACCGGAGCACCCGGCAAGAGATATGCAAGACACATTTTTCATCGAGAAGGGTGAAAAAGAAATGGCGTTGAGAACCCATACAAGTTCCGTTCAGGTAAGGGTTATGGAGCGTTCAACCCCCCCAGTAAGGACGATTTCTCCAGGTCGCGTATACCGAAACGAAGCCATTTCTGCAAGAGCACATTGCTTTTTCCATCAGGTCGAAGGACTGTATATCGACAAGGATGTTTCTTTCGCGGACCTCAAACAAACACTTCTCTATTTTGCAAAGGAAATGTTTGGTGAAAAAGCACAGATCCGTATGCGCCCCTCTTATTTTCCTTTCACTGAACCAAGTGCAGAAGTAGACGTGTCCTGTTCGATTTGCAACGCAAAGGGCTGTAATGTGTGTAAGTATTCTGGATGGCTCGAGATCCTGGGTTGTGGAATGGTAGATCCAAATGTACTTGAAGCGTGCGGGATCGACCCGAAGGTCTATTCAGGCTTTGCATTTGGCATGGGCATCGAGCGTATCGCACAATTGAAGTACAAGGTAAACGACCTCCGGCTTTATTCGGAGAATGATATTCGATTTTTAAAACAATTCACAGCAGGGATCTGATATGGGCTTATTTTCATTTATTTCAAAACCTGCAGTTGTTATCGCGTGGAATGAACTTACCAGTGAAAATGACTTGCATGATGCCGTAGAGTATTCGTTAAACAAACCGGTTCTTTTCTTTAAACACAGCACGCGTTGCAGCATATCCTCGATGGCACTGTCACGATTTGAGGAAAAATGGGATACCAATGAGGACTGTAAGTTATTCTTTCTTGATTTGCTCCAGTTCAGACCAGTTTCCAATTTATTGGCAGATCTTACAAATGTGGAGCATCAGTCCCCTCAAGTGATCGTGCTGTTTAATGAAGAGGTGATTTATACTGCCACGCATTCTGCAATTGATGCAAAGGACATACATGAATTGCTTCAACAATTGAATCCATGAAAAGATATGTTATAATAGGATTGATCGCGGCGGTGATCCTTTCCATGATCCTGGTTCCAATGATGCGGGGTGGTGACTCCGATGTGCCGGAGGAAGACCTGATCCCGGCGACTTTTGGATTTGAAGAGAATCTTGCTACCAAATGGGATGAAACGGTACAAATTGAGATCCTGATCAATGAGGAAGGGATCAGCAAGCTCGACTTGATCTATAACGACAGTACATTCAAAACATGGACGAACCCATCTGGTAAGATCACTATTCCATTCAACGCAGGGTTTTTTGGTTTAGGGGCACGCAGTCTCAAGTTGCTTTCAACGATGAGCGACGGTTCAACATTTGTAGATGAACGAATGGTACGGGTCCTTTCGGACATTGTTCCTGAGATCTGGATTGCATCTGTGGTGAAGAGTTATCCGCACAATTCGACGAGTTTTACCCAGGGGCTGGAATTCAGTGAAGGGGTCCTCTATGAGGGAACAGGACAGCGCGGTCAAAGTATGGTCGCACAAGTTGACTTGAACACAGGGACGGTCCAAAAAAAGATGGGGCTGGATGCCACTTATTTTGGTGAAGGAATAACGATCCTGGGAGATAAATTATACCAGTTGACCTGGCAGGAGCAAAAGTGTTTTGTATACAACAAAAAGACATTTCAGCTGGAAAAGGACATTCCCTACGTGGGTGAAGGATGGGGCTTGTGTCACGACGGCACATCACTGATCATGTCAAACGGCACAGAAAGAATCACCTTCCGAGATCCTAAAACCTTTGAGATACAGCGCACGATCGAAGTTTATTCGCAACTTGGACCCGTAACCAATCTGAACGAACTGGAATATGCTGACGATCTAATCTATGCCAATGTGTGGATGACAAATAAGGTTGCGGTTATTGACCCGAATAATGGGAAGGTATTGGCAGAGATCGACGCAACGGAACTAACGAAGCAGGGACGAGGAACCGGAGATGTACTGAACGGAATTGCATACAATGAGAAGACGGAGAAATGGTACATGACCGGAAAGAACTGGATTAAATTGTTTGAGGTCGAATTTAAAAAACCTCAGGACCTCTAGTAGATCAACCATGAAAAGACTTGTTTGTTTGGTGCTGCTCCTTCCTTTCTTTTCGACAGGACAGAACTACACGTCCTATTTTCTCGGGAACTCAACAAACATTGTGACCACCCCAAAAGGTGGGGTTTGTTTGATGGGGGGAGCTTCTGAACATGACAATGCCATGCGTTGGTTCCTGCAGCAAGCCAATGGAGGTGATGTGCTGGTGCTCAGAGCAACAGGCTCGAACGGATACAACGATTACATGCTGAATCAGCTGGGCGTGAACATCAACTCTGTTGAAACGATCGTTTGCCACAACGCATCGGCCTCTCAGGATACCTACATTCACGAAAAGATCAAACAAGCTGAGGCGATCTGGTTTGCAGGCGGCGATCAGTGGACTTACATATCTTATTGGAGAGATACACCGATCGATAGTCTGATCAACAAAGCGATCAATGAGCGAAAAACCGTTGTCGGAGGAACCAGCGCAGGGATGGCTATTCTAGGTGGTTTCTATTTCTCGGCCCAAAACGGAACAGTTACAAGTTCCACAGCACTGAATAATCCTTTCAATGCGGCGGTTACAGTTTCAAATGAGCCGTTCCTTCAGAATCAATTCCTTGGGGATGTGATCACCGATACACATTATGACAATCCCGACCGGAGAGGAAGGCATGTCGTTTTCTTGAGCAGAATCATGAATGATTATCAGGCATCAGGAAAAGGGATCGCATGTGAGGAGTATACAGCTGTGTGTATGGATACGCTTGGTTTTTGCAAGATCTATGGAGAATATCCGGTATATGATGAGGACATCTATTTCATACAGCTAAATTGCGAGCTAACCGATGGAAGCCCGGAAAGTTGTACCGCAAGTACTCCCCTTACTTGGAACAGAGGCGGCAGTGCATTGAAGGTCTATCGTGCTAAAGGGACGCTGTCAGGAACGCAAACCTTTGATCTTAGCGATTGGAAGACAGGAACAGGAGGGGTTTGGGAGCATTGGTATGTTGACAATGGGGTGTTGACAGTTACAGCGGGAACGGCCCCGGATTGTGCTACGAACAGTTTGGAAGAATTCCACGACAACGATTTAACTGTTTACCCAAATCCATCAGCCAGTGGTGTATTTCAACTTGGTAAAGGCAATTACCTTGATCTTGTGATCACAGCTATTTCAGGTGCATCGATATCCTTCGACATGAAAGATAATGAGATCAGCCTCGGTCGCAATGGGAGCGGGATCTATTTCTTAACCGTTACAACGGAATTTGGAGCACAGACGATTAAACTGGTTGTCGGAGATTAACCTTCAGTAGCATTGAAGGGAGTGAATGGATCGAAGCGATTCATGTTGCTAACCTCTTTTATTTTTCCATTTTCCACACGGACTACCCTTCCGGGAAATTTTTCAACCATGTTCATGTCGTGAGTCGCCATCAGTACGGCTGATTTTTCTTCTTTTGCAACAGCAATCAAAAGACGCATGATCTCTTCGGAAGTTTCAGGGTCAAGATTTCCGGTTGGTTCGTCAGCAAGAATAAGTTCAGGCTTGTTCAGCAGGGCTCTTGCGATGGAAACACGTTGCTGCTCTCCTCCGGACAAGGCATGAGGCATTGCATTGATCTTTTGTTCAACCCCAACCAATTGTAATACTTCTTTGGAGCGGCGTTCCATCAGATTCTTTTCTTTCCAGCCGGTCGCGCCCAACACGAACATCAGGTTCTCTTGAACAGTGCGGTCCATCAACAACTGGAAGTCCTGAAAAACGATACCGATCTTCCGGCGAAGCATTGGAATGTCCTTTTTTCTCAATGCTTGAAGGTCGAATCCGGCGACAACCCCTTTGCCCTCCTTCAATTTCAACTCTCCATAAATGGTTTTGAGCAAGCTTGATTTACCACTACCGGTCTTCCCGATAAGATAAACGATCTCATTCTCGTCAAGTTCGAACTGCACGTCATCCAGCACCAAGTCCTGTTGTTGGAAGATCTTTCCATTTTTAATTTGTATGACTTTTGCCACGAGCGAAATTATTTAGTGTAAAGGTCTAAAAATCCGCATCAGAACAAAGTTGATAGGTTAAAATAATCTTAACAGAATTACGTTTAAAACTTTTAAAACTCCTCTCCCATAGGGGCTCGATGTCCCTTAATTTTACTTGGTTAAAAGCAGTGTATTATGAACAGGTTACTGGTTCTACTATTAATGTGCCTTCCTATTGTCTCGTTCTCGCAAACTTCAGAGAAGTATAACAGTGAATACGAGAATTTTTACCGTGCGGAAGAATTGTTCGAAAAGGAACAGTATGGGGCTGCACGCATCGAATTTAGAAATTTCATCAATGGATTCCCTAAGCCAAACGATCCGATGTATCTGAAGGCGCTTTATTACGAGGGTTTGTCGGCGTTAGAGCTTTTCAACAACGATGCAGTGCCTTTACTCGAAGACTTCAACAAGAACTATCCTGAAAGCATTTACAAGAATGAGATCTATTTCAGACTTGGAAAGTATTTCTATCAGAAAAAAGATTACCGGGATGCATTGGTTTGGTTCAATAAGCTGCGGGACCAGGATGTTGAGGTAGAGCAAAGAGAGGAATATTACTTTAAACTTGGATATGCAAATTTCCAGGAGGAGAACCTGGTTGCCGCCCGCAGTGCATTTCACGAAGTCAAGGAAGGGGTTACACAGTACGCAGCGCCGGGACTTTATTACTACTCCCACATTGCTTATCTGGATAAGTCGTACCAAACGGCATTGGACGGGTTTATAAAGCTACAAAATGACGACAACTTCAAGAATGTTGTCCCATACTATATTGCCCAGATTTACTATTTGCAGGGTAAGTACCGGGAGGTAACGGAATATGCTCCTGCCATGATGGATTCATCAAACATCTTTAACAAGAATGACATGAATCACCTCATCGGGGATTCTTATTACAGGACAGGAAAGTATGATGAAGCTGTTCCATACCTTGAAGCTTACAATGAAAAATCAAATACTACCCGCGAAGATGATTACCAATTAGGATATTCTTATTACCGGAGCGGTTCATTTGAAAAGGCGATCAGAATCTTCGACAAGGTGGCGAGGCAAAAGGATAGTCTGGGTCAGGTGGCCCTTTATCACATTGGTGAGAGCTACCTGCAGCAAAAAAACCTCATTTCAGCTCGCTCAGCCTTTGAGGCAGCTTCAGAGATCGATAAGGATCCAAAAGTACAAGAGGATGCGCTTTACAATTATGCCGTGCTTTCCTACAAGTTGGATATCAACCCTTATGATGAAGCCGTCATTGCGTTGGAAAAATACCTGAACCGTTATCCGAATTCCGCCCGGAAGAATGATGTGAATCAATACCTCGTGAACGTATACACCTCGACAAACAATTATGCTAAAGCACTTGCCTCATTGGATAAATTACCGAACAAGGATACAAAACTCAAAACCGCCTATCAATTGGTGGCATTTAATCAAGGGGTGGAGTTTTTTCAGAAAGCGGAATTTCAGAAAGCGATCAAGTCCTTTGAACTTGTCGATAAATACCCGGTAGATCCTCTGATTTCCGGGAAGGCGAAGTTTTGGACAGCAGACTGTCACTTTCGACTCAATCAAATGGACCTGTGTATAAAGGGCTTCAAGGATTACCTGTCGATGCCATCAGCACTTGGCCCTGAGCTGAAAGCCGATGCTTATTACAATCTGGGTTATGCTTACCTTAAAAAGCAGGATATGGCGCAGTCCATCGAGAGTTTTAGGATCTATTGCCAGTCAAACGTAAAGAATAAGAATAAACTGGCAGATGCATACATGCGCGCAGCGGACGGCTATTACATTACAAAGCAGAACGAAAATGCCATCAAACACTATCAGTTAGCACTTGATCAGAAAGCAGGGTTTGAGGATCAGGCGTTGTTTTACATGGCAAAATCATACGGGTTCTCTGATAAGGAAGACCAGAAACTCTCTCGTTTGCTGGACATCATCAACAATTACAAGAACTCAAAATACATCCTTCAATCAGTATATGAAGTAGCAATAAGCTACAAGGCGAAATCCGATTACGATAAATCCCTGAGGTATTTTAATCAGGTGACAACGGATTACCCAAACTCAGTTCTGGTTGTGCCATCCAAGATAGAAATAGCGGACATCTACTATAAGAAGTGGGATTACAGCAGGTCAGAATTGGAGTACAAGAAGATACTCACCGAATTTGGAGAGGACAGAGAAGTGTGCGAGAAGTGTGTGAGGGGATTGGTGGATGTGTACGCCGCCTTGAAACAACCTGAAAAGGCAAGTCAGATCGCTTCTGAATATGCTTGTGCGAATATCACTGTTGATGAACAGGAAGGGCTTTTTTACTCTCCTGCGATAGAAGCCTATCAAGACAGCGCTTACGCATCAGCCATCCCATCCTTTGAGAAATACCTGGAACGCTTCCCTTCCGGAAAATATGTGGTAGATGCGCAGTTTTACCTTGCCAATTCATATTACGCAACTGGAAAGAAGGAAAAGTCTATTGAAACGTATCGTAAGTTACTGGAGGGCCCCAACAATTCGTACACGGAGTTCTCCGCATCGCGAGTTGCACAACACCTTTACAATGGCGAGAAGTATGAAGAAGCGATACCCTATTATGATCGGTTGGAGAAGATCAGCTCAAAACCGGCGGTTCTGTTCAATGCAAAGTTGGGGCTGATGCGGTGTAATTTCTATGTTGAGAACTGGACAAATGCCGCAGTGTATGCAAAATCAGTTCTAACGAGCAGCCAGATAAACAATACGCTTCGCCTTGAGGCTGAATACGCAAACGGGATGTCGAACTTCTACCTGAATAATTATAGCCTGTCACTTCCTTCACTGGATTGGATAACGAAGAATACGACCACCGTAATGGCGGCCGAAGCGAAATATTCAATCGCGGAAATCCATTACAAACAAGAGGATTATACAAAATCAGACACAGAGATACGTGCACTGATCAAGATGAAGCCAAGCTATAATTACTGGGTGGCTAAGGGCTTGATACTGCAAACAAGAATCCTCATGTTACAGGATGACTTGTTCCAGGCGGAACAAACCCTGAAGTCTGTGATCGACCATTATCCGGATGAGGATGACGGCATTCTTGCGGAGGCCAATGAGTTATGGGATGAGCTCATGCAGCTGAAGAATCAACCCAAGTCCGTTCAAGAGGAAGAAGAAACGGTAATCGAAGTTAACGAAGAAGGAGGGAATTGATCATGAAAAGGAACCTAAGCTATATTTTTTGCCTTGTGTCCTCGCTTTCTTTTGCGCAGGGACCAGACGTTGTACTTACCGGCACAGGATACCGCGAGATCGAACCGGCATACCGTATGACAGAAAGCCCCGGGATCATCGACACAACCATAACGACTCCTGTGCTTGAATACCCACTTTTGGTCCTTCAGCACGAAACGTCGATAGCAGTCGAAAAGATCGATGCCGCAACCATCAAGACGGATCCAAAACTACCGCAGCTTTACAACACCTATGTTAAAGTGGGGGTTGGGACCGAATTAATGCCGTTGGGAGAGGTCTACTTTGACTCTAAGCGTTCTCGTAAATACGTATATGGCGCACACGCTAAACACCTGAGCTCTTTCGGAAATTTTGAGAATTACGCTCCTGCACAGTTTGACAGGACGAAGGTTGGTTTGTATGGGGCCTTGAATGAAAAGAACTACACACTTAGAAGTGACCTTCATTACAACAATCAAGGACTTCATTATTACGGATGGAAGATCCCGACAGATTCTGTAGACCGAAACACAATTGCTCAGCGCTTTCAGGATGTTGGCGGTTCCTTCATGTTTGCCTCCCACAAAAAGGATAGTGCCAATCTCAACTATAATGTCGGGATCGAGTACAATAATTTCTCATCAAAGAAGCCGATTGATGAAACAACGGAAGATATCTGGAGAGCAAGAGAGAACTATTTTGCTTTCAAGAGCGGTGGTTGGTACAAATATGAAAAACATGTATTTGCAGCAGATTTCAACGTCAGATACAACGGCTATAAGTACGGAGAATTGTATGACACCAACACAATGATACTGGATTCAGGGATAGTATTGAATAACACGATTGTGAATCTGAGACCAACGATCTCTACCTATTTAAAGGACAACCGCTTCAAAGCAAAGATCGGATTAGACTTCGTAATCGACTCACACAACGAAACGAAAGCACACATTTATCCTGTTGCAGAATTGAAGTACTCGCTGTTCAATGATATTTTCATTCCATACCTTGGTCTTCGCGGAGGGCTCAAGCAAATGACTTATAAGTCGGTGGTTTCGGAAAATGAATTTACCCTTACCAATATTAACATGCGCAATGAGAACACTGTCATCGATCTTTATGGAGGGTTCAAGGGGACATTAAGCCGAAGGATGAGTTTTAACGTAAGCGCCAGTTTTGCAAGGATTCAGGATAAGGCATTCTTTGTCACAGACACCATGTTTTCAGTTGGAAACAAGTTTAACGTGATCTATGACACGTTAAGTTTAACGACTATCGAGGGATCATTATCCTATCAGTTAATAGAGAAGCTAAAGGTGGATGGTGTTGGAAGGCTCTACTCCTATTCATTGCTAAACAATTCCTACGCATGGAATCTTCCGCAATGGCAAGCGATTTTACGCGGAAGCTACAACCTTTATGATAAGTTCCTGGTTAATCTGGATCTGAATTTTGAAGGCGGAAGAAGAGCGTTGGTCTATGACGCGACCGAAGAAGATGTTACGGAAGAGAATGGACAACTGGCTAAACAGCTCGGTTTGATCGCTGATATTAATCTGGGGCTGGAGTACCGATACAACAAGCGTATCTCAGCATTTGTACAATTGAACAACGTCGCATCTCAGCGCTATAACAGGTGGTATAATCATCCTGTGCAGATCTTCCAGTTCATGGGGGGACTTACCGCTCGTTTCTGATCAGGAAACAGGTTCTTCTTGGCTTTCGTCAGATAAAGCGGGGGCAACTTTTTTAGAGCGTCTTTTGCGACGTGCTTTCTTCTCCGGGAAGTAAGCGCGCTGCCGAATGAATATCATACCAACCCCGATCGATATTGATGCATCTGCCAGATTCCAGATGGCAGGGAACACATCCTTTCCACCAATGAAAGGCATCCACGTTGGCCAGTTTGCCTGGAATTTGAACATGTCAACAACATTGCCGAGTAAAAACCCGGTGTGACGCGTTTCGATCTTTCCAAAGAACCCGCAATCAGAAACAACCCCTGAGCCTTCGAGATGATTGAATCCCATACAAGGATCATATGGAAAGATAAAATCATAGAACATGGAATCTATCAGGTTTCCTGCGGCACCCGCAAGAATAAGACCGATCGCAAGCAGGAATTCCCGTTTGACACCTTCTTTAGCCTGTTGGAACCAGTAATAGCAGATCCCGACAATAGCGATTATTCGAAAAATGGAAAGCGCAAGTTTGTGCCACATTTTGTTTCCAAATGTGGTTCCGAATGCCATTCCTTGGTTTTCAATGTATTCCAGCACAAACCAATCGCCAAACACAGAAACGGATTCACCGGGTGCGAAATGCGTTTTAATGTAGACCTTAGTTAGTTGGTCTATAAGCAAAATGAGGGCCACTACAGCCCCCACAATCATAAGATTCTTTTTCAAGTTTATTTGTTTTGAGCGTTCTTGGCATCAATGCTCATCGTAGCGTGCGGCACTAATCTTAAACGTTCTTTCGGGATTAGTTTTCCCGTAACCCGGCAAACACCATATGTTTTATTTTCTATGCGCACCAAAGCGGCCTGAAGACTTTGGATAAACTTCTCCTGTCGGGCAGCTAATTGAGCAACTTCTTCACGAGACAATGTTTCAGACCCATCCTCCATCATGTTAAAGGTTCTCCCTGTATCGTCTGTTCCATGATCATCGTTGTGTGAAAGGGATCCGATCAAGAGGGAATAATCTTCCTGTGCCTCCTTTAGTTTTTGCTGGATCAATTCTTTGAATTCTGCCAATTCAGAATCAGAATATCTTGTTTTTTCTTGTGACATAGTAATTAATTGTTAAAACTTGCCAATACAGGTAATTTCGCAACGCGAACAAAGATAGCGCAAAAAAACAAAGTCACAATTAAAATTTATCTATCCGGTAATTGCCTTGAGCTATACCTTTGAATTGCATTGCTCAAGGATTGGATGATAATATTTATCTTCGTCACGTGTTAAGGATGTTTCTCGGAAATAGAGCAGGAGTACTCTTGTTGATACCCGTTTTGGTAACGGTTTATTTCTTTTTGAATCATAAGACAAATTATTATCTGGCCGAAACAACCACCAACCTCGGTTTATGGGGCGAAACGGTGGTTTTTCCCATCAGTGGAAATTTAATCGCTGCTTTTTTGATCTGCACAAATGCATTAGTGATCAACTGGATGTATAATACCAACGAATTCCTGGAACGAAACAGCTATATATCATCATTGCTGTATGTTGTTTTAATGAGTTTTTATCACTCCTTCTACAGTGTCGATGGACTTTTGCTCGCCCACACTTGTCTTATCCTGATGCTCTATCAGTTCTTTGAGCTAAGACAGAATGAAGATGGTCGACGACACGTGTTCAACGGGGCATTTTTTGCCGGTCTTGCTGCAAGTTTCCACCCGCCCATGGTAGCTTTGATACCGTTCATTTTAATAATGATCTGGAATATAAGACCCTTCATCTTTCGGGAGACATTCCTCGCGTTGATTGGATTTTCGATCCCCTTGTTATATTCGGGACTATACTTGTGGTATTCTGGGCACTCGATCGAATTGAAGATCCTGGAGCAAGTAACCAATTATTACAAAAAACAAACGGACTTCCTCGTTACAGCTGTTTTATTCACACTGTTGTTCTTATTGAGCCTTGTCTCCATCAGTGGGAAAATGCAGAAGTCCTCTATTCGATTAAAAAAGCTTGTTCGAATACTTTGGTGGTTAGTAGCTGTTGGAATCCTCTTTGGATTGGGAGATTTTCTTTTCTTCAGACAGATCGAGCGCTTCAGTTTTCTGATGATACCACTGTCCTTCTTCCTGACCTTTTCATTCAACAACAAAACGTTTGGTATTGCGGCATCCGTATTGTTCTATCTGACCTTTCTGTATTCGTTGATTAATTTTTTCCTTTGATGGAAACGGTATCCCCCTTAAAATGACTAATTTTACCAGCGTATTTTAAGCGTGGTTTCCACCACATAACAATTGATTCTGATGAAATTTGGTGTAGTCACTTTTCCCGGCTCGAACTGCGATGAAGACATGGTATATGTACTTCAAGACTTAATGGGGCAGCAGGTAGAACGTTTATGGCACAAGGATACAGACCTCAAAGGAGCTGACTTTATTGTACTTCCGGGAGGATTTTCGTATGGAGATTATTTACGCTCCGGGGCCATTGCAAAACTTTCGCCGATTATGACAGAAGTGATTGCACACGCGAACAAAGGAGGATATGTACTTGGTGTTTGCAATGGCTTCCAGATCCTGACTGAATCAGGGTTATTGGAGGGGGCGTTGCTTCACAACAATAATCAAAAGTTCATTTGTAAGAATGTGTTTTTAAAACCTTCTTCTCAAACGGCCGCCATTTCCAAGGGGCTTAATGAGGAAAGAACGTTCAAGATTCCAATCGCACATGGAGAAGGACGCTTTTATGCACCGGATGATACCATGAAAAGTCTCCAGGACAATGACCAGATCATTTTCAGATATTGCTCGGAGGATGGTGTCATTGACGACGCAAATAACCCAAACGGGGCCTTATTGAATATTGCGGGCATTACGAATACAGGTAAGAACGTTTTTGGAATGATGCCGCACCCCGAGAGAGCTGCAGACAGGCGTCTTGGTAACGAAGACGGGAAGCTGATCTTTGAATCATTATTGAAATACTGTTAAGAAAGACGGAATGAGGGTATTGCTTTTAGGATCAGGTGGCAGAGAACACGCATTGGCATGGAAAATGGCCCAAAGCTCCATGCTGGAAGAATTGTTCATTGCGCCCGGAAATGCCGGGACGCGTCAACATGGAAAGAATGTGTCTTTGAATCCAACTGATTTTCCGGCAGTGAAGGGTTTTGTTCTGGAAAACAATATCAATATGGTGGTAGTGGGACCGGAAGAGCCTCTTGTCAAGGGAATACACGACTTTTTTCTGGCTGATGATCAGTTGAAAGACGTTCCTGTGATCGGCCCGGCGAAACTGGCAGCTCAGTTGGAAGGCAGTAAGGATTTCGCGAAGCAGTTCATGTTCCGGCACAATATTCCGACGGCCAAATATGCGACATTTACAAAAGATACTCTGGCAGAGGGAAATAAATTTCTAGAGGCCATGAAGCCTCCTTATGTATTGAAAGCAGATGGATTAGCGGCTGGAAAAGGAGTGTTGATTCTTGAAGATCTGGACGAAGCAAAGGCGGAGCTAAAGAACATGTTGGCAGATGCCAAGTTTGGAGAAGCCAGTTCTCGTGTGGTGATTGAGCAATTTCTTAAAGGGATCGAACTATCGGTGTTCGTGCTCACGGATGGGGATTCGTATAAGCTCCTTCCGGAAGCAAAAGATTATAAACGAATTGGTGAGGGCGATACAGGGTTGAACACCGGGGGGATGGGGGCCGTTTCTCCTGTTCCGTTTGCAGATGCGACCTTTATGGATAAGGTACAGAACCAGGTGATCATTCCAACGGTGAAAGGATTAAAGCAGGATGGAATTCCGTATAAAGGATTTATTTTCTTTGGGTTGATCAATGTGAAAGGAGAGCCGTATGTAATTGAGTACAATTGCAGAATGGGCGATCCGGAAACGGAGGTAGTTATTCCACGCTTGAAGTCGGACCTGCTCGATCTTTTCGAAGGAGTTGCTTCAAATACATTGTCAGAAAGGGATATTCAGTTCATGGATAAATGCGCAACAACTGTTATGATGGTTTCCGGAGGCTACCCCGAAGACTATCAAAAAGGAAAGCAGATCTATGGGCTCAATACGGTTACAGACAGTATCGTTTTCCATGCTGGAACATCTTCAGACGGCCCGGCAGTATTGTCTGCAGGGGGACGCGTATTGGCAATAACATCTTACGGGAAACAATTGCCTTTAGCCTTGGCTAAATCATACGATTCTGCTGCAAAGATCGAGTTCGAAGGGGCTTACTACAGAAAGGATATTGGATTCGATGTTGTATAATGTTGAAATTTAGTATCTTGTACCAAGTATCTCGCTAAATGAACCCTTCCTTACAGGTATTCATCATTCTGCTTTCTTTGGTCTTTTGCGCGTTCTTTTCAGGAATGGAGATCGCATTTCTCTCATCAAGTCGACTGAAAGTTGAACTCGAAAAAAGCAAGAGAACACCGACGGGACGCATACTGAACGTTTTCTACAAAAAGGAGTCTTTCTTCATTGCCTTGTTGCTTCTTGCGAACATTATTGCTTTGGTAATTTTTGGAGTGAATACTGCCGACTTACTGGATCCCGTTATCAGCGCCTACGGAATTAAGCAGCCATACGCAGTTTTATTGATACAGACAGTGATCGCATCCCTATTGATTCTTGTGCTCGCAGAATTTCTCCCGAAGGTATTCGTTCAGATCAATCCGAATGGGTTTTTACGTTTTTCAGCACCGGCTATGTTTGTGATCTATGTGCTTTTATTCATACCCACACAGTTTGTAATGGCTTTTAGCACGCTAGTCCTTAGATTGCTCAAAACAGAAAGAAGCAGAACCGAAAAAGTGTTCTCAAAAGTGGATCTGGAACACTATGTTCAAGATCTTTCCTCTCGCATAAAGGAAGAGGAAGAGCTCGGTAACGAAATGGAAATACTTCAGAATGCGCTTGACTTTTCGAACATCAAGGCGAGAGACTGTATGATCCCCCGAACAGATATCGTTGCGCTGGATGTCGATGAAGAAATCACAATACTTCGCCAAACGTTTATTGACAAGGGGCTTTCGAAGATCCTTATCTATCGGGACTCTGTCGATCATATCATCGGATATGTGCACTCTCACGAAATGTTTAAGATGCCCTCAAGCATCAAACAGGTGTTATTGCCAATTACGTTTGTTCCCTCTGCAATGGCAGGAAATGAATTACTGGAACTTTTTAGCAAGCAAACAGGAAATCTGGCTGTTGTGGTAGATGAATATGGGGGAACAGCGGGCCTCGTCACATTGGAAGATGTGATCGAAGAGATTTTTGGCGAGATCCGGGATGAGCATGACAAGGAGGAAGGCTTGGAAGAAAAGATCAATGACAATGAATACAGGTTTTCAGCCCGCCTGGATATCGACTACTTGAATGAAACGTATCACCTGGAATTGCCGGAATCTGACGAGTATGAAACCCTGGGAGGCCTCATCATTCATGAGCTGGAGTCTATTCCTGAGGCAGGAAAACTGATAGAATTCGAAGGACTTACCATTAGTATAGATGAGGTAAGCGACAGACGTATTGAGATCGTTCGAATAATACTACATTAAAAGTGAAGTGTTTTCTTCTGTTGCTCATCGGGCTTTTGTTTTTACACGATCTGTTCTCGCAGAACAAAAATCGCTTACCTGCCGAGATGAACGAGGTCTCGGGACTTGAAATGTTGAATGATTCGATCCTTATTGCCATAAATGACAGCGGGAATTCGTCGGATATCTTCTTTATTGATCTGAAAGGAACGGTTTTAAAGAAATGCACTGTTTCCAATGCAACGAATTCGGATTGGGAAGACCTTGCAATAGATGATGCGGGTAATCTCTACATTGCAGATGTCGGAAACAATCTGAACAATCGACAGGACTTGTGCATCTGGAAAGTTAGGGTTGAAGAGGCATTCAAGAAAGATTCAGTAATGGCGCAAAAGATTGCTTTTCGCTATGAGGATCAGACTGAATTTCCGCCATGTAAGGAGCGGTTTCGGTTTGATTGTGAAGCGATCTACTGGATGAATGACAGCATCCGTCTCATCACAAAGAACCGATCAAAAAGACCAAAGAACGATAGTCATGGGCAAAAGTTGAACGGTTGGGACCGTTTCCCCGATGATTATGTCATACCCGATGAACCGGGTAATTACGTGGCTCAACACGTTCAGCCTGCCGTTCCGTATTTCAAGAAGGTAAAAAGCTCAGGAATCCGTGACCTTGTAACGGGTGCTGACTATTCTAATGGAGCGGTTGCCATTCTGACCTATTCGGGACTAAGGATAATGCATTTGAACAGATCGGATGTCGGCATCACAGCGTCGAGGGAATTGGAAACACACAATTTTAAAAGGCTAGAGCAGCGGGAAGCGATCGTTTTCTTGTCTGAGAGGGTGATTGCGGTTGCATCCGAAAAACACCCTCTGCTCGGCGGACCATTTTTAACTATTTTTACGCTTGAATGAAGGTTGTACTAAATGATTTTGATGCCGTTATTTTCGATATGGACGGTGTATTAATCGATTCTGAACCCCTTTGGAAGATCGCCATGGAGGAGGTTTTTGGAACAGTAGGTTCAAAACTTACCAAAACGGATTTCCAGAAGACCGTGGGATTGAGGATCGACGAGGTGGTTCGTTTTTGGCACAAGCACGAAGGATGGACAGGTATAACACCAGATGCTATTGAACAGCAGATCGTCCTGAAAATGGTTGAGCTTATCAGGGAGAATGCGGTTCCCTTGACAGG
Organism: Flavobacteriia bacterium; assembly: GCA_046301895.1. Lineage (GTDB taxonomy): Bacteria > Bacteroidota > Bacteroidia > Flavobacteriales_D > Crocinitomicaceae > M0103. Next base: position 44,796 of record JBKCJG010000017.1, read on the forward strand.
GGTTATCGATACGCTATTATACCTTCAGAGCAAGGGGAAGAAGATCGGTTTGGCAACATCTTCTTATGAGGTGCTGGTACTGACGGTACTTCGAGAACTTGGAATAGCAGAATATTTTGATTTTTATCATTCTGCTGAACATGAGGAATACGGAAAGCCACACCCTGCGGTCTATTTGACGGTAGCTGAAAAACTGAAAGTAAGCCCGGTCCGTTGTCTTGTTGTTGAAGACTCCCTGAACGGGATCATCTCAGGAAAGGCTGCACGGATGAAGGTGGTTTGCATACCTGAGAAAACGCACCATCCTGATCCAAAGCTGATCCTGGCTGACTTTCTGTTCGACACGATGGCTGATATGCTGACGTGCCTCAAAGAAGTTCAATAAAATTGAATTGCCATCAGTGAGATGGCTCGATCATGTTATGGCTGATCTATGACAGTGAGTTGTCAACCCATGATTTACCCCAGTCTTCAATTTCCTGTACGCTCCATAATTCAGGATAAAAGATCCTCTTCTGGAACCGCGGAGGAAGGTATTTTTGCCAGTTCGTTCCTCCGGTCGCCGCAATATCTGCCGAATCTTTGTTCAGATAACGAACAGCTGATTTATAATGTGCAAGTGGCCAGTTGATATTCACATTCATATCATTGTGCCGGAGAACAGCCTTTACGCTGTCAGATTGTTGTTCTTCCGTCGTCAGCCGCTTGAAAACCTGCCATAAATTCCGTGTAACACAGGCCTTGCCTAAAGCGATGAAATCACGCTGATAACGCTCTTCGAACTGAATAAGTGTAAGTGTTTTCTTTCCGGTGGCTAATTCTGTAGCTCCCGCTTTCCAGTAAATATGTTCGTACATTTCTTCAATAGTCGAGTTCCGATCATAGTTGGCACGATGATCCTTTGCGACAAGATTAATGAAGTCCGTACTGTACATTTCAATGAAGCGGTACTGTGCCGACTGGAATCCGCTTGCTGGTAAAAGAGACATACGGAACTGCATGAACTGCTGTTGATCCATTCCTTTCGACATAATATCAAAGCTCAAAACCAAGGCGTCAAAATAGCGGTTGATTCGGGTAACACGGTCCACGAAAAATGTCTCATCGATGTTTTCCCGATCTGCCAACTGCTCAAATTCGCGGAGAGCAAGCTGAAAATACAATTCCGTGATCTGGTGGTAACCAATGAAAATGTGCTCGTCGGGTATTTGAGTGCGCGGCTTTTGCAAACTCAAAAGCGTATCCAGTTCAATGTAATCCCAGTATTTAACAGTATCAGCAAAAAGCAGACCGTCTAGGTAAGATAGAAGATCTTGTCCTAATGCAGAGTATTTCTCGTTCAGCAGTTCCAGCCGTTGTTTGATCTCCGGTGTAATTTCCATGTTCATAATTTAACAAGCCAAAGGTAAAAATTGGGTAAACGCCCGCAACACCTTGTTAATTTATTAACACTATAGCCGAAAAAGTAATTTATAAAACGTTCTATACACCTTTTAAAGGATATCGTATTTTTGTTCTATGGTCAATTACAATCCAAAGAGCTGGTTAACGCTCATATTTGCCTTTCATAAGAGCGATACATTCAGAATATTATGGAAGGAGATCTTATATATAGGTCTTTTTACTCTGGGAATAGCATACATCGAGATCAATTACTTCCCGCATGCTATTGTGCTGGAAAAATTGATTTCAGTCTATTCATTGATCGGTTTTGTGATCTCGCTACTCTTGGTTTTCAGAACGAACACCGCATACGACCGGTGGTGGGAAGGGCGAAAGAAATGGGGAGAACTGGTGAATGATACGAGGAACATAGCCATCAAGATTTCAACAATGCTGGACCAACCGGAAAAAAGGGATTTTTTCCGAAGGATGATCCCAAATTTTGTTTTTGCAGCGAAGGAACATCTGAGAAAGGGCGTCGAGTTCGAACAGTTGGAACTGAAGCCGGCAGAAAAAGAGCTCTTGCTTAACAGAGAACATGTCCCACTGGCTATCAGTGAGCTGTTGTATAAGGAATTATCAGAATGCAAGAGATCAGGATCCTTGACCCAGGAGGAGTTTATGGTTCTTGACAGGAACATTAATGCACTGATGGACAGTCTGGGTGCATGCGAGCGGATCAAGAACACCCCAATCCCTTTTTCTTATAGTTTGTTCCTCAAGAAATTCATCTTTATTTATGTGACAACATTACCATTGGCATTTGTGACCCAATTCGGGTATTTCTCATCGCTGATAGCAACCTTTGTTTTTTACGTATTGGTCAGTATGGAGGTCTTGGCAGAAGAGATCGAAGATCCGTTTGGAGAAGACGACAATGATCTGCCGACAGATACACTTTGTGAACGCATCAAGCTGAACATACAGGAAGTATTGAAATAAAAAGGGCTCCTCTTCAGGAGCCCTTCATGTGTTATGTGTCAATGCAATTACTTTTGGATCGCAATTCTTCTCTGAACGGTGCCCTTCTCTGTAGATATGGACATAAGATAAACACCATTTTGTAATGTTGATAGATCCATCTCAACAGACTTACTGTTTACTTTCAGGCTATTTACAACTCGTCCGTTAAGATCGGCAATATCAACAGATTGAATGGTTATGTTGTTGAAGTTAACGTTGATGCTCCCAGTTGATGGATTTGGATATACCTGCAACTGCTGAAGTACCAGTTCGTCAATTCCTGCCGTTGCATCTGTTCCACTGCAGTCCTCATCAATTCCATTTCCGGCGATCTCAGTTGCGTTAGGATTGATGCCGACGTTGCTGTCATCACAGTCCGTATAGTTAGCAACAAAACCAGTCTGTGCAGTACATACAGGAGTAGAAGCCGGGTCACCATAACCATCATTGTCGACATCCGCATAGTAACCGGTAACATTCACCAAAACGACCATGCTGTCTGCTGCAGGAGCAATTGCCGCCCCTTCTTGTTTTGCAACCGTGTACTTGATCTCATGAGATCCAGGACCCGCAGCAGCAGGATTAAATGAACTACCAGTAACACCAGGACCGGTGAATGTCCCACCCGGAGTTCCTGTTACAGTTAAATTAACGGGAGCATCCGTAACACAGTAATTCGCAGAAAGCCCTGTGAAAGTTGGGTTTGGCTTAACTGTCAACCACAACACGTAAGAAGCAGCATTGTTGGATTGCTCAATGTAGAAAAGGTCGCACAGAAGGACGTCTACAAGAAAATTCATTGTGACATTAAATACACCGATCTCAGTTGGGGTCCCACTAAATGCGACACATCCCGCCAAAGTTTGAGTGTTGTCAGAGTTCATTGTGCCCGGCGAAGTGTATGATCCTTGACTGGTAACCCCTGTCAAACCAACTGGCATTCCTGAGAAGGTAAAATTGTCAATTGTCTTGATCTTAACATTGGTACCTGCACTACCCGGATCGATCAAGCCTGCATCAAAACAAGCTCCTGTAATTAAGAAAGACTCAAAATCAGAGAAGGTATTATTAACTGTTGCATCCGTCAAGACTGTGTCACACACCCCTCCAAGGTCAGGATATGTTAAAGAAGCCTGACAATTTACAGGAGTGCATTGTGCATTTGCAGAAATGGTTGCACTAACCATAGAAATAACAAGTAGTAGTTTTTTCATATTAAATAGTTTTAACATTTTGTTAGTTCAAAGCTACAAAAAATATCATGAATTACAAGAGGTCCTCCCATAACCGTGTTTCAGTTCCGTTGAGAATGATTAACTTGTATCTAAGGATGAGTCTCGAAATACATGAACGTTTGTTTTTTGGGCCAAACCCTGAAATAAAACAGAGATTCACAACGTCTAAATGCTTTAAATAATGCAAAAACTGAGTCGACGGAATGCGGTTTCAATGATCGGATTATCTTTTTTAGGGACATCCTGTTTGTCCTTTAAAAAAGAACCCGGCGAAATGATCGAACGAGGCAAGATGAAACCAGCTGCTTTAAAAAAGGGGGATCTGGTGGGTATCTGTGCACCGGCGGGTTGTGTATCCGATCCGGGAGAGGTTCGTGAGTTTACGGATGTCCTCAAGGACCTTGGGTTCAAGGTAAGGAATGGAAAGAATGTGGCCGCGCGTTACGGATATTTTTCGGCAACGGATGAAGCAAGAGCCGCTGAGTTCATGGAGCTCATCAGGGATGAGGAAGTGAAAGGGATCTTTTTCGTCCGTGGGGGCTGGGGTTGCTCCAGGATCTTGCCGTTTATTGATTTTGATGTGATCAGAAACAATCCCAAAGTGATCATGGGCTTCAGTGATATTACAACCCTTTTGAACGCGATCACGCTGAAGACGGGGCTAATTACTTTCCATGGGCCCAATGGCAATGCAAGCTGGAACTCCAGAACAATGGAATATTTTCACAAGTTATTATTTCACGGAGAGTCCCTTACGTTCTATAATCGTCAGGAAGACCTTAGAATAAGGACGATCAGTGGTGGTATTGCCGAGGGAGAACTTGTCGGAGGAAACCTGACCGTTATCAGTTCGTTGCTAGGGTCGGGTTATTTACCGGAGTGGTCGGGGAAAATAGTATTCCTTGAAGATCTCAAAGAAGAACCGTATCGCATCGACCGGATGTTGACGCAGCTTAAAATGGCCGGTGTCCTGAACGGAGTGAGTGGGATCATTTTAGGGGCGTTTCGGGATTGCGTGGCAGAAGAACCGGATCGCGCATTTACGATCGACGAAGTATTCGATCAGCACTTTAAAGGACTCAGTAAACCTGTTTATGCGAATGCTCAATTTGGACATGTCGTGAACAAATTCGTTCTGCCGGTTGGAACACAAGTGCGGATCAATGCCAATAAAGGAACCATCGAAATGCTGGAAAGTGGGGTCATCAAAAGTTAATGTTCCGGCTAAAAATGTGGGTTTTTCGATAAGGAACATGTTCAATCGGGATTCCGGTTAAATTAAAAGAGCGAGCCATGGAAACGCGCGATTTTCAGGTTCCCTCGAATTTAACTTTGACGAACCAAATGATAACTGATGCAAAACTGTTGAATACTCCGAATAAGCTTACAGGCAGTAGAAACATTGCTACGGTTTTGATTGCGGGTGCATGGAACACTTTTCATACGATTGTTTCTCCGAAGATAAAACGGAATCTTTCAAAACGATTTGTTGTTTAGCTGTGCTGCTGATTTCGTCGGTCGAAGTAGGATCTGGGCTGGCGCTTGCTTGCTGTTTAGGCTATTTTATTATTCTGTAGACTGTCTTTGTTTTATCTCCTTCCTTTTCAAACAAGCCTAGTTCTACTCCTTGTTTTAAATCCCGACTGGCCGTTGCCGAGGATATCTCTTTGAAGACGCTCATGTAATCTTTCCTACTGAATTCAGATTCACAAGTTTCGGAAAAATAGGTCAAACGATCTTCCGTGCTAATGGTTCGACTCTTAAAATCAAGTATTGTGAACAGGGAATCATTGATGACGTTGAGCATATATTCGATAAAAGGTGTTGAGTTTCCAGATTTATCACTTTGTGAAAGTGCATGATAGTATTCACTTTGGGTTTTATGAATTATTTTTTCGAAAGGAATGAATTCAAAGACAGGATATTCTTTCATCAAAATCAAGGTTTGCCATAATCTTCCCATTCTGCCGTTACCATCAATGAAGGGATGAATGAATTCCATTTCATAATGAAAAACACAGCTCTTTATTAGTGAAATCTCTTTTGAGATTTTGATATAATCGAATAGTTCATTCATCAAATGTGACACATTCTCTGCAGGTGGGGCCACATGAGCAATCCGATCACCGGCCATAATACCAACCCCTTTATTGCGATATTTCCCATTATCTATTACCAATCCTTTCATGAGGATCTCGTGAGCTTTAAGGAATGATTTTGAAGATTTTGGATCGAATGATTTTAGTTGATCATAAACTTTTATAGCATTCAAAACCTCATTTACATCTTTCTCGGGACCAATGATTCGCCTGTTCTCAATGAGGGCGGTGATTTGTTCTTCGGTGAGTGTATTCCCTTCGATACTCAAAGAAGAATGTATTGTCTTAATACGGTTTTCTTTTCTGAGTTTAGGTGACGGCTTATCGAGAAATTTTGCATTGATTTGACCTGTTTTTTCTGAAATAGAAACGATCAGTTTTAAAATTTCAGGAGTGATTTGATAAGGAGGGCCCATATATTGATACTATCATTTGATACTATCAAAGATAAAACAAATTTACAGAATGGCTACTTAGGGTTTAATTAGCCATAACTAGGTTATAAACGCCACAAAATGCGCATATACGCCATGTGCCGGTTATGGTGGCGCTAAGTATTGTTTAGCTTTGGGTCAGAAATTTAACGACACGAAATAGAGATCACTTAAACCGGGATTTCACAAGTGATAAGAATAAAAAAGCCAACCTCACGGCTGGCTTCTTCTTTTTGCTCCTCCTCTTGGGCTCGAACCAAGGACCCTCTGATTAACAGTCAGATGCTCTAACCGACTGAGCTAAGGAGGAGTTTCGTTTCCATTTTCGGAAAGCGAATGCAAATATAAAGAAAGAATTTGTTCTGCAAAGACTACAGCTAAAAAAAATACTATCGGTTACATTTTCAACCGAAAGACCTTAAAAATCATCTTCGTCGATCGTGAAGTCTTCAATGGTGGCATCGAAGCTATCTTCACATTCATCTTTGTCGATGAGGTCTTCACAATTTCCGTCCTCACATTTTGCGGGACGAAGGATATTGGTTTTAGAAATGTTCAGCCGAATCTCTGTGCGAATGAAACCATCCTCCTGAGGATAGGCTTTTGCGAACGGAGTTCCTTCCAGTTCCACCAGTGCACCCTTCTTTAAAAAATCCAGAATGCGTAAGTTGGCACCTTCTTTTTTCCAGATGGTGCAGTTTACCCACGTTGTTTTAGTTTTTGTTTCACCTGTGCGCTTGTCTTTCCAGTTCTTGTTGTGAGCAACAGGAAAGTTGATGGCAATAACTCCTCTTTCCATACCTTTAACAACAGCATCCTTTCCGATATTCCCAATAAGTCGTGTTTCAAAAACAGTAGCCATAGTGTATGTTTTTATAGAGTGAAGGTAAGAAAATCAGTTGAAAGTGTATTTTTCTACTCCATTTTTACAACATAAGCGTCTCTAAACCCATTTTTTTGCACCTTTTCAAGGTCTTTCATCGCGGCATCTTTAGATGCATAAGTTCCCGCGAAGTAAGTGTATTTGTAAGTGGCAGTGGTATTCAATTCTTTTCGAGCAACACTTACGCCAAGGTTCTTGAAGCTGTCGCCCTTTGTGTCAAGCGGTGTTTTTGAAGACATGATCTGTATGGCGTAAGTTCCGTTTACTGTGCTGGCTGGTTTTGCTGTTTGTCCGCCGGAAGAGGATGCTCCAGCAGCGCTCGCGGGCGAAGGAGCGGTCTTTATAAAACTGATGCTCGGATGCTCTTTTGTAATGAATGATCTGAAAGCACGAAATAGGGCTGATGCCAAAACGTCTTGTCCACTTGAGGTGTTCAGGTAGTTCGCCTCGTTCTCATTCGTCATAAAACCGCATTCAACCAGAATCCCGGTCATATTCGTGTACTTTAATACCTGCAGGGAATGTTCCCTGTCTTCGGAATCCTTTACTCCTCTCGAGTGGCGACCGGCACGGGAGGAAAATTCTTTTTCAACCTCCTTGGCAAGGTCGACCGCCTTTTTCGAAGTGTGGGAATGGATGTGTGATTCTGTTCCATGAACGTGTTTATTATGGTTTGCATTACAATGGATCGAAATAAAATAATCTGCACGAACACTATTGGCCTTGTCGACACGTTCGTTCAGCGTTGGGAATGAATCATCTGTGCGTGTGTACACAATGGTAACATTCTTCAGGTACTGATCAATATAACCGCCGAATTTCTTCGCGATAAGAAGATTCAATTCTTTTTCTGCAAGGTGGTTCTTATTGCATGAAAGATGCCCCGGATCTGATCCGCCATGTCCGGCGTCGATCACAACAACGATCTTTTCCTTCTGTGAAAAGGAGAAAGGCGTTAGAAGGAATAGACTGAATATGAAAGCTGCCGTTTTCATGACTGATTACTTTTTTTGTGCGTTGTTTGTTAAACGTGAATCACTGAAAATGTTAATTCACGGGTCTAAGTACGGGGTTCCTTCGAAAAGGTTACATTGAACCGAAGTAGTTCACGATGAGCTGAGCTTTCGATCGGCCCACAACCTTTTCAAGGTCTTGAATAGCGGCCATTTTAATGGTATTCACGGTTTTGAATGCACGCATCAGGTCTTGTTGGGTTTTTGGACCGATACCCGGAATGGAAACCAATTCAGAGGTGATGGCGGCCTTACTTCGTTTATTCCGGTGATGTGTTATCCCAAAACGGTGAGCTTCATTTCGCATGAACTGGATCACCTTCAGGCTTTCAGAGCGTTTGTCGATGTAGATCGGTAGCGAGTCCCCCGGAAAGAAGATCTCCTCGAGGCGCTTGGCGATTCCCACTATCGCTACCTCACCGCGTAATTCTAGTTTATCCAGCGCTTTAAGTGCCGCTCCCAATTGCCCCTTGCCACCGTCGATAACAATGAGTTGCGGTAATGGCAGGCCTTCTTCTGTTACTCTTTTATACCTTCTGTAAACTGCTTCTTCCATGGATGCGAAATCATCCGGTCCTTCCACGGTTTTGACATTGAAGTGTCGGTAATCCTGTTTACTTGGTTTTGCGTTCTTAAATACCACACATGCGGATACAGGATTGGTTCCCTGAATATTCGAGTTATCGAAACACTCCATATGGAGTGGCAATTCCTGAAGTCTGAAATCCTTTTTGATCGTTTCCAGAATGCGGTTCGTATGTTTTTCCGGATCCTTGATCTTTTCCTGTTTTTGCTTTTCGAGTTTGTAGAACTTAGCATTCCTCAATGAAAGCTCCACAAGTTGTTTTTTATCTCCCCGCTGCGGGATAAAGAATTGAACACCTTGAAGTTGCAGATCAAGAGGTTCATCAATGAGTATTTCACGGGATAAGCTGCTGAAACGTTCACGAAGCTCAGGTAAAACAAAACCAAGTACCTCCTCCCGGGATTCATTCAGTTTCTTTTTAACTTCCGCTGTGTAGGCATGGATGATCGCTCCGTTGTGAATGCTCAGGTAGTTGACAAAAGCACTGTCCTCCCCATCGATCATCGTGCACACATCCACCTCATGAATAGAAGGGGAAACAATGGTCGATTTTGCCTGATAATTTTCAAGTATCTGAAGCTTGTTCTTCATTTCCTGAGCTGCTTCGAATTCTTGTCTGGAAGCGTGGTCCATCATCCGGTTCTTCAGAAACTGCATGACTGATGAGATATTTCCTTTTACCAGGTATTCGATCTGGGCGATGTTTTCATCATAATTTTCCTTCTTTTGGAAGCCGGTGCATGGGGCAAGACAATTACCAAGATGGTATTCCAGACAGACCTTGTACTTCTTTTCCTTTATCTTATTCGCAGCCAGATCATAATTACAGTTGCGCAGCGGGTAAAGCTCCTTGATAAGGCCTAAGAGGGTGTGCATGACCTTGCCACTTGGGTAAGGACCGTAATATTTTGATCCGTCACGGATCACATTTCGTGTGGAAAACACACGCGGAAACGGTTCGTTCTTGATACAGATCCAGGGATACGTCTTGTCATCTTTGAGCTGGAT
>JBKCJG010000018.1:0-33455 GCA_046301895.1 Flavobacteriia bacterium
AACTCATACTGTTTGATTCTAGTTCTTTCCAAAATTTTAAAATTGATAAAACCAATTTAGTTTGATCTAAGCTAAATAACCAAAATGACTTTTTAAATGCTTAAGACTATAAGCATAACGTTATGGTTATTCTAAGGACAAAATATTTTAGTTGTGTCTAACGTTTTTCGGTTATTAAACGCAAACTGATTAATTAATCAGATATTAAACCGAAGTCGCAGCTAAAATTCCTAACAAAAAGATTAATATGTAAATCGATATAATCACGATCGTAAAGATCCCGAGAAATTTAAAAAATGACTTGAGATTCTCAATTCCATGATCAAAATCTGATTGGCTCGATGCCTTGCAGGCTGCTTTGATTTTCTGTCCAAATAGGAAAAGATAATAGATTGGGAAGAAATACAATATTGCCACAATCGCGATGCCAAAAAAACTAAAACCTCCTGATCCCGAAGCAGCGGATTGTAAAAAAAACACTAATACCCCACCTAATATCATCAATCCTAACCCTATAAAACCGACGATGGAAAGGAAATAAGCCCACTTACCTGCTTCCTGAAAGTAATCTTTTGTTTGACTCGAAATAGTCAGTTCGGAATTTGAAAATTGTTTGTCAATTGTTTCCATAGTTTGAATAAATGTGAGATAACAAACGTCTCCGAGTGGAAGCGTTTTAAAAAAAACAAGATTGAAATCAGTTGTCTAATAAGTCATTTGTTTCACCTTTTCCTCCCATATACTGCGCATCTCCGAACGCCAGCAAAGGAAGAAAAATAATGCCAAGAAAAATTAAGCCAACACCAAAGCCACTCGATTTACCAAAAACCTTTGCTAGTTCTAGGTATATGATTATTAAAATAATAAAATTCACAATTGGTATTAACATTAGTAAAATCCACCAAACTGGTTTTTGTACAATTTCCAATAGTATTACAAGATTATAAATGGGAACAATAGCAGCCCAACCTGGTTTTTCTGCTTTCGTAAAAACAGTCCAAACAGAAGCGATCATTAATACAACAACCGCAACGTAAATAATTAAAATAATAGCCATAGTAGTATGTTTCAAAGTTTATTTAAATTAACTAGGAAAAAATCTCAATATCAAAAAAAAACGTTTTTTTATTTGCACAATTAACTGTTAGTAATGTTAATTTTAATATTCTATCCATTAATTAAGAATGAAAACAGTTATAATTTCGACATTTTTACTCTTCTCACTTTTCCTGCTATCTTGCAAAAAGAAGAAAGTAGACTTTGTGTTGACAGGAATTGTTACCGAAAGCACATTCAATGGCAATTTGTCCGGAGCGAGTGTGAAACTCTATCAAGTACCTGTAGGATCTGTCTCTGAAGAATTACTCGGTTCAGTGATAGTTGATACAGATGGGAAGTATTCATTTACTTTTCCGAGAGACAAAATGGAAAAATACATTTTAAGGATATCCAAATCTGGGTATTTCGATCTTCTGAAAACTGTGTATTTTTCGGAATTGTCGGTTTCTTCGGAAAATATTCGCAATTACTCTACCACGGCAAAATCATGGGTTAAACTCACATTTCATAACTTAAATCCGCTACCTTCTGATCATTTGACCTTTATAAAGCAAAGTGGCAAAGAAGGCTGTGCTGAATGTTGTCCGGATACGGAATACAGCTTTTACGGGACTTTGGACACTTCTATTTATTGCATCAATGACGGTAATACGTATTACTCCTATTTCTACAATGTCATGGGAACGACCGATCAGGGTATCAATGGAGTGAACACGGTTGCATTCGATACGACAGAGATCGTATTGAACTATTGATCATCGTCATCGATCGCTTCTCTCAAACGTTGTCTCAATTGCCTGTTGTATGTTTCGATCAGGTATTTAAGATAATTAGGAGTGCTCTTGGATATGCATTTCGTGTAATGCTTCAATCGATGCTCTATGTGATCTTGAAGCGAGCTCAATAGTTCCACAGCATGATAAAAATCAGCTGCTGCCATTTTAATGACCTGAAAATGATTTTCCAAGGATAGCTCTACCGCTTGTTTCCCTTTTTTACCACTATCCAGGCATTCGTAATAGACATCTTTGATGTGAAAGCTGTCCAACTCGCTTGTGTCCAGACAATCTTTAAGTGCCTTGGGAAATTCGAACTCAACTTCAAATTCGAGGTCATCACTTTCTGATAGTCGCGATTCAAGAAATCGGTCAGGGAATCGGAAAGCATCCTGCCAGTTTAGGTAGTCTTGCCAAAGTCCAAACCGTCGAACATTGTTTCCGAGATCGATCAATTTAAAACGTTCCTTGTGGGGTAGCTTGCGCGAACCCCTGCCAATCATTTGATGGTAAAGTGTAAGGGATCGCGTTGCCCTGTTCAGTATGATTGTTTGCACTGTGGGCTCATCAAATCCGGTTGTTAAAATACCAACGGATGTAAGAATAGCATCGGGTGTTGTCTTAAACCAAGACAGCACATCCTTCCTGTCTTTGTCACTGAAGGTTGAATCCAGATGCCGAATCTTATATCCTCGTTTTTTGAAAGTTTCTTCTACCCTCAATGAGGTATCGATCCCAGAATTGAAGATCAGTGTTTTATCACCCACGGCAACTTCTTCATAGGCAAAAAGCAGTTTTTCTTGCATAAAGTAATTGCCGTAAACCTGATCAGAACTATTCACAGTAAAGTCACCGTTTGACCCGATCTTAAGGCCATGAAGATTCACGTCATAGGTATAGGTGTCTGCATCTGCAAGATAGCCGCCTTCGATTAGAGATGAAATACTCTCTCCAACGATCAGTTTGTTATAGTTATCATTCAGTGGTAAGGCTTTGTTACTGCTCAATGGAGTTGCAGTAACGCCAAGAATATTTCCTCCATCGTAAAACTGAAATATCTTTCGGAAACTGTTGTAATGCGCCTCATCCACGATCACAAGACCTACTCCCTCGATAAAATTCTCGTTGTCGTTCAAGCGATTGTTAAGGGTCTCAACCATTGCAATGAAACAATTGTATTCGCTCTGATCTGGGATATTCTTCACCTCGCTGTTGATCACTTTGTTGTCAACTCCAATTGCTGAAAGTTGACGAGATGTTTGAACAGATAGCTCGATACGATGTGTAAGTATCAGAACTTTTTCATTCCACTTTTCGATGTAGTGACGCGCGATCTCTGAAAATATAACGGTTTTACCTCCACCTGTAGGAAGTTGGAACAAGAGATTGAATTTCTTACCATTCTTCTCAAGCTCATCGATGATCGCATGAACCGTTCTCTCTTGAAAAGGGTATAATTCCTTGGCTTCGTACAGTTCGGTATCTATCATCGTTTGATTTCAAAAATGGGGGTACAAAAGTACGGTCTTTTATTCGAAATGCCAAATGTTTTATTTTTAGAAGGACACAAGTTATTTCTTGGATTCCTACTGTTCATTACTTAGTTCTAACTTATTCATTCCTATCCACAGAAACAATTATTTTTGTGCATTCAATAATTCTTAAAACAATAACAAATGAGCGATGTTGAAAATGTGAACTGCTTGATAATTGGTTCGGGTCCTGCTGGTTATACCGCTGCAATCTATGCGGCTCGCGCTGATATGAAGCCTGTTCTATATCAGGGAATGCAGCCAGGCGGACAATTAACGACAACGAATGAGGTAGAAAATTTTCCTGGATACCCGGATGGTGTAACGGGACCGGAAATGATGTTACAGCTTGAGGCCCAAGCTAAAAGATTTGAGGCGGATATCCGTTTCGGGTTTATCAATAAGGTTGATTTTACTGGACCTGTTCACAAATGTTGGACAGAAGAAGGGAAAGAGATCCATGCGAGGACAGTAATTATTTCAACTGGCGCTTCAGCTAAATACCTTGGAATTGAAAGTGAGCAGAAGTATCTCCAGCTGGGAGGTGGTGTTTCAGCCTGTGCAGTATGTGATGGATTTTTCTACCGTGGTCAGGAAACGGTAATTGTTGGAGCAGGTGACTCGGCTTGCGAGGAGGCACACTATTTATCTAAATTGTGCACAAAAGTAACAATGCTCGTTCGTCGTGACGAGTTTCGCGCTTCCAAGATAATGGCTGATCGTGTAAAAAACACAGCAAATATTGAAATCCTTTACAATACGGATACTGTTGAGGTTCTTGGAGACGGAAATGTTGTTACCGGAGCTCATGTAAAAAACAGCGTGACTGGTGAAGAAAAGGTTATTCCTTGCACAGGTTTCTTCGTGGCTATCGGTCACAAACCAAACACTGATATTTTTAAAGGTTTTATTGATCTTGACGAGACTGGATATATTAAATATGCACAACCTGGAACTTCAAAAACGAATGTTTCCGGAGTGTTTGTTGCAGGAGATGCAGCGGATAAAACATATCGTCAGGCAATCACTGCTGCAGGTACGGGATGCATGGCTGCTTTGGATGCAGAACGTTACCTTGCTGCATTGGGGCATTGATCTTAAAGAAGAGAGTGAGTGAAAGGAGTCGCTATAGACTCCTTTTTTTTATGAAAGTTATTTTGCAGTCTTTTCGAGCATTGGGACAAACTTGAACGTACCAAACTCCTCTTCTATGATCTCTGTCTCTGAAACTTTACGTATGCGCTTCATGATCTGTTCTATCCCTTCTCCTACCGGTATAACCATAATGCCTCCCACTTTTAACTGATCCAATAAGGTTTTTGGAATATCCGGTGCACCGCATGTAACGATAATCCTGTCAAACGGAGCAAAAGCAGGCAATCCTTTATAGCCGTCGCCAAAAGTCAGTCTCGGATTGAAATTGAAATGATGAATGATGCTTTTGGCTTTCATGAACAATTCTTTCTGTCGTTCGACAGAAAACACCTTTGCTCCTAATTCACACAAGATACAGGTTTGAAAACCTGATCCCGTTCCGATCTCTAAAACTTTGTCACCTTTTTTCAAATCCAATAGATACGTCTGAAAAGCAACAGTTATCGGATGTGAAATCGTTTGTCCTGCTCCGATCTGAAAGGCCATATTCGTATATGCCTGCTGCTCAAACGCCAAGTCCAGAAAGAAGTGACGGGGTATATTCAAGATTGCTTCAAATACCGGTGAATTAGTCGGGATCCGAGGGTCTCGCCTCAATTCATCGACCAATTGTTTTCGCATACCTTTGTGTTTAAACGTATCTTGCATGACACAAATTTAATGATCTGTCCCGAGTGTATCTGTGTTATTTTCGAACAGGGATATGTTGAATATCTTTTATGATGAGAATAAAGATTCTACAGTGTAAACACTCGATCCTCTTTACTATATTTGAGCTGCTTTAATAAATATTACATGGCGATCTCTAAAAAAGAACTCGAATTCAACATGAACGATGACCAAATGCGTTTGAAGATTACAGCTTTGGATCGCGAATTGGCTAAAGTTGCTGAAGGTGGAGGAAAAAAGCGGATAGAAAAACAACATGATAGCGGAAAACTCACGGCTCGTGAAAGGATAGAACTTTTACTTGACCCAAATACCAGTCGATTTGAGGTTGGCGCTTTGGCAGGTTATGGCATGTACAAAGAACATGGTGGTTGCCCATCCGGTGGAGTTGTCGTTGTGATCGGCTATGTATCCGGGAAGCAGTGTATTGTTGTTGCTAATGATGCAACAGTGAAGGCAGGAGCTTGGTTTCCGATCACTGGCAAGAAGAACCTTCGGGCTCAGGAGATCGCAATCGAGAATAAACTTCCAATCATTTACCTTGTCGATTCCGCAGGAGTGTACCTACCTATGCAGGATGAGATAGTCCCTGATAAAGAGCATTTTGGAAGGATCTTCCGCAATAATGCAGTAATGAGTTCAATGGGCATCGTTCAGATCGCTGCTGTAATGGGTAGCTGTGTTGCAGGTGGAGCCTATTTGCCGATAATGTCAGACGAATCGTTGATCGTAGATAAAACAGGGACTATATTCCTTGCCGGATCTTACCTCGTTAAAGCTGCCATAGGTGAAAGTATAGATAATGAAACACTTGGAGGCGCTAGCACACATACTGAAATCTCCGGAGTTTGTGATTATAAAATGAAAGATGATCAGGAGTGTCTGGCAACTATCCGCAAATTAATGGATAAGATCGGACAGCCTGAATCTGCCGGATTTGATCGTAAAGAGGCACAAATGCCAAAACTGCCGATCAAGAACGTATACGGAATTGTCCCATCAGACCGCTCCAAACCTTACGATACTAAAGAATTGCTTCGTTGCCTCGTGGATGATTCTGAGTTTACTGAATACAAAGCGGAATACGGGAAGTCAATCGTTTGTGCTTATGCCAGAATTGATGGGTGGAGTGTTGGTATCGTTGCTAATCAACGTGAGATCATTAAAAGTGCGAAAGGTGAAATGCAGTTTGGAGGTGTGATCTATTCCGACTCAGCCGACAAAGCAGCACGTTTTATCATGAACTGTAATCAAAAGAATATTCCATTGGTTTTCCTTCAGGATGTAACTGGTTTTATGGTTGGCTCTAAAAGTGAGCATGGTGGGATCATTAAGGATGGAGCAAAGCTTGTAAATGCCATGGCTAACTCAGTCGTTCCCAAATTCACGGTTGTTGTGGGGAACTCATATGGTGCTGGTAATTACGCAATGTGCGGAAAGGCCTATGATCCTCGCTTAATCGTAGGATGGCCAACTGCTGAAATTGCGGTTATGAGTGGTGCATCGGCAGCTAAAGTATTGTTGCAGATCGAAGTTGCTTCATTAAAAGCGAAAGGAGAAGAAATCACTCCTGAACGTGAAAAGGAACTATATGACACGATCAAGAATCGCTACGATGAGCAGATTTCACCATATTACGCCGCCAGCCGACTTTGGATCGATGCGATCATTGATCCGGCAAAAACGAGAGAAGTGATCTCCGTTGGTATCGATATGGCGAATCATAAAAAGGCTGAAAAATCGTATAATGTTGGGGTAATTCAGACGTGACATTCAAAACTAACGAACTCATTGTGATGAACTTAACCTGGAAAATAAAATACTACACGGAACTTACAACCAATGAGTTTCATGACATAATAGCCTTACGTCTAAAGGTTTTTGTGGTTGAGCAGAATTGCCCATACCTTGACCTGGATGGAAAGGATAAGAAATCATATCACCTGATCTGCAGAGATGGCTTCGGCTGTGTTGTAGCAACAGCCAGAATTCTGCCTCCCGGACTCTCCTACTCTGAAATAGCCATCGGAAGAGTGGTGACAGATGAATCAGTTAGAGGCCAGGGTGCCGGTCATGAATTGATGCGCCAATGCATGAAATTTATAGTTGAGGAATTTGGACAAGTTGCTCCGGTAAGATTGTCTGCTCAAAAACATCTGGAGGGATTCTATACTTCACACGGATATGTCTCAACAGGGAAAGAATACCTTGAAGACGGCATTCCTCACGTGGAAATGTTATACATACCAAAAAATTAAAACTATGAACAGGTCATGGATCTTGATCTTAACTATTGCTTTAGCAACAAGCTGTAATTCATTGAAAAACAACAAGAAAGAAGTTGTTTCTACAGTTTCTTCTTCCGATAAAAAGGAACTTTCAACAGTTGATCTTTCTTACTTAAACAAGGACATAAAGGCTCAGGAAGATTTCTTCATGTTCTCGAACGGAACATGGGTCAAGAATAATCCTGTGCCACCTTCTGAATCACGCTGGGGAAGCTTTAACGAGCTTGATCTGAATAACAAAAAGAAACTGGTTGGAATACTGGAAGTGTTTAAGTCAAATAACGGCACTGTAGGAAGTGATTCATATATCCTGGGGCGCTATTATGCTTCGTTCATGGATTTGGAAACCAGAAATAAGCTGGGATTCTCTCCTATTAAAGCTGATATCGATAAGATCACCGGGCTTCGTTCTAAATCAGACATCGTTTCCATAATAGCTGATCAACATGTTCAGGGTATTAACAGTCTCTTCAGTTTCGGTGTTGGTCAGGACCTGAAGAATGTTGAAATGAATATCAGCTATTGTGGACAGGGAGGAATTGGCTTGCCGAATCGCGATTATTACACTTCTGAAAATAAAAAGGAGATTCTCACTAAATACAAGATCCATGTGAAGAATATCTTTCAATTGCTAAAGTACGGTGAGGACGATGCTTTAAAAATGGCTGAATTAGTTGTTCAGTTTGAAACGAAAATGGCTTCAGCAATGATGCCGCCCGCTGAACTGAGGATCCCAGAAAAAACATACAATAAGATGTCCCGTGAGGATGCTCAAAAGCTGTTCGGCAAGGTGGATTTTGAGAACTACCTATCGGCAATCGGCAGTTATTCGTTCGATTCGCTCATTGTGTCTCAGCCGGAATTCTTAATGAAAACCAATGAGTTACTGGAAAATGAATCCATGGAATCATGGAAGAATTACTTGCTTTGGAAAACAGTTCATCACTATGCGGGCAACCTTGATGCTGCGTTTGAAGCAGAGAATTTCAATTTCTACGGGAAAGTTCTTTCCGGTAAGAGTGAAATGAAGCCGCTGGATGATCGGGCGATCGATGAGATCACACGAAAAGATTTTGGTGAGTTGCTTGGGAAAGCATTCGTTGATAAATACTATTCTCAAAATGCCCATCGTCGCATTAATGAAATGGTAGATAATCTCTTGATCGTTTTTAAAGAGCGCATTAATGGACTTGACTGGATGTCATCAGAAACAAAAACGGAGGCTTTGAATAAATTGAGTTCGATTGGAAGAAAACTCGGTTTTCCCTCGAAATGGGAAGATTATTCTGCACTTCAGTTCGATCCTGCAGCCTATATCCAGAATATAAAAGAAGAGAATAAATTCTCACACAAAAAGAATCTGAGTGAACTACTGAAGCCGGTAGACAAGGATAAATGGGGAATGCCGGCCCATATGGTAAATGCTTATTACCATCCACTTTTGAACGAGATCGCCTTCCCTGCCGGGATAATGCAACCTCCTTTTTTCGATGAGAATGCAGAAGATGCGGTTAACTATGGAAGGATTGGAATGGTGATCGGTCATGAATTTACTCACGGTTTTGATGATATGGGTTCCAAGTTCGCGGCTGACGGTTCATTCAAGAACTGGTGGACAGAAACAGATCGACTGGCTTTTGAGCAAAAAACAGGTATTCTTGGTGAAACGTTTTCAGCTTTCTGTCCGATCGAAGGACATTGTGTAAATCCTGATCTGACAATGGGAGAGAATATTGCCGATCTTGGCGGCTTGACAATGGCCTATTATGCCTATGCTCGGACTGATGAGTTCAATTCAGGTAAGAATCGTGAAGGATACACTGCTGCGCAACGTTTTTTCATCGCCTATGCTCAATTGTGGAAGATTAATTACACAGAAGAGGAAATGAAGAACCGTATAGCGAATGACCCACATTCACCGGGAATGTATCGTGTTAATGGGCCATTAAAGAATTGTCCCGAGTTTTTTGAGGCCTTCAATGTCCAAGAAGGTGATCCTATGCGTAATCCAACAAATAAGGTTGCCAGGATCTGGTAAGCGCCCGAAAAGAAAAGATAAACAAAAGCCCTCGCAAATGAGGGCTTTTGTTTATGTGCTAATTTAAGTGCACCATGAGATTCTTCTTCTTTACTTTCTTTACTTCTACCGATTTACTGTAATTCAGTAACGTTTTCAACGTTGCGGCAGTAGGGCCGATTTTTAACTCTTCGGATTGAGTAATCGTTTCAGGGTATTTTTTCAACATAGGCTAAACGTTTCTTATTTGTAATACCCTAGTAACGTAGCAACATTCCGAATATTTTATCATTGTGAAAAAATCTAATAGGAACCATTCCATCTTCGAAGGAACCATTCCCCTGCCATCAAAAGCAGCAAGATAAAGAAGAACAACTTGTAATCAATCAAATCGTTAAATGAAGCTTCTTTATAGGAAACACTTGTGATATCATCGCGATCACGAATCATCTCAATAATCTTCGAATAGTTTTTCAGAAGTTCAAATCGCCCATTCGTTTTGTATGCCACTTGTCTCATGACAGTATGATCTGCCCATGTATTGATGCTTTCCATTGCAATATCCTCAACAATAAACACTCCTGATTTGCTGTGTTTTTTTCCATTGTAGTTGGTGTGTGCGGTCCAACTGTATTTTCCGGGTGTAAGTTTGCCCAATGTTAATTTATACATATCCCCGGCAACGGCGAATTGAAGGTTCGAACGCTTTCCCTTATCATTCATTAAAGTGAAGTTGATCTTGGGTTTTGTCGTTGGCTCAAGTGACTCGTTGTAAAATGAGGCGTTAACAATTACTTCTTCATCTTTGGTGAATCGTTTGGGAAGCGACACGTTTAATGATGAAGTGTTTTGCTTCACCAACAGGTACTGCCCCGTTTTTTGGACTAATTCATTGTAAGCATCGAAATTTCCATTTCGAACGAAGTCATTTATTCGCCATTTCCAAATCCCTTCACCATATAGAACTCCGTATTTAACAGTGCCTCGCTTATTGAAATAAAGCAGTGGGTCATTTTTTTTGACTGGTCCTACCCTCTGAAAAATAGCTATCTCTGCTCCACCACTCAATCTCATGTCTCCAAATCGCGTTTTCAATGGAGGGAAATATTCGATCGCATTCTTAGCATTCTCCGAAAGTTCAAATTGCCGGAAACCATCATTTAGACTGCCCTGAATCTCATCTGTCTGCTTCGAATTAAGTGCGGTAAGGCCAATATTTAGTTTTGTAATGGTTGATGAATTTGTATTCGGCCCTATAACGTAAAGGACAGGTATCCGTTTCTCCAGTAAAAGCGATTGGATAGAAGGATCGAAATTTACACCCGGTTCATGCCAGATGACCAGATCAACCTTGGCCAGATCCTTTTTCCATGTTGGCGTTAATTCTGATACAACCTCCAGGTTTTGATCTTCATCTAACACCTGTTTAAAAGCCGATACGTCCGGATGTGGACTTCCAGCCAGAATTAAAACTTTTGAGCGTGAATCAACCACCTCTATGTAAAATATTCTCGTGTTGTTTTCGTAATTGTATTCATTAGAAGCACGCGAAACAGTTACAGAATAGGAGTTGAAGCCTATTTTATCCGCATTCAGCAAGAATGAAAGATGTTCAAAATCACGTTTTCCGTCCTTGTAGGTTACTTTTTGTGATGCAATAGCCTTTCCATTCTGAGAGATACTTACCGTAGCACTCCCCTGCCCCATTTTAATACCTTCAATGTCTATCTCGACAGGGAATTGGTTTTTGAAGAAAGTTACCTCATTGGAGGCTACGTTCTTTATGTACTGGTCGCGTTTCCTTACAGTATCCCCAACAGCTAATGAAAAAACGGGTGTCAGACTTATCTTCTCTGCTGAATATACAGGATGATTTCCCCGGTTGAAGTTTCCATCTGAGACAAAAAGGATCGCACCAATATTTCGATTGTAAAAGTCAACATTGATCTTTTCGAAACCTGCTGCAAGATCGGAGTTTCCATCGGTGAAATCGATTGTTTTGCCGTAATCAGCATAAGAACCGACATTCATTTCAACAAATTCATACTCTTCCCCAAGTTCTTTGTTCAATTGTTCATGCAGCGCGGTTAATTGTGTTTTGACCTGATTACTATCTTTGTAATTCTCCATAGAGGAGGAACGGTCGGTTAATGTAATAATGATCGGCTTCTCAACCCTGTAATCGACTGATTCAAAAATAATCCCCCAAAGGAGAACTCCCAAGATGAAGAGAGAGCTCGCGCGAAAGGATCTTAAGAGAATACGGGTAGTTTTAGGCAACTCACTGAACCACTTATTCTTAGAATATAACCACACGGCGAGAAATACCGCTATTGCAGCCCAAGGTATCAGCCAGAAAAAGGATATATCAGATGCAAATCGCATAACAGGGTTCGAAAATACGAAACTTAGTCGATACCGGGATGAGTCAGATAAAGATGAGTAGTAATTATGAGATTTCATCATGCAGGTGAAGAGAGAAAGATAGTGCAATCTAAAGGTTGATTTTTTAACGCATATGAGCAGAAATTTCTTAAATTCGTGCGATCAAAAAAAATGAAAAAAATGACAAAAGAAGTATACATTGTTTCTGCCGCACGCACCCCTATGGGGGCTTTTATGGGAGCCTTCTCTACTACTCCTGCCACGCAACTTGGATCCATCGCAATTAAAGGTGCTCTGGAAAAAGGTGACGTTCATGCAGAATGGATAGATGAAGTGTTTATGGGAAATGTCCTGCAGGCTGGTGTTGGTCAAGCACCTGCGCGTCAGGCGGCTCTTGGAGCAGGTTTAGGGCAGAATGTTCCTTGTACAACTATCAACAAGGTATGCGCCTCAGGAATGAAAGCAATTATGTTTGGTGCGCAATCAATCATTGCAGGAGATAATCACGTCGTTGTAGCAGGAGGTATGGAGAATATGTCAATGACCCCTCATTACATAGATGGGAGGAATGGAGTAAAGTTTGGAAACATTACAATGCTTGACGGAATTACAAAAGATGGGTTACTCGATGTATACAACAAGGTTCCGATGGGAAACTGTGCTGAACTATGTGCAAAAGAATACTCAATAACACGTGAAGATCAGGATGCCTTTGCGATCGCCTCATACACAAAGGCTTCTGATGCTTGGAAAGCTGGGAGATTCAATAATGAGGTTGTTCCGGTTGCAGTGCCACAGAGAAAAGGCGATCCTATTATGGTAACTGAAGATGAAGAATTTAAGAATGTGTTTTTGGATAAGATTCCAGGGTTGCGCCCCGCATTTGATAAAGACGGAACGATCACCGCAGCAAATGCATCAACATTAAATGACGGCGCATCAGCTCTAGTGTTAGCTTCCAAAGAAGCTGTAGAAAAGTTTGGCTTAAAGCCAATAGCTAAGATCGTTAGTTATGCAGATGCCGCTCAGGCTCCTGAATGGTTCACAACGGCCCCTGCAAGAGCGATCCCTGTAGCACTTGGGAAGGTTGGGTTGAGTGTTGGTGATATTGATTTTTGGGAATTGAACGAAGCTTTCTCCGTTGTTGGGATCGCTAATACCAAGTTGCTTGGACTTGATCCTTCAAAGGTAGATGTGAATGGAGGCGCGGTTGCGCTAGGGCATCCTCTAGGAAATTCAGGTTCACGTATTATTGTGACTCTGATAAATGTATTAAAACAAAACAATGCAAAACTTGGTGGTGCAGGTATCTGCAATGGTGGCGGTGGCGCCTCTGCTATGATCATTGAAAACATCTGAACATGATCCTATAAACAAAAAAAAGCGCCTTGTTAGGCGCTTTTTTTTTGTTATGTATTCTCAATCAGATCGAAATAGATCTTTTCATACATGGGAAGTATTTTGTTAAGATCAAAATCATGTGCACGCTTTCGAGCATTTTCTTTGAAGTTACTTAAGGCCTCATCGCTTTTTAATATAGTCAAGGCGTTATTCGCCATCTCTTCAACATCACCTACATTGGACAAAAATCCTGTTACACCTTGAATATTTACTTCAGGGATACCTCCTGTGTTGGAAGAAATAACTGGGACACCCACAGCCATCGCTTCCAATGCAGCAAGTCCAAAACTTTCTGTTTCAGATGGAAGCAGGAAAAGATCGGATATCTCCAATACATGCGCAGTGTCCCTAACCTTCCCGAGGAAAATAACCCGACTGCACAGGTCCAGTTCCCTTACCAAACGTTCTAGCGCATGTCGTTCGGGACCATCGCCTGCAAGTATCAGTTTTGAAGGTATCTTTTTGTTGACAAGGTCAAAGACATGAACAACATCTTCAACACGTTTAACTTTTCTAAAATTGGAAATGTGACAAAGAATCCGCTCACCATCACATGCGTATTTCCTTCTCACTTGGGAAGAGGCTTCACTTGCTTCAATATTCGGTGCGATAAAGTTTGGGATTACATGGATGTGTCTTTTTGTATCAAAGTGTGCATAAGTGTCTTGCTTCAGGCTTTCCGATACTGCTGTAACGGCATCTGATTCATTAATGCAAAAAGTAATGACAGGCTCGAATGAAGGATCCTTTCCTACTAACGTGATATCCGTTCCGTGAAGTGTAGTTATGAATGGGATATAAATGCCTTGCGACTTAAGGATCTGTTTGGCCATGTAAGCAGCACTTGCGTGAGGTATGGCATAATGAACATGCAGTAAATCAAGTTTTTCATACTTCACGACATCAACCATTTTGCTCGTCAGCTCGATTTCATATGGCTGATAATCAAATAAAGGGTAATCACTGATTGCAACTTCATGGTAAAAAATATTCTCTCTGAAACTCCCTAAACGAACAGGTTGTGAATAAGTTATAAAATGGATCTCATGCCCTTTTTGAGCAAGCGCTTTCCCAAGCTCAGTACCCACGACGCCGCTGCCTCCAAAAGTGGGATATAATACAATACCAATCTTCATTTTAATTAGAATGTGGTTTAAAATTACTTATTTAAGATCTAGCGACCAATTGGAAATAACGTAATGTGCCGAGCGGTAAGAAAGATAGGCGAACGGGTATGCAGCAAGTATATCTATACTATAATGTACGCGCTGTACCATTAGAAAAAGGCCTAAAACTGCTGAAAGAAGAAGGAATAACCAGTTTTTTGTCAGAAAGAAAAGCCCAACAATCAAAGCAGTATGTCCGCTGAAGAACAGGTCTGCATCAATTTTTGATGGGTAGATAAGATTATTCAGAAATGGGTCCTGTAAAAAGATCATGTCCGGATGTTCTCTGAAAGGCAGAATACTCATCGTAATCATTCGGAAAAAAAGAATAAACATATAGGTCAAAAAAAGCATCGACAGGAAGTGCTCCCTCTTCCTATAGAAGATCAGATAGGCAATGAGCGCTAGGTATGTGATGCTAAAAATCGGGAATGAAAGTTCCTTTATTGGCAGCATTTTGAAAACAGGGTCGTCGAATACCCAGCCCAACGAATCTGCTCTGTTCTCTTGATATTCAAGAAACCGTGTAAAAATGAAAGCCACTGCAGCCAGCATTAACCCCGAAACCACTGTTATTTTCCAATACTTGATAATCATTGTGCTGTTTTAACCGCCTCGTAAATTACACGTTGGATTTCGGTTCTAATATTCATATCCCTTATTTTCCAGTTGTCTTGATCAGGACAGACCCTGTTTGAAAGAAAAACATAATTTATTCCATATTGAGGATCAGACCATGCGAAAGTACCTGTAAATCCGGAATGTCCAAAACTCAATTGTGATGCACCATCATAACATGGCCCCCCTCCATTCATAGTTGGACGGTCAAAACCAGCGCCTCTTCTGTTCCCTGAGAATTGAGCTTTAGTGAATTCATCGATAATGTCAGAATTGATATAGTTGACGGAACCGTAATTCCCTTTATTGAGAATCATCTGCATCAGCGAAGCGAGATCTGTGGCATTGGAAAACAAGCCGGCATGACCACCGATCCCGCCTAACATAGCAGCTCCAGGATCATGAACATAACCATGCACCAATTGCTTCCTGAAAACCATATCCATTTCCGTTGGAACAATCCTGTTTAAAGGAAAAAAATCCCTTGGTCGGTAGCGCATAGAGCGCAACCCCATGGGAAGGTAGAGTTCTTGCATAAGGTATTCTTGGAATGATTGCCCTGATTGCTTTTCAACAATCTTTTTGATGAAATAATAACCTAGGTCCGAATATTCATATTTCTTGATGCCAAGAGGGGTTGCAAGTATCTGATTGTAGATCGAATCGGTGTAGGAGTCTTTTATCCATAAATTTTCGGCAACCTGAGTTTCAAATCCCTTTTTATTTTTTGTCGAGTAGACCGAATGGTTCAACTCACCGTTCTTTAGCGTTTTCTTGAAAAATGGAATCCATGCTGTAAGTCCAGCCTGATGTGCCATCATATCTCGAACGAGGATAGAACCATAAGTACCATTGCCGGTAATATCGGGTATGTAATCGTTCAACTTTTTCGATAAACTAAACTTATTTTGCTCCTGAAGTCGCATCACTCCTACTGTGGAACCTGCTATCTTGGAAACGGATGCAATATCATATATGTCCGTATTCTGAACAGAATCCTTTGAATCAAAAGTGTGCGTACCAAAACTCTTTCGGTAAATAATCTTTCCTCTTACCGCAACGACCACTTGACAACCCGGGAAAGCACCTTTTTTTATTCCGTTTTCTGCTATTTTGTCTATTTCATCAAGCTTCTCAGGATCGATACCAACTTCCTCCGGTTGGGTGAACTTAAGTCTTCCTCCCCATTTTAATTCAATTCCACTTTCCCTAGGGAAAAATTTACTGACGGTGACAGGAAGTTTTCCATTCGATGGCATAGCGCCAAATATCAAGTTTGCAACGCTTTTCTGAGCCATTCCCCTATTTTCATAGGCCACTATCACTGCATCGAATTTACCGAGAGCACTCTCATCTTTCAACACCAAGGGGTTGCCAAACAGAACTAGAATATTCTGTTTCCCTTTCGGTAGCTCAGTAAGAACACTTTCCAATTTATTCCCGTACCCAAAATTATTCTTTGGCCGCACTGTATTGGCATGGAGAGCAGTTATGACCATGTCATATTGTTGCATGTCCTTTGGAGCTCTTTCCAATGCCTCTTCTATCGAGAAATAGTGAAAGTGGTCAACATCTGTAAAAAGATCAATTGCTTCTCTGAGGTGAGCGGTATGCATTCCAATAGATATCCTTGCGATTTTTTTATTCAGCAACCTAACTGGTAAAAGTGCCCCTTCATTCTTCAGAAGAGTGACGGCCTTGTCATAGACTTGTTGTTCAGCCCATTTTACCTCACCATCTTTGTATTTCTTAAGTTTTACGGGTGCAATGATAAACTTATACTTTGCTTTCAATAATTTCATGCACCGTTCGTCAATCTCTTTCTTTGCTATGTCACCCTTTTCTACCTTAGCTTTAATAGCTTTGATCGCTTCATTGAGACTTTCAGGGCATAAAAGGATATCACATCCAGCTTGAAAGGCCTTGACTGACACTTCTGCCTTCCCATATTTATCTGCAACTGCTTTCATATTCAGAGCATCGGAAATGACAATCCCCTTGAATCCCATTTCTTTTTGAAGCAGATCTTGTATGATCTTTTTTGACAAACTGCTTGGAGTTCCGGAATTATCTAACGCCGGCACATTCAAATGTCCGATCATCACAGAGGATGTTCCGACTCTGATCCCTTCTCTGAACGGAAAAAGATCGATAGCTTCAATTGTTTTAAGAGATTGTGAAACCGTTGGCAACTCAAAATGGGAATCCTTGTCTGTATTCCCGTGACCGGGGAAATGTTTAACACTAGTCATTACTCCATTACTTTCCATCCCACGAATAAACGCTCTAACATGATCCGCAACCTTTTTAGGATTTTCGCCGAAAGATCTAAAACCGATAACCGGATTCTTTGGGTCACTGTTAACGTCCGCAACAGGGGAGAAATTGACATGAATCCCCATTTCCCTGCATTCCATCGCCATCATCGAGGCAATTCTTTCTGAAAGATCAACATCGTCAGCAGCTCCTAAAGTATAGGCATAGGGAAAGCGTTCCCCATCGAAAAGCCTCATGTTTGTGCCCCACTCTGCATCCATTGCAATTAATAGTGGAATACGCGCTGCCAACTGTAAACGTTTGATAGACGAAACTAGATTATCCTTTTCTCCTTGGAAGAAAATGACTCCGCCGACTTTATCATCCGCAACCATTCGTTCTACTTCTCGCAATTGATCTTCTCCTTGGTTTGAGTAGGCGGAAACCATGAAGAATTGTCCGATCTTCTCTTCCAATGTCATTGAAGACAGTTTTTTAACCGCCCATTCTTCAGACGCAACATCAGTATTCTGATTTTTGAGGGGGATATCAGACGAGCGATCTGGCATGCTCGAAGAAATTGACAAGAGCGATAGAATGGTTAATAAAAAGACGAAATTGACAACAACTTTCATATTCATAATTACGAATTTAAATAGATAGTAGCGATTTTGTAACGGTTGGAACGATTTTATTCTTGAACATGTCAAATGACCTTTTGTCAGCTTTCAACAAGTGGAATAATTCTTGACGTCCAAACAATGCTTTCGAAAGAGATTTGATTATTTTTGTTTACGCATCACAAGCATGATACATTCTCCTTTTTCAAATTATCGGTTTATTGCTTTAATTCAAAGCTTATGTCACATACTAACTTTTAAGACAAAGGACAATGAGTGATGTGATTAAACTGCTTCCTGACCATATAGCAAACCAGATCGCGGCCGGAGAGGTTATACAACGGCCAGCCTCTGTAGTAAAGGAAATGGTTGAAAATGCTATTGATGCCGGTGCTACAAAGATTCGGGTAATTATAAAGGATGCCGGAAAAACTTTAATTCAAATAGTTGATAACGGTTGGGGGATGTCCCCTGCAGATGCGCTCATGAGTTTTGAAAGACATGCAACAAGCAAGGTGACACGTGCGGAAGACCTCTTTTCTCTTAGTACCAAAGGATTTCGTGGGGAAGCCCTGGCTTCCATTGCGGCTATTTCTCATGTTACACTAAAGTCAAAGCGCCCTGTCGATGAAACAGGAACGAGGATTATCATAGAAGGAGGTAAATGTGTTGCAAACGAAGTTTGCGTTTGCCCTGATGGAACTTCCTTTGAGGTGAAGAACCTTTTTTTTAATGTGCCCGCCCGAAGAAACTTCCTGAAATCAGACAATGTTGAATTTAATCATATCATGGATGAGTTCGAACGCATTGCCCTTGCTCATCCTGACCTTTCTTTTGCCTTGTATCACAATGATCAGGAAATGTATAATCTTCCTTCTGCTGTCAGAAGGAAGCGGATTGTGGATATCATAGGAAAGAACTCCAATGACAAATTAGTTCCTATCGAAGAATCAACAGAAATTGTTGAAGTGATTGGTTATGTCGGTAAGCCCGAGTATGCAAAGAAGACACGTGGAGAACAATTCTTCTTTGTTAATGACCGTTTTTTCAAGGACACTTATTTCAGTCATGCACTGATAAAGGCTTTTGATGGTTTGATTCAACCTAAATATTTTCCGAGTTTCTTTCTTTATCTCAAGGTCGACCCTTCAAAGATTGATGTAAATGTTCATCCAACGAAAACAGAGATCAAATTTGAAGAAGACAGGCTGATCTATGCTATCCTTTTGTCGAGTGTCCGTCAGGCTTTGGGTAAATACAATATCGCTCCTACGCTCGATTTTGAGCCTGAATCCAGCTTCAATCTACCATATGATATGAAGAATCAGCCTATTGTTGAGCCAACGATAAAGGTAGACCCAAGTTTTAATCCCTTTCAAACTTCGGCTTCTCGCTCCGGTAACTCAGGTCGCGTTGGGAATTCGTTCACAAAAGCTATAAATGCCGAAGGGTTTGGATCAACTGATTTAACTTCTAAAGATTGGGAGAACTTTTACAAAATTGAGGATGACCAGATTGAGAAGGAGCATGTCGATGAGCTTGATCTGGATGTTCAGGAAAAGAAGCAATATTTATTTAGAGGAAAATATATAATAACCACCACCAAATCCGGATTTCTTTTGATTGATAGTAGCAGAGCTATTGAACGAATAATTTATGATGAAATGATTAATCAATTTATTTCCAGGCCAATAGATTCTCAAACTTTATTATTTCCAATTGAGCGAGAATTATCGAGTAATGAGTCAAGAGAATGGGCAGGAAACTATTCCATGATGGAGCGCTTGGGTTTTTTAGGGACAGTAAACGATCAAGTACTTCAATTACTTGCTGTCCCTTCCGTCTTGCAGGAAGAAGCAATTTATGATTGCCTTGACTTAATTTTTGAAAATATTGCTTTTAAAGAGATCGATAAAGGAGAAGTGGCCCATGTGATCGTTCAATCCATCTCTACCGCTGCAGGAAAGAAAAGAACATATATTTCCAACAATGAAGCCGCGAGTGCCCTCATCGAACAATTATTCAGGTGCGCTGAGCATGTTTACACCCCCTCCGGAAAAAAAATATTAGAAACAATATCTATAGACGAAATAGCACAAAGATTCTGACATGTTTTCATTTTTAAACCATTTACCACAAGTTACCAAGAACATCCTTTTACTCAATATTATGATGTTCATCGTCACACTAATTCTTGAGTCAAAAGGAATTCAAATTACGGGTCAATTGGGAGCGCACTATGTGAACTCTCCCCTTTTTGAACCCTTTCAGATCATTACCCACTTTTTCATGCACGGGAACTTCATGCATCTCTTCTTCAATATGTGGTTGTTTGTAATGTTGGGAGCCTTCCTGGAGCAGCTTTGGGGCCCCAAACGCTTCTTTATTTTCTACATTGCTTGTGCATTGGGAGCATTTGCTTTGTACAACATTCTAGGGGTAAGCGAGATTCATTCGCTAAAGAAGCAACTCACTGATCTCGGGTATGACATGCAGTCGGTCAATGAGCACATCCGCACGAATACCAGTTTTATGTACAACCCTCAAGACGAATGGCTTATTAAGGAATACATGATGAAGGTCGGGATTCCGATGGTTGGAGCATCCGGAGCGATATTCGGAATTATGTCTGCATTTGCGATACTTTTCCCAAACACAGAGTTCAGGCTTTATTTCGCAATCCCAATTAAAGCAAAATACTTCATAGGCGGCTATGTTCTCCTTGAGTTGTATCTTGCATTCCAAAATAACATGAGCGATCCCGTGGCTCATCTTGCGCACGTTGGTGGCGCTTTGGTTGGTGCCATCATTGTTTTAATCTGGAGGAAGAAGGACCGGTCAAATTTCTATTAAGATGCAAACTGAAAGCACATTCCTTGAGGATTTAAAATACCAGTACAAGCATGGGGGTATGACCGTAAGGTTGATCTTTTTAAATACAGCTGTTTTTCTAATCATTCAGCTTCTTCAGGTATTCTCGCGTCTCATAGGTGGTGAAGTTGATTTATATACTGCTTCAATCCTAACAAATGTTTTCACACTTAGCACTAACCTTGATGAGTTTATTCTTCGGCCATGGGGATTAATCACAAGCATTTTTGCGCATTTCTCATTGTGGCATATGGCTATGAATATGCTCTTTCTGTATTTCTCTGGAAAAATGTTCGAGTCTATTTTCGATCAAAAAAGACTTTGGTACACCTATCTCATTGGTGGTCTCGCAGGCGGGACATTAGAGATTCTCGCTCATTTAATATTTCCGGCACTTCAAGGTGCGGCGGTGGTGATTGTTGGTGCTTCAGGTTCTATAATGGCGATCTTTTCTGCAATGGCTTTTTATAGGCCAAACATTATGGTTAATTTATTCGGGCTCATTCCTTTACGACTTATATGGATCGCTGGCATTTTTATTTTGACAGATTTGCTATCTTTAGGTTTGAATGATGGAACAGCCCACTTTGCGCACCTTGGCGGCGTTGTGGTAGGCTTATTATCGGTTCAGAATATTTACAGTAGTTCTAATCTGATCAATCGGGTTCAAATGTTTGGTGATAGAATCATTTCTTTTTTCAAAAATATTTTCAGCAGCCAACATACGTTGAAAAAGAAAAAAGGAGGTTCTACCCGATCCACTCAGTATAAAACAGATGAAGAATATAACATGGACGCAAAGGCAAGGCAATTGAAAACTGACGCTATTCTGGATAAGATCTCAAAGTCGGGTTACGAATCCCTAACGAAAACAGAGAAGGAATTCCTTTTCAATCAAAGCAAAAATGGGTAAGATCCTCAAGAAAATACTGCGGTTTTCATCACTCTTAAAGGTACTTACATTCATTTGCCTTTTCGGACTATTGATGGCATATCTCGCTCCATATGTCCATCCAAATACGTTGAAGATATTACCATTTTTCGGTCTGGCATATCCGGTAATCCTTTTGTTTACAATTCTTTTTTTAATAATATGGGCACTAGCGAAGTCACGTATGTCGCTGGTTATTCTGGTAGTCTTATTGATAGGCGGCAAATTGCACTTCAGGATGATCGCATTAGGCACTGATCACGAAAACCTTCCCGCTGAAGAAAGTGTATTGAATATCATGAGCTACAATGTTCGATTGTTTGATTTGTATTCGGCTGATCTGGAAAATAGAAGTAATAATCGTAATATCATGTTCGATTATATCGTTCAACAGAACCCGGATGTTGTTTGTTTCCAGGAGTTCTATCATCAGGACCGCCCGACTTCTTTTGTGACAAGAGATTCATTGATTCAGTTACTTTCCATCAAAGATTATCATGAACGTTATGCCCACAAACTAAGAGGCAGACAGAACTTTGGAGTTGCTGTCCTTTCCAAATATCCCGTAATCGCGAAAGGTGATGTCATGTTTTCTACTCAAGGGGAGAACGATTTTAACTATTGTATTTTTGTAGACGTTGTAAAGAATAAAGATACCTTCCGAATTTATAATGTTCATTTACAATCCATTCGCCTCCAGCAAGAGGACTATTCAGTTTTTGTTGACGGCAGCACAAAAACGGTCGACGAACGATCAACAATTAGGCTTTTGATCGATAAATTGAGGATCGCTTATCCGAAAAGAGCTGAACAAGCGCGAACGGTAATGGCACATGTAGAAACCTCCCCATACCCTACTGTTGTGTGTGGTGATTTTAATGACACACCAATGTCCTATTCTTACAATCAATTCAACAGGTCTTTGATCGATGCTTTCCGGAATTGCTCATATGGTATTGGTTCGACTTATGTTGGAAAGGTTCCGGCTGGAAGAATAGATTACATTTTTCATACAGACGATCTTAGCTCATCTCATTTTGTAATCCAAAAAGAGGCTTACAGTGATCATAGGGCCATTTCATGTAAGATATTTAAAGATTCTCTTCGCTAAAAACAATATTTTATATAAACAGGCATTTTATAATGAAACGAGCTTTTTATTTATTTTATACAGCTGTTTCGGTTTCGATAATTGGATGTCAGAATTCTGAAGAATCTAATACAACAGATAGAACTGCCCGATCAGAAAATTTAATCAATGTTAAAATCCAAGGTGCATGGACATTGACAGACGAACTTTACAAGGGTAAATCCGTTAAATGGGAAGGGCGTCCAATCTCACCTGAAATGATATTCAAAGAGAATGGATATTACCTGTATGTGGACCGAATCACCGATAAAAAGATGAAAAGTGATGGGATTTCTACCATTCAAGAACGATACAAAGGGCAATTTTATCTGAATGAAAATAACCTTATAATGCATCAATATATCTCAGATTCTTTGGTAACAAAAAGATTCAAAGTTGAAAAACTGAATGCTACAGAATTAGTGATCAACGATACAGAACACGTTCATACTATGTTTTTAGAACGTCAATTTTAGCCATATGGTTGTCGAGATTAATCCATTAAACATCGATCGACGTCTAATCCAACAGGCGGTCGAGATTCTTCGCAATGGAGGGATAATCATCTTTCCAACAGACACTGTTTACAGCATGGGATGTGATCTTTACAACAAGAAAGCACTTAATGAACTAGCTAGACTAAAGGGCGTAAAATTAAGTAAAGTTAACTTCTCGATAATCTGTCATGACCTCAGTAACCTTTCTGAATACGTAAAACAAATTGACAGACCTATATTCAAGCTTTTAAAACAGTCATTGCCTGGTCCATTCACTTTTATTCTTAATGCCACAAACGAAATACCACGAATTTTCGATACAAACAAAAAAGAGATTGGAATACGAATACCTAACAACAAAATCATACTTGAGATTGTCCAAATGTTGGGTAATCCGATAGCAACAACTTCACTTCACAACCAGGATGATGAGATACTAGATTATTTTACTGATCCAAGTGCCATCTTTGAGCGATTAGACAATGATGTAGATCTGATCATAGATGGCGGATACGGTCATTTGGAGG
This sequence comes from Flavobacteriia bacterium, assembly GCA_046301895.1. Taxonomy (GTDB): domain Bacteria; phylum Bacteroidota; class Bacteroidia; order Flavobacteriales_D; family Crocinitomicaceae; genus M0103. The sequence continues at coordinate 23,898 of JBKCJG010000018.1, forward strand.
CCTCTACTGTTATTGATTGCACAAGTGGTACCCCAGAGATCATACGGCAAGGAATTGGCATACTGGACCTGTGACACTTTTCAATGATGCTACTTTGACTTGTTGAAGCATCAAACCAATTCTGTTTTAATTTTCAAAGAACTTTTGTTAAATAAGGAAAATAAAAAATCCGGTAAACGTTAAAAAATCCAGCAATAACCTCCACTATTTAAATTGCTCTTACAGATTCATTACAGTGGCAAAAGTAATTTGCTAATCGGTTGAATCAAGCGATATACATAACGGATTGTTGAAAGAAAATACATGTATCCTCCGTTTCGAAAGATCAATTATCGATATTCGTAGAATGGTACTAAGTAGATTTTGGTTGGTCATTTTCATAGCCTCTATACTGTTCGTGTGTATGAGTCTTTTTGTATCGGATCAATATTCGATAGATTATGTCCTAAATGGAAAAAAGGATGACCCAATACTTGTTGGAGAAAAATACCTCTCTCAGCTCCCAGGTGCACTTCAGGATTCGTTAAAGCGATCTGAAGAGTCAACGATTGTTGTCAATATCCATGAAAAAGATCCTGATACTACCTATGTTTACAAGAACAAAACCGTTCAGATCTTCAGTGGATTGCAGAAATCAGACGGGTTGCTGCAAACCTGTAAAACCAGTTTATTTGACCTGATCCTTCCCCTACTGGCTTACCTGGCCTTTTTCTGCGGGATCATGCAGCTACTGATCGATTCCGGGGCGACAGAACGTCTGGCCAAACGACTGAGTCCATTATTTGTGAAGGTTTTTCCATCTGTACCAAAAGGTCATGAATCGATATCTTACATGACATTGAACTTCTCTGCGAACTTTCTCGGATTGGATTCTGCCGCAACTCCTTTCGGCTTGAAGGCTATGCAAAGTTTGCAAGAGATCAATCCCGATAAAGAAAAAGCCAGTGATGCGCAGATCATGTTCATGTGTTTACATGCGGCAGGCCTGACACTTATTCCAACGTCTATCATTGGTTATCGTGCCGCTCAGGATGCTACCAATCCTGCTGATGTCATGCTTCCATGTATTATTACCTCATTTATCGGAACGATCGCTGCTTTTCTCATCGTAGGGATCCGTCAGCGCATCAATTTCAAAAGCGCTACGTTGATCGCTGCAATTATGTCGGTGATTGCCGCAATCGTAGGATTGCTGTTCTACATAAACACACTTGATCTGATCGGTAAGAACTATTTCACGGGGAATTTCTCAGGTTTACTTTTGATCGGGATCATTGGTTTGACGCTGATCTTCTCTTTTGTTAATGAAAAGAAATTCAAGGAAAGGGAGACCACCGTTTTTGATTCTTTTGTGGTCGGAGCAAAAAGCGGTATGAACACGGGAGTCACGATCTTCCCTTACGTATTGGGTATGTTGGTTGCCATTTCACTTTTCCGAAACAGTGGACTTTTCGAGCTGATCAGTAACTGGATCTCCAACGGCTTTTACTACATGGGGGTATCGAAGGATATCACTGATTCACTTCCCGTGGCTATGTTAAGACCGTTCAGTTCCGGCGGTTCAAGAGGTTTCATGATCGATGCGATGCAGACGTACGGACCTGATTCGTTAACAGGCAGATTAAGCTGTATCTTCCAATGCAGCGCTGAAACCACCTTCTATGTTATCGCGGTTTATTTTGGTGCGATCAACGTGCGGAATACGCGATATACCCTTGGAACCATGTTACTTGTTGACCTGATTTGTGTTATTACTGCGATATTTGTCGCATTATGGTTCTTCTAATTGATAATAATATTAAAACATTGCCCCAATGGTGATCAATAAATTCATCATATATGGAAAAGAATATTTGATAGATGAATTCGATGAGACTTTTCCGAAATATCCTAAATTCCTTTCTTTAAGCACATTGCAATCAATCAAGACTGAGTTAGCTAATAGGACTTGCCAAGGGCACACTTCCTTCATGATTGAAAACTTCGATGATCGATCCATTCTTTTAGTTCATTGTTGCGAAAATACTATTAAAACAAAAGAGTCTTAGCTTAATGAAATATTTACATATTTTCCGTCATGCTGAATTGGTTTAAGAAGAAAGAAAAAGCGCTTCCTAAAAAAGTTGAGGACGTCCAGATGGTTCAGATCAAACCGATCGATTATCATCCAAAGATCATTCTTGCTTGGGCTAAAGCGATTGAAGGGAATGATGACCTGATACTTTGGTTGAAGGACAATGGTTGCCCCGAACTTACCATGGCCACCTATGCGATTTATCTAAAAAAAGAAGCTAGGGATTGGTTGACCCAAAACGGCTATCCGCATTTGATGGCGATGATCCATGCAGCAGAAGGCAATGAAATAGCGCAAAAATGGTTATTGGCGCATGGCTTCTTGATCCTCTATCACATCGCCATGGCTGTAGAAAGCGAAGAAGAATCGTGGGTGTGGTTAGGAAAGAATGTTTCTCCTGATATGTTCATCCTGGCTCAGTCCATTAAAAAAGTTAAAGATCAGATCGAAGAAAATCACAACGATGTTCATTCGTTTAGGAAAGATGCGTGATCAGTGAATATTGTATCTAATCTCAACGGCTGTTGCCCCTTTTCCGTATTCCCTGAAATCCGCATCATAATATTCGATCCCTTCCTTTCTGGAAAGGAATAAGCGTACTTCATCCTTTAATACGCCTTCACCTACACCATGAATAATGATGATTTTGCGAATGTGCTTGTCTGTTGCTCGTTTGTAAAATGTTCTGAGTTCTCTTAGTTGTACATTCAGTATCTCAGCATTGCTCATGCCTGCATGAGAATCCAACAGTGATTCTATATGCAGATCGATTTCCCAAACATCGATCGGTCGTCGGGAACCGGATAGATTTTCTTTTCGCACAGTATGTTTTAACGAGGAGATGGTATCATCTTCGTTAATCTGTGCGACGCTGTCATCCGGTAGGTAGTATTCAGATCCATGTATGCGCACAAGTTCCGTTTCGCGCATAGTGCGCTCAAACCCAAATTCATCTTCTACAATATAAAACCCTCGCTCGTCTATCCGACAAACAGTTCCTCCTCCCTTTTCATAGAGGAAGCTGACTTTTTCATTGATTTGAAAGTATCTCAAGGTACCAGCCGAAATTATCCCTGAATGTATCAAAGAAAATGAAAAACAGAACGAAAGGAGACAACAATGATGTTATCCAAAATGCGATCACAATAAACTTGAAATAGACAGAAGCATCACGATTGATTGGACTTACAAGTACATTGTTCACTTGGCTTGCCATCAACGGGTCAGCCTCTTCAGGTGCAATCTGATCAATATAACTTCTCAAGGCAGGTGTGTGCTCCAGAAGCACCTCTTTGATCTTGGAAAAATCTCTGTTGGACAATGATTTATAAGTAGTTTGGTAATTGACCTCCTCCTCTTTCAACTCTTTCCTCAGGTGGTACTGATTTTGAATTGAACGAACTCTGAATCCCATTAAAAAACCGAAGATCATCATCACCCAACTGTCAAGATACCATCCAAAAGCTATGAGAATCAATGAAGACACAAATGAAAAGATCAACGTAAAAAGTTCATGATTCTTTCGAATTAGCAATTTGAATAATTGACCACCATCAAGCGGATCCAATGGAACAAGATTGATAATGTTCAGGAAAAGGAATAAAAGACCAAGATCAACCAACCATGCTTCTTGGTATTTACTTGCAAGGATTATCAGCAGAGAACCAATGATCACTCCGGGAAAAGGTCCTGCTCCCACTACCAGCAATGACTGCTTTTGAGAATACTCCTCCTTAGAACCTTGCACAAATGCCCCCATCATGGGAATAAAAAGCATTCTAACATTGTCGTATTTGAAAAGTTTCATGATTGCAAAGTGTCCAAGCTCATGAACAAGAAGGACAATCAGTAAATGAAAAACAAAATTAACTTCGTCAGTAAAAACAAACAGGAAGGTCATCACGAACAGTACGATCGAAAAGATTGTTAAAGCAAGGCTGCCTTTGGCTTTTGGCTCGATCAGTTCCGGCTTCGGTGGGTAAAAGTCAAAATCTTCCATAATTCAAGTAAAAGTAAACAATGGAAAGATAATTGACAGTGATTTTAACGTTTTTCTAACGACTTCATTCTACTTTTCAATACACCTAGTACATCATTCAAAGAGTAGCCTTTAGCCTTGAGAAGTAAAAGGTAGTGAAACAAGAGATCCGCGCTTTCCTCAAGTAGTAAATGGTCATCAGTTCTCAAAGCCTCGATCACTACCTCAACGGCCTCTTCCCCAACCTTCTGAGCAATTTTATGCGTTCCCTTTTGTTTCAAGGAGGCAACATACGACTCCGTGGATTCGGATTCCCAACGCTGAGAAATGGTTTTTTCCAATGTATCTAGAAGGCCGAAAGAAGTTGCTTCATTTTCTCCCCAGCAAGTCTTAGTACCATTGTGACATGTTGGACCGTTCGGATCTACTTTGATCAATAGCGTATCGTTGTCACAATCGATTGAAAGTTGGATTACATTCATGTAATTCCCGCTTTCTTCACCTTTGGTCCATAGCCTGTTCTTTGTTCGGGAAAAAAAGGTGACTTTTCCCTCTTGTTTGGTTACATGAAATGCCTCTTCGTTCATGTAGCCAAGCATCAATACCTGCAGTGTATTCACATCCTGAATGACTGCTGGGATCAATCCGTCACCTTTTGAAAAATCGATTTGTTCAAGTTGTATCATCTTATGTCGATTGATTGGTTCTTTAAATATTCTTTTAATTCCGGAATCCCGATCTCGCCAAAGTGAAAAACACTGGCTGCCAGAGCGGCATCAACATTACTTTGCTCAAAGATCTCCTTGAAGTGTTCCATTGAGCCACAGCCTCCGGAGGCTATGATCGGTACATTGACCGTCCGCGACAGTTTATCCAATGCTTCCAAGGCAAAGCCTGCCTTTGTCCCATCGTTATCCATTGAAGTGAACAGGATCTCTCCCGCTCCCAATTCAACTCCTTTTTTAGCCCATTCATACAGATCGAGTTCAGTCGGGATCTTCCCTCCTGATAAGTAAACGATCCATTTACCCTCAACATTCTTTGCATCGATCGCCAGAACAACACATTGATTTCCAAATCGAGCTGCAAGCTCACTGATCAGTTGAGGATTGCGAACAGCGGATGAATTGACACTGATCTTGTCCGCACCATAGTTCAAAAGTTGATATGCATCTTCCACAGAGGAAATCCCTCCGCCGACTGTGAATGGAATATTCACTTGCTGTGCCACACGTCTCACCATGTCTACAGTTGTTTTTCTTCCTTCCTGCGTTGCAGTAATATCAAGGAAAACCAGTTCGTCCGCTCCATTCTCGGAATAAAACTTGGCAAGATCCACTGGGTCACCGGCATCTCTTAAACCTTCGAAGTTGATCCCCTTTACTGTTCTGCCGTCTTTAATGTCGAGACAAGGAATGATTCGTTTCTTCAGCATGGTTTGTTAGTCGTTTAATGAAGCTAATTCTTTCAGATCGATCCTGCCTTCGTAAATGGCCTTACCGATTACAACAGCTGGAATACCTACTGCTTTCAATTTGCGGACATCTTCAATCCCTGACACGCCTCCACTGGCGATCAACTGAAGGTCCGGATAGTTCTTCATGATATCATCGTAAAGACTAAAAGCAGGTCCCTGCAGCATTCCATCCTTTGAGATATCGGTACAAAGAACATGACGAATACCGTATGCATAATAACTATCAATAAAATCGAACAATTCAAGCGTGCTGGTTTCCAACCATCCGCTTACTGCGATCATTTGTTCCTTCACATCAGCCCCAAGGATGATCTTGTCAGCTCCATAGCGCACAATCCATTCTTTTACTTTAACAGGGTCTTTAACTGCCAGACTGCCGATCGTTACCTGATCAGCTCCCGCTGATAACACTTTTTCAAGTTCTTCATCCGTTTTAATTCCTCCGCCAAAATCCACCTTCAATCCCGTATTGCTGCAGATGGACTCCAATACCGGTAAATTGATGACCTTCCCTGCTTTGGCTCCATCCAGATCAACAAGATGTAAACGTTGAAAACCATGCTGTTCGAAGTCCTTAGCCATATCCAGAGGATTATCGCTGTACACCTTTTTCGAATCGTATTCACCTTTAGTGAGACGAACACATTTCCCATCGATCAGATCGATCGCCGGTATTATCCTCATATTCCTTTATTTATAAACCGTTTCAATACTTCTTCCCCTACTTTCCCGCTTTTTTCAGGGTGAAACTGACACGCCATGAAATTATCTTTTTCCAATGCAGCGGAAAACGCAAACGGATAAAGGCATTCTGCGATCGTGTAATCGCTAAGCGGTGCGTAATAACTGTGAACAAAGTAAACAGCCTCATTGATTCCTGTGAGGGTCCCTTTCGAATTTTCCAGTTCATTCCAGCCCATATGAGGTACTTTCAATTGATCATCAAAACGAATCACATTAACACCATTAAAGATCCCTAAACCGGTCGTGTCGCCTTCTTCTGTTGCATCACACATTAACTGCATCCCTAAGCAAACACCGAGAACCGGTTGTTTGAGCGTAGGAATTACTTTGTCCAAACCTGTGGCCTTCAACTGTGTCATAGCCGATTGAGCATGTCCCACACCCGGAAAGACAACGAGGTCAGACGAACGGATCTCTTCTTCATGAGCGGATAAGACAGGTTGTAAACCGAGCCGTTCGAAGGCTGATTTAACAGAAAAGACGTTTCCTGCACCGTAATCTATGATAGTCAGTCTCATTACAGCATTCCTTTAGTGGATGGTAATACAGCATTAACCCCATCCCTGCGTTTTGCCATTTTAATCGATTTTGCAAATGCCTTAAAGATCGCTTCGATCTTGTGGTGTTCATTCACCCCTTCAGCCTTGATGTTCAAATTACACTTCGCCCCGTCTGTAAAGGATTTGAAGAAATGAAAGAACATTTCAGTTGGCATTTGGCCGATCAATTCACGGTTGAATTCAGCCTCCCACTCCAACCAGTTCCTTCCTCCGAAATCAATAGCCACTTGTGCCAGGCAATCATCCATCGGTAAACAGAATCCGTAACGTCCGATCCCGACCTTTGAACCTAATGCTTTTGAAAAACATTCCCCCAAAGCAATAGCAGTATCTTCAATAGTATGGTGTTCATCGACCTGCAGATCACCTTTGACAGTGATCTCAAGGTCTAGTGAACCGTGACGTGCGATCTGATCCAGCATGTGATCAAAGAAGGCGATCCCTGTATCGATCTTCGAGTATCCTGTTCCATCCAGGTCTAACTCGATTGAAATATCTGTTTCATTTGTTTTACGCTGGTATGTTGCTGTTCGCTCACCCAGCTTTAAAAACGTATAGATCTCATCCCAATCATTTGATCGAAGGGCTATCACAGCAATGAGCTCCTCTTCTTTTGCTGTTACCTCCGCTTTTCCGGGATCATTTTGATTTACCATGTAGATCGCCTTGGCTCCAAGGTTTTTCGCGAGCTCAACGTCTGTCAAACGATCACCGATCACAAATGAATTGGCAAGATCGTAGTCACCATTAAAATACTTAGTCAATAGCCCTGTTCGCGGTTTTCTGGTTTCCGCATTTTCTTCCGGAAAAGTACGGTCAATGCATTCTTCTGCAAATTCGACCCCTTCAGAACGCAGTGCCTCCAACATTAAGGTATGTGGCCCGATAAAGGATTCATATGGATACGCTGCCGTGCCCAATCCATCCTGATTGGTGACCATTACCAATTCGAAATCCAGCTCGCTTGCGATTTTTCCAAGCCCTGAGAAAACCTTTGGGTAGAATTGCAGCTTTTCAAAACTGTCAACCTGAAAATCGATCGGTGGTTCGAGGATCAGTGTTCCGTCACGGTCTATGAATAATACTTTTTTCATGTGCTTTCTATTAATAGTTTCTGATCAATTGAAGTAATTTTTGATTTTCATCAGGCGTTCCCACTGTTAACCTTAAGGTATTCGAACAAAGCGGCTGATTCGATCGATTTCTAACCACTACTCCATTGTTTATCAAGTAGTTATATAGATCATTTGCATCTTTTACTTTTACAAGGATGAAATTGGAATCACTTGGATAAACAACCAGGATCTGATCTAGTTTATCAAGATCGGTCAAAAGTTTTTCCCTTTCTGATCGAATGATGCTTATCTCCTTTTGAACCTTGGCAGGATCACTCAGTTTCTGAAGTACAAATTCTTGCGTCAGCTGATTGATATTGTATGGAGGCTTGATCTTATTGATCCAGTTGATCAATTCTTCTGATCCGAAGAGCATTCCGAGACGGACTCCTGCCATTCCGTATGCTTTGGAGAAAGTCTGTGAAACCGCCAGGTTTGGAAAATTGTCAAGTTCCGTCAAAAATGAGAGCTCATTTGAGAAATCAACATACGCTTCATCAAGGACAACGATCCCATTGAAGCGCTTCACAATCTCCAGAACCTGAACCTTTGGAAAGCTTTGCCCCGTTGGGTTATTGGGTGAGCAAAGGAATAATAATTTACAACCTGAAGCCTTTTCTATAACTCTATCAACGTCTAACGAAAAGTCCTCATTGAGCAGGATGTCTACCAATTCGATCTGATTGATTCTTGCAGAAACAGCGTACATCCCATAAGATGGACTAATCGAAGCAGCTTTATCGATTCCCGGGCGACATAACAAACGGAATAGCAGGTCGATGCATTCGTCCGATCCGTTACCAAGAAAGATCTGTTCAGGCCTCACACCTTTTATCTCAGCAATGCGCTTTTTCAGGTTTTTTTGCAGCGGGTCAGGATAACGGTTGACTCCATTGTTAAATGGATTTTCATTCGCGTCGAGAAATAAGGAAGCATCACCTTCGTATTCATCTCGGGCAGAAGAATACGGCTTCATACCTAACAGGTCGGGACGAATTATTTCAGTTAGTTCCATTGTTTTCGTTTATTCGTTTTAATCTTACTGTCACTGCATTCTTGTGCGCGTCCAAACCTTCGGCTTCGGCCATTATTTCGATAGCGTTTCCGATATTTTGGATTCCGCGCTCTGATATTTGTTGAAAGGTTATCTTCTTAACAAATGAATCCAGTGATACTCCCGAATATTGTTTTGCATATCCGTTTGTAGGCAAGGTATGATTCGTTCCTGATGCATAATCTCCGGCACTTTCAGGAGTATAATTACCAATGAATACCGATCCAGCATTTACTACCCCTTCGATCAGTTCCCTGTTGAATCCGGTTTGAAGTATTAAGTGTTCCGGCCCATATTCATTGACCACTGAAAGTAACTCTTCTTGTTGAAGGACAATTGCGGATGAATTCTCAAGTGCTTTAGCTGCTATTTCTTTTCGCGAAAGTAGCTCCAGTTGTTTCGTTAATTCGGATTCAACAAGATCAACCAACACTTTAGATGTTGATAGTAAAACAACCTGTGAATCAGTACCATGTTCCGCTTGAGACAAAAGATCTGAAGCAATGAATTCCGGATCACCTGAGTCGTCTGCAACCACCATCACTTCACTTGGACC
>JBKCJG010000019.1:0-7905 GCA_046301895.1 Flavobacteriia bacterium
GGGCGTTCGGAACAGGATGTGATGTATGATTGGAACGCGCGGGCTACTCGTGTAACCGTTTCCTCGTTCTACATGGACCAGACAGAAGTAACAAATTTCCATTGGTTGGAATACCTTTATTGGATATCCCGTGCTTACGAAACGTATCCAATGGTATATAAGAACGCTCTTCCGGACACCTTATGCTGGAGATCTCCACTTGGATTTAATGAAAAGTATGTCGAATACTACCTTCGTCACCCTGCTTACAGAGATTATCCGGTTGTAGGTGTTTCTTGGCTACAGGCAAACGACTTCTGTAAGTGGAGAACTGACCGTGTGAACGAATATATTCTTGTTCGCGAAGGAATCCTTGCCTGGAACGTTGATCAGAGGGATGAGAATACATTTAGCACCGAGGCATACTATGCTGGACAATACGAAGAGGCTGTAGTTAAAAATGTACAGGACCTTGACCCTTCGAATATCCAAGGCAAAAAGTTAGGGACACGTATCGTTAAAATGGAAGACGGTATTCTTCTGCCAAGATATCGTCTCCCAACTGAGGCTGAATGGGAATTCGCGGCTACCGGTTTGATCGGCAACCTTCAGGAAGGAACAGAAAATATCAGTGAAAGAAGGGTTTATCCTTGGAACGGACATTGGGTTCGGAACGATGATGAGCAATTCCAGGGAGATATTCGGGCTAATTTCGTAAGGGGTCGTGGTGATTACATGGGAGTTGCAGGAAATCTGAATGATGGTGCTGATGTAACTGCTCCAGTTGAGTCTTATTGGCCAAACGATTATGGTCTTTACCACATGGCAGGGAACGTTTCTGAATGGGTACTTGATGTGTATCGTCCACTTTCTTCAGAGGACTTTGATGAATTCCGACCTTTCCGTGGGAATGTGTTCAAGACAAAACTACTGAACAACGAAGGTGTTATAGACATTAAGAATCAGCAAGTATCTTACGATGTTCACGGAATGAAGGAATACCTGAACGAATTTGAAAGAATTCGCTACCAGCGTATATCTGCTGATAAGCATGATCCGAACGATACAATTATTCCAGTAGGACTTGCTGCAAACGTTTCTTCTCGTAACCCTACAAAAAGAGGTTATGCCCCAGATCCGTTCTATGTGTCACACGACAAAGTGAAAGACTCTATAGAACTAGGCCTACTGAAGGAGATAAACAAGGTTTTGGATGAAGCGATCGAAATGAAAAATGACAAGTTCGATATTGAGGCATCAGCTTTGATCCAAGACAGATTGTTCGGTGAGATCTTTGCAGACGAGTTGAGAACTGGTCCTGAAGGAGAAGAATATGCATTTGAGATCATTTCAATGTTACGTGAAGGATTTACTGACTTCATAACTGACACTCCCGGAAAATTGAAGTATCGAAATGTAACGGAAGAAGAGAACATTGGAAGGTTAAATTACCGAAGAGATGATTATATCGACTACCTTGATGGAGATATCGAATCTTCGATCTATTACTCGAATGACGATCGTAAGAACGCAATCAATCAGGCGAACCGCGACCCTAATCTGATCATGTACCAGAACGAACACGAAGAGTTTGGTTTAAATGGAACACAGGTAAAACCAGGAGACCGAACATCTTGGCCTACCACCCTAGTTTCAGACAAGTCTAGAGTATATAAAGGTGGGTCATGGAAAGACCGCGCATATTGGTTAGCCGCTGGCAACAGAAGGTACCTTGACGAAGAAAAGTCGATGTGCACCATAGGTTTCCGATGCTGCATGGATAGAGTTGGGTCTCCAACAGGCATGAACTATGGTCGAGATAAAAAGAAGAAGAAATAAACATTTCTGAGATAATAAAAATTAAAGCCCGTTTCAACGGGCTTTTTTAATTTTATAGCATGAAAGATTTATTTGAATTATTCTATCAAACTACTGGTGTATCGACAGACACACGAAAGATCGCAAAAGACAGTCTGTTCATCTGCTTGAAAGGATCTAATTTCAATGGGAACACCTTTGCAGAGCAAGCACTCCTAAATGGAGCTAAATACGTGATAGTTGATGAGGAAACTTACAAAACGAGTGAGAAGATATTTCTTGTTGAGGATTGTCTGGAATACCTGCAAAAACTTGCCAATTATCACAGAAATAGATTCAACATACCAGTCATTGGCATTACCGGTAGTAATGGCAAGACATCTACCAAAGAACTAATCAACATTGTACTATCCTCTCACTATCGCGTCCTCTCAACTATTGGAAATCTAAATAACCATATTGGGGTTCCTCTTACTCTACTCCGTTTATCCGATGAACACCAAATAGCGATCATTGAGATGGGAGCAAATCGTTTTAAGGATATTGAAGAACTATGCCTTATCGCGGAGCCTACTCATGGGATCATCACAAATATAGGGAAAGCACATCTCGAAGGATTTGGCAATTTCGAAGGCGTCTTGAAAACTAAAAAAGAACTCTATGATGCTGTCGCGTTATCCAACGGAACGGTCATTTACAACATAGATGATGAAACATTAAAATCCAACCTTCCTGACAATGTAAGACATATTTCATATGGCACTTCCGAGAGTGCAGATGTTACCGGAGAATTAATCGGACTTAATCCATTTGTAGAATTAAAATGGAATCATGATGATTATCAATCACCGGTTCTCCAAACTCAGATGATTGGAAAGTATAACTTTTACAACTACCTGGCCGCAATTACTTTCGGGATTTGCTTTGACGTACCTGTTAATAAGATCAATCATGCCATTAGTTCTTATTCACCTGAGAATAATCGCTCACAGGTTAAAAAAACAGTTGTGAACACACTTATACTGGATTGCTACAATGCGAATCCGACAAGTATGCGGTCAGCACTGGAAAGTTTTGCCATGATAGATCATCCGTCAAAACTTTTTTTGATCGGCGATATGCTTGAACTCGGAAATGAATCAGAAAAAGAACATCAGAACATTGCAGAGCTAATAATAGAACTCGGGATTAAAGGATTCAGTATAGGTCCCATTTTCAAAAAGATCCATTCCACAGCTTTTCAAGCGCAATACGAGAATAAAGACGAAGCGATAGATGCTCTTATGAAAACTCCCATAAAGGGCGCATTGGTCCTTTTAAAGGGATCAAGGGGAATCGGTCTGGAAACGCTGGAAGAATACCTGTAAATAAAAAAATGGAGGCAAGCCTCCATTTTTTTATACTATTATCTGCCTGCGATTAGGCATTCAGGACTCCTCTGGAAATAACGATCTTCTGAACTTCCGACGTACCTTCATATATCTGTGTAATCTTCGCGTCGCGCATCAGACGTTCCACATGGTATTCCTTTACAAATCCATAGCCTCCATGGATCTGAACTGCTTCAACTGTCTGTTCCATGGCAACTTTAGATGCATACAACTTTGCCATTGCACTTGATTGATCATAGTTAAGTCCCATATCTTTATCCAAAGCAGACTTATAAACCAATAAACGTGCAGCTTCGATCTCTGTAGCCATATCTGCAAGTTTAAAAGCGATCGCCTGATGCTTATGAATCTCTTTTCCGAAGGCCTTTCTCTCTTTAGAATACGCAAGTGCCAATTCAAAACCTCCTGCTGCGATTCCCAGAGCCTGAGCAGCAATTCCGATTCTACCCCCTGAAAGAACCTTCATAGCGAACTTGAATCCAAATCCGTCCTCACCTATTCTGTTTTCCTTGGGAACCTTCACATCATTGAACAATAACGTATGAGTATCACTGCCCCGAATACCCATCTTATCCTCCTTCGCTCCTACGATGAAACCATCCATTCCTCTTTCGATAATGAAGGCATTGATGCCTTTATGTCCCGCTTCAACATTGGTTTGAGCGATCACCAAGTAGATTGACGCTGAAGATCCATTCGTGATCCAATTCTTTGTTCCATTCAATAAATAATGATCCCCCATATCGAATGCAGTAGTCCGCTGTGAAGTAGCATCAGAACCGGCTTCTGGCTCAGAAAGACAAAATGCACCGATCTTCTCTCCCGTTGCAAGAGGAACAAGGTACTTCTGCTTCTGCTCTTCTGTTCCAAACTTTTCTAATCCCCAACAGACGAGTGAGTTGTTCACAGACATACAAACGGATGTAGAAGCATCTACTTTTGAGATCTCCTCCATTGCAAGCACGTATGACAAGGTATCCATACCTGAACCTCCGTACTTCGGATCAACCATCATCCCCATAAAACCAAGCTCAGCAAGTTGCTTGATCTCTTCTGCAGGGAAACGCTGATTATTATCACGTTCGATCACTCCAGGCTTTAATACGTTTTGAGCAAAGTCTCTCGCCGCATCTCTTACCGCGATCTGCTCTTCTGTCAATTCAAAATTCATAATTCTATTCTCGGTTTTTATAATTGTCAGTAATGATTGCAAATTTAAAGGAATAATTTTATTTTTCAGCTTTAAAACAAGATGGCTGTTTACGAAATTATTGGATTAATGTCCGGGACTTCCCTGGATGGTTTGGACATCGCCCATGTTTCTTTTTCCATGGATGCTAATTCAGGTGATAGCTATCATTTAATGAATTGCCAGACCTACGACATACCTGAAGATCTAAGGTCTAAACTTTCTAATGCGTACAACTATTCTGTACCATCAATCTGCCAACTCGACAAGGAGCTTGGGCGTTTTTATGCAGACTGCGTGAATGATCTTATCAAAAAACATGGGATCAACAAAAAGAACATTCTCGCAATTGCTAGTCATGGTCAAACGATCCTTCACCAGCCGCAGAATGGCTTTACACTGCAAATCGGTTGTGGCTCCACCCTCTCCTATCATACCGGAATTGATGTAATCAATGATTTCCGATCGCTGGACATTATTGCAGGGGGACAGGGAGCACCACTGGTGCCAGTAGGTGATTTTGGATTGTTTCAAAATGAAGCTGAAGCCTTTTTAAATATTGGTGGTTTCACGAATGTCAGCTTCAAGAAGAATGAAAAAATCCTGGCATTTGATATCTGCCCCGGAAACTTACCACTTAACAAGCTGGCATTGGCAAAAGGTTTAATTTACGATAAAAATGGAGACCTGGCAAGATCTGGCGAGATCAACTTCTTTCTTCTTGACCTGCTCAATTCCTTGGACTTCTATCAAAAGGATGGCCCTAAATCATTGGGAACAGAATGGCTTGAGGAACATTTTTATCCTTTGCTTAAATTCGATAAGGAGATCGAGAACAATCTGAGAACCGTTGTAGAACACGAGGCTTTTCAGATCGGACAGAAACTGAACGATGCCGAGGTTGAGAATGTACTCATAACCGGAGGTGGATCCAAGAACGACTTCCTTATCTCCCGGATTGCTCATTATTTCAATGGAGAGATCAAGCTTCCTTCAGAAGACATCATCGATTTCAAGGAGGCGATCGTTTTCGCTTATTTAGGAGCTCTTTATCTGGAAAAAAGGCCAAATGCGATCAGCTCAGTTACAGGCGCTTCGAAGAATATGATCTGTGGAGTATTCCATCGTCCAGGATATTAAAAACAACACTACTTTTTTCACAACACAATCTTCGTAACTTCTTAACAGCGAAAAAGTAGCTAGGATTTGTTTACTAACTTTGCGAAGTTAGAAAACGTACATACATGAAAGAATTACTCGAAAGATTTGAAAACAAGCGCCCTGAGATCGTGTTTGAATGGAAGGATCCTGAAACAGAAGCAGAAGGTTGGGTTGTGATCAATTCATTGAGAGGTGGTGCAGCAGGTGGAGGCACCAGGATGAGACTTGGGCTTGATAAGCGTGAAGTTGAATCCTTGGCAAAGACCATGGAAGTAAAGTTTACGGTGGCAGGACCACCAATCGGGGGAGCCAAATCCGGTATCAATTTCGACCCCAAAGATCCTCGCAAAGAAGGAGTGTTGAGAAGATGGTACGCTGCAGTTTCTCCACTTTTGAAGTCTTACTACGGAACCGGGGGCGACCTGAACGTGGACGAGATACACGAGGTAATCCCAATCACTGAAGATTGCGGGGTGTGGCATCCACAGGAAGGTGTGTTCAATGGTCACTTCCAACCGAGAGAATCACAGAAGATCAATAGGATCGGTCAATTGAGACAAGGTGTTCTTAAAGTCATTGAAGATCCCAAATTCTCCCCGGAGGTAGATAGAAAATATGTCGTTGCTGATATGATCACCGGTTATGGTGTTGCAGAAAGCGTGAAACATTATTACTCCTTGTGGGGCGGTTCTGTTGTTGGAAAGAAAGTGATCGTTCAGGGTTGGGGCAATGTAGGTTCAGCAGGAGCTTATTACCTTGCTCAACAAGGCGCAAAAGTGGTCGGAATCATTGACCGAGTTGGTGGACTGATCAACGAGAATGGTTTTACTCTCGAAGAGATTCGTCAATTATTCCTGAACAAGAACGGAAATGAACTTTCTGCCCCGGCATTGATACCATATAACGAGATGAATCAGCGCATTTGGGACTTGGGAGCTCAAGTGTTCATACCATGTGCCGGTTCGAGAATGATCACGGAAGATCAGCTTGACAGAATGGTTAAAGGGGGAATAGAAGTTATCTCATCCGGAGCGAATGTTCCGTTTGCAGATCCTCAGATCTTTTTTGGTCCTATCGCAGACAAAGCAGACAACACTGTATCCATCGTCCCTGATTTCATCTCAAACTGTGGAATGGCTCGCGTGTTTGCCTATTTAATGAGCTATGATCTGAAAGAGATCTCTGATGAAGGAATCTTCAATGACACAAGTGAGACGATCTTGAACGCATTGAAAACAGCCCATGCAAAAAATCCTTTAAAAACGGGTATTGCGAAATCTGCTTTCGAAATTGCACTTAAACAGCTGGTATAAGCAAGAATCATGGAGGTAGCGGTAGTTTTGATATTCATTTTGGGTTATGTGGCCATTACAATGGAACACAGCCTAAAGATCGACAAACTGATCCCTGCCCTGCTCATGATGGCTCTTTGTTGGACTGTCATTGCTCTTGACATCGACAGTTTCACTAATTGGTTTGCTTTAAATCATGAAACAGGTAAACCTGAGTTAATGAGTATAGCAAACTTAGGACACGGGCAACGTATGGGTCTTTTGGAAAACACCCTTCTTCACCATTTTGGCAAAACAGCAGAGATTCTGATCTTCCTCATGGGAGCCATGGCCATCGTTGAAATGATCGACCATTTCGAAGGTTTCGGAGCGATCAAGAAACTGATCAAAACCAATAGCAAGCGTTCACTTTTATGGATCATTTCTATATTGGCATTCGTACTCTCAGCAATCATTGATAACCTGACAGCAACCATCGTTCTGATAACCATCCTTCGTAAGATCGTACCGGATCAGACGGATCGCATGTGGTATTCAGGATTCATTGTAATCGCTGCAAATGCAGGTGGAGCCTGGACACCGATCGGTGATGTTACCACAACGATGCTTTGGATGGCTGGAAAAGTAAGCACTGTGAAGCTAGCAACACTTTTAAGCTTACCTTCTCTCGTCAATATTCTTATTCCTCTTGGTGTCGGAACATTCTTACCAGCATTCAAAGGTCAGGTAGGCTCTGCGAAAAGTGATGGTACTCAAAATCGCTATGGTGCTTTTATGTTGATCACAGGATTAGTATTAATAATATTCGTTCCTGTTTTCAAAACCGTAACGCATCTCCCACCTTACATTGGAATGATGCTTTCACTATCGGTTTTTGCCATTACAGCAGAAATTGTTTCGAACAGAACGATCTCCTTCACGGATCCAGGAATGGACAACAATCCACACGATCACAAGGGTCCAACTATGAAAGCGCTTTCCCGTATTGAAATGCCATCAGTTCTTTTCTTCCTTGGGATTTTGATGACGGTTGCAGCAATGGAATCATTAGGTCTGATCTTTAATTTCGGACAAG
>JBKCJG010000020.1:0-2391 GCA_046301895.1 Flavobacteriia bacterium
TATTCAGGGGATTACTTGATTTCGCGAGTGCGTTACAAAAAACTTTCCGCACCGTTCAGAAGTGCTTCATCTTTGTCTCAAGAAACAAAACAAAAACGAACAATTATGAACACAACATTTACAACAGCAAAACTTTCGACACTTGTACTTGCAATTACACTGGCAAGCAGTTCTTTATTCGGTCAGCAGACCGGGAGTGTATGGGTTAAGATCCCATCTGCACAAGATCTATCAATCGGAACAGTAGGAGGAAGGTTGATGACTTCTTCTTCAAAAGTGAACACACTGATCTCCACGTACACTATACATTCTATCGAGAAGGCTTTTCCGGCATCTCGCACAGCAGCATTGCAGGATGTGTATGAGCTCAACTGTTCATGTGATGAGCAGGATCTTCTGCAGGCAGTTGCACGTGAGCATGATGTGTTCGTTTCACCGGAGATCGGTCCTCACTATGAGGTTTTGTTTACACCGAACGATTACTTTTTATCTGTTCAAAACGATTATGCCCTTAACCTGATCAAGGCACAGGAAGCATGGAACTATACAACAGGATCATCTTCCGTTGTTATCGCCATTACTGATTCCAACTTTGATCCTCAGCACGAAGAACTTCAAGGGAAGTATACTTACATGACACAGGGGTTGACCGGAACAAGTATCGCACACGGAACAGCCGTTGCCATTACAGCCGGAGGCGCAACCAATAACTCCGTTGGAAAAAGTTCAGTAGGCTATAACTCACAGCTTCAACTGCGTGGAATGAACTACAATGAGATCCTTGCAGCATCTTACTCAGGCGCAAAGATCATCAACGCAAGCTGGGCATCCAGCTGTACATTCAGTCAGTATGCACAGGATGTGATCACAGAGGTTTACAACAACGGATCATTGGTTATCGCTTCAGCAGGAAACGGAACCACATGCGGTGGTGCTTCCAACCTTGTTTATCCGGCATCATACGAGCACGTACTATCTGTCTCTTCTGTAGGTCCACAAGACAACCACGAGCGTTTTCCTGGGAACCCATCGATCACGCATCAGCACAATTCACAGGTAGATATCTGTGCACCGGGCTACGATGTATCGATCAGCAGTACTTCCGGCAGTTATGTAACCGGAACAGGAAGTTCTTATGCAGCAGCCTATGTTTCCGGAACAGCAGCACTTATCCTTTCCATCAATCCATGTTTGTCACCTGCGGATCTAACGTATATCCTAAAGACATCCGCAGATAACATCGATGCATTGAACGCTAACTATGTTGGTACGATTGGAACAGGGCGTCTTAACACAACATCAGCGATCCAGCTAGCACTGAGTTTCTCGACACTTGAGATCGGAGCGATCGTCAGAAAGGGATGTGAGACCACAGACCAGGCGATCCAGCTTGAGGCTGTATCGGGAGTTGCACCTTTCACAGCTGTATGGTCTAACGGATCAACAGGAATGGAAATGATCACCAACGTACCGGGCGTTTATACCTATGCCGTAACCGATGCGAACGGTTGTGTAACCAGCGGTTCCGTTACCCTTGAGCAGGTTACGTTGCTTTCTTACACTTCAACAGTTGAGAACGTACTTTGCAACGGTGATTCCAACGGATCGATCGATCTTACGGTGAACGGAGGCACAGCACCATACAGCTACGAGTGGGAAAGTGGAGAAGTGACAGAAGACCTGAGCGGTCTTTCAGCCGGAGCTTACCGAGTAGACGTAACAGATGCAGGAGGCTGTACATTCGCGGCAACGTTTGAGATCACAGCACCATCTGCTTTGACACTTGCAGTGAGCAGCGTTAACCCAACATACCAGACAAACGGAACTGTAGATCTTACAGTAAACGGTGGAACAGGTTCTTACAACTACCTTTGGAGCAACGGTTCTGTGACAGAAGACTTAACAGGAGTGGGCGCGGGTATCTTTGCAGTCACAGTAACGGATGCGAACGGATGCCAGGCAACAGAAACTGTTACCCTTCATTTTGAATCCGCTGTTGATACTGACAATAACACACAGGTTGGTGTAACAGATGCGGATGGTTCTCCAGCACTTGCAGCAGGAGTTGAGGAGTCGACATCAGCTATGGCAGTGCGCGTTTACCCGAATCCTGCGACAGACTATGTAACAGTTAACCTTTCGATCGATGGTGAGGCAACACTTACCCTTAGCGATCTGAACGGAAAGATCATCAGCACAGGTGTTTACACAGCTGGGATGGTTCAACTGGATGTACAGGACCTATCAAACGGTACATATCTGGTACAGGTTACTACAGCCGGAGGTGCAGCACAGACTCACCGAATGATCAAGCGATAAGATCACGATCTTCAAACATACTATACGTTTTTCATTGTTTCGTTTCTAATGTTTCTTAAAAAAGCTGCGGTT
>JBKCJG010000021.1:0-6945 GCA_046301895.1 Flavobacteriia bacterium
GGTGAACCACACAAACTGAATGTAACTGTTTGTCCCGTCCCTGCAAAGGAATACCAAACCCCCGGAGTGTTTTGTGCATATCCCCCACAAAAGTTCGCTTCATTCGTTCCGGAGTTGTTAGCATTGACAGTTGTTCCTGCCGTTGTGGATCCACATGTAATTGGAACCGCACCGCAAATCCCATCATTTGCAGGCTGAGCAAATGCTCTAGCATTTAGTATCAGTAGCCCAAAAACCAAAAGAACGTTTAAAGAGGGACGTATTTGAATTTTTTTCGTTCGCATTTTCATTTCGTAAAGGGTTAATTATTTAGCAAATTGGTAGCAGTCATTATTGTTAGGCACATGTAACGCGCGGTTTAACAAATTATAAACCTTATTTGTATGTACTTGTCTTACAGATTATTAAGTTTTTTTGAGCACTCTCTTTTTCCACTTTTTGGAAATTTTTGTTCATTTTGGGAGATCATTTTGGCGGGAATTTTTCGTTGTACCATCCGATTCAACATGAAAAACAGCATTAAAATTCTTTTGTAACTTTGTACCTCATGAAGGATCAAAAAAGAATCGCCGTAATTGGGGGCGGGAGCTGGGCCACAGCACTCGTTAAGATCCTGTGTAACAATCTGAATAGCGTAAACTGGTGGATGCGCAATGAAGGAGCAGTTGCCCACATCCTGAAGTACAGACACAATCCCAATTATCTTCAGTCTGTTGAATTCGACCTGAATAAGATCAATGTCAGTACCGACCTTGTTGAGATCATTCAACCGGCAGATATTGTGATCATTGCCACTCCATCGGCCTTTTTAACAAGTATCTTCGAGCACTTCCCAAAAGAGATCCTGAAGGACAAGGTGGTATTCTCAGCTGTTAAAGGGATCGTTCCACAACACAATACCATACCGGTCCATTTTATACACGATACGTTCGGAACACCGTTCAAAAAGATCGGGATCATTTGCGGTCCTTGTCACGCAGAGGAAGTTGCACTTGAACGGCTTTCGTACCTGACCATTGCCTCACAGAATGAAGCCCATGCCCAAGAAATGGCTGATCTCCTGAGTTGCAGGTACATCAAAACGACTGTTTCAGATGACCTTTTCGGAACAGAACTTTCGGCAGTTCTTAAGAACGTGTATGCAGTGGCAGCCGGCATCTGCTCCGGTCTCGGATACGGCGACAACTTTCAATCTGTTCTTATCTCCAATGCTATTCAGGAAATTGAGAATTTTATCGATGAAGTGAGCCCGATCCACCGCGACGTGAAGTCCAGTGCCTATCTTGGTGACCTTTTGGTTACAGCCTACTCCAAGTTCTCGCGTAACAGGACATTCGGTTTTATGATCGGGAAAGGATATTCTGTGAAAACAGCGCAGCTGGAAATGGATATGATCGCGGAAGGGTATTACGCCGTGAAATGTGTTGTTGAGATCAATAAAGAGTATCATGTGGAAATGCCGGTTGTTGAAGCAGTGTACAACATCCTTTACGAACGCATCTCACCGGTGATCGAAATGAGGATCCTTACCGATAAATTGAGTTAAGCGCACTTATTAACATTGGTTTCGTTAAGAATTTCGAAGTGCCTCAACAGGTTTAGTACAGTTCAAATATCCTATTTTTGCCTCAAATGATTTTTCAATGAAAGTATTCAAGTTCGGAGGTGCATCCGTCAAGGACCCAAGTGCTGTAAGGAATGTTTCGAGCATCCTTTCAATGTTCGAAGGAGAAAAATTGACAGTTGTGGTCTCCGCCATGGGGAAAACGACCAATAAACTGGAAGAGATCGTACAGGCATCTTTTGAAAGGGATCGTAAAATATACATGGGACATGTGGACGACCTGTATGAATTTCACATGAACATACTCGGAGAACTTTTCCTGGAAAAACATTTTGCTATTTACAATACGATCGAAGACATCTTTGAAAAATTGCGCGATCGATACAACGAACCGTTCCCGGATAATTATTCGTTCGAATATGATCAGATCGTATCGCTGGGTGAATTGATCTCCTCCCATATCGTTGCAGCATTCCTCTTCGAACAGGGCCATTCGGCCGCGTGGGCAGATGCGCGAAAATTGATCCGCACAGACCATACTTACCAGGAAGGAAGTGTCGACTGGAAGAAAACAGAAGAGCTCATTCAAACGCGCTTCGTTCCCAATTTTGATCATCTTTCGATCCAGGTTACGCAGGGATTCATCGGTCACACGCCGGAAGGTTTTACAACAACACTTGGAAGGGAGGGTTCCGATTACACCGCCGGGATCTTTGCATACTGTGCTAATGCAGAAAGCGTTACCATCTGGAAAGATGTACCCGGAATGTTGAATGCCGATCCAAAATGGTTTGACAACACGATCAAACTGGACAGCATCTCCTTCAAAGAGGCCATCGAACTAGCCTATTACGGTGCTTCAGTTATACACCCAAAAACGATCAAACCGCTCCAGAACAAGGGTATCCCACTTTATGTAAAGTCTTTCATCGATCCAAAGGCTGATGGTACGGTAATACAAGAATCCACAGCTCAAGATCATTTGATCCCATCGTTCATCTTTAAGATGGATCAGGTACTTTTTTCCTTTACTACGAAGGATTTTTCATTTATCGTTGAAGAAAACCTGAGCGATATATTCCGACGTCTGGCTGCCGTAAATGCCAAGATCAACCTGATGCAAAACTCCGCCCTTGACTTCTCGATCCTTCTCGATCGTAAAAAAGTGGATCCGCAGCAGATCATCGACATGTTCAGTGATTCCTATGCGGTCCGGTACAATGAAGGACTGGAACTGGTAACGATCCGCCATTATGATCCGGAGACTGTAGCCCGTGTAACCAAAAACAAGGATATACTCCTGGAACAGAAGACAAGACAGACAGCACGACTTGTCATGAAAGACCGTGGCTGATCGTAAATGCTCCCAACAAGATAAATTGAAAATACCACGAAAGAGGTAGTGTGACAACCCTGCTAATCGCTTATTTTTGTCTACTTCGGAACTATGAGTAAAGCACTTTCTGTCATTGCGCCCGGTCATACTGTAACGGTTACCTCCATTGAGTCTTCAGCCCTCAAGCCAAAACTCATGGAAATGGGCATTGTAAAAGGAAAGGAGATCACAATTTTATTCAAGGCTCCTTTTGGAGATCCGATCGCCGTTGATGTTCACGGTTATATTTTATCCCTGCGGCTTGACGAAGCAGCGCTGATCCAGGTGGATCTGATCGGCAAAGAAGAAGTTTTTGCCTAATTTTAGCCCCATGAAGATCGCCCTCCTTGGAAATCCGAATACAGGCAAAAGTTCAGTGTTCAACATGCTCACAGGACTGCGCCAGCATGTCGGCAATTTCCCGGGTGTAACCGTTGACAAGAGATTCGGCACCTTTACCGTGCAAGGAGAAGAACATACATTGATCGATTTTCCCGGAACCTACAGTATCTATCCACGTTCGAAAGACGAGAAGGTTGTTTACGATGTGCTTTCCAATCCAAAACACCCGGATTATCCTGATCTAGTCGTTGTCGTAGCGGACGAATCGAACCTGGAACGAAACCTCTTCCTTTTCACTCAGATATACGACCTTCATTTCCCGACGATACTGGTTTTAAACATGTCGGACATAGCATCCGGAAAAGGATTAAGCATCAATGTCCCAGAATTGGAAAAAGTGTTTCGCGGCAGTATAGTTATTGAAACGACTGCGAAAGTTGGATTGGGCAGAGACAGGTTGTTGAAGGCCGTTGAGCTTATTTCAGCTGACAAGAACACTGAAACCTTTTTGCCACTAGCCGGCTTGAAAGACCCGGATGATCTTCTTGGTCAAGAAGAAGAAGCCGAACAGCGATTTGGGCTGATCCGAACAGTGATACAACATGTAGAAACAAAAGGGCCATCTTCAAGGAACAGGGAACAGCACAGGCTCGACAAGATCCTTGTTCATCCGATTTTCGGATACCTTTTCTTCGCTGCCATTCTTCTCGTTGTATTCCAATTCATCTTTGCGTTTGCTGCAATTCCGATGGACTTCATCGATGGTTCATTTGCACATCTGAGTGCCTGGTTAAGCAGCACTCTGCCCTCAGGGCTATTCGCGGATCTGATCAGTCAGGGGATCGTTCCAGGTATCGGTGGTGTTGTCGTATTCGTTCCACAAATCGCTCTGTTGTTCTTTTTTATCTCCATTCTGGAAGAAAGTGGTTATCTGGCGCGCGTTGTGTTCATTATGGATCGACTAATGCGTCCCATGGGGTTGAATGGTAAAAGCGTTGTTCCGCTCTTATCAAGTGTGGCCTGCGCCATTCCCGGCGTTATGTCAACACGCACCATTGCGGACTGGAAAGAACGCATGATCACCATCCTTGTGGCCCCGCTTATGAGTTGCAGTGCACGGATCCCTGTTTACACCCTGCTTATTTCATTGGTGATCCCAAACGAGACCGTTCTTGGCTTCTTTAACCTGCAGGGCTTGGTCCTTTTCGGGTTGTATGCTCTTGGGTTGGTCTCCGCTTTGATCATCGCGGCTATTCTCAAATTCATCATCAACTCGAAAGAAAAAGGATTCTTATTGTTGGAATTACCAACCTACAAGAGTCCGCGCTGGCCCAATGTTGGACTCGCCGTTTGGGAAAAGGTGCGCGTGTTTGTCCTTGACGCCGGAAAAGTGATACTTTCTATTGCTATTATTCTGTGGGCATTGGCGACTTTTGGACCGGGAGAAAAAATGCTCCGTGCTGCAGCAAAAGCAGAACTAAAAGCAAAGGAATTGCACCTTTCTGCTGATGAAACGGAAGGAATGGTGGCATCGGCCAAACTCGAAAACTCCTATATAGGCATGCTCGGGAAAGGGATTGAACCGGTAATCGAGCCTCTTGGTTATGACTGGAAGATCGGTATTTCACTGATAACATCATTTGCCGCTCGGGAAGTTTTTGTAGGCTCATTGGCTACGATTTATGCCGTACATGATGACGGCGATAAAAACCGCAGATTGATCGACCGTTTACGCCTGGAAAAGCGAGCGGATGGCACGCCGGTATATACAATGGCTTCCGGAGTTTCACTTATGATCTTTTATGTTTTTGCAATGCAATGTATGGCAACCCTTGCTGTTGTAAAACGCGAGACAAAGAGCTGGAAATGGCCACTCATTCAGATCGCTTTTATGGGAGTTTTAGCCTATCTGGGAGCCATGATCGCATTTAACGTACTAAGCTGATGCAAATGATCCTTGTCATATTATCCATTACCGGAGCCTGCGCCTATCTCGGTTGGCAAGTTTATCAGCGTTTCTATAAAAAAGATACAACTTGTGACGGTTGTTCCATGGGCAAGTCCCAACAACCTTAATGACCTCCCTCTACTTTTTCATCGAACGATATTCCTTGACCCTTCAGGATCGACCTTACGTATAACGCAAAGAAAGCTAAATACGCAAAACAGACCACACCCACAACAAAGGATGGCTGTATCCCGATCACAT
The DNA here is from genome assembly GCA_046301895.1 of Flavobacteriia bacterium. GTDB lineage: Bacteria > Bacteroidota > Bacteroidia > Flavobacteriales_D > Crocinitomicaceae > M0103. Next base: position 5,491 of record JBKCJG010000021.1, read on the forward strand.
CCGACAATTTCCCCTGGATCGGTGGAATGATGGCTCCACCCAGGATCATCATCACCAGGAAGGCTGATCCTTGCGACTGGTATTTACCCAAACCAGCCAATGACAGCGAAAAGATCGCAGGCCACATGATCGAGCAGAAAAGTCCGCCGCTCAGGAATGCATACACCGCATAGATGCCTGATGAAGTAAGTCCGATAACCATCGCTGCAACACCTAAGATCCCAAATACTCCCAGGGTCAATGCAGGGCGATCGTTCGTAACAAAAAAAGCGATGATCTGCACCACAACGCAGAGAATATACCAGTACAGCGGCTGAACATCATAACCTGCCACTTTGGTAAGACCTAGTACAACACCGAATGCAACCAGCGGAACAATAAAACGCAGAACCTGCTTGGTCGTTCTGCTCAAGTCGAAGGCATTGATGGCTCCGGCCCAGCGTCCGATCATCAAACTTCCCCAAAACATGGCAATAAACGGTGCGATCTGAGATGACTCGTATCCACCAAACTTTTCCTGTTTCAACAATTCACCAAGATTACTTCCGATCGCTACTTCCACACCGACATATACGAAGATCGCCAACATTCCCAGAGTCAACTGTGGGTATTGCATCGCTCCCCAACCGGTCTTCTGCTTCTTACCGGCAGCAAATGCAACTAACAAACCACCAACGATCACAAGTAAGCCGGCAGACAGCCAATTTATTCTTTGCTGTTCAATGGGTTTTTTAATTTTATCGATTTCGCTTTGAATTGCCTTCTCAGTATTAATTTGTGTCGAATTCATTGTATTAATGGGATTACCCTGTTCATCTAATGAAACTTGCTCTAAATCATGTTTCAATTGGATTAAATCCTTGTTCGCAGATTCTTGGTAGTAACTATTAAAAACAGGGACAAAACAGGCAATCAGCAAAGCAGTTATAACTGCAAGAGTGAATATGGCTTTTTTTGATCTTTCTGTTTTTTCAACCCTTATTCCATTAGGTAACTTTTTTGAGAAACCAAAAAGCACTGCGATTGCTATGAAAAGCACTGCGACACAAGCATAAAGCATATTAACCTTATCCATACTTAATGTGGCATAAACTTTCGGGTCGACAGCAGCGGCTGAGCCAAACAGTGCCAATGCTACAATCAAAGGACCAATCGTTGTTCCTAAACTATTGATACCACCACCTAGACTAATGCGACTTGTTCCTGTCGACTCATCCCCTAACGAGATCATAAAAGGATTTGCAGAAGTCTGTTGCAATGAAAAACCTAGTGCAACTACAAAAAACCCAAAGAGCATACCTGAAAAGAGATCTGCGTAAACTGATAATATCATAACAATTGCCCCTAAAGCTGAAAATAGAAGACCGAATACAATACTTTTTTTATATCCCCATTGTCCTACTAAATCTCTACCTCGGGTTGAACCGATTACAAACAAGGCAAGGGCTCCAAGAT
>JBKCJG010000022.1:0-17878 GCA_046301895.1 Flavobacteriia bacterium
TACTGTCTGAGATGCGATAAGCAAGCTACATGGATCATTTGGATTTGTTCCGTCAGCTACTTCCGTACCATCCAGAACGCCATCACCATCCGTGTCCGGATCGAAAGGATCGGTGCCTTCAGCTGCTTCTTCGTCATTCGTCAAGCCGTCGTTGTCACAATCCAATGTTCCCCATGCTGCATCAGGAGCTACTGTCTGAGATGCGATAAGCAAGCTACATGGATCATTTGGATTTGTTCCGTCAGCTACTTCCGTACCGTTTGTTACACCGTCGCCATCACAGTCAGCAATAGGGTCATTCAAACATCCATCGACTAAAATGAATATAGTATCATATACACAGAATGAAGGAGGTGGTGTCCCATCATCGCATAATTCTACAATTACAGTGTCCGATCACGTAAATCCGCTATCAGGGGTGTAGGTATATGTTCCATCCGAATTTATAATAATCTCACCATTGCTAGGGCCGCTAACCGGAATGGTATTCACCACAAGATTACCGTCAACATCAAAGTCACCGCTGTCTGTAAGATCCCCACTAACAGGAGTATCAAAACCTGTAACATGGACTTCATTGTCAACAACAGGAATATCATTCACAGGACTTACTGTTACCGTTATGCTCGCCACATTTGATGTACCGCCGCTGTTGTCGTTTACGGTATAGTCAATCGTTGCACTTCCGTTGAAGTCGGATGCAGGCGTAAACGTCACGTTACCCGAACCGTCCACTGACCAGGTTCCATCCGGTGTCGTTACTGTTGTCTGCTGACCCGGTGTCGTTGGATCAAGATCTACCGTAGAGGCGTTGATCGTGCCGTCTGAATCCGTATCATTCGTCGTAACGTTCACTGTTACCGGAGTGTCCTCAGTCGTGGTTGTTGTATTATCATTGGCAACCGGCGAACAATTTGGGGTCGGAGCCACCACCAGAGACAAAGGTGGACTAGAAATACAGGAAGTAAGATTATCAAAAGCCGTTATCGAATAAGTTGCTCCCGGAGTAACATTAGTGAACGTACCACTTACCTGATAATTAATTCCATCAATACTATAAGAAATAGTTGGACCGGATGGAGCCGTGATCACAATAGTAGCTGAAGGAACGGCACAGGTTGGTAGTACTGTTATTCCAGCCGTAGGAGTGGCAGGAGTGCCCGGAACTGCATTTACCGCTAATACAGTCGCAGAAGATTCACAACCCGTGCTGTTATCCTTCGCTGTAACATTATAAGATCCCGGAGTAAGTCCAGAGAATGTTCCACTCGCTTGGTACGTTGTTCCATCCACACTGTAAACGATGCTTGCACCTGTTGGAGCAGTTACTGCGATCGTTCCAGTAGGTGTTGTACATGTCGGATGCGCGGTAACACTTGCTGTCGGATTAACCGGCGGGTTAGGTACACTATTTATTGAAACAGGAGATGAAGCTGCTGAAATGCAACCTGTCAGCGCTTCAGTTACACTAAAATTAAAAGTGCCTCCGGCAGATAGGCCTGAAATGGTTGTAGTTGCACCGGATCCAGCAATAGCGCCAGGATTGATGATCCAGCTACCGGATGGCAACCCTGAAATTGAGACACTACCGGTAGTAAGGATGCAGGTAGGTTGTATAGTTGAACCAATTACCGGTGCATTCGGAACGGTAGGATCTATCAAAACGATTGGTCCTGCAAGTGAATTAGCCGAGCTGCATCCTGAGGAAGTTGCAGAAATGTTCGTGTAGGTTCCTGCAGAAAGTCCACCAATCGTTATCGATCCTGAGGCATTAGAAGTGATCGTGGCTGAAGCGGGAGCACCGTTAAAATTATAATTGACCGTATAGTTTGTATTATTGAACAGGCCGTTAATTGTTATTGTTCCATTATTTCCACCACAGGAGAGCGGATTGGATGTTGATCCGAGGGAGATTGTCGGTGCGCTCAACACACTGACATTAACAGTTTCATTCAATGTTGCCGTACAATCTCCGTTGTATGGTGACTTGATGGCGATTACGGAAATTACTGCTGAAGCATTTAACGTAGCCGTAGAAAGCGTTAATGTTCCACCATTTCCAAGTAGGGAATTTCCGGTGTTTTCTGCAAGATTATTGTTGTAAAGCTGGTAGATCACACCGGCTTGCGAATTCACAACTTGAATGTTCGTTGCCGCGCTTCCCGTACAGATCGAAACAGCATCCGGATTTACGGTTAGTGTAAGCGTTGGAGGAACACAAACTATTGGTGTTGGGTCATTGGGTGCAGAAGGACAACCGGAACCAGAACTTGAAACAATCGTTAATTCACCGCCGGCATAGAAGATTCCTGCATCGATCAGAGATACACTCCAACTACCCGAACCATTCACGACCGTAACGGCAGGTGTAGATTCTGCATAGTCCAGATAAACCGGCCATCCGTCGTTTAATAACGTTATGATATCTCCAGGTGTTCCTGAACCGCTTACTGTTAAATCCGTTTCAGATACGGGGTTTGGACTAATCGTGGCCGTGTTGGTATAAAGCGCCCCAATCGTTACACTTGCTGAGGCAACACTTTGTGATTCGCAAAGGTCGGTGTTTTGAACTCGAGCTGTAATAGTTGTTCCGGGTGCAATAGATAGTCCTGTTACTTCCCACGTACCTCCTGAAACAATCGCTGTTCCTAAAACTGTCGTTGTTCCCGTACCCTGGTACAACGTAACTGTCGCACCGTTTGATTCTGAAGAAGTTCCACTTACAGAAGTCGCTGTTCCACAAATAGGTTGGTTGATAACCGGGGTAGCGCTCACTCCGCCGGTAACTGTAATCACAGGACTTAGTGAAGGACAAAGCGCAGTCGCAGTATTTTTTGCAGCAACAACGTATACCTCATCACATGGGGAAAACGTTCCGGCAGGCACATTGATCGTCCAGTCACCTGTATTATTTGTTGTGGTGGCAGTACCGACCTGACTGCTGTTAACGTACAGGTAAATGGACACCCCGTTGTTATCAGCAATATTTCCGGCAAGATTACCGGTTACCGTTAACGTGGAACTGGAGATAGCAGTAATGATGTTCGGTACGCTGGTAGAGCCTGTGAGTCCTAAGCAGAACCACACCGGTGAAGATTCACATTGACCAGGCAGCTGAGCAGTAATGTAATAGTTCCCGTCATTGATGCAAGGCCCACCTCCCGCTGTACAACTGCTTGTTTCACCAGTGCCTGAACACTTCCATAAAAAGTTTTCGGGTGCCGTTAGTCCGACTCCATTTGCAGTGATTGTATTTGGAGTTCCGGCTGTAAACAAGGTTCCTGAGGTCGGAATCTGTAACACGCCGTTTGCATTATACAAACGTACGATGGACCCTGTAGGTGCGGTACCCCGAAATGCTTTACCTGCATTACATTGAAAAATGTTTGTTGGTGGATCAGTGCACGTAGCACCAGCCACCTGAGCATTGTTACAGTTGGTTCCGGACTCCACCTCACCAGTGGCTTGTGCCGTGGCTGTTACCTCATCATTTGCTGCCAGTGCGGGACTTATTGTCACAGAATAGGTTCCGGCTCCTGCATTCACTACCTGCGAACCTGCGAGCGTCCCGTTTATATAGACTCTTAGAACCCCAGTGGTCTCGGTGGTTGTTAAACTGACGCTTGTAACACCAACCGAAAGCGGAAGGCCATTGATTGTAGGGCAGTCGGAAAAAGTACATGCAGATGGCGCAGACGGTGCACAGCCCGGCTGAAGAATAACGATTTGAGTAAAGCAGGATTCAAGGTTTCCACATGCATTGTCATCAACACCTCCGATATCCGAAGCTGAAGAAGGGTTGCAAATCGTTGATTTGTCCGCAGCCATGTTGTCCACAATCGCATAGCGCATCACTGTATTTTCATCAACTCCAAACTGTGCAGTTATATCAGACCAGTCGACATAAGTCTCCAAAAAAAAGTTTATCGCCGAGCAAACATTGGATGCCGCAATTGATTTTTGAATTCGATCGACCCCGTATGATGCCACGAGATTTGAACCACATGGCAATCGGTGATCATAAATCCTAACACCGAACTTTGTAGCAAGCACAATTTCCATTTCAAATCCAGGATTCACCCCAGGCAGATAACAATCATCGCTTGGACCGATAAGATTATCTATGTCAACAAGTATTGAATAAGACTTGGCATTCGGACTGATACTGGCCATTCTGAAACGAAAGAGCCAGTTGGTTCCGTTTGATAAATGAAACACTGGATCAATTCCGCCAACGGTTGATTCTACAAAATCAGTAAATCCGCAGTTGGGACCGTTCTGTACATCAGAACTAGGCTCAGATCCTGCCGGAATTAGTGTTTGCCAGGGTAATTCATTATTTGTTTGATCATCCCCATTGAATCCTGATGTGGAGGATGAAACATAACCATCTGCATTCGGATCCAAAATGAGAGCAGAAGAACCTGTTGCCGGTTCAACGATCATTCCCGAAGTTTGACCGAAAGCAAGATAAGAGGAAAAAGTGAAAAAAAGTAAAAAAGGTACTACTGTTTTCATAAGCGGCTTCAGTTGTTAAGCTAAATTAAAAATTTGTCGTAAGCAATAATCATACCCTATAACCTTTTGTCCTGATTTAAAGCATGTTAATGTTACCATAAACTATGTCCATTTTCCCATTATGGGATTTATTTTGGAATTTAATCCCATAATGGGATTTTATTCATTTATTGTTCCAGTTTGTCATTGTCATTGCCAGACCAATAGTGGTAAACCCTTTGATGAATTCGGTAGCGATCTTGATCCTTTCCAAGAGTGATTCCTTTTCTTCTGAGCTCCAATCCCCAAGGACGTAATCAGCTTGTTGACCTTTGTGAAAATCACTCCCTACTCCAAATCTAACGCGAGCATATTCCTGAGAATTAAGCGTCGCCTGTATATCTTTCAATCCGTTATGCCCACCATCGCTTCCCTTTCCTTTCATTCTTAATTTCCCGAAAGGAAGCGCTATATCATCGGTGATTACAAGGATATTCTCTCTCGGGATCTTTTCAGCCTGCATCCAGTAGTTTACTGCCTTTCCTGAAAGATTCATATAAGTAGTCGGTTTGATCACGACAATCGTTCTACCTTTAAACTTTACTTCGGCCAGCTCGGCCTGTTTGTTAAGCGCAAAACTCCCGCCTTGCTCCTTCACAAAAGATTCAACCACTTTGAAACCAATGTTATGCCTGGTTTCTGTGTACTTATCCCCCGGATTTCCCAGTCCAACGATCAGGTATTTCATAGCGCAAATATAGACCTTCAATTGTCAATTGTCAATTGTCATTTGTTATTTGTCGCTAAACCATATCGTAGGCTGTCACAAATACTGGTGCGGTATTTCTTTCGGAACCTTTTTGGGCTGTTCGTTCCACGACATCCACCGGAGCAACTCCAATGATCTTATTCAACAATCCCCAACCAACCCTGTGTTGTAGAGATACATAAAGGGGATCCTTACTATCTATCCACCACAAGATCAGGTGAAGCCCTTCCTTGTGCAGAATACCGGAGAATAACTCGTCCAGGATCTTCGGGTCGTTATCTTTCACACAAACAGTTTCAGGAACCAGAAAGGTATGGTTCTTTGGCTTTATCAGTCGGTTCAAAAGAGGAATATACGGGATCATTTTTGTCAGGAATCCTCCCCATTTACCGGGTAAGCGAACAATCTCCCAATGTACCCTTGTTACACGCGTACAGGCTATTATCTCTCCTAATTCATCTTTTATAACGTAAAACGGTGGTTTTTCCGCATGTGTAGTCAAAAAGTAATGATGTTTACCATAATTCTGTTCAACAAGAAGACGGATCTCATTCCAATCCTGCACGATCGACAGGCGTTTGGAAGCTTTTGGTGACACACGGCTATAACTTTGGGTCGCAAGTTGAGCAATGACCGAAAAGCCAAAATTCTCGCTCATCCATTTGCTGCGGTCATTCTTCGGATCGATGTACGCGTACATTGAATGAACCGGATTTTCAGAATGTTTCCCTTCAAAAACCTCATCGAAGAACTGGTTCAATTCCCGCTTCAAAAACGACTGACCTTTGTCCTGAGTTTTCTTCACATTGCCTGCCTGTACAAAAGATGAAAAGGCGAAATACCGAACGTACCAAAACTCGCCTCTTCGGCAAAAGGTCACATTTCCAATCACCTTTTTGTTCCTTTCCATGGAGAGAAAGATTGGATCATCGGCTTGAAAAATCCGCTGGCTGGTATCCAGATGCTTGTATTTGGCTCCGTTGGTACCGAGTGTAGTCGAGGTCAACAGATCCAGCAAGCCCGGTGTCGCCTCCTTCCTGATCTTAAAGATCGGACTGAGTGCCATCAGATCGCATTGTTTACAATCGACTGTACATCATCCGTTGTGATCGCCTGACGCTCACCCATTGCAACCCAACCTCTTTTTTCAAAACGCCCACGGATAACTTCAGCAATATGAGCCGTATCAGAAGAATAATCAGAAATATGTGTGTGGATTCCAAGGGAATGAAAAAACGATTCTGTTCGTTCAATGGCACCTTTAGCAATCTCCTCTGATGATCCGCTCAGGCTCCATACCCTTTTTCCGTATTGCACCAGTTTTTCCTTTTTGTTCTCAAGCTGATTTTCGAACAATCTAGGCCCTATGATCGCTAGCGTTCGTGCGTGATCGATGCCATAGATCGCCGTTAACTCATGGCCGATCATATGGGTTGCCCAATCAGTCGGAACCCCGCATCTCAAATTACCGTTCAAGGCATGTGTCGCGCACCACATCAGGTTTGATGCAGCCTTATAATTGTTCGGATATTCCAGTACTTCAGGACCGATCTCGATCAACGTGGTAAGGATCGCTTCAGCCTGACGCTCCTGCAATAAGTTGTCAGTTGGATACGTCAAGTATTGTTCCAGTGTGTGCATGAATGCATCCACGATCCCATTAGCTATCTGTTTTTTTGGAAGCGTCGCAACAACCGTTGGGTCACAGAACGAAAATTTCGGGAAGAATAGAGGTCCACCCATGGTACGTTTTTCCTTGATCTCATCGCGACTGATCACAGCACCGCTATTCGCTTCAGAGCCGGTTGCAGGCAATGTGAGGATTGTTCCGAACGGCAAGGCATTCTCGAAAACACAACTCTCTTTCCGATCCAATACATCCCAGGAGTCCCCTTTGTAATGGAAGGCACCTGTCATGAACTTGACACCGTCGATCACGGAACCTCCACCAACTGCAAGAATGAAGTCGATCCCTTTTTGTCTGGCCAGCTCCACTCCCTTCATCAGCGTTGAAAATTGTGGGTTCGCTTCAATGCCGCCGAACTCGGTTACTTCAAAGTCCTTCAGATGAACCATGATCTTATTGAAAAGTCCAGTGGATTTTATACTTCCCCCACCATAAGCCAGGAGGATCTTTTTTGACGTTGAAAACTCATGGAGGAGCTGCGGTAATCGCTCCAACTGATCCTTTCCAAAAATGATTCGGGTAGGGTTGATAATCTCGAAATTCTGCATGTTGCGAAATTATCGAAAAAAGGGCACAAAAGAAATGACATCCTTGAAACTGAATTTTTTTTATTATTTTCGCAACCCACGAAACAGAGAGGTGTCCGAGTGGTTGAAGGAGCTACCCTGGAAAGGTAGTATACGGGTAACCGTATCGAGAGTTCGAATCTCTTCCTCTCTGCAAAACAGATCCCAAGCTTAAAACACTTGGGATTTTTTTATGCACTAAGCTGAAAGTTTACTTTCAAGCGAAAGTACATGAAAAAAGACCAACTGATCGAGGTACGAGAGTAGGGAGGTGTTTTAAACGTCTCCCGTCTCAGATCAAGAAATAATCTCTTCCTCTCTCTCAAAAAAGACTAATTTATTTTCAGCTATCTTTAACTTAAAATAACAATGTCAATGCGCAGATCAATTTTCACTCTCAGTTTTTTCATTATCAACCTAACTTCTCTTGCCCAACAGGAACCTCTTTTTTCACAGTTCTGGAATGCAAAAACGTATTATAATCCGGCAATAACCGGGTTGAATTACAAGCATTTGATCACTACAATAGGCCGATGGCAATGGGTGGGTGTGGACGGTGCTCCTGTGACACAATTGCTAGGCTACGCGACAAACATTAAGAAATTGAAGGGAGGCTTGGGCTTTACGTATATGCATGAAACCATCGGATCCAGCGAGCTAAATAAAACTAAATTCAATTATAGCTACCAGATAAAAACAAAAAAAGAAGGCATTTTATCATTTGGACTTGCTGCAGGATTTAATAATTATAGCTTTGACGGGGATTGGGTTCCACCAACAACCGGAACGGACCCTGCATTACCTCAATCATTCAATGAAACAGGATTTACCGGTGACCTGGGTATATCATACAGCTCAAAAAAGATGAACCTTTCTTTAAGTGCTACTCAATTGACGGCTTCCCGGATTGGAGGTTATAAAGAGTCAACACATGTTGTACTCATGACAGACTATATCTTAGGGAATGAAAACGGATTTCAATTGAAACCACAAGCTTTTGTCATGACAGATCTTATTAAGACCGTCGCTGATCTTAACCTCTTGATTCTTTGGAAAGGCAAGATTGGTGCCGGAGTGACATACAGAACAAGTGAGGATCTGTCCTTTTCAGTGAATTATGACCTGCTTAAAAAATTCAGATTCGGGTATGCTTATGACCTCAATCTTGGAATACTTGGGTCAATTTCCAAAGGTTCACACACCGGATTCTTCGGTCTTGTCTTCAATGAGGGGAAGAGGAGAGCAAAAAAGAAATAACCTAAGCTGTCATCTCTCCGCAGATATCCTTTTCCAACGATTGGATGATCTCTTCTCGGCTGTTTGTGTTTGCCAGTAAGTGCATCATTTTGGTCAAGGCCGCTTCGGTTGTCAGATCTCTTCCGCTGATCACACCGATCTTCGAAAAGAAGGAACTTGTTTCGTATTTTCCTTGTTGCACAGCACCTGAACTACACTGTGTGGTATTGAGAATGATCCCGCCATCTTCGATGTAATGTCCTACCAGTTTTCTGAAGGCATGATCACTCGGTGCATTCCCTGCGCCAAAGGTTTCAAGAACGATCGCATCCGTCAGTGAACGGTCGAACAAACTCTTGTAGGCTTCTGCAGGGAACCCGGGATATATCTTTAAAAGGCCTACACGGCTGCTCATGTTCGGTAAATAGGTCAATTCCTCGATCTTAGAGCGAAACACTTTATCCATGTTGTATTCGATGTTCACACCCGCAACTGCCAGTTCAGGATAATTCGGTGAACTAAACGCTTCGAACTGATTGGCTGAAACCTTCGAACTTCTGTTTCCGCGGTAGAGTGAATATTCAAAATACACGGCAACCTCCTGAACGACAGGTTGTCCTTCTCCAGTTCGGTCGGCTGCAATCTCGATCGCTGTGATCAGGTTCTCTTTTCCGTCCGTGCGGATCGTACCGATCGGTAACTGGGATCCTGTAAAGATCACCGGTTTTTTCAATCCCTGCAACATAAAACTCAATGCAGAGGCCGAGAATGCCATCGTGTCTGAGCCATGCAGGATCACAAATCCATCGTATTTATCGTAATTATCCCTGACAAGTTGAGCCATTTGTGTCCATCGCAGCGGATTCATTTCAGAAGAATCGATCGGCTCTACGAAACTTACGGTCGTCAATTCAACGTTCAAGCGATGTACTTCAGGTACGTGCTTGTAAATATGATTGAAATCAAAACTCCTCAATTGACCTGTTTCAGCATCTTTGATCATTCCGATGGTTCCGCCTGTGTAGATGATCAGGATCTGTGGTTTTACTTTCTGCATATCAGTTCAGTTTGAATAGACTTTTAGCATTTAGTGAGGTTGCATCAGCTACCTCTTTTAGGGTCATGCCTTTCACCTCGGCAAGCTTTTCGGCAACGTGCAAGAGATAAGCGCTTTCGTTTCGCTTCCCTCGATGAGGAGTAGGCGGAAGGTAAGGTGAGTCTGTTTCGAGGATCATTATATCGAGGGATAGATGCTTTATCACTTCATCCAGCCCTGATTTCTTATAGGTCAGTACTCCACCGATCCCCAATTTGAATCCGCCGTATTCAGCGATCTTCTTAGCCTGATCAACCGTTCCCGTGAAACAATGAAATACACCTGTCAGGGTATCATCATAGAGATCATCTACTATCTCGAAGATCTCGTTGAAGGCCTCGCGCGCATGGATAACAATTGGTAAACTCAACTCTTTCGCCCAGGAGATCTGTAAGCGAAATGCTTCGGCTTGCTGATCCTTGAAGGTCTTGTCCCAATACAGGTCCATCCCGATCTCTCCAACGGCAAAATTCTTTTTGGAAAACAGGTGCTGACGGATTACTTCCAGCTTCTTTTCCCAGTCAGCATCAACCGAACCGGGATGTAATCCCATCATCGGAAAACAATTTTCGGGGTATTGAGCACTTAACTCGTACATTGGACCGATCGACTCAATATCAATATTTGGCAGCAACATCACTTCCACTCCTGCCTGAAGAGCCCTTTTTATGACATCAGGTCTGTCTTCATCAAAAGAAGGAGAAAATAAATGAGTATGAGTATCAATGAACAGCATATCAGAACAGCGAGACCGTCAAACCAAACTGGATCAATTTGAGATCAACACTATTGTTATCGGAAAACAGACTGTTAAAATTATAGGACGCGTAGAGTGCCCAATTCCTGATACCCATGCGAATATGTGCAGAATAGGTCAATCTATTGACATCGGGGAAATTGTAGAACTTTTCGATGATGTCTCCGTCCAAACCTTCGGTTATGGCCTTTGAATAAATATTGAACTGATATCCTACCCTACCGCCTGCATGAACCTTGAAATGCTTCCATCCTTTTGTTCTGAAACGGAACTCAAGAGGAATACCTAATCCATTACCGCACAAGTAACGATCCGGCACCGGAACGAAACCATTGTTAACTTCAGCGGTGTGGGTGGTAAAGCGGTGTAACGAATCAGGAGCAAAATAATGTCCGGTAGAACTGATCCTGAACAGAGAATGTGTCAAACCTGTTCCGAAGGAAATGGTATTACCCTTTGTAATCGGAATATCGAACATCAGACTCGTATTCAATCCGATCGACTTCCAATCGTTCTTGAAACTTTTCAAATCACCATTCCAGTCATTGTAGGTAATATCGAATATCAGGCGGTCATACCTTCTTACCTTTTCAGGTTGCGCAGGTCTCAATCCCGTGTAGAACCACATAAATCCTGGCTTAAAACGGGATGCAATATACTCCTCGTTGTTGTACTGACCCCAGCTTATTAAAGGGAACAGCATCACTAGAACTGTGCAGATCTTCTTAAGCATGTACACTCAATTTTTTCTCCCATTCCCAGGCATGAACAATTGCATCAGAGACCGTATACTTTGGAGTCCATCCTAAAATATTGCCGGACTTCTTGGTATTAGCATAGATCTCAACAACATCTCCTTCTCTTCGCGGACCATATTTCCAGTTCAATTTTTGAGCGGTTCGCTCTTCGAACAAATTAATGACTTCCAAAATACTGGTTCCTTTTCCGGTTCCTATATTGATCGCCTCAAGACAAGGGTGTTGGGTTTCCATCAGGTACTCCAACGCTTTTACGTGTGCATCAGAAAGATCGCAAACATGGATGTAATCGCGAATACAGGTCCCATCCGGCGTTGGATAATCATTCCCAAAAACAGTCAGATATTCATGCTTCCCCATTGCTGTCTGTGTCACAAAGGGCAGAAGATTACTTGGTCTTCCGAGTGGAAACTCTCCTATGAGGCCAGAAGGGTGCGCCCCGACCGGATTAAAATAACGAAGGTTGATCACTTTAAAATCGGCCCTCGCTTTCTGCAGGTCGATCAGGATCTGCTCACCGATCAATTTCGTGTTTCCGTATGGTGAGTTTGGAATGCCCTTGGGGCTATCTTCATTCACTTCTTTTAGCCCAAGCGGCTCTCCATAAACAGTGCATGAGGAGGAGAAAACGAAATTCAAAACACCATACTTCAAAGCAAGTTCACACAGCGAAACCAATCCTCCGATATTGTTGTGATAATATTTCAACGGTTCCTGAACGGACTCTCCCACCGCTTTGTATGCTGCGAAATGAATGATTCCTTTGAACTTATATTTCTGAAAAATACTTTCGAGACTTCCCCTGTCACAAACATCTACCTCTGCTATTTCAGGGTCATATCCCAAGAGTGCAGCCATCCCAGCAATTACGGTTCTATTGGCATTACGAAAATCGTCAACAATGACGGGATAATAACCGGCTTTTGACAGTTCAACAACAGTATGCGATCCGATATATCCGGCGCCCCCGCTAATCAAAATTGGCTTATCCTTGTTCATTGAATTCAAAGGTAATATTATTTGAATTAATTTTAACCCATGGAAGAGCGAAGACGGGTAAATCTCAGTCAGTTCAGATCCCCCAAAAAGAACAAGCGTTTTTTAGTCAAATTTGCCTTTTACGCAATAGTTCTGGGGGTACTTTCGTTGTTGATCATGAAAAGGCTCCGAGATATAGAGCCATCTGCGAAAAATCAACACGAGATACATGATGTCCGAATTGAACTACCTTGAACTTTTTAATCACTGTTTTGTTTTAGATGTATGTTCTTCCGATCAATTAGCTTAGTAATCTTCGTTTATTCATTTACGTCTTTCAACACGAATGGAAAATTCGATCTTACAGTGCAGGTAAATGGCTTTTCATCGAATGAAGGGAAGGCCTTTGTCGGGATCTATCGCCCGACAGATGATTTTCCTGTGATGAATAAGCAATACCGGGGCAAGGTTGTGGAGATCGAGAACAAGATCGCGAAGGTTACTTTTGATGACCTGCCGAAGGGGGAGTACGCTGTAGCTGTTTACCATGATAAGAACAAGAACGGGATCATGGACAAGAACATGTTAGGAATACCAACCGAAAAATATGGATTTTCCAACAATGCCAGGGAGACTTTCAGCGCGCCTTCTTTTCAAAGCGCATCAGTATCCCTTGACAAGAGCAAAGCAATTTCTATTTATGTGAAATAATAGCAGCAGCCAATTCTGCATAATGCTCATAAAGCCTCACTTGAGCATGGAAGGGTTGTCCAGACAATTTTCGATACAGATTCTTGAGATCCTTTCGGATCAGTCTTGATTTTACACTTCCCCGCCATTGATAATCAAATATGGTATCTATCTCTCTCTGAACAATTTCGTTCTTTAACGGAACTCCGACTTCAATACGATTATCCAGGTTCCTCTCCATCCAGTCTGCACTGGTCAGATAATAGATGGGTTTCCCATTGTTGTGAAAGATCATAAAACGTGAATGTTCCAAATAACGGTCTACAATACTGATCACTGTTATGTTTTCACTCAATCCTTTCACCCCCGGGATCAAACAGCAAATGCCTCGGATAATCATTTCGATCTTCACACCCGCCCTGCTGGCTTCGTACAATTTCTCGATCATTTTCTTGTCGGTCAAATTGTTCAGCTTTACCCTGATGGATGAAGGTAGTTTCTTTTTGGCATTTTTGATCTCTCCATCGATCATTGAAACGATCTTTCTTCGTGTATTGAACGGTGAGACGAGCAATTCTTTAAAGATCCCTCTTTCCAGATTGTTCTCCAAAAGACGAAAAACCTTTTTGACCTCCTTGGAGATAGATGAATCTGCAGTGAGCAAAGCAAGATCGCTATAGATCAAAGCCGATCGTTCATTGAAGTTACCCGTTCCTACATAGGTAATAAGTTGTTCCTGGCGATTCTCAACTCTGGCGATCTGCAACAGCTTCGAATGCACCTTGAATTCAGGTATGCCGTATACAACCTTTGCACCATTTTCCTTAAGAATTGTCGCCCATTCAACATTGTTCTCCTCATCAAATCGAGCACGCAATTCCAATACAACGGTTACATTCTTTCCATTATAGACGGCTGCCATCAAAGCATTCATTACCTGTGAATTTCTTGCTACCCTATAAACATTGATCTTAATGGAAGTCACCTTTGGATCGATAGCAGCTTCCCTGAGCAGGTCGACCACGTAATCAAATTTTTGATACGGAAAATGAAGGATGATATCCTTTTCAAGGATGGCTTTTATCAGACTCCTCTTTCCCTCCAGATCAGAATGTGTTTTTGGTGGCTGTGGCTGATATAAAAAATCCGATGTCTCAAAGCTTGGGAAAGAGATGAAATCTTTGAAGTTATGGTACTTCCCCCCAGGAATCGTATTCACTCCAAACTTGAGATTTAGGGCACTTAACAAATGATCCATTAGGTCCTTTGGCATTTTCTCATCGTATACAAATCGGACAGGATGTCCCTTTTTACGCTGTTTTAGACTTTTTTCGATCTTCTCGAGGAAAGAGACGGAAATGTCATCATCCAGGTCGAGCTCCGCATCACGCGTGAATTTGAATGTGTAGGCCTCAATTGAATCAAAAGGGAAGATCGAGAAAATGTTCTTAAGGTTCAAGCGAATAATATCATCGATAAGAATGACATTTTCAGTTTCCTTCTCTTTGATCCTATAAAATCTCGGAAATTCCTGAGGAATCTGGATCATTGCAAATTTTACCCTTCGGTTGTTTTCGGAAACCATTCTGATAGCAAGATAGATACCGGAATCCTTCAAACGCGGGAAGGGTGTTTTTTTATCCAGCATAACCGGAGTAATTGCATGTTTCAGCTCTTTATTGAAGTATGTCTTCAATTCCGCATACTGCCTGTCACTTACAGATGACTCGTCAAGATGGAAAATATTCTTGAGAGCAAGCTCATTTACAATCTTTTGATATGCCAGTTCGAACTTGTCCTGTTGTTTCATAACAACCCTGCGAATCTCGCTATACAACTCCGTAGGTGATCCACTAAAACCGTCAACGTGTCTCTTTTTCACGGCTATCATTCTACGCAGGTTTGCGACCCTTACCCGGTAGAATTCGTCCATATTGTTCGAATAGATCCCTAAAAAACGCATCCTCTCCACAAGAGGTACATTAGGATCTAATGCCTCCTGCAGCACTCTTTCATTGAAAGACAGCCAACTGAGTTCACGGTTTATGAGATTCATTGATCAAATTTCATGATTCTATGGTAAAATCCCCTTTAAAGGTGTGTTAAATTTACATGAATAAAAAAAGGGACCCTTTCGAGTCCCTTTGCTTATACCTTCATACCTCTTACAACTCTGTCCTTGCGTTTGGTTTTCTGCAGTTTCTTCAATACTACCATCAGATATGCATTACCGCTTGACGAACCCGCATAATACGTTTCATTACCATAAGTTAGCTTCCCACCTTTCTCCTGAGTCCAATCTGCAACAAGGTAATATTTCCCTGACGTCATGTTCGGCCGGACTGCAAAAGAGATTGTTTTACCAACTCCCACCTCAAAACGCAAAGCAAGCTCACCATTGGGTCCAAATCCATCGAATACGCATTTCGTGTTGACCGGGATAATAACTCGGTCTTCAGTTTTACTACTGTTCGTAACTAAAGCCCCGTCATCTGAGGTCCCCTGATTTCCGGACTCCTTGCTCTTTTCAAGAATGATCGTTGCTGATGTGTAGAACTGAACTTTTCTTAATTGCTTGTCTGTATCCAGTGCGAACTCGTCGCGTACATCATTCGTATAAGGCACTTTCGTACCACAACTGATAAGAACTGCACAAAGAAGGAAAAAAACCGCGTATTTCATGATTTCAAGAATTTAAGTTCAAATATAACATTGCATGACAAAAACAATGCCTAACTCCTTCTATCAAATTATCGCTTACCTTTGCAGATAATTGCAATATGGAGATTACTGTACATACATTTAACTTCAATCCATTCCAGGAAAACACCTATGTCCTTGTGGACGCAATGGGTAATTGCGTAATCATCGATCCAGGTTGTTACGAGCGTTTCGAGCAACAGGAACTGTCAAATTTTATTGAAAAGAATGATCTTACAGTGAAGGCTCTTCTGAGCACGCACTCACATGTCGACCATGTTTTGGGCAATGCGTATGTGTTGAGAACTTACAATGTAGCGCATTTTGCACATGAGTTGGATGTTCAAACACTACGTTCCGTTGACAGTTACGCTCACTTATACGGATTTCAGGGCTATGAGACATCTCCCGAACCATCGCAACTCCTTAAAGGCGGAGAAGAATTGGAATTCGGTGACATCCGATTAAAAGTGTTCTTCACCCCGGGCCATGCTCCCGGTCATATTGTTTTCTACAACGCTGAGAACAAGTTTGTAATCAACGGTGATGTTCTTTTTAGCGGCAGTTTTGGGCGCGTTGATCTTCCGGGAGGAAACATAGAGGTACTCAAGAAGTCAATCCATGAGGTCATGTTCCAGCTTCCGGACGATACGGTGGTGTATTGCGGGCACGGCCCCGCTACAACAATTGCTCAGGAAAAGCGTTTCAATTACATATTAAATTTCTAACGTTAACTTGCGTATCGGCATTAATACCCGTTTTCTGCTTCCAACAAAGATGGAAGGGTTTGGATGGTACACATACGAGATCTGTAGACGCATAACGGAACAACATCCTGAACATGAGTTCTACTTCTTTTTCGACCGTCCCTTTGAAAAAAAATTCGTGTTTGGTGCTAATGTAATCCCTGTTGTCATTTCTCCGCCGGCAAGACATCCCTTTTTATTTATTTACTGGTTTGAAATAGGTATAAGAAGCGCGTTGAAAAAATACAAGATCGATCTTTTTTTCTCTCCGGATGGATATCTTTCATTAGGTTCAAAGGTACCGCAGGTTGGCGTCATACATGATATTAATTTCGAGCATTTCCCTAAAGACCTTCCTTTTTCTGCACGAGCTTATCTGCGCTATTTTTTTCCAAAGTTTGCTGCAAAGGCAAGTCATATCATCACCGTATCGAATTATTCGAAAGAGGATATTTCAAGAACCTACGATATAAACTCGGAAAAGATCACTGCTATCTGGAACGGAGTATCCAATGTTTTTAGACCTCTAGCGGAAAAAGAAAAGGAAAAAGTAAGAGAAAAATATACGCTGGGAAACCCCTATTTTCTGTTTGTTGGAGCTATTCACCCAAGAAAAAATGTTAAGCGTTTAATCGAAGCATTCTCGCTTTTTAAGCAACTTAATGATAGCCCTATCCGATTGCTTATCGTGGGTGAATCACTTTGGAAGAACTTTACTGAAGAATTCGAACTCTCTGATGAAATTGAAGATTCGATCCGCTTTACAGGGCATCTTTCTCCAAATGAACTTTCCAGAGTAATGGCAAGTGCTGATCTATTCACATATGTCTCCTATTTCGAAGGGTTTGGTATCCCATTGGTCGAAGCCATGAAATGTGGAACACCAATTCTATCCGGAAACAGAACTTCACTGCCGGAAGTCGCAGGAGATGCGGCAATGTATTGCGATCCATTCGATGTGTCGGATATCGCTGAAAAAATGAAACGTATAACATCAGATGTTCAAATCAAAGCTTCCCTTTCAACTAAGGGGTTGGAGAGAAGTCTTGAGTTCAGCTGGGACAAAGCTGCACAGGAAGTCTGGAAGGTTCTGATGAAATCATATGATAAATAAAAAACCGCCCTTCTTTGATAAACTCATGTTCGGGGCGGTTTCTATATCTCTTTTAGATAATTTATTTCTTATTCTGTCTTCAGTTCGATGAACTGATAGTCACGGTACTTCGCCTGATTCTCGAAGTCTCCATCGTACTTAGGACCTGCTACCACTGCCGATACGACCTTCACCGTTACCTTCGTCTTCATTCCTTTGCTTGCAAAATAGGTTTCCAACTCCGACTTGATGCGATTCGCCCGCGATCTTGCCAGCTTGTCGTTCGATCCGAAGGTCTTTGTCGG
>JBKCJG010000023.1:0-3523 GCA_046301895.1 Flavobacteriia bacterium
GCTCCTTATTCAGGAACTGGAAACAATGCTGGTCTATCTGCAGGAAGCTACAACTACACAGTTACAGATGCAAACGGATGTACTGCATCTGCAAGTGCAACGATCACTGAGCCGACAGTACTTACTGTAGGAGTGGTGGCATCTAATTACAACGGATACGGTGTGAGCTGTTTCCAGAGCACTGACGGTAGTGCAGATGCAACTGCAAACGGAGGAGTAGGTGGTTACAGCTATAGCTGGAGCAACGGATCAACCTCTGAAGATCTTTCAGGATTGGCAGCTGGTTCATACTCTGTGACTGTTACAGATGCGAACGGATGTACAGCTGGTGAGACAGTAGTTCTCGCTGAGCCAACAAAGGTGAACATCTCTGCTACGAACACAGCGATCGCATGTAACGGTGGTAATTCAGACGTAACTGTCACAACATGGGGTGGAGTGAATCCATACATAGTGGATGAAGCAGGAGTATACTCTGTTCCTGCAGGAACTTACACATACAACGTTGAGGACGCGAACGGATGTTCAGCTTCAACTACGATCGATATCACTCAGCCTGCGTTGTTAACTGTTGACGCAGGATCTGATGAGACAGTATTCCTTGGATACGGACCAATGCAGTGCGCTGACCTGAATGCAACTGTGAATGGTGGAACTCCTGCTTATTCAGTTGTTTGGACTTCAACCGCTTCAGGTGGTGGAGTAGGATCTGCTTACACAGCGTGTCCAACAAGCAATGAGTCTTACACTGTTTCAGTTGTAGATGCTAACGGATGTACAGCTTCAGACCAACTTTCGATCTGTGTGGTTGATGTAACGTGCTATGCAGGTAACAGCAGCATTCAGAAAGTAGAGATGTGCCAGATTCCTCCGGGTAACCCAGCAAATGCTCACACGATCTGTGTAGATGCAAACGCAGTGCCGGCTCACCTTGCGATCGGATGTCAGCTTGGAGCATGCGGTGAACTTGCAGCAGCTTGTTCAGGTCCTGCGGCGAAGAACATGGAAGCAGATCTACTTTCAGCAGCATTGACTGCTTATCCAAACCCAACAGAGAACACAACAACTATTTCGGTTACCTTGACAAAAGCAGGTAACTACTCTGTTGAGATGTACGACATGATGGGCAAACTGGTGAAGACTGTTTATGCAGGATCGTTCGAAGAGTATGAGAACCTAGAGTTCGATGTTGACATGACAAACCTGAACACAGGCGTGTACATGATCAGCGTATCGAATGGTGATCAGAAGATCGAGAACATCCGCGTGATGAAGAACTGATAAATAGTTAAGGTTCTTTGAACCGGCTAACCCATCGGTTAGCCGGTTTTTTTTGTCATTATACAATACCTTCGATGTTACTTGTACAAATTTCGTATGACAACTTCTCCTCCTGTGATAAGGAAAACAAGTCAGGTTAATGCGATTTGCATTTCGCGGTTGATGAGATTGTATGGCTTTGTTTTTCGGGGAATGGTTCATCAGTTGTTAAGGGTCAAAATTTAATGTAATCTTCTAAAACCTTAATTTGAGATTAACTGATTTTTAATAGAAACGAGAGATTTTTGTGCCTACACAATATAAACAGTTAATCTATGAAAATGACTACAAAAAAATGGATGACTCCCTTCATTCTTTTACTATTGGGAAGTACATCCTTGAATGCACAAACATTCAATGAAACAATGGGCGATGCTACTGGTGCACCGGCCGCAAATAACAATGCAATTTCTTTCTGGGAGCAACAAAACCGTTTTGATAATGATCTCTTTACCATGACCGGATCTGTTTCAGCTAATGCCTCGATCCGCAACAATAGTGACAGCCAGGGAAGCTTGAGTGCCGGGAATCATGCATTCTTGTCAAGAAATGGTGGTTTTTTTATGATAGAGGGTGTCAATACGACCACATTGACGAATATTGAACTTTCCTTTTATGCAAGAAGAGGTAGTTCGGATGCAGCATTCCTACTTACTAATTTTAAGTTGGAAGTTAGTTCTGATGGTACAAATTGGACACAGTTATCAACGCCTCATGTCAATAATACTTCTTGGCAGTTAATAGTAGCGACAGGTACAATCCCATCTGTTTCGAACCTCAGAATTCGTTTTTCACAATCGGCTTATGCGGCAAATTCAGGTACTACTAATTATTTTTATCGCATCGATGATGTTCGTTTAAGAGCGTGTACACCGGTTTCTATTTCGGGTACTAATACAAATGTTACATGTAATGGAGCATCTAACGGTAGTATTGATGTTACAGCAGTTGGAAGTAGTCCTATTGCATACTCCTGGTCAAATGGAGCTGCAACAGAGGATATTTCGAATGTAATGGCTGGAACATATACCCTTACTGCAACAAACGGTTGCGGCAGCACGACTTCAACATTCACGATTTCTCAACCGGCGGCACTTTCTGTGACATTGAACGGTTCGAATTACAACGGATACGGAGTGAGCTGTTTCGGATCTACGGACGGTAGTGTTGATGCAACTGCGAATGGTGGAGTTGCAGGATACAGCTACAGCTGGGACAACGGATCATCTTCTGAGGATCTTTCAGGTCTTGGAGCAGGATCTTACTCAGTGACGGTAACTGACGCAAACGGATGTACTGCAACTGACGGAGTTGTTCTTGTTGAGCCAACAAAGGTGAACATTTCAGCAACGAATACTGCAATTCTTTGTAATGGTCAAACATCAGACGTTACTGTGTTAACTTCAGGAGGTGTAACCCCTTACTCGGTGGACGATGCAGGATCTTATACAGTGCCGGCTGGATCATACACGTATGATGTAGTTGACGCGAACGGATGTTCAGCTTCGACAACGATCGATATCACACAGCCTGCTGTGTTGACTATTGACGCGGGATCAGATGAGACTGTATTCTTCGGATACGGACCAATGTCATGTGCAGACCTTAACGCAACAGTGAATGGCGGAACACCTGCATATTCAGTTTCCTGGACGTCAACTGCTTCAGGCGGTGGAATAGGAACATCCCTTACAGCATGTCCAACAAGCAATGAATCATACACTGTTTCAGTAGTTGACGCGAACGGATGTACTGCTTCTGATCAACTTTCGATCTGTGTTGTAGACGTTACGTGCTACGCAGGAAACAGCAGCATCCAGAAAGTTCAGATGTGTCAGGTTCCTCCGGGTAACCCTGCGAATGCACACACGATCTGTATCGATGCATCAGCAGTACCTGCACACCTTGCTATCGGATGTCAGTTGGGTGAATGCGGAGAGCTTGCAGCAGCATGTGCGGCACCAGCGGCTAAGAACATGGAAGCAGATGTGTTGGCAGCAGCGTTGGTTGCTTATCCAAATCCGACAGCGAATACAACAACGGTATCTGTTACGTTGACGAAAGCAGGTAACTACTCTGTTGCCATGTACGACATGATGGGCAAACTGGTGAAGACTGTTTATGCAGGATCGTTCGAAGACTATGAGAACCTTGAGTTCGATGTTGACATGACAAACCTGAACACAGGCGTGTACATGATCAG
>JBKCJG010000024.1:0-97511 GCA_046301895.1 Flavobacteriia bacterium
ACAACAATCCACACGATCACAAGGGTCCAACTATGAAAGCGCTTTCCCGTATTGAAATGCCATCAGTTCTTTTCTTCCTTGGGATTTTGATGACGGTTGCAGCAATGGAATCATTAGGTCTGATCTTTAATTTCGGACAAGACGTAAATGCAGTAATTCCAGAGAATGTTTTTGTCTCTCTTCTGGGTGTGAGTTCAGCAATTATTGATAATGTTCCCTTAGTCGCAGCAAGTATTGGAATGTTCACTGATGCCCCGGATGCCAATGTATGGCATTTTATTGCATATGCAGCAGGAACGGGAGGATCCATGCTGATCATCGGTTCAGCAGCAGGTGTTGTAGCGATGGGAATGGAAAAGATTACATTTTTTTGGTACCTGAAAAATATAACTTTATTGGCACTGTTGGGTTATATCGGTGGAATCGGAGCATTCCTGCTGATCGCCTAGCAATTTATTTAAAAACAAAACGTTAGAGAATTATGAGTTTTTTTAGTTTACTACAGATCTCTGCTCAAGGAGAAGCAGCAGCACCGACAACAGGCGTTAAAGAAGTTCCTGTATGGGAAATTTTACAGGATTCAAATGCAGGAATTGGTTGGTTGGTGAACCTATTATTGGTACTTATGTTCGGTTATGTCATTTTCATCTTTGTCGAAAGATGGCTAGCTATCCGCAGAGCAAGCAAAGCAGAAGCAGATTTCATGGCAAAGATCAAAGAATATCTGAAAGATGGAAAAGTTGAGCAAGCGAAGGAGTTTTGCGGCCGATCAACTAGTCCATCGGCACGTATTCTTGAAAAGGCGATCGAACGTCTGGGCAAACCGATGGAAACGATCACTGCAGCGATCGAAAACACTGGAAAACTGGAGGTTTTGCGTTTAGAGCAACGTATTTCCTTTCTCGCTACAGCATCCGGAGCTGGACCAATGCTTGGGTTCCTTGGTACGGTGATCGGTATGGTTGTGGTATTCATCGATCTTGAGAATTCAGCAACTCTTGAACTAAAGGTAATCGCACCGGGTATCATGACAGCGATGATCACAACAGTTGCAGGATTGATTGTAGGTATCATCGCGTTTATGGGACATAATCACCTTCAATCAATGATCGGAAAGGTTATCTACCAGATGGAAAACACAGCATTGGAATTCACGGATTTTCTTCACACGCCTTCAAAATAAGCGACCATGGATTTCAGTTCAAGAAATAAAGTCAAGGCAGAATGGGGAATGGCCTCCATGACTGACCTTATCTTTCTTCTTTTGATCTTCTTCATCATCATGAGTTTGATGTCAAACAATCAAACTCCAATTGATCTGCCGGAAGCAAAAGAAGATATAAAACCAGTAACGGATCCGGTTGAAGCGACTGTGATCATAACAGAAGATAACCGCTACGTGGTTATGCCCGGAGGTTCTTTGGAACAGCCGATGGAATTTGAAGAGATCAAGGAATTGACAGCTTCAGCCGTTGACAAATCGGGTAAACTGAAACTTAAGATCGCAGGACATCGTAAAGCGAGTTACGAAGCAGTATTTAACGTATTGGCACTTGCACAGGCGAATTCCTGGGATCCTGTATTGTCTTACGAGAAATAAAACCGAATTATGGCAACACTTCCTGTAGTAAACGAACTTGATAAACGTAAAGGTATTCTCGCAGCCTTTGTCGTGATGCTGTTGCTTTTTTTGTATCTGTATTTCACAGAGATTCTAATGGCAGATCCACCGCCGAGGGACATCCCCGTTAAGACCGAAACTACGATCGATGAGATCGAGTTGAAGAATTTGGTAGTGGAAGCCGGAGGACAAGGTGGTGGTACACCAACTAATGATCCTGTGGTTTCTGAACCTCAACCACAAACTCAGCAGGTACTTACAAAACCGAAAAATCCAAAAACACAAACCAACACCGGACAGTCAACAAATAATACTGCTCCGAACAGTAATAACACCAGCTCCACTACACAGGCTTCTAATAATCCATTCGGAGATGGCGGTAGCGGTGGTGGTAAAGGTGGCGGAAAAGGTGGGAAGTTTGGAAATGATTCAGGAACGATTGGTGAAGGACCCGGAGGTGGTGGCAATGGTGATGGCCGTGTCCGCTTGAATGATCCTCAAGTCGATCAAATCAAAACAGATGTAAATGTTACGATCCACCTTAAATTGACTGTAAATGAGAATGGAGATGTTGTGAGTGCCAGTAATATCACCTCCAAAACTACCACGACCGATCAACGAATAATCAATCAGGTAATCTCTGCAGTTAAAAATCAGGTGAAATACAACAAAGATAAGGGAGCTGGTCTTGTTTCAGTATACCTGACAGTTAAGATCAATGCCACATAAAGACTATAGCCAAGCTATTGATTGGTTGTTCAAGCAATTCCCCTCTTATCAGCAAATCGGTTCACAGGCATATAAACCTGATCTTGTCAACGTTCGTGAATTGTGCAAACTATTTGATGATCCCCAGAATGATCTCAACTTTGTTCATGTTGCGGGAACGAATGGCAAAGGTTCAACATCATCCATGCTTGCATCGATCCTCACTGAGTCCGGTCAAACATGTGGCCTTTTCACTTCACCTCACATCATAGACTTCAGAGAACGGATCAGGGTGAATGGCAATATGATCCCGGAAGAAAGTGTTATTTCTTTCTGCAATAAAGTTCGTCACCTCAAATTGAAGATAGAACCTTCCTTCTTTGAGATCACATTTGTCATGGCCCTCGTTCATTTCAAGGAACGTAAGTGCAATATAGCAGTCATCGAAACAGGTTTGGGTGGAAGACTGGACGCAACGAACATAATTCAACCGATCTTGTCCATTATTACGAATATCTCAATGGAACACACACAATTCCTGGGTAATACGCTGGATTCTATCGCCAGAGAAAAGGCCGGGATTATCAAGAAAAATACTCCTGTTATAATTGGAGAGGCGGTTCCCGAAACCAAAACGGTGTTTGAACGAATCAGTGCAGAACACAACGCTAAAATTATTTTTTCAGAGGAACATGCCTCAGATCAATCATTCAAAAGTCCATTAATAGGTGATTATCAACAGAAAAATCTACAAACCGTATTGACCGCAATCAGTGAATTGAACAAATCACGTTTCAATATAACACCTGCAAACATTACCGAAGGAATCAATAATCTTTCAAAAAATACTGGTTTTTTTGGAAGAATGCAGGTGATCTCAAAAGCACCACTAACCATTTTGGACGTCTCACACAACGAAGATGGCATTCGAAAAACATTGGATAGCCTTCGCTCTATCAATAAAGGCAAGTTGCATTTGATCTATGGAAGCAGCGCTGACAAGAATTACAGGGAAATCGTCAATAGCTTTCCGGAAGATGCATCATTGAATTTATGCCACTTCTCCAATCAACGAAGTCTGAATAAAAAAGAACTCGAAGTACTATCATTGGAACTAGCATCGCATCCAAAAGTCCATGACAATATCAAGGATGCTATTCGTGATGTACAATCTATTGCAAATAAGACAGATACAATACTGGTATTCGGCAGTTTCTTTTTGATCAGTGATTTTTTTTGATTTTTTTCTATTAATCCCTTGTTAAAAAGAAAAACACATTTATCTTTGCACTCGCAATAAGAAAACCGATCGAGGTTTTTGCACCAAACGAAAGATTAGCTCAGCTGATTCAGAGCATCCCGATGTACAATAATCGGGAGGGTCGGATCAGTTTGAAGTTTGAAATATTGGGAGATTAGCTCAGCTGGTTCAGAGCACCTGCCTTACAAGCAGGGGGTCGGGGGTTCGAACCCCTCATCTCCCACAAAAAGCCTCACATTTATGTGAGGCTTTTTTTTTGAATACCTGCTCCATGTACATTACCTATATCCTCTTTTCGAAATCAGTGGACAAATACTATATCGGTTGCACATCTGACCTTTCGTCACGCCTCCGAAAACACAATAACAAGAACAAAGGTTTTACAAATCGATCGTCAGACTGGGAAGTTGTGTTTGATCGCAAATTAGAGACAAAATACGAAGCGCTAGCCTTTGAACGAGACATAAAATCCTGGAAATCTAAAGTGAAGATCCAAAAACTAATTTGCTCAGCTGGTTCAGAGCATCCCGACGCATAGCAATCGGGAGGGTCGGGGGTTTGAATACCTGCTCCATGTACAATACCTATATCCTCTTTTCGAAATCAGTGGACAAATACAATATCGGTTGCACATCTGACCTTTCGTCACGCCTCCGAAAACACAATAACAAGAACAAAGGTTTTACAAATCGATCATCAGACTGGGCAGTTGTGTTTGATCGCAAATTCGAGACAAAATCCGAAGCGCTAGCCTTTGAAAGAGACATAAAATCCTGGAAATCTAAAGTGAAGATCCAAAAACTAATTTACTCAGCTGGTTCAGAGCATCCCGACGCATAGCTTATCCTATTCCTGAGTGAGTCGAGCTAAGAAATCATAAAATTTAGGAAAGGACTTATTAACCGCTTCAGAATGCTGTATGTATGTACTACCCGACGCAAATAGTCCCATAATTGATGCTGCCATTGCAATCCGATGGTCTCCATGAGAATCTATGGTAGTACCTTTCATTTCCGATACACCGCGGATAATCATCTCATCTCCGGCAAAAAGAATATCCGCCCCCATTTTTTTTAATTCCGAACGAATTGTCAGGGCGCGGTTGCTTTCCTTATGTGTTAACCTTCCTAATCCTTTAATTCTCGATTCACCTGCCGCGTATGAAGCCAAAACCGCTAAGGGAGGAAAAAGATCCGGACAATGCGTTGCATCAAAAGTAAATGGTCTTTTCTCATTTGAAAAAGCGCGTACAAATTGATCGGTTATAATTAGGCCCGCCCCAAAATCCTTTAAGGCATCGAGTACTCGTTTGTCAGCTTGACTTGAATTAATAGTTAGACCTTTCACCGTAACATCCCCACCCAAAGCAGCCGCTACGAGTATAAATGCTCCGCTGCTCCAGTCACCTTCTATTGTAACTTCGGTATTTCGCATCTGATATGGACCCGAAAACTTGATCTTGTTGTCTTCGAATTTAAGGTCAACACCAAAAAGGGACAGAATTTCGATCGTCAATTCAATATAAGGAATGCTCATCGGATTTCTTACCGTTAAAATCTCCTCTCGTAATAACGGGGAAGCCACATACCCTAATATTATGCCGGTAATGAATTGTGAACTAATAGATCCGTCAATTTCAAGGGACACCGGTTTTAATGGCCCAAGTATGTTGAATGGTAATCGGCTGTCATTGGAATGAAAATCTACATTCATTTTGGGTAGGACCTCATCAAAAATTTTCATAGTCCGCCTCAGAAGCGTTCCTTTGCCATTAAGTATTATGCGATGATTTGAATTCGCAAGGATTGGTGTCATCATTCTGGCTCCCAAGCCTGATTCATTGCAGTTAAGTTCAAGCAACGTTTTTGGATTAAATCCTTCTCCTTTAACCCGCAGTGTTTCGCCATCGATAAAAAGATCGGCACCAGCTTCCTTGATTAACTCCAGTATTGCTGTTTCATCATCAGAGAAACCCATTCTATGAATAATCGTTGACTTGTCGCTAATTAAGGAACAGGCCAATACTCGCTGAGTATAACTCTTTGATGGAGGGATAGTTAACTCCCCCGCTATCCTACTTATTCCATGGATCTCTCTGATCATAGTGGCAATTTCAGTTTTTTCCGCCAAATAACACTCATAGAATCAGAAAATATACTCGAAAGACTATCCGAGGAAAACTCCGGCGGCCACAGTATTGTTGGTGTTCTCATTGATTAAAATGAAGGCTCCGGTTTTGCGATTTTTTTTGTACGAATCATAGCTTATCGCGTCTGCTGTTTTGATAGTTACTTTGCAGAATTCATTCAAATTCATTGTGCCATCTGAAGGTTTGTCTTCGAACGAATGAATATCAATTGTGGCATCTACCTCCTTGATAACGGCCTTTGAACGGAAACTGTTTTGTTGCAAGAGTAATTTTTGTCCACTTTGGAAGGGTTTGTTATCCATCCAGCAGAGAGTTGCTTCGATTATGTTCTCTACATTTGGCACTTCTGATGTTCTGACAATGCTGCTTCCACGACTTAGATCAAAATCTTCGCTCAGGTGAATTACCACAGGTTCGCCTGCATGCGCCTCTTCGACTTCTTGCTGATGTTTTTCGATCTTTTCAATCGTCGTTGAAGCTTCGAGTGGAAGTAACTCTACTTTATCGCCTTTCCTCAAGGTACCACTCAGGATACTTCCCGCATAACCGCGGTAATCATGAAGCTCATCTGTTTGTGGTCTGATCACATACTGCACCTGAAAGCGCGCTTCTTGCTCATCCTCTTCGTGGGCGATTTCTAGGTTTTCAAGAAACTCAAACAAAGAACCTTCCTTATACCAGCTCAATTTTTCAGACGTATGCACCACATTATCTCCGGCTAATGCACTAACGGGTATAAATGATATTTTTTTGAGTCCGATCTGTTTCGAAAACTCCAGATAATCCGCCTTGATCTGTTCAAATACTTCTTCTCTGTATTCTACAAGGTCCATTTTGTTGACGCAGATCAGGATGTGCGGAATGCCGAGAATTCCGGAAATAATACTGTGACGCTTTGTTTGGTCGGTAATTCCGTTTCTCGCATCGATAAGAATGATGGCTAGATCTGCATTAGACGCTCCGGTGAACATGTTTCTGGTGTATTGCGCATGTCCCGGTGTATCTGCGATGATAAACTTGCGTTTCTCAGTAGAGAAATATTTATAGGCAACATCGATCGTAATTCCTTGCTCGCGCTCAGCACGCAATCCATCGGTCAACAAAGCCAGATCGATATCGGTATCTACACCGGTCGATTTACTCTGGCGTGTCAAGGTTTCTATAATATCCGTAGAGATTGACTTGCTGTCATACAATAAACGCCCGATTAAAGTGCTTTTACCGTCATCTACATTTCCTGCTGTAAAAAATCTTAGTAATTCCATTTCGTAAATTCCGAATTCCGAATTAATCATTCAGAATTAATTAAAAATACCCCCCCTTCTTCCTGTCTTCCATTGCCGCTTCGCTCACCCGGTCGTCCATACGCGTGGCACCGCGTTCGGAAATCTTTGTTTCCTTGATCTCTCCGATGATGTCGTCTACCGAGTACGCTTCACTTTCAACCGCAGCAGTACAGGTCATGTCACCCACAGTGCGGTAACGTACATTGCGTTTTACAATCACGTCCGAAGGCTCGATAGTTACGAATTCATTCGTGTTCATCAACTGACCATGCTCCGTGAGTATGCACTCTCGTTCATGGGTGAAATAGATTGAAGGCATGTCAATGTTTTCGCGCTTGATATAG
The DNA here is from genome assembly GCA_046301895.1 of Flavobacteriia bacterium. GTDB lineage: Bacteria > Bacteroidota > Bacteroidia > Flavobacteriales_D > Crocinitomicaceae > M0103. The sequence goes on from JBKCJG010000024.1 coordinate 7,370, forward strand.
TTCCACACATCGAGCTCTGTCCAGTTGGAGATTGGGAAGACACGCACATTTTCTCCTTTATCGATCTTTCCGTTGTAAATATTCCATAACTCCGGACGTTGTTTCTTAGGGTCCCACTGACCAAACTCATCCCGAACAGAGAAAATACGTTCTTTCGCTCTGGCTTTTTCTTCGTCACGACGGGCTCCGCCAATACACGCATCAAATTCGAACTCTTCGATCACATCGAGCAGGGTATAGGTCTGCAGACCATTTCGGCTCGGAAATTTTCCTCGTCCATCCTGTAATTTACGCTCTTTGATGGTGTCTTCCACCTTTCTAACGACGAGTTGCTCACCTAATTTTGCTGCCAGTTCATCACGAAAAGTGAGCGTTTCTTCAAAATTGTGGCCTGTATCTACATGTACCAACGGAAATGGAAACTTCCCCGGTCTGAATGCTTTTATTGCAAGATGCACAAGACAAATGCTATCCTTTCCACCACTAAAAAGTAGTGCCGGACGGTCAAATTGTCCGGCAACCTCGCGAAGAATATAAATTGCTTCCGCCTCTAGTTGATCTAAATAATCCATTGTTCCTATTAGATTTTCAAAATTAGTGAATCATGAGGTATGAAGTCCGCATTCTTTCTTATCATTTTGCTCCCACCACCAACGTCCAGCCCTAAAATCCTCTCCTTCCCCTATTGCTCTGGTACATGGCTGACATCCAATGCTCACAAAACCTCTGTCATGCAGAACGTTATATGGGATATTGTACTGCGAAATTACTGCTTTTACCTCCTCCAGACTCCAATTTGCCAATGGATTGACCTTATGAATCTGTCGATGTTCATCGAACTCAATCACGGCCAGCTGACTCCTGTTCTCCGAGTGCGCACTTCGAATACCGGTTATCCAGCATGAAACTCCTTGCAGAGCGCGATTCAAAGGCTCTACTTTGCGAATGAAACAACACTCCTTTCGATTTTCTAACGATTCGTAAAAACTGTTTGCCCCTTTTTCTGTAACTAGTCTCTGAACCTGGTCAGTTGTAGGAAAGTATACTTCTATCTCTTTTTTGTAACGAATACGGGTACTGTTTAACACACTGTATGTCTCTGGAAAGATGCGACCAGTATCAAGCGTGAAAACTCGTATTGGCAGATCGTTCGTAAAAATATAATGCGTTATCACCTGATCCTCCCAGCTAAGACTGGACGAGAATGCTGCTTTGGAACCATAAATCTCTGCTATCTTCTTTAATAGCTCCTCGGCAGTAAGATTGGATAATTGGCTCAAATTCATAGTATGACTTTTACTAAAGTTCTGATACTGATTGATATGATTAATATTCCCACGAGGAGCAAGCCCTTCTTGATAGGAATTTTATTGGATAAATAAATTGAGAACGGAGCTGCGATCATTCCTCCGATCACAAGACCGATTATAACCTGCCAGTGACTCAGTCCAATCATAAAAAAGAAGGTTACAGTGCTGACCACGGCGACAAAGAACTTAGCCAAATGAGCTGATCCAACAGCATAACGCAAGTGACGTCCACCTGCTAGTAGTGAACTTGTGACTATCGGTCCCCATCCCCCACCTCCTATACTGTCGAGAAAACCACCTGAAAATGCTATTGGATAAATGTTCTTTACCTTTTTTCGCTTCTTCGGTTTTTTGAAAGCCCTCAAAATGATAATGACTCCAAGAGTTAGGGTATAAACGGCAACCATCGGTTTTATCACGTTGAAATATTCTTTACTCACGAAGGATACGGTAATGACACCAAGAACAGCACCTATCAAACCAGGCCAAACCAGTGATCTGAATAATTTCATATTGATGTTGCGAAATCTCATATATACAAGGCTTGACGAACCTGTTGTGAAGATTTCTGACGCGTGCATACTAGCGCTTGCTATTGCAGGTGTAATTCCGGTAATTCCCGCACCCAGTAGAAATGTCGTTACCGAAACACCATAAGCCATCCCCAAAGCACCGTCGATCATCTGAGCAATAAACCCGAACATAGCATACTTCCAAAAGTTCTTGTCCAGGTTGACGAATAGATCCTGAACTATCAGATACGGATCATCATATGGTAACAAGGAAAACAGCAAATGACCAATTATCATCAATAAAATCACGACCAAAGAATATATACTTGCTTTTTTTACCCTGCCAAGAATCTTCTCTTCTTTGGTCCTTGCTTCCGGAACTGACAATGCGATTCGTGATGCGTTCGAAAAATTCTTTTTTATTGCTGACGCATTATAAGGGTCTTCATACAAATTCTCCAGGACTTCATCTGTCTCATAAATTAATGGATAGATCATTGAATTATCGGGATTCCCGATCAAAAGATCATCTTTGGTATCATTCGAACCTAAGAAAATGGGCGGTTCTGATCCTTCACATGAGGAGAAAAGTATACCTCTTGACTTTGCGAGATCACGCGCATATTCAGAAAACTCATCATCACTAATGGTTGAAATAATCAATCGTATACCCTCTAAATGCTTTTCAGTGAGAGTGCTTTCTATCAATTCTACATTCCTGTTTTCTTCAGTCAATTCCTTTAACTCATCCGAGATCTTTTCTGCGACAATTCTTATCATGGGACAATGATTAAGAATTGCGCGAGTATTTTCCGGGCTTTTGCCGCTGCCACCAATGATCAGAATAGGGAATTCTTTCAAATTCAACAGAACAGGCATGGTATTGATTGGTAATGTCATTCTAAGTGAATCTGTAATTGTATGCCCAATATATTTTGATCCAGTTCAATTTTGGATTGTCTCTGTAGAGTATAAAATATCTGATTTGTAAATCGATTATTCAATCTTGAGAAAACAGAAATGGTATAGCGCTGCTCAATAAAATGCTCCTTACCCGGTGTAAAGAAACCTTCTGCGGCAATTCCTGGTTGAAACAATTGATGGAATCCATTGTAACGAGAAGAAATTTGTAATCGAGTTCTGTTTAATGGTCCTGCAATTGCGTCAAGACACCGAAATTCATTTCTAAATCTAATTCCCAGTTGCAGCGTTTTCAATGATCTCTGATAGCTATACTGTAAATAAGGCCTATATTCCATTCTCCAATCTGATTTGTAATGGCCAAATAGAGCATAACCTATTCCTAGAGAATGAAAATCAAATATAGTCTTTTCCAACACCAACCTTCCAAATGCCGTTCTGCTGGTTCTTACAAATTGATCACAACTCCGGTAACCAAAATCGCCGGTGACCGAGAAATCACTGCCAACAGACTTCCGTATCATGATGGAACTCCACAGATTCTTTCTGTAGTTTTCTTGCGCATTAATCCCACTAATCTTAACTGCCAACGTTATGAGCAAAATCAAGTATCGAATCAAAACCTTATACTTATCACTTATCTCCTATGGTATTTATAGGAGATAAACGTTTAGGCGGCAAAATTAATTCACATATTCCAAATATTCTAATTATTTGCAAAATAATTACACTCCTATATTTTTAGTAGATATAATTCAGATCAGTTCAAACCTAATTTGTTTTTCAACTGATCCTCACGCTTGATAATATCTGTAAGTGTAGTCTTGGAAAGTATCCTGATGGTTGCTTCACGCACCTCCAGTACCACATCTCGCAAGCCGCAGGCAGCTTCAATAGGGCACTCTTCACATCGCTCATAGAAGTTCAAACTGACACAAGGCAACATAGCGATCGGCCCTCCGGAGATCCTTATCACATGACTAAGTACGATCTCTTCCGGATGTTTAGCTAAAACATACCCCCCATTAGCTCCCATTCGACTATAAACTAATCCATTATTTCTGAGCTCGACTAGAATTGCTTCAAGGAATTTCCTTGGAATATTTTCTTCCTCCGAAATAGTAGAAATCTTGAGTGGCGTCTTTTCGTCACAATGTCTGGCAAGACACACAAGAGCTTTAATAGCGTATTTTGATTTTTTCGAGAGCATACTATTGTCAAGACGAACGGAACAAAACTAAAGAAAAAAACCACTTCGCAGGAAGTTCTAAATTCCAAAAGAGATATCTTTAGACACATTGAAACGTTTCTACCTTTTATAAATCAAGAATATCCATGAGTGAGAGTTACAAGCGGGTAAGCGAATCAGAAACAACACTTACTGAATTAATGATCCCTTCCTATGCAAATTTCGGAGGAAAGGTTCATGGAGGAATACTGCTATCCTTAATGGATAAAGTTGCCTATGTGTGTGCATCTCAGCATTCTGGCGGTTACTGTGTGACAGTCGCGGTTGATGGTGTAGAATTCCTGCATCCTGTAGAGGTTGGTGAACTTGTTTCGCTGAAAGCTTCCGTCAATTATGTTGGCAATACTACGATGATAATCGGCATACGTGTCGAGGCATTAAATCCGAAGTCAGGGACAATAACCCATACAAATTCATGTTACTTCACAATGGCAGCTAAAAATGAAGACGGAAATCTGCGAACTGTACCAGGACTAATCCTCGAAAGCGACATGCATTTAAGACGATTTTGCGAAGGAAGGTTGCTGAAGGAGTTTTCAAAAAAGAAACACGACATCTTGCGATCAGATCTTATAGATCTCGATAAGACTAGCTTATTACAGATATGTTACGAAGAAAAGTGTCAAATCAACTTAATTTAAGCTCATGTATTCAACAGAATTTCAAAATATTATCGATTTTCGCCGTTCGAACAGGAAATTCGATCCGGAAATCACAGTCCCTGAGGAGGTGATTCGTAAAAGTATCGAAAGGGCAATACTTTCCCCAAACAGCAGCAATATGCAACTATGGGAATTTTACTGGATCCACACAGACGAAAAGAAAAAGGAGTTCGCACCTTATTGCCTCAATCAGTCAGCTGCAAAAACTGCACAGGAGATGGTTGTTTTTGTAACCCGTCGAGACCTTTGGTCAAAACGTGCAAAATGGAACTATGACCGCATCAAAGAAAGTACGGAAGGTCAGCATCATACACTTGCAAAAAGAGGGCTCGATTACTACGGCAAAGCGATGCCTTTTGCTTATATGAAAGACCCATTTGGTTTTCTAGGGCTATTAAGACGATCAATCTGTTTTTTTATGGGCTTAAGGAAACCGTTCGTTCGAATGGGAGGCAATGCCGATCAGCGTGTTACCGTTCATAAAAGTTGTGCGCTCGCCGCTCAAACATTCATGCTATCCATTGCAGCCGAAGGATTTCATTCGTGCCCCATGGAAGGTTTCGATAAATGGCGCGTGAGAAAATCACTTGGTCTTCCAATCGGTGCTGAAATAAACATGATCATATCCGTTGGCAAAGGAACTGAAGAAGGTATTTGGGGACCTCGGTTCCGAGTTCCTTATGATGAGGTTGTTTTTCAAAAATAGCGCGGAACAAATTTCGTGTCCGGATATTTTTGCTCTATACCAGACCTAAAGCAACTTCAACCTTCTCACAAACCAAATGATGATCGTATTTCTTGGATTCATTTCTTAGTGCTTCCGGATCGAACTTTCGGTTATGCCTTCTGAAATATTCTATTTTATTTGCTAGACTTTCAGAATCAAGTGGTTTGAACAAAATTCCGAATTTTCCGTTGTCAAGAATCTCGGGACTTCCACCGGCATTTGAAGCAATTACGGGAGTTCCGCATGCCATGGATTCGATCGTTACCATCCCGAATGTTTCTGCTTTCGAAGCCATAACGAAAACGTCTACAGCATTAAAGAATGTCGAGATATCTTTTCTGAAGGGACGAATAAATACCCGGTCCTGCAAGCTATACTGAAGGATCATTGCACGCATTTTATTCATGTATTCCAGCCCTGACTCCTTGGTTGGCTCTCCCAAGAAACAGACACAAGCGTTGGGATCATCGATTTTGGACAATGCTTCCAACAACAAAACCTGACCTTTGTGCGGATCAAACCTGCCGATCAATCCAATAATTAATTTGTCCTGAGGAAGATCGAGTTCTTCACGCGAATCTTTCTTTGATAAGGCTTTTTCAAACTGTGAAAGATCAAGGCCTGAGGGAATTACCCTAATCCTGTTCTTTTTAAAATGAGTCATCATTTTGACTTGTTCCGCCAGCCAGCTCAAAGGACAAGACCAGAGATCAAGATAAGAAAATCGAATTGTATGGAATAGATTTGTTTTTTTAACGCCCAACTGCATTTCCATGAAATAAGAGAGATGCAGCTGATTTCCGCTTTTCCGCTTGGCAATGACAGCTACGCTCATATCTCTGGTATCACGGATGATCAAGTGCGACACTCCTTCAGACTTAAGAAGTTGAGCAAGAGCATTGCCTGCCTTGAAATCATAATATTTTTTGTACCCTGAAATCACTCGGACTGCTAATCCCGACCGATTTCCATTTTCCCAAAAAGGAGAACCCTTCTTGCAAAGTAAGATGACATCATGCCCCCGTTCTTTCATCCAAACAGCATTGCGCAGCTGATTCATCTCAAGTCCTCCCCAACTGGAAGACCCACATAAATAAGCAATCTTCGGCCCCATCTTCATTCTATTGGTGCAAATTCATCCTTCGGATCATCCTTATATCCTTTGAGGGCCCATCGCAAAAGTATTAATGCTCCGACCCCGATTATGGTTGCAATAAAGTACGGAACACCGAAACTCCACCAAGCATTAGGAGCGAGGTTGCGCGCAGAATAATAGAACCACATATAAACGGGTGGAGCAATGATCTCAGCAAGGCTCATAATACTTGTAAAGACCCCCTGAAGTTCACCTTGTTCGTTCGAAGGGGTTCCGGAGGAAACGATTGTACGTATTGCAGGGTCAACGATCCCAGAAAAAGAATACGGTAGGATGATCACATAAAGCATCCATCCATATGGAATCATACTGATTCCCAACATTGTAAGTGACACGATCACCAAACCAAGTGTTGCAGCCCCTTTCTCACCCAATCTTTCAACCAGTACTCCTGAAAGACCTCCTTGAACGATACCAAAGCATACCCCTACAACGGCCAAACTGTATCCGACCTGTTTTTCTGTCCAACCAAACTTCTCCATTGTGAAATAGTTCCAGGTATTGTGTAGAGCGAAATTTGTCAGAAGGACCATGAAGGTTACAACGAAAAGATATTTCATCTTCTTGAAACGGGCCATTTGACGAAATGCTCCGAATGGATTTGCCCTTTTAAGATCAAATACACGTCTGTCATTTGAAGGCAACGACTCTTTCAAAACGATCAATCCAAAGATAAAATTAGTCAATGAAAAGATAGCAGCAGCCATAAAAGGTGCCCTTGGCCCAAAGTCTGTCAGCAATCCTCCAATTGCAGGTCCTATAACAAATCCGATCCCAAATGCAGCACCGATCATCCCAAAATTCTTGGCTGTAGTTTCAGGTGTAGAGATATCGGCAATATAAGCCGCAGCAGAAGTAAAACTGGCACCAAAGATCCCTGAAATCGCTCTTCCCACCACAAGCCAGAAGAGGTCTGGAGCAAAATACATCACCAGATAGTCAAGCCCCATACCCAAAACTGAGATTAAAAGTACCGGGCGCCGTCCGAAACGGTCACTGAGATTACCTATTAATGGGGCAAAAACGAACTGCATAAATGCATAGGCTCCCATTACCCAACCAAAATACTGCGAGGATTCTTTTAAGGAAACATTCGCGGTTTCTGCGATCAATGTAGGAAAAGAAGGTATGATTATTCCAATCCCGATAGAATCAAGACAAATAGTGACAAGGACAAATAGCAATGCCGTTTTGGGATTGATAAAACTCATGGATGCGAATATCGGAAAAAGAAATCAGCTTTTTATTTATGCCACCATTGGTATACTATTAAAAGGATTAAATGGAAAGCGAGCTCTGACCTTATTATACAGTAAGTGCTATCCCATAGCAGCAATGAAAGAAATTTAAAAGGATAAGTTAAAACTCAAAATCCCCATTTCCCGCTTACGGCGGCAAATGCTTTTTTCTTTCCTTTTGTTTGCTCAAGTAGAGCTTGGCAACCACTGATGGGATTGTAGATCCCGATGAGGGGAACGTCCAGATACTTAAGCCCATTCCCCGCTTCCGGCGGCAAATGCTTTTTTCTTTCCTTTTGTTTGCTCAAGCAGAGCTTGGCAACCTTCGGAAAGAAAAAAGCCCATTTCATCTTGCGTTGAAATGGGCTTTGGTGTCTGGCGGAGAGTGAGGGATTCGAACCCCCGGTACCTTTCGGTACAACAGTTTTCAAGACTGCCGCAATCGACCACTCTGCCAACTCTCCGCGCCAAAAGTAGTAATACTTTGAATTCTGACAAGGGATTCACGAAAAAAAACGAGATTTTTTTAAATGTTCCGTGGCCGAAGTTCGTTAACAGCGTAAAAGAATCCAAACAGCTTTACTAAGCCACCGTTTACACAATAATTCTACAATTCTCTCAGACTTTAGAAGCTTTTCGTAACTTTACTTTTTGTAATTACATCAGATGAAAAACGTGAGATTCCTCTTCCTCTTTTTGTTCGTGATCGCTCAACAATTAGTGATCGCACAGGATTCGAACTTGAGGGCTTATCTTGATAATAAACAGTTCTACGCTCCTGGAACCGGCAATTATCTGGAGATCTATTTCCAGTTCGTAGGTTATTCCATTAAATACAAAGGTATTGATGGAGGACTTCAGGGTGAACTTGCCATCTCTCTGCAGATCTCAGATGGTGAAAAAATTGTTGCTTCCGATGCCTATCGCCTGCAAACTCCGGTGATGAAGGACAGCATAGTCGATGACTTCTATGACGTGAAGCGCTTCGCGATCAGTCCGGGAAGGTACGTTTTGTCTGTGGAGCTCCAGGATCTCAATTCTGATGCGAAACCGGTTAAAGCATCACAGCCCATAATGATCGAAGATCTCGAAACATCGATTTCGGCATCGGATATCGAAGCGATCGAAGCGGCCTCGAAAGGTGATGAAAATTCTTCCTTTTTTAAGTCGGGATACAACATGATACCTCGCCTTTCAACTTTTTATCCAAGTCAGTTAAGTTCCATCCCTGTCTACATTGAATTCTACAACACGGATCAACTGGGAGATTCTATCTGCGGGATGAAACAAATGATTATCAATACGGAGACAGGTGCTGAACTATCAGAGCAAACTGTCTATTCGAAACACAGGACAACTCAGGTCCTACCGATACTAAGGAATGTAGACATCTCAGATGTTCCAACAGGAAAATATGCTCTTAGTTATACACTGATCTCGAAAAGCATGAAAGAATTGACCACCCAATCCTACCTTTTTGAAAGAAGCAATGATATCGAGGTTTCTTGGAATCTGGAAACAATGGTCACAGACCCTGCTTTTCAGGCATCCATCACAAATGACAGTGTAACATACTATCTTGAGAGCCTGATACCGATCTCAAAACCGGCTGAGATCAAGAATATTATTTCTACCATTAAAACAAAGGATGTTGAGCTGCAACGACGTCACATACAGGCATTCTGGCTGCAAACATCACCCGGTTCGGCCTATGATGCGTGGTTGCGTTACAAAGGTCAGGTCCAGCTCGTTGAAAGGATCTATGCCAATAACTTCCAGGAAGGTTTCGAAACAGATCGTGGACGCGTTTATTTACAGTACGGTGCACCAACGAACATCGTTTCAAGAGAGACCTCCCCTACTGAATATCCATATGAGATCTGGCAATACAACAAGATCGGCGTCTTTAGCAATAAACGATTTGTTTTCTATAACCCAGATCTTGTAAACAATGCATACCGTTTATTGCATTCGGATATGGTTGGAGAATTGAAGAATCCATCATGGCCAATAACGTTATCCAAGCGCAATACTACGAACGGGAATATAGACGACCCTAACTTTTATCTGCAGGATCACTTCGGAGGGGCCAGCAATGATTTGTTCCGTCAATATTAATTGTTAACATTGACTCATTATCAAAAGCAATCAGTGGGTTCATTAGCGATCGTGATTCTAAATTGGAACGGAAGGGAGTATTTGGAAAAATTTCTTCCTTCAGTTTGCGAATTTTCTGAAGGTGCTCGCATAATTTTGGCGGATAATGCTTCTACGGATGACTCCGTTTCTTTTGTGAAAACCAACTTCCCGAGCATTGAGATTGTAATTAACAGTTCCAATGGTGGATTTGCTAAAGGATACAATGATGCTTTACTGAATATCGATGCGGAGTTCTATTTGTTGCTCAACAGTGATATCGAAGTAACACCGGGATGGTTATACCCTCTTCTGGAAGTAATGAAAGACCCACTGGTTGCGGGGTGCCAACCAAAAGTTCGATCCTTCACAAACCGGGATCAATTTGAACATGCCGGAGCATCAGGAGGATATCTTGATCGAAATTACTATCCGTTCTGCAGAGGAAGGATCTTTGACAAATTCGAGAATGATGAAGGCCAGTACGATGGAACGGTAGAAGTATTTTGGGCGACAGGAGCTGCATTACTCATACGGTCAAAACTATTCCATGAAGCAGGGGGATTTGATGAAGATTTCTTTGCACACATGGAAGAGATCGATCTCTGCTGGAGACTAAAGAAAAGAGGTTTCAAATTCATGGTTGCACCAAACTCCGTCATCTACCATGTAGGGGGAGGTACACTTCCCTACTTGTCACCGCGTAAATCTCTTCTGAACTTCAGGAACAGTTTATATATGATCGTTAAGAACCACGATGGAATCCTTTTCTTTAAGCTTTTTCATCGGTTGATCCTCGATGGCATTGCCGGATTAAGATTCTTACTTCGGGGTGAATGGAAACACCTTGGGAGTGTCCTAAATGCTCACTTTTCAGTGTATCGCCGTATGGGGAAACTTCTGAAACAAAGAAAGGTGATTAAACGAACAACCGGAAATTTCAATCCTGAAGGCTTATACCGCGGAAGTATCTTATGGGCGCGCTATTTCAAAGGTGTTAGTAAATTCAAAGAACTGAATCAGCGATTATTCATCTGGAAATAGCGAATTGCAAGCTCATAGCTTTTCAAACCAAATCCAAAGATACAACCCACTGCAACTGGTGAAATAAGTGAAGTATGTCTGAACGATTCTCTGTTCGATATATTTGAGATGTGCACTTCAACAACAGGAATTGTTATCGCAGCAATACAGTCGCGTATCGCAACACTGCTATGCGTGTATCCCCCTGCATTCAGCACGATTCCATCATGTTCAGACTGTTGAAGGACATCTATGATCTCACCTTCAATATTCGACTGAAACTGTTCCAATTGCGCATCTGTTCTTAATTTCAATTGCGCGAAATAATCTTCGAAGGGTTGAATGCCATATATTTGTGTCTCACGTGTTCCGAGCAAATTGAGGTTGGGACCGTTAACGATAAGTATTTTCATATCCATGTCATGTTGGAACCGCTATATTAAGGATTTTGTTTCGTTCTTGAAAATTGAAAAGGGACTTGCTGAAAATTCGATTTTCGCTTATCAGAATGATGTGAACAAACTCATGGATTTTGCTTTATCCAAAAGAATAGAACCGGCTGCACTCAACTCTCAGCACCTCAAAGAATTTGTGGCGGAATTATATGATCTCGGATTAAGCGCACGAAGTCAGGCAAGGATCATTAGTGGTGTCAAACAGTTCTTCGGGTTCCTGCTATTGGAAGACGTCATCAAAGATGACCCGAGTGAACTCCTCGAAATGCCGAGAATAGGCAGAAAATTACCTGAAGTACTGTCAATTGAAGAGATCGACCAGCTGATGGCGGCGATCGATCTGAGCAAGAACGAAGGTCACAGGAACAGAGCGATCCTCGAAACGCTTTACAGCTGTGGTTTGCGCGTAAGCGAACTTGTCAACTTGAGATTCTCAGACCTTTATTTCGAAGAGGGATTCATTCGAGTCGTGGGTAAAGGCAACAAGGAAAGACTTGTACCTGTCAGCCCTACTGTTGAAAAGGAGATCAACATTTATAAAGATCACATTCGAAATCATCAAAATATTCAACCAGGGAATGAAAACATTGTCTTTTTGAATCGAAGAGGTGCCAAATTGACAAGGGTAATGATCTTCACCATCATTAAGGACCTGGCAAATGCAATCGGCTTAAAAAAAACGATCTCTCCGCATACCTTCAGGCATTCATTTGCAACTCATCTCATTGAAGGAGGAGCAAACTTAAGGGCTGTACAGGAAATGCTCGGTCACGAATCAATCACCACAACAGAGATTTACACACACCTTGATCAACGTTTCCTAAGGGATGCGATCATCAGTTTTCATCCCAGAAATATCGAGCATTAAAGGGTTAGATAATTAATGCTCGATATCATGAGCAATTTTTAATTGTTTTGACAATCAACAAAAAACCTAGGTTTTAATTCGCTTGTTCATAACCCAAAAAAACAGCGGTGGAACAAGGGCAAGAATCATCATGCCGGGATATCCCGTTGGCATCATAGGAGACTCCTCATGAGATTCAAGCAATTGATACGGTCTATCTGCTTTGAAATGATGATCTGAATGCCGGGAAAGTTCGAAAAGAACGACCCTACCAATGATATTGTTTGAATTCCAGGAGTGCATCCTCTTAACAGGTTCATAGGTCCCATTCTCGCGTTGCTTTCGCATCAGGCCATAATGCTCAATGTAATTGACGGTCTCTAACAATACGATACCTATCGCCGAAACGATAAGAAAATGAATCAAACCATTTAAACCAAAGAAATAAGAGATGAGAGCAAATGCAAAGATTTGAGCGATAACATAACCAACCATTCGATTTCGAAGACTGAGGACCGGTAATTTCATAATCCGCATTCGCTGGAATTCGATCGACCAAGCCTGAAAATAACTTCCGAAATGAGACCTCATCCAGAACACATACAATGGTTCATTCTTTCTCGCTGTGGCAGGATCTTGAGGTGTTCCAACATTGGTATGATGCCCTCGGTTGTGGTATGGTAAAAAATGATTTTCTAAAGAGGTCATTAAAAGAATTTCACCGAGGAATTGCTCGACTCTGCTTATCCTGTGACCCAGTTCGTGCCCTACATTAATACCGATCACACCGCACATGATTCCCATTGCTAAAATTCTTCCCGTTGTTTCCAGGGATGTCTGCTCTTGTTGCATGATCAACAGAAACCAGACTAAATAACAAACCTGCACGGGAACCATTGCATAAAGTATCCAATTGTAAAAAGGATCATTTTCAGCAAGTTCACGTTCTTGCCCTTCCAGATTATCGGCATCATAGGGCATTACTAATTCCAACAAAGGAACGATCACGAAAAAAACGATCAATGGTGTAAAAACGGCAAAACCTTCCTGTGTAAAAGAAATAGAAACGGTTAGTGGTAACAAAAAGATCGTTAGATATTTCAACTTTTTCATCTTCTATCCGCATTAAAACGCTTTCCTAAATTAGCAAAATTATAGGAGTTTACCGTAAAGATCATAATGATCGGCATGCGTAATAGTAACTTGCGAAAAATCTCCCAATCGAACAAATCCCTCTGATTTTTTGATCAGAACTTCATTATCTACTTCTGGTGAATCAAATTCTGTTCTTCCGATGAAATAATCTCCCTCCACCCGATCGAAAAGCACTTTGTAATTCCTTCCAACTTTTAATTGGTTGAGATCATAACTTATGCCCGATTGCAGTTCCATGATGGCATCAGCACGCTGCTTTTTAACCTTTCCAGGAACGTCATCCTTAAAATTATATGCATGTGTATTTTCTTCATGTGAATAGGCAAATATCCCCAAGCGGTCAAATCGACTTCTCTCCACCCAATCATACATTTCCTGAAAGTCTGCTTCTGTTTCTCCGGGATATCCGGCAATTAATGTTGTTCTCAGTGCTATTCCGGGAACTTTTTCACGAATTGCTGCAATCAGCTCTTCTGTCTTTTCACGGGTAATTCCGCGACGCATAGCCTGTAGGATCTTTGTAGAACCATGTTGTAATGGCATATCAAGGTACTTGCACACGTTATCCCTTTCCCGCATAACATCCAGTACTTCCATTGGAAATCCTGCCGGAAAAGCATAATGAAGACGAATCCATTCGATTCCATCCACATCCGACAAGCGATTTATAAGATCACTCAGCGCACGCTTTTTATAAAGATCAAGTCCGTAGTATGTAAGGTCTTGAGCAATCAGCATTAATTCCTTCACTCCTTTTGCTGCGAGAACCTTAGCCTGTGTCACCAGATCCTCCATCGGAGTAGAAATGTTCTTTCCTCTCATTAATGGAATAGCACAAAAGGAGCAAGGCCTGTCACATCCTTCAGCTATCTTGAAATACGCGTAATGTGCCGGTGTTGTCAAAAGTCGCTCACCAACCAGTTCGTGCTTGTAATCAGCCTTTAATGTCTTGAGCAAACGAGGAAGATCTCTTGTACCAAAGAAGGCATCAACTTCAGGTATCTCTTTTTCAAGGTCATCCTTGTAACGCTCGGATAGACATCCTGTAACATATACTTTATCGACCAATCCTTCTGATTTTGCCTCCGCATAACGAAGGATGGTATCAATGGATTCCTGCTTGGCATTATCAATAAAACCACATGTATTGATGATCACAATTTCCGCATCATCCTGCATCGATTCGTGCTCAACATCGAACTGATTGGCTTTCAGTTGAGCCATCATCACTTCTGAATCGAATACATTTTTAGAACAACCAAGCGTGACAACATTTACCTTGTTCTTTTTGAGCGTTTTTGTTTTCATTCCTCAAAATTACTGAAAGAATGGGCAGTTTCAAATTTTAAAGCGGAAAACCGAATGAAAAACAATTAAAATGAATGATTGGTATTATCTTTGAGTGACAAGAGAAAAAAGAAGCCATGAAACTCTTTCCTATACTCATTTTTGCCATGCTCCTTTCCGCTTGCGGAGTGCACAAGAACAATTCAATCAATGACGGTGACCAACCAAATGCGAATATCATGTTAACAGCAACAATAGGCGAAGTAAATGCGCCTTCAGATCCGTTTTCGATATCGGATGTACGTGTTCAGGGAAACAAAATGTTCATTGACGTTTCATACAGTGGTGGTTGTCAAGAACATGCATTTCAACTTGTTGGATCTTCGATGATCGCAAAATCACTTCCTCCGATCCGACACATGCAATTAGTACATGAGTCAAATGATGACGCATGCAGAATGATGATCTTAAAGACGATCGAAATAGATGTAAAAGCGCTTGCCTATCAACAGGAAGCAGGGAGCAAGATCTATTTAACCATCGAGGGATGGCAGGATAGAATTGAATATACTTACGAATAAAATGTCACACATGAAGATTGGAGTTTTACTTTCAGGATGCGGTGTATACGATGGAGCCGAGATCCAGGAAGCAGTGCTAACCCTGCTGTCTATTGAAGAGATCGGCGCAAAGGCAGTCTGTATTTCAATCGATCAGCCGCAACACCATGTCGTGAATCATTTAACAGGTGAAGAAATGACGGATCAACGCAATATGCTCATAGAATCGGCGAGAATTGCGCGTGGAGAGGTCAGAGATATCTCAACGATCGTTCCTGCTGACCTGGATGCTTTGGTGATACCGGGAGGTTTCGGTAGCGCAAAAAACTTTACCAAGTGGGCATTCAATGGTCCTGAAGGCAGCATCGATCCGAAAGTTAAATTACTAATCGTGAACATGATCAATATTGGAAAACCCATTGCCGCTTTGTGCGTAAGTCCGGTGGTCGTTGCAAAAGCGTTGGAGGGTTCTAAAATTCATGCGAGCATGACAATCGGTTCCAATCGTGAACCCTCACCATACGACATCAATGCATTTTCTTCAGGTCTATCTTCAGCAGGTTCCTCTCCTACCATGAAAACAGTAAGAGAAATTCAAATTGACCATGCTAACAAGATCATAACAGCTCCATGTTACATGATGGATGCTTCCATTCTGGATATCAGAAGGAATATCCGTTCTGCAATTGAAGCACTGAGAGATCTGATTTAGGTCTATTTCATGGAGGAAAGTTGTTAACAATAGAGGTCCTTTTGTGGGAAATTTCGAGCGAAAAATGATCTCCCTTCCAATTAGTTCATCTAATTTTGCAACTCAAATCAAAGCGTCAGCTGAAAAAATTAACGTATGAACGTATTTGGAAAACGCGGCAACAATGCCGATCTTAATGAGTCGATTGGCTTGGACAATCTTGGTAATGAATTTTGGAACTTAACTCCTGCAGAGCTTGTTGAAGACACGATTTTGAACGGACAGGGTGTGCTAACAGACACCGGAGCCCTCGCCATCGAAACAGGAGAATTCACTGGCCGTTCGCCGAAAGACCGTTTTGTTGTGTGTGATGACAATACAGAGAATTCAGTTTGGTGGGGAGATATCAATATCAAGTTCACACCTGAAAAATTCGATGCGCTATACAATAGAATGAAGGCCTATTTGAATGGACGCGATGTTTATGTTCGTGATGCTTTTGCATGCGCAGACCCTCAATTTACAATGAACATACGTGTGGTGACTGAATTCCCATGGTCAAACATGTTTGCATACAACATGTTCCTTCGTCCAACAGAGGCTGAGTTGGAATCCTTTTCACCGGAATGGCATATTGTCTGTGCGCCAGGTTTTAAGGCAGACCCCGAAATAGACGGAACACGTCAGCATAACTTTGCAGTTCTGAACTTCACAAAAAAAATGATCATAATCGGTGGTACTGGTTACACTGGTGAGATAAAAAAAGGTATTTTCTCTGTACTCAATTACGTTTTGCCACATGAGAAAAATGTTCTTTCAATGCATTGTTCAGCAAATATCGGAAACGAAGACAATGATACAGCCGTATTCTTTGGACTTTCCGGCACTGGAAAAACAACACTTTCTTCGGATGAGAACCGCCGTTTGATCGGTGACGATGAACATGGCTGGTCAAACAACTCTGTATTCAACTTCGAAGGCGGATGCTACGCAAAAACAATCGATCTAACCCGAGAAAAGGAACCTCAGATCTACGACGCGATCAAATTTGGAGCAATTCTCGAAAACATCGGTTTTGTGGAAGGAACATCAACACCTGATTATACAAACGGATCGATCACGGAGAACACACGTGTATCTTACCCTATCCACCACATTGATAATATTGCTGCCCCATCGATTGGTAGCTCTCCAAAAAATATTTTCTTCCTGACAGCGGATGCTTTTGGCGTTATACCGCCGATTTCAAAATTGACAACCGCACAAGCAATGTACCACTTCATGTCTGGTTATACGGCGAAAGTTGCAGGAACTGAGGTGGGTATTACTGAACCGACTACAACGTTCTCTGCATGTTTCGGAGCCGCCTTCCTTCCTTTGCATCCGGCGAAATACGCAAAGTTATTGGGAGAAAAGATTAATGGTAATGACATTAATGTTTGGTTGGTCAATACTGGTTGGACAGGCGGTTCATATGGTGTTGGAAGCAGAATGAAGCTTTCTTACACACGCGCAATGATCACAGCAGCCTTAACGGGCAAACTAGATAATGTTAGGTACGAAACACTTCCTGTTTTTGACCTTGCCATGCCTACTGAATGTGAAGCGGTTCCGTCAGAAATCCTGAACCCAAGAGAAACATGGGCAAATAAAGGATTGTACGATGAAACTGCGAACAACCTTGCAGCTAAATTCGTCAAGAATTTTGAAAAGTACGCAGCAGAATCGGACGCAGCAATCCTTGCAGCAGCTCCGAAAGTTATGGCATAGTTAAACCCTTGAAAATTGAAAAGCCATCAGTTGTCTGATGGCTTTTTTTATTATCGTATTACCGCTTATTTTTTTGTCAGCCAACCACGTTTTATGAAGATGATCAACAGTGTTATAGCAATTAAGAACATAACACCAACTACTGTATAATAGCCATAAGGGTATTTCAGTTCAGGCATGTGTTCGAAATTCATACCGTATACACCAACAATAAATGTTAACGGAATAAAGATGGAGCTGACTACGGTAAGAACCTTCATGATCTCGTTCATCCGCTGTCCCTGCACCGCATAATAGAGATTAGCCATTCCTTCCAGAATTTGCTTGTTAGCATCTATCTCTTCAAGCACAGCCATGCAATTCTCCTTTAGATCGGTAAAGTAATGATGGTTCTCCGGATCGATAAAAGGACTCTTGATCTTATCCAATTGAAACGTTACCTCCTTCAATGGCAGCACGATCTTTCGCAACTCTACCAATTTTCGCTTCTGAAATTCAATCAGCTTGAGATTTTCGTGACTAGCATTACGCAAAAGACGGATCTCGAGTTTCTCTATCGAATCCGTAATATCTTCCAAAACTTCGAAATAATTATCAGTAATCGCTTCCAACATACGAAACAAAAGAAAATCAGGTCCCTTGAAACGGATCTTCCCTCTTTTCTTCGAGATGCGATCCCGTACATCCGGAAAATGATCGGAACTTTTTTCCTGGAAAGAGATCAAGTAATTTTTACCCAAAATAAAGCTGATCTGTTCCTGCTGCAGAATGAACGTGTTATTCTCTGATGGAAGAGCCGATCTTACGGAAAAGAAAACGTAATTAGGATACTCTTCTAATTTCGGCCTTCTTTTCTCTGTGTAAATATCTTCTACAGAAAGTATGTCAATATGAAGATTGCTGCACAACTTCTCGATGCAATTTCTCTCACTTAAGCTATGGAAATTCAACCATGAAACATAGTCCTCATCGATCGCATTCTGAACGAATTCAGTTGCAAAATGTGCCGGGGTATTCGTCGTGACCATGAAAAATTCATGGTCGTACTTGTAGAGCTGACAAATTTGGTTCGATTCCATCTGTACGAATATTGATCGAATGTACGATTTATTTACAAATGTTGCATCAGATAGCGGTAGAGCTCAACCATACACATGATGTCGAATTTGAACACTTTTTCATCTGGTGTATGCACGTTGTCTTCGGGTGCACCAATAAAACACCAGTCGATAGGTAAATCAGATTTCTGAAGCATTGTTCCATCACTTCCTCCGGCGGATTCAACTTCCAATTGGAATTTAACTCCGGAATGTTTAGCCAATTCGATGATCCTGCCCAGATAACTCCTTCTGGGAAGACCAGAATCCCTCATGGAGATAGCGACTCCCCCACCGTGAACAACGCCATGTGTTACCCATGTGATATCTGAAATAAGCGCTTGCTGAACGCCATATTCCTTCAATAGGTAATTGGCACAAAACCCCACAGTATTACCACCGTGTTCTTCATACGTCGAGAAGACGATAGCACCATTCTCTAGATCCGCAGCCACCTTCAAAGCACTCCACACACCTAAACGATTATCCAAATAAGGAGACTGAATGTATTCATCTGTTTCTCTGAAATCCGGTTTGAAAGTCAATATCGTTCCGCGATCGATCTCTCGATCAAATACGTATTGAAGTTCTTTGCTGCCATCTTCGTCTTCTATCACCATCAATTCGGTCAGGATATCACCATTTGAATCAGATCCAACCAACTGCATGCCGTCAATGGCTCTCGGACCACCTATCTTGATCAGCTCCTTATCATAACCCACCGAAAAACCGATACTATCCATGTGGGCATAGATCGCAGCGCGTGGATTGCCAAATACAAGGATCAAGCAATCCTGAAATCCTCTTCCCTGAATAACCGTTGGTTTCACCTTCCAATCTGAGCTATTCTTATCGATATATTTCAGAATGAAATCTTTTACCCTGCTTTCATCACTGGAAGCACCTCTGATTTCAATTAATTCCTTTAAAAGTTCCATCTTAAAAAATTCCTATGATCTCTGATTCAACATTCTTGAACTCTGATAGTTCACCTCTAAGATAAGAAGCATATTTCAATGGCAGAAGTACCTTCAATGAACATTCTGTCCCAAAATCTTGCTCACGACTCATGAGTTGGTTCTGCTTGATAAAATTCATCACCTGAGGCATTGCATCATAACCAAATCTCAATAAATTCCATTCAAAAACCTCTGTTTCGATGATTTCACCTGCCTCGATCGCTTCCCTAGCAGCTGTGCGATATGCCTGGATCAGACCTCCAACACCAAGTTTCGTTCCGCCATAATAGCGAACAACTCCAATCAGTACATTGGACAGATCGAACGACTGTATCTGACCAAGAATTGGGGCACCTGCTGAATTATTGGGTTCTCCGTCATCATTTGCCCTGTATAACTTCTTATCCACTCCGAATCGGTAGGCATAACAAAGATGTCTTGACTGGTAATGCTCTTTTCTCCAATTTTCGAGGTAAACCTTTGCTTCCTCCTCGGTATAGCAAGCAATAGCCAAACCAATGAACTTTGAACCTTTTTCTTTGTAAATTCCCATAGACAGTTCATCCAAGGTACGGTATGTTGTTCTGAGTTCTGACAAACTTCATTTTGCTCTTAATATCTGCTACCTTTGCAGATATAGCTGACAAATTCTTTATTTTAGAATGCAATGTTAAGGATTTTCAAGAGAAAAGGATAAATCGGGGATCACCTTGTCCACGGATATTTCAGAAAAAAACCACCGCAAATGAGAGTACTTTTAGGTTTTGGTATTGTCGTAACATTATTGTCTTGCGCACCTTCGCGCTTCATTAAGCCATTGAATCATAAGCAGCATGCGATATCCGCTTCATTGGGTGGGGCGTTAATGAATGTTCCCGGAATCACAACAATACCTATGCCGAATACTTCATTGGGATATGGATACGGTGTAATGCCCGAAATGACCGTTTACGGAAACTGGTATACCACGGCAGCAATCTTTGGGGATATACAACTCGATGCCGGATGCTCCTACAGAGTATGGAAGAACAATAAAATGGGCGTGACGGTGAATCCTTCCGTGAACTTCATGGTGGATGTATTCGAGAAGAATGCACGACTTTGGCCTCAGCTTGATGCAAACTATTACGTTGATTACTGGACAAGGGGTGATGAAAATAAGACTACTAAGCAAAAAACGAATTTTCTTTATGCAGGATTCTCGAATTGGTTTGAACTCCAAAGCTCACGAGCCCACCAACAGGAACAACCCGTCAGACTACTTTTTAATCCGCAGATCGGACATACCTTCCAACGTGGAAAGTGGGACTTTAATCTGGAAGTTAAATTCCTAACTCCATATGTTTCGAACAAGAATATTGTGATCGATTATTTCAGCCCTTTCGGCAATTTTGGAGGAATGGGAACATATTTCGGTTTAACATACAAACTTTAATACCATGAAAAAGATAATTACACTCAGTGTAATTGCGCTTCTCATTACAAGCGCATGTAAGAAAAGACTCGATGATTTTCTTTTCAACAATGACAATACAATCAACGAATACTTGTTGGATGATTACACTGGACGAACCACACTGGATGTAGGAAACGAATACCAAATTGCCGACTCTATGATCCACATTATAGAGTTCCCGATAACAAGTGAAGGAGAAAACCTTACGATCTCCGCCATCTATGTTGGCGACATTGAGGAGATTGCAACAGATACTGTTCTATTGTACTGTCATGGTACTGCAGACCACAACGACTTTTACTGGCCAAGGCAGAAATTATATGCCAATCTGGGAACCAAGCATCGTTTTGGCGTTTTGATGGTTGATTATCCGGGATATGGTCTTTCTGACGGTAACCCAACTGAACAAAACATGTATGACGCTGTAAATGGTGGTCTTTCCTGGTTAAAATCAAACGGACTGACAAATGACCGACTGGTTATGTTCGGCTTTTCACTGGGAAGCGCAGCGGTATGCGAAGTAGCCGGTAATCCTGTCAAATTTACGATGCAACCATTTAAGATCATCCTTGAGGCGCCTTTCGCATCAGCTGAAAAAATGATCCAGGATGCTTCAATACTGGCGTTCCCTGGAAGTTATTTTGTCAATGTGAAGATCGATAACGCTGAAGAAATCAAAAAAGTGGATGTTCCAATGCTTTGGATACATGGTAAAGCAGATGCTTTCCTTGCTATCGAAAAACACGGTGAAATCGTCTACAGCAATTACGTTGGCCCTTCAAAAACTGCTATAAGAGTTCCGGGAGGAGATCATGAAGACACACCATTCATCATGGGTTTCACCAGCTATCTTAGTGCATTATTGAATTTTATCACACAATAACCACCATAAAAAATCCCCGAACGATTGTCGGGGATGATTACTTATCTGTTCCTCATTTTCCTTCAAGATCATCCTTCATTTTTCCACCAATGAAGGTTCCCGAAATGATCTGATCCTGGAATTCCTTCATGCCGCCCGGAGAGTGTGGCATAAGGATAGATGAATTCTTGGAGTTTGCTCCGATATCTTTTATTGTATCAAAGTACTGCGTCATCAAAACGAACTGCATGATCTCCTCATGGGTCACATTCTCAAGTGACTTATGGAAATCTTCAACAGATTCCTTAAACCCTCTTACGATCTCCAAACGCTGACGAGCTATACCTTCTCCGGATAATCGTTTGGACTCTGCTTCCGCTTCTGCCTCCTTGATGATCTTTATCTTCTTGGCCTCCCCTTCTTCGAGTGCAGCCTCTTTATCCCTCTTCGCTGCATTGATGCGGTTCATGGCATCTTTCACCTTGTGATCGGGATCGATGTCTGTAATGAGTGCTTTAATGATGCTATAGCCGTATTCATCCATACTTTCATGGATATTCTGCTGAACAGCAAGAGCGATATCCTCTTTCTTGGCAAACACATCATCCAGTTCCAATTTCGGCACCTCGGCACGAACATCATCGAAAACGTATGATGCAATCTGATTACGCGGGTTATCCATCGAATAGTAGGCCTCCTTCACACGGTCCTTTCCTACTTTGAACTGAACTGATACCTGCAAGTTGACGAATACATTATCAAGTGTTTTCGTTTCAACCGTCACATCAAGCTGCTGAACGCGCAAATTGATGACTGCTGCTTCTCGATCAATAAAGGGAATGATCAGCGTAAGACCCGGTTCTACAATTCGATGGAACTTTCCAAGACGCTCGATCACAACGGATGTCGCTTCGCGCACGATAAGCACCGATTTGATCAAAAGCAGAAGGATTAGTATTCCTATTACCGCTAATGGTAAATACGTTAAATCATTCATAGAAAAGAGATTAAAAGATGAATGTACATAAAAAAAGCCATCGATCGATGGCTTTTAAAATTATTGAATTGTCAATTTTTTTTCAAGATCTTCAAGATAAACCCTGAATTGCTTGTCTGTCTCAGAAAGGTTCATGACCGTCCGGCAAGCATGCAGAACTGTTGCGTGATCCTTTCCGCCGCAATGAGCGCCGATATTTGCCAATGATGATTTCGTCATCTTCTTGGAAAAATACATTGAGATCTGGCGTGCCTGAACCACTTCACGCTTACGCGTCTTGGATTTCAGCATTTCAATCGGCAGATCAAAATAATCGCACACAACTTTTTGAATGTACTCGATTGAAACTTCGCGTGCTGTGTTCTTTACAAACTTATCCACCATTTGCTTGGCAAGCTCAAGTGTGATCGCTTTCTTGTTCAGGGATGCCTGAGCCAGTAAAGTATTCAGGGCACCTTCCATTTCACGCACATTGGTATTGATCGAATAAGCAAGGTATTCTACGACATCACGAGGTAATTCAATTCCATTCCCATACATCTTCTTCTCTAGTATGGCAATACGCGTTTCAAGATCTGGAGTACCAAGATCAGCTGACAATCCCCACTTGAAACGTGAAAGCAATCGTTGCTCCATACCTTGCATTTCAACAGGTGGTTTATCCGATGTGAGTATAATCTGCTTACCGTTCTGATGAAGGTGATTAAAAATATGGAAGAATACATCCTGCGTCTTTTCCTTTCCGGAGAAGAACTGAACATCATCAATGATCAACACATCGATCATCTGATAAAAATGAATGAAATCGTTCGTAGTCTGATTCTTGATGGCATCTATAAACTGATGTGCGAATTTTTCAGAACCAACGTAAAGTACCGTTTTATTTGGGAACTGATTTTTGATGGCAATTCCAATAGCATGCGCTAAGTGTGTTTTGCCCAAACCAACACCTCCATATATCAATAGAGGATTGAATGCAGTGCCTCCTGGTTTGTTCGCAACAGCATAACCGGATGCCCGCGCCAAACGATTACAGTCTCCTTCTACAAAATTCTCAAAAGAATACGATGGATTCAGATTAGAATCAACATTCACCTTCTTCAATCCAGGAATAATAAATGGATTACGAATCTGGTTCTCGTTAAGGTTTAACGGCATTGTAACCGGTGCATTTTTCAGAGATCGTTTATTTAATGCAGGAAGTTTCACCGTGTATGGGGTAGAATTGGTTGTATTGTTCTCCATCACAATACTGTACTCCAAGGTGCCTTCAGGACCCAATTCCTTTTTGATCACTTTCTTGAGCAGAGTAATGTAGTTTTCCTCCAGCCATTCATAGAAGAAATGTGAAGGAACCTGAATAGTTAGTACATTTTCCTCCAACCGCACAGGAACGATCGGATCGAACCACGTTTTAAAAGCCTGCAAGGAAATATTATAATTAATGACTTTAAGACATGAGTTCCAAACGATCTAGTGACTATTACTAATTAGACAATCTTTTAGTTAAGGGTTAATTATTGATGATAAAAGCATAAAACATGGTGTTACCTCAATGAATAGTGCTTGTTATTCTTCGAGGACAAATATTTACATAAAAAAGTTAAAAAAAAAGTTGAGAAGGGGTTGATTTTTAAAAAAGTTTTACTTGTCGACTAACAATTTCGTTCATGTTTTTTTCGAAGTATTTTAACACAAACAAAATAATGAGACCCGATTAAACAATCCCATTTTCTGACATAAAACAACTTGCCTCACTAAGTAACCAAATTAATTAAAATGATCCACATTGATTCATTTACAAGCTAAATTAATTTTAAATTTGATACAGTTTTTATTTGATGAGATATCACTACTCCTTTCCGACAAAATTGCGCGTGCGATATGGCGAGACAGACCAGATGGGATATTGTTATTATGGCAACTATGCACAGTACTTTGAAGTGGGACGTGTTGAAGCACTGCGCGCTCTTGGCATGAGTTACAGAAATCTGGAAAAGCAGGGGGTCATGCTACCCGTTTCGTCCTTTACCGTTAAATATTTGGCTCCTGCCTTATATGATGACGAGTTAACCATCAACACGAAAATAACGGAGATTAAAGGATCCAGAATCTATTTCGAATATGAGATACGAAATAACAAAGACACTCTCATAAGTATAGCGGAAACAATGCTGGTGTTCGTTAATAAAGAAAACATGCGTCCAACGCAGGCGCCTGATTCCTTTCTATCACTCATCGAACCCTACCGGCATGTCGAATAAATCTACATTCATATTTGAATCTGCTTCGAAAGAAAAGTTCAGCAAATACATTTCTCAGCGGGACGGTGAAGTTAAATTAGGCGAAATAATCGCTTTTGGAAAACCGTTGAAAAGATCAAAATACCTTATCCTTGGCATTGAGGAAAGCATTGGTCCTCAGGCAAATATCGGACTCCCCGGTTCGGAGAATAGCTTCAGCTGCTTCATTATGCGATTCCTGAACATGCAAGCCAATCGCTTCATACAAGGAGAAGATATAGTCATCATTGGAACCATCAAAGCGATTATGCCTTTTCAAGATGCTAAATCAGGAAGAAAGTCAATAGAAGAACTTGATGAACTAGTCCAATCTGTTTTGGAAGAACACCTTTCTATTGGGATTATCCCAATAGTAGTTGGAGGAGGACATAATAACGCTTACCCTATAATTCGATCTGTATCTAATCAATTTCAAAATGCAATCAATGTGATCAACCTCGATCCACATGCAGACTGCCGACCATTAGAGGGTAGACACAGCGGAAACCCATTCTCCTACGCAAAAGATTGTGGAGCACTTGATCATTATACTGTAATCGGCCTCCACAAAGCGTACAACAGCGAGTTCTTATTGACCTACCTGGACGATCAAGGATTCAGCTACACCTTCTTCGAAGACTATCTGGAAGAACCTGAAAAATTTAGTACTGACGTAAAGAGATTCAATGAAGGTAGAGGAACCGAAAAACCTTTTGGGGTTGAACTTGACATGGACAGTATTGAAGATATGCCAAGTTCTGCATACACACCGAATGGAATAAGTACCAGTCAGGCAAGGTTCTATATCCGGCAACTATCCAGAAATACAAATGCGGTTTACTTTCATTTTCCGGAAGGTGCCCCAACTTCGCCCAACGATGAAAAAGTTGTGGGAAAAATACTGGCCTATTTGATCTGGGATATTATTTCGACGGATAACCTTTAAAAACACTAACCTTTTTGTCGTTTTTTTCGTTACATTGACGTATGGAAACCGGCAGAAGCACAACTATGATAAAGATAATCCGATCGTTCTTTCCGATCCACCTTATCATTGGCCTGCTAAAATATAACCTGATCTCGCTTTTTTACTGGTCATTCCTATTCCTGGTGGTTTCTGATTCTTTTGGAAGTGCCTTCGGAATCCCATTATTGTTCTTTTCTCCCGAATACCTGGGCGATGTAAGCACCGTTTCTTTTGCATTACTTGGTTTTGCGGTCGGCGGATTTACCATGGCATTCAACACTTATAGTTATATAAAACTTGGTCCGCGATACCCATTTCTAGCAACTTTATCGCGGCCTTTCTTCAAATTCTGCATCAACAACGCACTCCTGCCAACTGTTTTTATCATCTTTTACTTGATTCGGATGATCGACTTTCAGTTATCCCAGGAATTTGCATCCGTTAAGGATGTCTTGCTTTATGCTGCCTCATTTCTTTCAGGATTTACAGCATTCATTACTTTATCAATCTTTTATTTTTTCCCGACTACAAAAGAGAAAGGTGAACGTCCCGCACATGAGGAGACATCAAGCAACCCAATTCAATCAGTTACCCAATCAAAGGAAAAATGGTATGACTATTTTCGCACCGAAAAGGAACGCTCTTATTTCTACATTGGGAAAAGACTCAAGATCCACCAAAGCCGCAGCACCAGACACCTGGACAAGTCAATCATCGAACACATTTTCGCTCAAAACAGGATCAACGCTTCGATCTTCGAGATCATTACAATAATTGCCTTTGTGGTATCAGGGCAATTCATGAACCTACCGGCATTCGAATTCCCTGCAGGAATGAGTATCGTTTTGCTGCTTACCATCATACACATGCTTTTCAGCGCACTGATGTCATGGTTCCATCGTTGGACCTATCCCATCATCTTTGTATCTATCCTACTCATGAACTATCTGAGCATGAATACACGATTTTTCGCTTACACCAATTATGCTTACGGCATTAAATACAATGAGAAATACGAAAAAGAATATAGTATACGATCAATCGAAAAATGCAATCAAAACGAAAAAGCAGCAGATATTTCATCCAATAATATAATCTCAATCCTTGAAAACTGGAAAAAAGGCACTGGTGAAAGCAAACCGAAACTCGTTCTACTGACAACTTCGGGAGGTGGATCAAGAAGTGCTTTATGGACCTTAACAGTTCTGCAGAACTGTGATGAGCAACTGAACGATGCACTAAGCATTCACATGAATCTGATCACAGGAGCATCAGGCGGAATGGTTGGTGCAGCCTATTTCAGAGAGATCATGCTCAGATCAAAAAATGGCGAAATAAAAAACCGATTTGATCAAAGGTTTAAAAACAATCTTGGGAAAGACCTATTGAACAAACTATCATTCTCGGCATCAACCAAGGATCTTTTTTACCGCTATCAAACATTTGATTATCAAGGCGAAAAATACCCTATAGACCGAGGATATGCCTTCGAGGAGCATCTTCATGAAAACACCGACCACTTGATGGAACATACCCTTGGTTATTATCAGAACCCTGAAAAAAAAGCCCTGATTCCGATGATGATCTTTTCGCCAACAATTGTGAATGACGGGCGGCGACTTTTAATCTCCTCTCAGTCCCTTCAGTTTCTTACAAAGAATTCAGATGCACCGAAACAAGTATCCATCTCCTATGAAAATATCGATTTCCAAACATTTTTCGAAGGAAACTCACCCCAGAACATGCGATTTTCAAGTGTAATGCGCGCAAGCGCAACTTTTCCGTTTATCATGCCAATGATGACTATGCCAACAAGTCCGGGTATGCAGTTGATGGATGCGGGGATTCGTGATAACTATGGCAGCAAGATCACACTTGACTATATGTTCACATTGAGAAAATGGATCGAACAGAATACTTCAGGGGTAATAATTGTGGAAATAAGGGACACCAAACGCATTTTAAATGAGGAAGCATACGATCATATTTCGTTAACGGATAAACTAACCCTTCCCTTTGGCAATATGTACAATAACTTTCCAAGAACTCAGGATTTCGATCAGGAACAAATGATGAAGATAGCAACTGCTGGATTTAAATTCCCTGTTGATATTGTAACATTCAATCTGCGTGAGAACAAGTCCGACCGAATTTCTCTTTCATGGCATTTGACACAACAAGAAAAGAATAAGATCAAAAATGCCTTTTTCAGCGAGGCAAATCAAAATTCGTTAAAGAGACTTGAACAATTGCTCATTAGCAATTAGCGAAGCTGAGTAACATTCTCAAGGGCAACAACCTTGGTCACATTGCAATCTTCAGGCTGCATTGCTCGACTGGGCGTATAGGAAAATTTCAGCCGTATCCCGTCTTTCTTGAATTTATCATCAAGGTTCACA
Organism: Flavobacteriia bacterium; assembly: GCA_046301895.1. Taxonomy (GTDB): domain Bacteria; phylum Bacteroidota; class Bacteroidia; order Flavobacteriales_D; family Crocinitomicaceae; genus M0103. The sequence continues at coordinate 36,088 of JBKCJG010000024.1, forward strand.
GGATACATGGTTATTGCCTCTCCATTTTCATTGGCATCCAGATAAAGCGGACATCCTTTCGGGTTCATGCGTACAATTCCTACAATCATGGTGTCATCAGTGCTCTGTTCTGCATCTGTCGCGCTGCTGTTTGAACCTGAAACTTCCTTCTGTATCCCACATGATGTGAACAGAATCGCAGTGAATGCCATGATGAAGATCTTCATAATACTGTTTTATTTAGAATGTCTAAAAACCATACCAATATTACCGCTTTTGTTCCATAAAAAAAAGAGGCCTCTTTCGAAACCTCCCTTTTCTTAACCTGTAGATGTTAATAATTGATCCGTATCATACCAAACGGCATTATTACTAAAAGGTTTCATGTTTTTGCAATTAAAAACGCATTAATTAACATTTAGCCATTGATAAACATAATAGAGGCAGTATTTGAGAGAATCTGTTCTACTCTACATTTGTATTGAGATGATGGAAGAAAATTCTATAAAAGCACTGATCAGATTGATTGATGATCCGGATGAAAGTGTTTTTGAGCACGTCCGGGACAAACTACTGAGTTACGGGGCAAATGCTATTCCTTATCTAGAAAATTCGTGGGAGGACCAGGATTACGGACTCATCTATCAAACGCGCATAGAACAGATCATTCACGAAATACAGTTCGAAGAGATTAAGGCACAACTCAAGATCTGGATGAACTCCCCGGACAAAGACCTAATGAGAGGTGCGATAATCATTGCTAAATACCAATATCCCGGACTGAATGAAGAGGAAATTAATTCTGATATTCAACGGATACGGCGCGATATCTGGCTGGAATTCAACAACAAACAAACTGCTTTCGAACAGGTAAAGATTTTTAACAAAGTATTTTTCGGTGCACACAATTTTCACGGGGACTCAAAGCACTTTCACTCACCGATGAATTCTTTCATAAACACCGTAATGGAATCGAGGAAAGGAAATCCGCTGAGTCTATCCCTTATTTACAGTGTTGTCGCGCAATCACTTGATCTGCCAATCTACGGAGTTAATTTGCCGAATCATTTTATCCTCGCATATCTTGACGAAAATGGTGCAAGTCTTTTTCTTCCTGAAAAGAATGAATACGGTGTACTTTTCTATATCAATCCGTTCTCCAAAGGAAGTATTCTCGATGCTAATTCGATCAAAGAATTTCTGGATGGATTGAAGCTAAGTTACAAACGAGAATATTTCGAGCCATGTTCGAACTCAGCTATTCTTAGAAGGATGCTTACCAACCTGATCGCCTCTTTCCAACAGGTGGGCAACCTGGAAAAGGTCAATGAACTAACAGATCTCAGAGACCTTCTTGATTAACGGATCTCAAAATTAACATTCAGCCGCTTCAACTCCCTGAATACTGTATTGTTCGGATCCACCTTAATTGTCTTTGAAGGCATTCGGACCTCTACACCGTCCAAAGGATCATAGATCGTAAAGTGAATATCGCATTTTCCTTCATTCTCGAGGAACAGCTTATTGAGATCCATGATCATAACCTGATCCAACGATTTAGTTGAAACCTTCAGGTGAATGCTGTTTGCCCTTGTTTCTCTCAAATTCTGCAAAAGGTCTATCGAGTGGATAACGAACTCCAGCTCACTTCGTCGTGGTGGAACCTCAATCCTACCCTTCATTGCGATGAAAGCACCAGGCTGAATGAAATGTTTGAATTTAAGGTAATTCTCCCGCCACAAGAAGAGCTTATATGAATCGGAATAGTCTTCGATCATCAAAGTACCGAAAGGATCTCCGTTCTTCGTAAAACGATGTTCTGCATCTGTTACCGTCGCTGCGATAAGAAGATCCTTCCCCTTGTGCAGATCCATCTCGTTCAGCATCCCTATTGACCCTGTACAAAAAGACTCGATCTCAACCCGGAAATCATCTAGGGGATGTCCGGAGATAAAGATTCCAACAACTTCCTTCTCTCTGTTCAGTTTATAAATCGACCCCCATTCCTCAGCTTTCGGTATCTCCGGTTCAGGCATTTTAGTTCCTGTAGATTCACCGAATAATGTACCTTGAGATGAGTTTTCGCTTTCCTGAAAGCTTCCGCCAAACTTTACGGCATTCTCAAGGAACGTTTTACCTGTTCCGTCCTCTTTGAAATACTGTGCACGATGAACACCGTTAAAAGAATCAAATCCCCCTGCGTAGGCAAGACTTTCAAATGCCTTTTTATTACACAACCGTAGATTTACACGTTTGGTCATGTCAAAAATCGATTGGAAGGGTCCATTTTCTGATCGCTCTAGAATGATCCCTTCTACGGGCCCACTGCCCAATCCTTTAATGGCACCCAATCCAAATCGAACAGCACCTTCCTTATTGACTGTAAACTGATAGTTCGATTCATTCACATCTGGTCCAAGAACAGGCACTCCCATCCTGCGGCATTCTTCCATGAAAAAGGATACCTGCTTAATATCATTCATGTTATTTGAAAGTACAGACGCCATATATTCAGCGGGATAATTTGCTTTAAGAAAGGCAGTCTGATAAGCTATCCAGGCGTAACAGGTCGAATGCGATTTATTGAAGGCATAGGATGCGAATGCTTCCCAGTCCTTCCATATTTTTTCCAGTTTTTCAACTTGGTGCCCTTTTTCTCCTCCCCTCTCCAGGAAGGCAGGCTTCATCTTGTCCAAAACTTCTTTTTGCTTCTTCCCCATCGCCTTTCGGAGCGTATCTGCTTCACCTTTAGTGAAACCTGCAAGTTTCTGGGAAAGCAGCATTACCTGCTCTTGATACACCGTGATTCCATAGGTTTCTTTCAAGTATTCTTCACAGTCATCAAGGTCATAAACGATCGCTTCATCACCGTGTTTACGTTTAATGAATGAAGGGATGTACTCAAGAGGGCCCGGGCGGTATAAGGCATTCATCGCGATAAGATCTGCAAACACTGTAGGTTTCAGCTCTCGCATGTATTTCTGCATCCCGGGACTTTCATACTGGAAGATTCCGACAGTTTCCCCTCGTTGGAACAATTCATAGGTTTTCTCATCATCGATCGGGAAGTTGTCAGGGTCCAGATCGATACCTTTGGTCTCTTTAACATTCTTTACAGCATCTTTTATCAATGTCAGAGTCTTCAGCCCAAGGAAGTCCATTTTCAACAAACCTGCAGATTCTGCAACTGAATTATCATATTGCGTGCAATACATATCAGAATCTTTTGCTGTGGCGACCGGAACGAAATTCGTTATATCGTCCGGGGTAATAATGACCCCGCATGCGTGAATCCCGGTATTTCGGACAGAACCTTCTAGCTGACGTGCCTGGTTGACAACCTGAGCTGCAAGATCGGAACCTTGAGCGATATTCTTTAGTTCTTTTGCTCGGGTAATCTCATCCTGATTGTTCTTCAGTTTATCCGCAAGCTCCGCATCGCTCATCTTGAACAGCTTGCTCAATGAAAGATCAGGAACCAGTTTGGCTATCCTGTCAGCGTCAGGAAGTGGCAGGTCCAATACCCTTGCAGTATCTCTGATAGAGGATTTCGCCGCCATGGTTCCATAGGTAATGATCTGTGCAACCTGATTGGAACCGTATTTTTTGATTACCCAATCGATCACACGGCCCCTCCCTTCATCGTCGAAGTCAATGTCGATATCAGGCATCGATACCCTGTCAGGATTCAAAAAGCGCTCAAATAGCAAATCATATTCGATCGGGTCAACATTTGTTATCCCAATACAATACGCTACCGCTGAGCCAGCAGCAGATCCCCTCCCCGGACCGACAGAAACCCCCATATCCCTCGCGGCCTGACAAAAATCCTGTACGATCAAAAAGTAGCCGGGATACCCTGTATTTTCGATCGTCGCCAGCTCGAAATCAAGTCGCTCTCGGATCTCATCTGTTATTTCTCCATAACGCTTCGCAGCACCAACATAGGTCAAGTGACGCAAATAATTGTTCTCACCTCGTTTACCGCCATCCTCCTTATCGAGAAGATCCTGAAACTCCTCAGGCATGTCGAATGCAGGTAACAATACATCACGAGCGAGTCCGTATTGTTCGCATTTACTGATGATCTCTCCAATACTTTCAATGGCCTCAGGGAGATCGAGGAAAAGCTCTTTCATCTCCTCGCTTGTTTTGAAGTAATATTCTTCATTGTCCAAACCATATCGGAATCCACGGCCTCGACCCTTAGGTGTTGACACCAGCTCATTGTTTTTTACACACAACAATACGTCATGTGCTTCAGCATCCTTTTTATCCAGATAATATGTATTGTTCGTTGCGACAAGCTTCACAGCATGCTTTTGGGCCAGTCTGATAAGTGTAGTATTCACCCTGTCCTCATTTTCCTGTCCGTGACGCATCAACTCGATATAGAGGTCCTCTCCGAAAACATCCTTCCACCAAAGCAATGCTTCCTCCGCCTGGTTCTCTCCAACATTAAGAATGAGATTTGATATTTCACCCTGAAGATTTCCTGTAAGCACGATAAGATCTTCCTTGTACTCCCTGATCACATTTTTATCGATCCTCGGAACATAATACATTCCTTTTGTGTAGGCAAGAGACGCTAATTTTATCAAATTCTGATAGCCGTTCTTATTCTTGGCCAGAAAGACAACCTGATACCCATTATCCTGATGCGATTTTTCTTCCAGGTTCTTGCAGACATTGAACTCACATCCGATAATAGGCAAGAGCTCTTGCTTTGTAAATTCTTCTCCCGCCTCTATTGCCTTGTCGCGCTCAGCCTTAAGTGATTTATTGTATGAAGAAACGGCTTTCTCAAAATGAAAAGCGGCCATCATGTTCCCGGTATCGGTCAATGCCACTGCAGGCATCTTCAGTTCAACAGCTTTTGCTACCAGTGAATTAACATCTATCGTTGACTGGAGGATCGAGAATTGGGTATGATTGTGTAAATGAGCAAATGGAGCCTTCAATAGACGTTCTCGTGAATCTCCAAGATCAATTTCTGCGGTAGATGCCCCTTCGAATTGCGGTATTAATTTTGCGCTTTCTTCCTTCAGATTCAGATGTCGCAGGCCTATAAGTCCGATAGGTGACGGATTGAACGCCTGATAATCTGTAATATAACGTTCTTCCCGCTGTAATTCATCTGGAGAGAAATGTCCTCTTCTTAACAATTCCAGAAAACAACGTGTTGTCGCTTCAACGTCAGCAGTAGCATTGTGTGCCTCTACAAATGGTTGTTGGAATAGGAAATCGTGTAATTCGGTGAGCGTCGGTAATTTATACCTTCGTCCTCCTCTTCCTCCGGGTAATTTGCACAGTGCCGCCGTGGCTTCTGTACAGGTATCCAATACGGGCATTTCAAGTAACCGTGAAGATATCCCTGTTCTGACCAACTCACAACCAACAACATTAAGATCGAACTTAACATTCTGGCCAATAACGTAAGTTGCCTTTTCCAGAGCCTCACTAAACAAGTTTAAAATAGAATCCAACGATTCACCATATTTCTCTGCCAGAAGGGTTGAAATACCATGCACTCGCTCAGCATCGTACGGAATATCGAAACCATCGGGCTTTACCAGGAAATCCCTGTTTTCGACAAGTCTACCCATCTCGTCATGAACTTGCCAGGCGATCTGAACAACCCTAGGCCAGTTGCTGGTATCTGTTACCGGGGCATTCCAATCCCTGGGTAGACCGGTTGTTTCGGTATCGAAAATAATGTACATAAAACGTCTGATTTGCGAGAACTAAAGTTAGTAAAAATTGGAGCTTACCAACCTGAATTTTATCAACAATTCAGAACTCAACAAGGATCAGTGTTTCGGTTCTATATAGACCTTAAACCTTAATTTCTCGGTTTTTCTTTTTGTATTGGTCGTGAGATCAATGATCCTGTCCTGATAATAGGATTTCCCTTCAGAATCAAATGTAACCTTGATTTCAGCACTTTTTCCCGGAGCGATCGGCTCCTTTGGGAGATAAACTTTCGTGCACGTGCACTGCACTTTGTAATCACTTATAATAAGCGGCTTTTTTCCTGTATTTACAACCGTGAAGTGATGTTCCAATTGAACACCTTCCTTTGTTTTTGGAAACTTATAGGTCGACTGCTTACAAAAAAAAACCGCCTCCTGACCAAAGCCAGGGGCGGAATTCAATATGATTAATAGTATTGTGAGAACAAGTCTCATTGTTAGTTACCGGTTGGTGCTCCTGAATTGTTAACAGGTGCTTGCCCTTCAGGTGCAGGAAGCACATTCCCTTTGATACGAATAACTTTTGTTGGCTCATTCACAGCATTTGAAGTAATCGTAACACTTTTGTTAATAGCACCTGGCCTTTTCGTGTCATATTTCACCTTAATCGAACCTTTTGCTCCCGGAGCAATTGGTTCTTTCGGCCACTCAGGAACAGTACATCCGCATGAACCTTTGGCATTTGAAATGATCAGCGGCTCGTTACCTGTGTTCTTGAATTCAAATGTACATGAACCGTCAGCCCCGTATTTGATTGTTCCGTAATCGTGAGTTTCTTTAGAGAACTCGATCTTTGCACCTGTCTCAACCTGTGCAACAACTTTATTCATTGCAACTGCAGCAACGAACAACATCATAAGAGAAAAGAATACCTTTTTCATGGTCATAATTATTTTTAAGTTTCTTGTTATCTCAAAGATATTACAGGTTGACAATACTTCATTTTATTTAACACATCATTAACAGCCCGTATCACGGCAGAGTGATCGCGTTCATTTTATAGTCAATGAATTCATCGAAGGTCATATCAAGGTGTTTCAAACGATCCTTTATTCCCGACTTCTTGTCCTTGTCCATAGAAGGATTTTCCTTTAATAACAATTCGTAGTAATAGCGCACTTTTGAAGTATCACGCGGCTGAATGAAAACATCATAGGTACTTCCCTGACTTTCTAACACCATTGCCCGGTTGACATACTTCGGGTACTTTAATAAAAGTGTATCGGCATATTCAACTGCTCGGGGATGGATATTAAGACCGGAATATTTCATGTGAACTTTATCCAGACATTCTGCGGAATAATTATCCTCAGGATAGGTGTGATAAAAATCCAACAAGCGGTTGATCAACTCAAAATGAGTAAGATTTGGAATCTGTTTGATCTCATTCAAGTCAGCCTGAAGTCCTTTTAAAGAATCCTCCATTTCTTTGATCCTAGTTATCAATTCTTCCCTGGTTGGTTTTGCAGCCTGTTCGTTTTTTTCTGAACCGCAGGCATAAAAGAGACCTGCCAAAAGTATTAAACGAAAGATCCATTTTGTTTTCATACAATCCTATTGTTAATTATCTACCTTTTTTTTGTGCCGGAAACTTCATCTTATAATCTACTTTGATCTCTCCTTTCGAAATATTCTGTAACCGCTTTGTTAATAACCTTCTCTTTAAGGGAGACAGGTGATCAGTGAATAAAATACCATCCACATGATCATATTCATGTTGGATGATGCGCGCAGCATAGCCATCATATGTTTCCTCATGAAAATTGAAATGCTCGTCATAATAACTTATGTGAACCCTCTCTTTGCGAAAAACTTCCTCACGAATCTTTGGTATGGACAGACATCCTTCGTGAAAGCCCCACTCTTCACCCTCTTCATTTTCTATGATCGGATTAATGAAAACCTTCTTGAAATTTTCTATACCTGCAGCCTTTGGATCCGGACCCTCATCGTCGTCGTCGTCAGGATCATCTGCAAATGGACTTCCATCCACAACGAACATACGTATTGATTTTCCGATCTGAGGAGCAGCCAGGCCCACTCCCTGTGCACTGTACATGGTTTCATACATGTCCGCTATCAGCTCTGTAAGGTCAGGATAATCCTTGTCGATCTCCTCCGCTTCCTTCTTCAGGACTGGATCACCATATGCTACAATTGGTAGAATCATGCTTCAAAACTTTTGCACAAAAATAAGGCTATTCAATAAAAGAATTCTTTCCGTTAACTTAAATTAATGATTCACGAACGTCGCGAATCAAGGTAGGACTGCAGGATAATTGCAGCACTGATCATGTCCACATTCCCTTTTTCTTCCCGTTTCTTCTTTTTCATCCCCATATCGACCATGGACCTTGACGCCATTTTCGAGGTAAAACGCTCATCTACCAATTGAACGGGTGTCATCGGGAATTCATTCTCCAAAACTCCCTTGAGCAATCGTACATTTTCAGAAATGTGAGTGTCCGTGCTATCCAACCGCTTCGGTTCACCAAGAATGATCAATTCAATATTCTCTTTGGATACCAAAGCTTTAAGGAAAGGTATCAGCGCAAAAGATTCTACCGTAGTGAGTGGAGAAGCAATGATCTGAAGATCATCCGTAACAGCAATACCTGTGCGTTTCAATCCAAAATCCAATGCTGCTATCTTTCCCATGGAACAAAAGTACAACAGAATATTGTTCGATGACAATCATTATCTTTGAACAAACATTCTATCATGAGATCCATTATTGAAGCAGCATGGGACAACAGAGAACTTCTGAATCAACCTGAAACGATCAAAGCCATTGAACACGTCATCGAGGATATAGATAAAGGCATCCTGCGCGTCGCCGAACCAACAGACAATGGGGATTGGACAGTGAACGAATGGGTGAAAAAGGCTGTTGTTATGTATTTCCCCATCCGAAAAATGGAAACCATTGAGGTTGGACCTTTTGAATTTCATGATAAAATGGCCTTAAAAAGAAATTATAAAGAACTTGGAGTTCGCGTTGTTCCTCATGCGATCGCCCGCTATGGTGCATATATTGCACCGGGTGTAATTATGATGCCGTCTTACGTAAACATTGGAGCGTATGTTGATTCCGGAACGATGGTCGATACATGGGCCACCGTCGGATCATGCGCTCAGATCGGCAAAAATGTCCACCTCAGTGGAGGCGTTGGGATCGGGGGAGTGCTGGAACCTCTCCAAGCTTCACCTGTCATTATCGAAGATGATGCTTTTATCGGATCCCGTTGTATCGTGGTTGAAGGTGTTCGTGTTGGAAAACAAGCAGTACTCGGAGCGAATGTAGTTCTGACAAAATCAACAAAAATCATAGACGTAACCGGCAATGAACCTTTAGAGATCAAGGGTTACGTTCCGGAAAGAAGTGTTGTTATCCCGGGTTCTTACACAAAAACCTTCCCTGCTGGTGAATACCAGGTCCCTTGTGCGTTGATAATCGGTCAGCGCAAAGCATCAACAGACCTTAAAACCTCCTTGAACGATGCACTGAGGGAACACAATGTAGCCGTTTAAAGACGCTTGCTTAGTTTCTGATTGATGTCAATTAGCCAGTTTACAGGCAGTTACCCTGACCTTAATGGTTTTTATAAATTTTTAATCACTCGTTTTAAACAAGTGTTTAAAATAGTTGTTTAATTTTGTGAACGCTTCAGAATAATTCATGAAGAAAGACGCAACAACAGAAGAAAAAATAAAAGTAGCTGCCCGTCAAGTTTTCCTTGCGAAAGGGTTTGCGGGATGTTCTTCAAGAGAGATCGCCAAAGCCGCAGGAGAAAATGTGGCGCTCGTTAATTACTACTTCCGCTCGAAGGAGCAATTGTTCAAAATTATATTTGAGGCGGCCCTGGAGGATTTCATCCTTTCCATGATCCAGGTTTTCAGCTCGGACCTTGCGCTGGAAGAAAAGATGAAGATCTTCATAGAACGAGAATACGCTTTCCTTGAAAAACATCCGGAACTGCCTTCTTTTATCGTGAATGAGATGAATCGTGAAGACGGATGCAACATCGACCATCATTCTCTCTTCCAAAAAGTGAGTGAAACCGGTATTTTTCTTGAATGTTTAGAAGCTCAAAAAGAAGGGAGAATGCGCAAGATCGGACTACAGAGCATTCCTATACTTATCATGTCAAACTGCCAGTACCCAATTATGGCGAAGAACCTTTTCAAGCATCTTCAGAGTCTCTCTGATGAACAGTATAAGGAGATCCTCGAGGATCACAAAAAGCTGGTTTCAGACATGCTTGTGAATTACCTTTTCCCAAAAACACTAAATTAAAAATCACTCTATGATAAAGTACCCGTTGATCATTTTGTTTGCATTTTCAAATGCGGCTATCTCTAAATCCCAGATCCTTGATCTTGAAACCTGTCTTAAAATGGCAGATACAGCTAATCTTTCGATCAGGAATTCTCGGCTCGATATCGAGATAAACGAGCGTCAACGCTCTGCATACTTGTCGGCCCGATTGCCAAAACTGACATTCACCGGGGACTACAAATACAATGCTATCATCCCCGGGCAGGTTGTTCCTGCTGCATTCTTCGGAGGCCCCCCGGGAACCTATTCGACAGTGCAATTTGGTGTACCTTACAACTTGAGCAATAACCTACAGCTTGCACAAATCTTATACAATCCACAAGTTGAATATGGTTTGAATGCGTTAAAGATCAACCGAGAGATAGTTGCTATCCAGGAACAACTGACGACATTGGATGCAAAGTATCAGGTTGCATCTACGTTTTTCAATCTGCAGGCGATCAATAAGCAGCTGTCATTCGTAGGCGCCAACATCACAAATATGGAAAAACTCATCCGCAATATGGAAGCAATGGCCTTACAGGAAATGGTTGTTCAGACCGAAGTAGATAAACTGACGATCAACAAACTCACATTAGTGAATGCACAGGAATCACTGAAAGCGAATAAAGATCAGTTGGAAACGTTGTTAAAGATACTGATCGGGTTTGATAAAAATGCACCAATCACGATCGCATCCGATGAACTTGTTGAAAAATCAATATTGGTAGATAACTCATCAATATCCTACCCGGAACTGGATTTGATCACTGCACAGCAAAAAATGAATGATGAGGAGCGTAAAGGGACGAATATGTCCTACCTGCCAAGTCTTTCCGCTTATGCTTCTTACAACTACAATTATAACCTGAAACCGGAAGATGATTTCAGACAAGGAATTGAAGGTGCCTTTATTGGCCTTCGTTTGGATTGGACATTGTTTGATGGATTGGAAAAATTCCACAAGCAAAAATCAAATGCTCTAAACGCTGATAAGTTGGCGAACCAGAAAGAACTGGCGCAGCAGCAACTTGAATTAAAAGCAGAAAATGCAAAACGCCAGATCCAGGTTCAGTCAGGTGCTCTGGATATTTCAAAAGAACAATTGATCTTGGCTCAGCGAGTTTACAAACATACTGAATTGAAATTCGAACAAGGAACTGTAAGCTCAAACGATCTGATAACAGATGAGAACAGTCTGCAACAGGCACAAACGAACGTTGTGTCGGCATACATACAATTGCGTCAGGCTGAGCTTGAATACTTGAGAAGCATAGGTTCTATTAAATAACAGTACAATCCATACACAATGAACAAACGTACAATCCTTATCATCGTTGCAGCTATCGTTTTGATCGCTCTTACAATCATGAAATTGTTATCCAACAAAGAAAAAGCAGCTGCCAAGATCTACATCCACGACACCGAAACTGCAATTCTTGTCGAAGCAGCAAATCCTTCAACACACAAATTCGAGAGTGAATTCTCTTTCCTCGGAACGTTTGATCCAATACGCCAGAATTTGATTGGTTCAGATGCTTCCGGTAAGATCATTCGACTGGAGATCGAGGAAGGAGATCGTATTACCCAAGGACAAGTTATAGCGAAAGTAGATGACGAAATGCTTGAGCTTCAACTGCAGAATGTTGATGTCAACATCGAAGGTCAAAAGAACGACGATAGTCGATACACAACGCTGGCAAAGGATAATGCCGTACCTGGGGTTCAGTTGGAAAAGACCAAACTGGGATTAAGAGCTGCTGAGATTCAGCGAAAACAGATTCAGAAACAACTGAAAAGCACAAATATTACAGCACCTTTCTCAGGAACGATCACGAAGAAAATGGTAGATCTGGGTTCTGTAATCGGCCCGGGATCACCGCTTGTTGAAATTACGGATATCTCTTCACTGAAACTGACGGTTAATGTTCCAGAACGAGACATTCTTAAATTCAAACTAGGACAGATAGTTCCGGTTCGAGCAGACATCTATGGGGAACGAACATTCGAAGGAAAAGTGACCAACATTTCAATTCAGGCAGATAAATCGCATAATTTCAAAGTGCAGATCACTGTAAAAAATGGAAAGCAAGAGATCATGGCTGGTATGTATGGATCTGTAACGCTTCCAAACTCAAGCAGTATATCTGCTATGTCAATTCCGCGCAAAGCATTGATCGGATCATCCAAAAAACCTCAGGTTTATGTGATCCGAAATGGCAAGTCCATATTAACTGATTTCAATGCCGGCACTTCAGACGGAGAATACATTGAAGTGGTGAGTGGGCTTTCAAAAAATGACCGAATAGTTGTGAAAGGGCAGGTGAATCTTCAGAATAACTCAAACGTGAAAACAAAAAAATAATCGTTTGCCATGACACTAACAGAATTATCAATTAAACGGCCCTCTTTCATTATCGTGATATTCACGATCCTGATCGGTGGTGGACTTTTAACCTACAATCAGCTCAGTTATGAATTGCTGCCTGATTTCTCCCCTCCCCTTTTTACGGTAACCACTACCTATCCCGGAGCATCACCCTCAACAGTTGAGAGCCAGGTGTCGAAGCCGCTTGAAGACGCTTTGAGTGGATTAGAAAACATTTCCGAAGTCACTTCCTTTTCGTTGGACAATGCATCGCTGGTTTTAGTCGAATTCAAAGCCTCTGCTGACATTGATAAGGCAATTGAAGATGCACAACGTAAGTTGAATAATGTCTCGAATTCATTGCCCGATGGAACAGGAAATCCGGTAATCGCTAAGATCGAACCGAATGCTTCACCTGTGCTTCAGGTTAGCGCGGTGGCATCGAAAATGGACGATCGTGATTTCATGCAGTTGATGGATGACCAGATTCTTCCGCAGATAAAACAGACAAAAGGAGTAGCAGAGATCCAGGTGATCGGCGGCGAACGACGCGAGATTCGCGTCAATGTCGATAAGGACAAAATGAAATCATACGGGCTCTCGTTAAGCGCAATAAACCAGGCCATCTCATCCTCCAATGTAGAATTCCCAACTGGAAAAGTGAAAGACGCTTCTGAACAGATAACCGTTCGACTTGCAGGTAAATTTCAAAATGTAAGAGATATTAAAAACCTCATTATCTATTCTTCCGGGACTTCCGTTATCCGCCTTTCAGATGTTGCTGAGGTAATAGATGCTGCTGCCGATGCGAGCACGGTTAGCCGACTGAATGGTCAGAACGGTATTGGTCTGCGCATCAAGAAGCAAAGTGACGCCAATGCTGTTGACATGGCAAAAGCCACAAAAGAACAGTTCAAAAACATTGAAAAGAAATACGCCAAGGAAGGTATCAAATTCATTGTTGCTACTGACACATCCATACCGACGATCGAATCCGTAGATGCCGTGATCCACGATTTGGAACTTGCTGTTCTTCTGGTCGCTGCAGTAATGCTGCTTTTTCTTCACAGTTTAAGGAATGCTTTCATCGTACTCATATCCATCCCAGCATCGTTGATCTCCACATTCGTTGCAATGTACCTCTTCGGTTATACCTTAAACTTGATGACCCTGCTGGCGATGTCACTCGTGATCGGGATCCTCGTCGATGACTCTATCGTTGTACTTGAGAATATCTATCGTCATCTTCAAATGGGCAAAGAACGCAGGAAGGCAGCGCTCGATGGCAGAAATGAGATTGGTTTCACTGCACTTGCCATCACCTTAGTGGACGTTGTTGTATTCTCACCCGTAGTATTCATCGAAGGAACAATTTCGGATATCCTTCATCAGTTTTCAATCGTGGTAGTCGTATCTACACTCATGTCTCTTTTCGTGTGTTTCACCTTAACTCCCTGGCTCGCTTCCCGCTTTGCCAAAGAGATAAAACTAGATCCGAAGAAGCCTTTTCAGGCATTCTTGCTCTGGTTTGAGCGGCGCGTCAGCATCTTTACCGAGCAGTATGTTAAATTGGTTGGTTGGTCTTTGCGTCACAAAATAATTGCCGGACTGACGATCATAGGGATCTTCATTGCCAGTATGTCGACAATGGGACTTGGGATCGTAGGACAGGAATTCGTCGCTCAGGGAGATCAGGGTAAGTTCATGATCAAATTGAAATATGACAAGAGTACTACTTTTGAAGAGAACAATGCCACTACCCTGCAGATCGAACAGATGATCCTGGCTCAAAAAGACGTGGTCGATATCGTATTCGCGAACGTTGGTGGTCCTAGTTCAGGAATGGGTGCTGCTTCCTTCGGTTCAGAGAACAAGTCGGAACTCACAGTAAAAATGATAGCAGGGATGCAGAAAAAATACCCAACTATCCAATACATGAATAAAATCAGGGAGAAGATTGAAAATGAATTCCCAGGTGTAGAAGTGAAAGCTTTGAACATCGGAATGGTTGAATCTGAAGAGGCTCCTATCGAAATATTCTTATCCTCAGATGATCCGGAATTATTGATGAAAGAGGCGCGGAGACTTAAAACTGCAATTCTTTCAATGAAGGGAGCTAAGGATCCAACCATTTCAACAGATGATGTAACCCCTGAAGTGCGAATTGAACTTGACCGGGAAAAAATGGGACAATTAGGACTACCTATTGCCGTCATCGGAATGCAGTTACAAAATGCGTTGACGGGTAACGACGATGTGCAGTACGATGAGAAAGGTCAGGAATACAGTATCCGCGTCATGATGGATAAATTTGACCGCAAGAATGTGGATGACGTCAAGAGCATGACGTTCAGTACGAATGATGGAAGACAGATCAGGCTCAGTGAGTTTGCCGATGTAACCGTTGAGAACGGAAACGGATCACTCGAAAGAAAGAACAGGATTTCCAACACGACCATTCGCTCTTACGTATTGGGAACTGCAGCAGGAAATGTATCTGCCGAAATAGAAAAGTACCTGAAGAAGAAGCCATTAGACAAAAATGTTCGTATGCTTTGGGGTGGCGAAATTAAACGCCAGAAGGAATCCATGGGTGCACTTGGCACTGCAATGGGTATCGGACTCATCCTCGTTTACCTCATCATGGTAGCGCTTTATGACAATTTTGTTTATCCATTTGTTGTACTTTTCTCGATACTCGTATCCCTTGTTGGAGCAATCCTCGCGCTAACATTAACATCCTCAAACATGGGTATCTTCACCATGCTCGGAATGCTCATGTTGCTCGGTCTGGTCGCCAAGAATGCAATCCTGATCGTTGATTTTACAAATCATCTGAAATCTGAAGGAACATCAACATACAACGCGTTGTTGGAAGCAGTCAGAGAACGTATGCGTCCGATCCTTATGACAACAATCGCAATGGTGATCGGAATGATTCCAATCGCAACTGCAACAGGTTCGGGAGCCGAATGGAAGAATGGGTTGGCATGGATTCTAATCGGTGGTTTGTCAAGTTCTATGTTCCTAACGATCATCGTGGTTCCAATGATGTACTACGTTGTGGATCGCATACAAGCCAAATTCTCCAGAAAGAAAAGAGAAGAACTTGGTTTCGAAGGATCTCCGAATTAAAAAGATACTCCTCAAAGAACTAGCCACAAGTCAGATATTCGTATATTGATTTGTGGCTCTTTTTAGTTTAAAATCCTTAAATTCGTCTCGTTATTTATTATCAGTACAGAATATGAGTTACGAAATTATAGTTATCGGAAGTGGACCGGGCGGTTATGTTGCTGCGATCCGTGCTTCTCAGTTGGGTTTGAAAACAGCGATCATAGAAAGAGAATCGCTAGGCGGAATCTGTTTGAACTGGGGATGTATCCCTACAAAAGCGCTGTTGAAAAGTGCCAATGTTTTCGAATACCTTAATCACGCCAGTGAATACGGTATTTCAGTGAAGGAAGCAACAGCCGACTTTGGAGAAATGGTGGAAAGAAGCCGCGGTGTTGCGAACGGTATGAGTGCAGGTATCCAGTTCCTCATGAAAAAGAACAAAATTGATGTTATAAAGGGGGATGCAACCATCAAAGCCGGAAAAACAGTTTCAGTTGCTGCCGAAGATGGAAGCGTTACGGAATATGTGGCCGCGAAAGCACTGATCATCTCAACAGGTGCGCGTTCCCGTGAACTTCCAAACCTTCCGCAGGATGGCGAAAAGATTATCGGATACCGTCAGGCAATGACGTTGAAAACTCAACCAAAGAAAATGGTGGTTGTGGGATCAGGTGCCATTGGTGTTGAATTCGCATATTTCTACAGAGCTATCGGTACAGAGGTTACTGTAGTTGAATATTTACCGAACATTGTTCCGATCGAAGATGAAGAAGTATCCAAGCAGTTGGAGAAATCATTCAAGAAAATGGGGATCAATGTCATGACAGGTTCATCCGTTGAATCTGTTGACACAAAAGGAAAAGGTTGCGTTGTTACTGTGAAAAGCGCCAAAGGAGAAGAAAAGATTGAATGTGATGTTGTTCTTTCTGCCGTTGGTATACAGGCAAATATCGAGAATATCGGTTTAGAAGATGTCGGTATCGTGGTAGACAAAGGACGTATCCTGGTTAACGACTATTACCAAACGAATATCCCCGGTTATTATGCAATTGGTGATGTTATCCCAACACCTGCTCTTGCCCACGTTGCATCGGCTGAAGGGATCATCTGTGTTGAGAAGATCGCGGGACACCATCCTGAACCGTTGGACTACAACAATATTCCCGGATGTACCTATTGCTCCCCTGAAGTTGCATCCGTCGGAATGACAGAAAAAGCAGCCAAAGAAGCAGGATTGGATATCAAAATCGGCAAATTCCCATTCTCGGCATCCGGTAAAGCAAGTGCTGCAGGTGCGAAGGATGGTTTCGTTAAGTTGATTTTTGATGCGAAATATGGAGAATTACTGGGAGCCCATATGATCGGCGCAAACGTGACGGAAATGATCGCAGAGATCGTTGCGATTCGGAAATTGGAGGTGACAGGTCATGAGTTGATCAAGACGGTTCACCCTCACCCAACAATGTCTGAGGCTGTGATGGAAGCTGCAGCTGCTGCATACGGTGAAGTGATACACTTGTAACAAGCTCTGCTTTGTGCAGAAAAGAAATAGGAAGCGTCGGCAGTTGCCGGCGCTTTTTTATTTTACGTTGATCAAACTTTTACGTGCAAAACACTTTTGATCGATTTCGAAATCAAGCCTTCCAAGTATCAAGCCGCCATAACCCACCTGATTGATTAGAACGGTTTCATTGTCGAGGTTCTGTGCTTCGAATGGTTTTTCAAGGAATGTATGGGTATGACCCCCTAGGATAAGATGAATGTTCCGTGTCTTGGCTGCGAGGATCTTATCAGATATTTTTTCGCTCTGATATTCAAAACCCAAATGCGACAAACAAATGATCAGATCACAACCTTTCTTTTTCAAGAGTTCCGCTTCTTCATTAGCCACCTGGATCGGATCGAGATAGCAGGTTGCTCCGAATTTCTGATCAGGAACGAGTCCCTTTAACTCGATGCCGATACCAAAAATGCCAACTTTCACTTTTCCCTTCCTTAGGATTGTGTGTGACTCAGTCCTTCCTTTCAGTATAGTATCCGAAAAATCGTAGTTGGCGCAAAGAAATGGAAAATCAGCATGATCCTTGGCGCTCGCAAAACCCTCTAATCCACCATCAAAATCATGGTTACCCATCGTTGCTGCATCGTAACCTAATTCGGTCATGAGTTTCATTTCAAGCACACCACCATATTTGTTAAAATAGGGAGTTCCCTGAAAAATGTCGCCTGCATCTAATAACAGTACATGCTCCTCTTGCTCCCGGATCTTCTGGATCAATTCATACCGCCTGGAAACCCCTCCCATGCCGGGATATTTTGAATGGTTTGCCGGAAAAGGATCTATATTTGAATGGGTATCGTTCGTATGGAGAATAGTGATCTTCGGATGTTTCTTGCTATTTTCAGCTGCGAGAAGCTCCGGTGAAACAAGCATTCCACCCGCAACCAAAAATGATCGATGTATGAAATCCCTCCTCTTCATCTCTAAAAGGTGATCCGTGAAATGGTATCTACATAAAGTGTACCTTGTTCCTTAGCTTCGGTAATAAGCGCATCGCGCATTAATCTGCCGGTAAGGTTTACTTCTTCCCGCTTAGAGAAGAAAGCCATCTTATCACCACCGTTCATAAGATAATCGGAAGTTATTACCCAGAAATGAGTTACTCCTTCACGCCAGTTGTTTATTTCCAATTTTCCATGGACCACTCGCGCGTTGGACAGTGGTTCTCCTCCGGAATTTTTTAAATAGAATTCAATTTCTGCAAGCGCTTCAATAGGTAACTTAACCCAAACGATCTCATTGTCAAACGGCATGAGTTTGAAGATGTCACCAACAGTCAAAGAGCCCTTATTCAATGTTGATCGCATACCTCCCGTGTTTAAAAGACAAAATGTCGGCATGCCAAGTCGAACGGTTTTTGTTTGATTCGCAAATATGGCATCAGCCATCCAGTTTCCAAGACTGGAAGAGGGTCTTCCGGGAGCTAAGGAAATAGTTGTCTCAGCGATAACTACATCCATTTCTCTGCTTAAAGAATCCTTGTAGGGTTCTATGATACTGTCAATCTTTGCATTTCCGGATAGATCATTCTCCATTCGAACAGAATCGGAGACCACAGTCACTTCGTTTACAGAAGAACAAGCTGCAATGACCGTAAAAATGAATAACAGAATCCCTATTCGACTCATTGAATGATCAATCTTTTGATAACTGATCCTTTGTCTGTCTCAACGACCATGAAATAAGCTCCGTTTCTGAGGTCGCGGACATCGATATTAAAAGAGGGATCCGAAACGGATTCCGACTTGACGATCCGACCAAATGCGTCGGTTATAATTATATGCGAAGGTATTGCATCGTTGACCTCTACAAAAACCTGTTCTTCAGCCGGTACCGGATAGATTTGGACTTGCGAGGGAGAACCCAGATCTTCACCAAATCCGAGATTACCGCCTACTTCAATTTCCATATAAACCGGCAAATGATCACTCATGTAGTACAACGCATTCATAACATTACTTGGCTCGCTTGTATTAGTCGGGTTCAGTAATGATTGATTCAAGCGTAATCCATCCTGGCCGATAGCACGATAGCTTCCGTTAACGAACTTTACTGCATTGTTCCCAGTCTGTATGTCATCAGAGAACCACATCATGTCAAACCGGTCATCCATCCCTCCCGTTGAACCTCCATCAATCGGATCAACTCTGGTGCTTTGTGTAAAATGGATTGCAAATGCTGAGTTTGAATGATAATTTCCAGGTCCGATCGGATCAAACAAATTGGCCTGCGCTGTTCCCGTCATATTGATATATGCAACCTCAGAACTACCGTAAATGTTCATATCTCCTCCAACAATAGTATTTTCAGCATTAGCCCGTGTATTGAGATAACTCTTTAGAATCGAAGTCTCACCGGCTCTGTCTGCAGCATCCCCTGATGTATTACCTGCTTTTAAGTGACAGGCGTACATAAAAAGATAGATGGTGTCCGAAGTGGAGGTCATTCCCGGCTGTTTGTAATAGAGAACATACTCATTGATATCTCTCAGTGCGGTTGGAATAACGCTTTGTGATACCAAACCCAGTTTTTGAGAATTATAGTAAAGCATACGTTCATCATCCGGACTATCAATGTACATAGCAGCTGAATAATAATTTATAGCTCCCGTGTTTAATGCATCGTTCAGGATTGTATTGGATCCGGATAGACTTGTTAATTCACTAACAACCAGAATATCCGGCTTAACATGCTGAGCGACAGTGGTCAGATAACTGATCCTTGACGAATTGATCTCAGGGTAATTAAGAATGTTGTAATACATGATACTGATCGTTTCCTCTCCCTGACCAAAAGATGACAGGGAAGTGATCATTGATAATATTGCTATTAGTTTTCTCATCAATTTTTAGATTGTGATTTCTCTTTGACGAGATACATATAAACCGGGAAATGGTCACTATACCCTCCTTGCCAGGTGGACCCCACATAGGTTCTGAAAGGATAACCGGCAAAACTCCCGGCAGAGTTCTTGAGGTAAGGGACATTAAACACTTTTGCTTTGTAAATCTTGTATGAGTTAAAGTTGGTGTTCATTTCAGCAAGCGAAGAGCTACAGATGAACTGATCAAAGAGATTCCATGAATCCCTCCAAGCTAGCGTTCCGATGCCCTGATCAAAGAGCTTTTCCATCGGATTATAGAGCCCTCCTTGCGCAACCTGCGTAACATCTCCTTCTGATTTTAAAACCTTCTTTATGCTGTAACTAGATGGATCATCGTTTAGGTCACCCATGTAAACAATCTTGGCATTAGGTTCAACTTTACGGATCGAATCCATTACTTTTAAACCCAATTCTGCAGCCATTATTCGGTGAGGACGGCTTCTTTTTTCTCCTCCTCGTCTTGATGGCCAATGCCCTACCATAAAGTGGAAAGATTCACCTCCAAGTTTCCCCGATACTAATAATTGATCACGAGTAAAAAAATTGGGTTCAGCCGGATCTTTAAGTGTATGAGAGCTGGAGGATTCCAACACGAAATACTTCTCTTGGTAGAGCAAGGCAACATCTACTCCCCTCCTGTCTGGTGAATCGTAATGAGCAATCTTATATTTTCTAGCGCTAATGGCGGGCATTGCGACAAGATCTTCGAGCACCTGACGATTCTCCACTTCACACAACCCAAGGATAGCAGGACCGTCCGGCTGACTTTCAGTCCCCATGCCTGCAATTACTTTCGCCATATTCTCAAGCTTCTGCTTGTAGCGCTCTGAACTGAACTTCTTGTCTCCTTTTGGAGTAAAATCATCCTGGAGGATCTTGTTTGGATCCTGATCAATGATTGTATCATATAAATTCTCGAGGTTGTAAAACCCGATGCAGATTACATTGTACTCGGTCCCTTCCTTTAATTTCTGCCCATAAGAGCTGATCACCAACAGTGTACACACCAGTATTGAAAGCACATTTTTCATTCTTGCAAAATAACAAATAAATATCGTTCAAAACCCACTGTTTAACATGAAGTTAATACTTAATCGGTTAAGTTTAAATTAACTTTAAAATGGTCGGTTTTTGTATTTTTTTGGATTACTTTTGTTTCTCAAATTTGACAACAACAAAATGCGTTCAATAATCTCAACCCTGCTGCTTTTATCCGTTTTTTCGGTTAACGGGCAAGTTACGGATACAACCAAAACAGTTAAGGACACGAATAGTGTGGTGGTTTTTAGCATGATGGCAGATGATCTGGACGCAGATGCACAGAACCAGGATATTTCCACTCTTCTGCAATCATCGCGCGACGTGTTCGCTTCAATAGCCGGATTTAATTTTTCCAATGCCCGTTATCAGATTCGCGGATTGGAATCTGAACATTACAATGTCTTGATTAATGGTGTTCCAATGAACGACCCTGAGCTTGGTTGGGGAATCTTCTCATATTGGGGAGGCTTGAATGATGTTACACGTTATCCCGAAGCCGGGATTGGTCTTGGTGCATCAAATTATACGTTCAGTAGCATAGGAGGTTATACCAACATGGACATGAGGGCTTCTGAAGACCGCAAGGGCTCCCGAGTAAGCTATGCTTCCACGAATAGAACGTACCGAAACCGTGTTATGCTCACCCACTCTACCGGTTTGATGCCAAACGGCTGGGCAATTACCGCTTCAGGTTCTTACCGATGGAGCGATGAAGGATATGTGGATGGCACCTATTTCAGTGGAGCAAGCTATTTTCTGTCTGTTGAAAAGAAACTGAACAGTAAACACAGTATTGGTTTTGTTGGTTTTGGAGCACCGACAGTTCAGGGACGCTCAGGGATCGCCGTGGAAGAAGCATTTCAATTGACCGGTAACAATTACTACAATCCCTTCTGGGGTTACCAAACAGATGGGGAAAGCGGAGAACGTGTAAAGCGAAACGCTCGTGAAAGAGACAATCACCGACCGTCGTTCTTTCTGAACCACTATTGGACACCTTCCAAGAACCAATGGCTGAACTCAGCTGTATATGCTACTGTAGGACGAACCGGAAATTCAAATCTTAACTGGTTCGATGCGCAGGATCCTCGTCCCGACTACTACAAATATCTACCAACCTACTATTCCGAAACAGATGCAACACGCGCTGATGAACTAACTGCATCGTGGACATCTAATGATCCGAATGTGACCCAGATCAATTGGGATGGTCTTTACAATGCGAACTACAAGAATCTTTACACGCAAAATGATGCAAATGGCATCGCGGGGAATGACGTCACTTTCTTGAGATCCAAGTACATTCTGGAAGAATACAGGGTGGACCCTGTTCAGCTTGGCCTGAATTCGATTTACAACCGCAAACTTTCTGACAAGACATTATTAACCGCAGGTGTGAACATCGACCGATACGTAAGTCACAACTTTAAGGTATTAAAAGACATCATGGGTGGAGAGTATTGGGTCGATGTAGACCAGTTCGCAGATTTGGTATCAACAGATCCGGGTGTCGCTCAAAATGACCTTGACAATCAGAACAGATTGGTCGCTGAAGGAGAACGCTTTGGTTACGATTACAACATGCACGTGAATACGAGTAGTTTGTTCGGACAGATCAGGAATCTGGGAGAAAAGATTGACTGGTATGCTGCCGCCAATGCGTCTTACACTAGCTTTTTTAGAGATGGGAAATACCGAAATGGGCGATTCCCTGAATCGTCTCTTGGTGTCGGAACAAAACACAATTTCTTTAACTACGGAGTAAAAGGGGGGATCGTGTACAAAGTGACAGGGCGCCACTTCTTAACCGCAAACGGAATCTATCAGACTAAAGCGCCATACAGCGCCAACGTTTACATCGCGCCGCGCGTTAGAGATGCAGTTGTTTCAGGAATGACTAGTATGGAGATTATTTCAGGTGATATAAATTATCAGGTGCGTTATCCGAATTTCAAAGCGCGCGCTACAGCCTATTATTCTCAAATAAACAATGGAACCTATTCCAAAACTTATTTCCATGATGAGTTTAATAATTTTGTGAACTATACAATGACAAATGTGGATCAGCTTTATTCGGGAATTGAAATTGGTGCTGAATGGACAGTAGCAACTGACTGGACATTCTCCGGGGCCTTTGGTACAGGACAGTTTCTGTATAACTCGCGCCCGGAAGCGACGATCTCCGTTAATAACTCTGATGAACTGCTGGCTGAAGGAAGAACCGTATATCTGAAGAACTACCATATCGGCGGAATGCCTCAAACGGCAGGATCTATCGGAGTAAAATACTCCTCCCCGAAGTACTGGTATCTTGGTGCTAGTTTTAACTATTTCACAAACATCTACGTTGACCCGAACCCGGACAGAAGAACTGCTGAAGCAGTTGGTAAGTATGTTACCTCTGATCCGCAATGGGATGAGATCGTTGGAGAAACAGTGATACATAGCCTCGAAGAGAACAAATTCTTTGACAACAATTACACACTGGATGCATACGTCGGAGCCTCTTTCAAGATCAAAGGAAAAATGCTTCGTTTGACAGGGTCCGTGAACAATATCCTGAACAACAAAAGTTTCAAATCAGGTGGTTTCGAGCAATTGCGCTATGACGCCAACAATATCAATAAATTTCCTCCAAAGTACGGTTACATGTTTGGGACAACCTTCTTTGCAATGGTAACTTACTTATTTTAATCACGCTTTTTAATTACAGATCATGAATAAAAGAACACTCATCGGATGGCTCCTAAGCGGAATGACTGCATTGTTGATCACAAGTTGCCACAAAGAGATCGATAATCCTCCTGCAAATGAAATTCCTGACGGTGCTCAGATCACAGTTACTGACCTTCAGGCCTTATACACTGGTTCACCACTGCAGTTCGTGGACGGTGACACCAATTTATACTGCGTGGTGACGGCAGATGAAGTGTCCGGAAATCTCTACAAGAATGTTTACGTTACAAGTGGAGGGGCTGGATTGAACGTGCGTCTTGTCGCTGCAGGAGGACTTTATGAAGGAGATTCTATCAGGATCAACCTCAACGGAACAATCCTAAGTGAATACAATGGGATGCTTCAGCTGGATCTCGTTGACGTTGATAAGAACATCGTGAAACTTGCCACGGACGTAACGGTAACACCTGTCGATGCAACGATCGATCAAATTGTTGCGGATCCTGCCTATCAGGGTATGCTCGTGAAGATCAGTAACGTTGAATTTCTAAATACAGATGTTGGTTCAACGTTCGCAGATGCGGTGAACCTCTCTTCTAAGAACACAACGCTTTTGAGCTGCTCTGGCAGCTCTGTGATCGTTCGAACAAGTGGCTACGCAAGTTTTGCCGGAAGCACTGTACCCGGAGGAAATGGAAGTGTTGTTGCGATCGTGGGGCAATACAACGCAGACAAGCAACTGTATCTTAGAAGAACTTCTGATATCAATCTTCCAAACGCGTCATGCCAACCAACAATCTTCCTGAACAAGGATTTTGAAGATGAAAATATTACATCTGGAGGCTGGTCAGTGAAAATGGTTACAGGAGGTATCAACTGGACCACTAACACCCAAGGTGCAGTTTTCGGTTCGGCATATGGTCAAATCACAAACTGGAACGGAGCGAACAATACTGCATGTGAGTCATGGTTGATCTCGCCGGCAATGAATCTAACAGGTGCGACTGCGCCAACATTCTCCTTCCAGAATGCGAAGAATTATTCAGGTGACGTCTTGACTGTATGGGTATCTACGAATTATGATGGCTCAAGTGCACCTTCAACAGCTACTTGGACCCAACTGACTGTTGCTCTTTCTGCAGGTGCATGGTCATGGGTGAACTCAGGGAATATTGACCTGACTTCTTACATTTCGGGATCTACCCATATTGCCTTCAAATACATGGGTACCGGCTCATCAGGTAGCACATGGGAAATAGACGATATACTGGTACAAGAATAAAAATAACAACTCGAAAATAATTGATTGAACATGAAAAAACATTTACTCCTTGCAAGTTTTGTAGCGGCAGCATCTTCATCGATCGCTCAAACTTATTTCTCTGACGATTTTCAGGGTGCAGCATTAACAACAAATAACGCTTGGAACGTGCAACAAGTTGCGAATCCCGATGCCATAAATCCTTGGGTACTGGGAACAGTCGGCGGTCAATATGCCAAAGCCTCGAATTTCGTTGCGGCCGCAAATCATACGGCCGATTGGTGGTTGATCACTCCGGCGATCAATTTGTCAGCAGCTACAAATCCAACCTTGACATTTGATAATGACACAAAGTTCAATGGTCCGGCCTTGAAAGTATGGATCTCAACGAACTACAGCGGCACAGGCTTGCCTTCTGCAGCCACATGGACAGAGATCACCAATTTGTTTACATTGGATCCCGACAATGCCAACTGGGGATTCGTGTCTTCAGGTTCCGGAGATTTGTCATCCTATGCAGGAGGAACAGCTTATATCGCTTTCCAATACCTTGGATCATCTACAGATGGAGCAACTTGGGAAGTGGACAACGTATCTGTGACGGAAGGAGCTATTACTCCTCCGGGAATTACACCGATTGCAGATGTTCAGGCCACAACAGGAGGAGATCAATCCGATCTGCTTGGTCAAGTTGTAACGGTTGGGGGGCGTGTCACAGCCGTTAAAGCAGGTTCAGGTTACTGGATTCAGGATAAAGTTGCACCTTGGAGTGGAATTTATGTCTTTAATTCTGCAAACACAGTTGCAATTGGTGATAGCCTTGTTATTACAGGAACGGTTGCAGAATTTGCTCCTGGTGCCAGTGTCGAAAAAGCAACTCAGATAACAAGTGTCTCAGCGTTTACCAATGTTGGTGCATATCCACCATACGGTGCAATCCCTGTATCAACGTTGAACGTGAATGCAGAAATGTACGAAGGTGTACTCATCAAAGTTTCAGGGGCTTCAACTACTGTAACACCCGATAATTTCAACGAATGGGATGTTAACGACGGTTCGGGAGTTGTAAAAGTGGATGATTTTCTCTATTTGACGTCACCAACTCCTGTCCTTGGAAATGTTTACAATATTACCGGAGTTATTTCTCATTCATTTGGTTTTTACAAGATTCTTCCGCGTGACGCGAATGACGTAGAGTTTGTATCAGCAGTTTCGGTCTCCGAAATGAATGAAGAAACTGTCTCAATATATCCAAACCCATCGAACGGAGTAATCAACATCAAAAATGCGAATAACGAAACGATCGAAGTATTTAACACACTTGGCTCTAAAGTAATGACAACCAAACAAACGCAGTTCAATCTGAAAGACGGCTTGTACCTGATCAAGGTAGGAAACAAGACCTTCAGAGTATTGGTTAAATAAATTCCGCATATACATGAAAGAGTCACCCAGGTGGCTCTTTTTTTTGCTGCTTACTTTTACGACGCTGACGGAAAGTATTCCTATCTTAGGACCTCAAAAAAAGTCAACATGAGATCAATTTTATTTTTCCTTTTAATTCTTTCCGGATCGATCCACGCGCAGTTAACGGTTGAAAAGATCTGGAAGAACTATGAATTTTATGGAGCCGGTGTAGAAGGTTTCCGTTCTATGAAAGATGGTGTCCATTATACCAAGCTGAGTGAAACGGATGGAAAACAGTTGATCACAAAGCACTCAATCACAGACCTTGCTGATAAGTTCGATGTTCTCGTATCCGGTGAAAAATTAACGTACCGTGGCACTGCCATAAGCGTGGATGACTATTTCTTCAATGAAGATGAATCCAAGATCCTCATAACGACTAATACATCAGCTATATACCGCAGAAGTTTCTCTGCCGTCTACTATCTCTATGATATTAAAACTGGAGTCATGCAAGCTCTGGATGAGACACGACAACCTCAAACACTTGCTGAATACTCTCCGGATGGGACAAAGGTTTCTTTCATTTACAAGAATGATCTCTATGTAAAAGATTTGAAGTCTGGTAAAGTAACTGTTTTAACTACAGACGGTAAAAGGAACAAGATCATTAATGGTACAACAGACTGGGTGTATGAAGAAGAATTCGCGATCACAAAAGCTTATGGTTGGAGCCCTGACAGCAAATACATCGGTTTTCTGAAATTCAATGAAAAGGAAGTGAAAGAATTCACAATGACATACTACATGGACCTTTACCCGGAACTGTATACTTTCAAATATCCAAAAGCTGGAGAAGACAACAGCAAGGTTACTGCCCATATCATACCTGCAAAAGGTGGAAAACCTCTTACCATCCCACTTGGTGATTACGAATATATCCCACGTATCCAATGGTCAGGAACTTCAAACAAACTGATCCTGCAAACACTTAACAGACACCAGAATCATCTGAAATATCATTTGGTTGACATGAACGGAAAGAAACCGGAACACAAGGTATTCTTCGAGGAAAAATCGGACAGCTATGTTGAGATCGATAACAATTTATTGATTCTGAAGGATGGTAACACAATTCTTCGCACAAGTGAATCAGATGGATTCAATCATATCTACAGACTAACCTTTGACGGACGTTCAGAACAAGTGACAAAAGGAAACTGGGATGTCATCGAATTCTATGGTATTGACCAGTCAACAAATATGATCTATTACTCTTCCGCAGAAAATTCAGCGATCTCTAAGGGCATCTACAAAGTGAAGATCGATGGGTCTGATAAAAAAGCGATCAGTAGCGAAACAGGAACGAACGAAGCCGAGTTCACAACAGGTATGAAATATTTTGTAAAAACCTATTCTGATGCGAATACACCACCTATTTACTCTTTGTGTGACAATGATGGGAAGGAAATAACTGTTCTCGTCGATAATAATCGCCTGAAAACTGTTTTATCAGGTTACGCGTTGTCAAAAAAGGAATTTTTAAAACTCCGCTCTGGCAACACCGAATTGAATGGATGGATGATCAAACCGATCGGCTTCGATCCTGCGAAAAAATATCCAGTATACATGACCGTATACGGAGGTCCGGGAAGTAATGAAGTACGCGATGCTTGGGATGGTAATGACTACATGTATCACCAACTTTTAGCTCAGAGCGGTTATATCATCGTCTCGGTCGATCCTCGTGGAACAATGTACCGCGGTGCAGCTTTCAAAAAGTCGACTTACCTTCAATTGGGAAAACTGGAAGTTGAAGATTTTATCAATACGGCAATCGAGCTTAAAAAATTACCATTTGTTGACCAGGATCGGATTGGCATCCAGGGCTGGAGTTACGGTGGTTTCATGACCTCACTTGCCATGACGAAAGGTGCTGATCATTTCAAAATGGGAATTGCTGTTGCTCCGGTTACAAGCTGGCGTTATTATGACAATATCTACACCGAACGTTTCATGAGAACACCAAAGGAAAATGCTGCCGGTTACGACGATAATTCTCCGATCAACTTTGTTAACAATTTGAAAGGTAACTATTTACTGATCCATGGTTCAGGAGATGACAACGTTCATTACCAGAATACAATGGAAATGATCACTGCACTGGTGAAGGCGAACAAACAATTCGACATGTTCATCTACCCAAATAAAAACCATGGCATATATGGCGGAAACACCCGGAACCACCTCTTTAACATGATGTTCAATTACACACTTGAAAATCTTTAAAAAGCGCTCTTTATCGTTGAAAAAATGACACCAAGGAAGGGCATCATTTTTTTCAAATATTCGATATATATGAACTATGAAAACAATTTCTTTGTTAAATTAGACGACGATTATTAAATCTAAAGGCAGAAACAAAATGAGCGACATTGCGAAAATCGAATTGGAGGGAAAGGTATACGAATTCCCTGTAGTTGTAGGTACCGAGAATGAAAAAGCGATTGATATCAGCAAATTGCGTGACACAACAGGATATGTTACGTTAGACACCGGTTACAAGAACACTGGTGCGACAAAGAGTAAGATCACTTTTTTGGATGGTGAAGAAGGTATCCTTCATTACCGAGGTTACCCGATCGAGCAATTGGCAGAAAAGGCAAGTTTCTTGGAAGTCGGTTATCTCTTGATCTATGGAGAACTTCCGACTCAAGCCCAATTGGATGCTTTCAAGAATAGCATTACCAAGCATACGCTTGTTCACGAAGACATGAAGCAATTCTTCGAAGCATACCCTGCGAAGGCTCACCCAATGGGAGTTCTTTCTTCAATGGTCTGCTCTCTTGCTACCTTCTATCCGGAATCGCTTGACCCAAACAGAAGTCCTGAGATGAAAGATTTGACCATCCATCGCTTATTGGCAAAATTACCGACCCTGGCAGCATGGTCATACAAGAATGCGATGCGTCATCCGTTCATGTACCCGCGCAATCAATTCGATTATTGTGAGAACTTTCTCTACATGATGTTTTCTATGCCAACAGAGGACTACAAAGTGGATCCTGTTGTGGTCGATGCCCTGAATAAATTATTGATCCTACATGCTGACCACGAGCAAAACTGCTCTACGTCAACTGTACGAATAGTTGGTTCGTCCCAGGCAAACCTCTACGCAACAATATCAGCCGGTATATCTGCACTTTGGGGACCTCTTCACGGAGGCGCTAACCAAGAGGTAATTGAAATGCTTGAAAAGATCCACAAGGATGGTGGAGATGTAGACAAATGGGTTGCGAAAGCAAAAGACAAAGATGACCCCTTCCGCTTGATGGGCTTTGGTCACAGAGTATACAAGAACTTCGATCCGCGCGCCAAGATCATCAAAAAAGCGTGCGATGACATCCTTTCAAAGCTTGGTATCAATGACCCAATGCTCGAGATTGCGAAGAAGCTTGAAAAAGTTGCTCTGGAAGATGAATATTTCAAGGCAAGAAACCTTTACCCGAATGTTGACTTCTACTCCGGTATCATATACAAAGCATTAGGTAT
Source organism: Flavobacteriia bacterium (assembly GCA_046301895.1). Taxonomy (GTDB): domain Bacteria; phylum Bacteroidota; class Bacteroidia; order Flavobacteriales_D; family Crocinitomicaceae; genus M0103. Next base: position 66,005 of record JBKCJG010000024.1, read on the forward strand.
TCCAACTGAAATGTTTACCGTCATGTTCGCTTTGGGACGTCTTCCCGGATGGATTGCTCAGTGGAAAGAAATGACCGAGAACAAAGAACCTATTGGTCGACCAAGACAGATTTACACTGGTGCAACACCAAGAGACTACGTTGAGATCTCTAAAAGATAAGAGCAAAGCCGCAATTCGTTGCGGCTTTTTTTATAGCATTATATATCAGTCTGTTTGATCCTCTTTTCCGATCTTATGCAGCTTTTTTGTTCCCTCGTAAACCGAGTACTTTCTGAAACTGCATTCCAACTCACCGTTGTATAATCGGATCTTTTTGTCAGGCTTCAGTCCAAGTGACTTGAATCCGGATTCTGATGCTGAAAGGATCCAACAGTCGAAACCTTTCATCTCGTTCTTCATCCAATTGCCCAATTCCTCATACATCTCTTCGATGTTCTCCCCCATTCTTTCTCCATAAGGAGGATTAGAAACAAGGATGCCGGGACCTTCCGGGCATCTGAATTGCTCAAAGGACTCAACCGATGTTTCGACAAATCTGCCGATCGGAAGTGCACGCAAATTACGCCTTGTCTTTGTGACCATTTCATCGCTGACATCAGAACCAATAATTTTACACGGCAAACCTGTCACGCGCTTTACAGCGTTGTTATAGATCTCTTCCCATAGAGCCGAATCGAAATTTGCAAAATTTTTGAAGGCATAATGCTGTCGCTCAATATTCGATGGGATACCGGTAGCTAATAATGCTGCCTCGATAAGAAGCGTTCCTGATCCACAGAAAGGGTCAACGAATGTCGAACGCCTGTCCCATCCAGTCATTCGGATCAAACCCGCCGCGACTACTTCATTCAAGGGTGCCTCTCCGGCAGCCTGGCGGTATCCTCTTTGAAACAGCGGAATCCCACTTGTATTTAATGAGATCGTTACAAGATCCCTGTTGATATAGAGATCGAACAAGACCTGTGGTGTTTTCACATTGACATCCGGCCTGTTGCCATCACGCTTTCTGAAAGTATCGACAATGGCATCCTTCACCAATAAAAATGGAAACTGCGAATGCTTGAAGAAATCCGAGAATACAGCACCTTTTACCGCAAATGACTTTTCCAGTGAAAAATAAGTGGTCCAGTCCACCTCCATGCATCGCTTATACAACTCATCTTCATGCTTGATCTTAAACTTTTTGATCTCGACAAGAACCGAAATAGCGCATCGCAAATGAAGATTCAGATAATAGACATCCTTCCAGGTACCTTTTATCTGAACCGCACGATTCAACTTTTCCGCAATGGAATAACCCAGTTCGTTTAGTTCTTCCGAAAGAACATCTTCCAATCCGAAAAAGGTCTTTACTGTTATTGTAAGCACCGCATTTTCAGCGCGAAATGTCTGATCATTTTTTGTATTTTTCACAAGGAAATACTTTTAATTTTGTACAAAAGAACGAAATTGAACTCAATTAAGCGTTATCTCTTTACCATACTCCTGTGCAGTGGCACCTTAAGTATTTTCGCCCAACAGAAAATAGGCCTTGTTTTGAGTGGTGGCGGAGCAACAGGTCTTGCGCACATTGGGGTTCTGAAAGCACTCGAAGAACGCGGTATACCAATACATTACATCACCGGCACATCAGCGGGAGCGTTGGTCGGGTCAATGTATGCAGCAGGCTACAGCCCGGAAGAGATCGAGGCTTATGTCATGAGTGAAGATTTCCAGCTTATGAAAAAAGGCAAGGTACGATCCACGCAGCGGTTTCTTTACAAGGAGGAAGAAATGAACGCCGGTATGATAAATGTATCTTTTTCCGGAGACAGTATCTTACAAAAATCTCTGCCAACAAGTGTTATAACTTCATCCTATCTCGACTTCGAAATGCTGAAATTGCTCGGAACCACCGGAGCAAGCTATGGGAATGATTTTGATAGCCTTTTCGTTCCTTTCCGCTGTGTCGCATCGGATATCACGAATAAAAAAAGTATCGTATTCAGTGAGGGATTTCTGAATCAAGCTGTGCGCGCATCCATGACGTATCCGTTTTATTTCAATCCTATTCGGGTAAATGGAATCCTGATGTTCGACGGTGGACTTTACAATAATTTCCCGGCAGACATAATGTACCGAGAGTTTGATCCTGATTTCATTATTGGAAGCAACGTTTCCTATAATGCAGCTCCTCCACTGGAAGATGATCTGATCAGTCAGGTAAAAAATATGTTGGTCTCTTATTCCGATTATAACTTACCCTGTGAGGCTGGAATATTAATCGAACCCAAGTCAGAAATTTCGACCTTTGAATTCGAAAATGTGCAAGTAGCCATCCGGGATGGTTATGCGACGACACTGAAATACATTGATTCTATCGAATTACATGTAACTGAGCGAATTTCGAAAGAGGAATTGAATAACAGAAGAAAAGCATTCAGATCGAGAATAGAGGAACTCCGGGTATCTTCAATTACCAACAATGCTTTTAAGAAGAGGGGAATTACATATGCTCGAAGATCAATGATCAATCTGCGTAAAAATGAAATTCTGAGTTCAGAAAAACTGGAGAAAAGGTATTATCGCCTCTATGCAACACCTCAGATCGAGTTCATGTATCCCGTGCTGACAAAAAAACCGGATAACACCTACAATCTGGACCTCGAAGTGAGAAAAGCCAAAGATTTTAAACTGGATGTGGGGGGACACTTCTCTTCCAGGGCAGTCAATACAGGTTATCTCGGACTGACTTACCGCAACATCGGTAAAACAGCCTCCTCCCTGCATGCCTCGTCCTATTTCGGTAAATTCTATGGGTCTGCTAAACTGAATTACATTCTCGAGGTACCGTCTATCTTTCCTATATCGGTTGGTGCTTACTTCGTGATGAACCGTTGGGATTACTTCAGAAGTTTTGCCACATTTTTCGAAGATGTGAAACCTTCCTTCCTCGTCCAAAATGAGATGTATTACGGGCTTAAATTAAATCACCCGATAGGAAATACGACAAAAAGCTCTTTCGATCTCAGAATGTTCAACCTGGAGGATGACTATTATCAGACGGAGAATTTCTCGAACAAAGACACGTCGGACATTACAAAATTTGATGGCTTTTCGAGTAGCTGGGAATTTATCCAAAACTCGCTGAATAGAAAACAATTCGCATCTTCCGGGCATTATTTCAGTTTCAAAGCACGATATGTCAAAGGAAGAGAACGAAGCATCTCAGGTTCTACGTCTGCACTTGACACTGTCTTCGTGAAAGATCATGCCTGGATCAATCTGAATGCTGAATTCCAGTCATTCCCTATCAATACTGACTTCTTTCATTTGGGTTTTCACGGAAAAGGTGTGCTCAACAGTCAGTCTCTGTTATCAAATTACACCGCAACCCTTCTGCAGATGACTTCCTTTTCATTGGTTCCGGATGCTGAAACCTACTTCCTTCCTGAATACCGCTCTCCACAATATATCGGTGGAGGAGTCAATGTTATCTTCACATTGAACAGGAATATCGATGTGAGATTCGACGGATACTATTATCAGCCATTTGTCTCATTGTCTTTGAACGACGACGGGACCTTTAATTATTCAAAACCGTTCAAAGGCGAGACATATCTGGCTTCTGCCTCGGTCATCTATCATTCCTTTGTCGGACCTATTCGCGCAACCGTGAATTACTTCCCAAAACAATTGAGTCCTTTCGCGTTTCAGTTAAGCTACGGTTACGTTCTTTTTAATGATCGGGCGATTCGCTAATCCGTGAGCTTCCTTATATTTGTTCCGGTTTCAAAAAAAATGGAAAAGATAATTTGTGGAATACAACAAATGGGAATAGGTGTTCCCAATGTTGAGAAAAGCTGGAAATGGTACCGTAAATTCTTTGGTGTCAATGTGAAAGTCTTCGAAGAGGCTGCCGAAGCACCCTTGATGACACGATACACGGGAGGACAAGTTCATTCTCGAACCGCAACACTTGCAATCAGTATGGAAGGCGGCGGTGGATTCGAGATCTGGCAGTTCACAAGCAGACCTACTGAAAAGGCTAGCTTTGATATTCAAGTGGGAGATTATGGACTGTATGCCTGCAAGATCAAATCACGAAATGTTGCAAAGTCTTACGATTATTTTCAAAAGAACGGTGCAGATCTCATCAGCCCACTGACTACAGATCCTGCAGGAAACAACACTTTTTTCACAAAAGATCCCAACGGAAATATCTTTCAGGTAATCGAAGGCAAAGGATATTTTAAAGATACCGGGCATCCATCAAGATGTGGAGGGGTTGCTGGTGCGATAATAGGAGTGAGCGATATCGAGAAAGCTATTCCCCTCTATCGTGATATCCTGGGATACGACACCATCGTTTATGATACCAAAGATCATTTTGAAGATCTCAATTATCTGCCCGGAGGGAGGAATGAAGCTAGACGAATTTTACTGACACACAAAGAACCGAGAAAAGGACCATTTGCAAGACTGCTGGGACCATCGGAGATAGAATTGATACAGTCAACGGAGAGAACGGATTGCCGTTCAATTTTCGAAGATCGATTCTGGGGTGACTGGGGCTTTATCCATTTGTGTTTTGATATTCAGGGAATGGACCTTTTGAAAAAAGAATGCGATGAAAAAGGATTTCCATTCACGGTAGACAGTTCGGATACCTTCGACATGGGTGAGGCAGGCGGTCGCTTTTCGTACGTAGAAGATCCCGATGGCACATGGATCGAATTCGTCGAAACTCACAAGGTTCCCGTGATGAAAAAATGGGGATGGTATATCAACCTCAAACATCGTAAACCGGGAAAGTATCTGCCGAACTGGATGCTGAGCGCAATGGGATTGAACAAAGTGAAAGATTAGTATGTTGATCGTTTGGTATCGCTGGTTGATTGATCAGGTGCGTACCAGCGGTTTTTTTAGCTACATTTGTCCATACGTTACTTGATTATGAAGGGATTGTTTTATTATTTGTCAGGGATACTTTTGTTGGGTACCACGCTGATATCGTGCAACGAGGAGATAGACCTGAGCGGAGATTTCAGAGAAACAGCCGTTGTTTATGGACTGTTGGATAAAGCCGACACAGTCCATTTCATTAAGATCAACAGGGCATACATAACTCCGGGAAGTGAAACAATTGCGGATTCAAGTTATTTCGATCAGGTAGATGCGACCATAACAGAAGTGATCAATGGCAGCGAACAGAGGATCTGGACATTGCAGGATACCATTCTCACAAACAAAGATGAAAATGGGGCATTTTTTGCACCTGAACAAAAAGTATACTATTTTACAACGCCATCCAATGCTCCACTGAACAACAATGGAACATACAAACTGGATATTTCTCTTAACGGAGGTGAATTCGAAGTTCATGGTGAAACACAGATTGTATCAGGTATCGCAACAACAGCTGATGGTCAGAACTTTCGATACGAATTCGTTGATGATCCCGCAAGCTATGTGACTGGTGGTATCTCTGTAACAACTGGAAACGCGCATGTCATAAACACAACGCTGCAAGTGACCGTAGCAGAGTTCGTTCTCGGAGTAGATACTCTCTTCACAACGTTTGACTGGAATTTAGGAGAATCAGAGATTACGACGGCATCTAAATCCTTTGCATATAATGGCGAAACATTCTATAACCTGATAAAAAACAATTGTACAGTCAGCAATCCACTAATCAATCAAAGGAGGCTGTATTCGATAAAAGTAATTGCCACTGGTGGTTCAGAAGAATTATTGAATTACATGACGGTGAACAAGCCATCTTCTTCCCTCGCCCAGACGAAACCGAGTTATACCAATCTGACGGTGACGAACAATTACAGAGCGATTGGAATCTTCTCCTCACGCTATACCCATACGTCATTAAAATACTTCCTGAATCCGGATAACCCGAATTTACGATTGATGACCTCGAAGTCAATCGCTGAACTTTGTCAGGGTCCGATTACCGGTTTACTTGCATTCTGCAGTCAACACCCGCAGGATATATCCCTCGGACTTTCCTACGCTTGCCCATAAGGATTGTTAGTATTTCGTAGGTAATTTAGTATACGGTTTTTATGCTTTGTTCGTACTTTTAGCTCATGGCTGAAAGGACAACGCTCTTCGTCGATATTATTCTACCGATCCCGATCCACCGTGAGTTTACATACCGTGTGCCACACGATCTGAACGATCTTGTGATCGTCGGAGCAAGGGTCATCGTTCCTTTCGGTAAGTCAAAACTTTTGACGGGTATCATAACCCGGATCACAGAGGAAGCACCCAAAGAATATCAGGCAAAATACATTGAACACATTCTCGATGAATCGCCAATTATAACCGGGAATCAATATAAGCTGTGGAAATGGATTGCATCCTATTACATGGCCCCGATCGGTGATGTTATGAATGCGGCCTTACCCGCCAATTTTAAGCTGGCAAGTGAAACCCGAATTGTACTTCATCCGGATTTTGATGGAAAGATAGACCATCTGGATGAAAGAGAGTCAAGGATTACAGAAACACTTGAGATCAGGGAATCAATCGATCTGAAAGAACTTTCTGAGATCCTTGGAATAAAAACTGTTCAACCCATCATCAAACGAATGATGGATAGAAGGATCATTCTTTCTGTCGAGGAACTGACCGACAAATTTGTTCCAAAGACGGCCGTCTATGTAGAGTTGGGACCGCTCGCAACCACAGAAGATGATCTCAACACCTGCATTTCCGGACTTGAATCCAAAAAAAATACAGAGAAACAGCTTCAAGCGTTTTTATCCATACTTCGCGAAGGAAATTATCAGAATGGGCATTTGCGACCCATAGAACGAAAAAAACTTCTGGATATGGATGTTTCGGCTTCCTCCTTGAACACTCTTGAAAAAAATGGAATGATCTGCCAAACCCGTTACGAGATCTCCCGTTTTAAGGAAAACACCAAGGATCAATCCTCATTTAAGGAAATGTCTCCTGCCCAGTTCAAGGCCTTAACAGATATCCAGGTATCCTTCGAAGAGCACAATACAACGCTTTTGCATGGTGTTACGGGGTCAGGAAAAACCGAGATCTATGTGCAGCTGATTCAAGAACAACTCGATAACGGAAAACAAGTGTTGTTCCTATTACCCGAGATTGCCCTAACAACCCAATTGATCCAGCGCCTTTCAGCATATTTTGGCGATCAGATTGGCGTTTACCATTCGAGATTCAACCAGAACGAACGCGTGGAGATTTGGAATCATGTTCTCACGAATAACCCGGACAGATTTCGGATCATACTGGGTGCCAGATCGTCGATTTTTCTTCCTTTCAGAGATTTGGGACTGATCATCGTAGATGAGGAACACGAACCAAGCTTCAAACAGTATGACCCGTCACCTCGATACAATGCAAGGGATGCCGCTATTGTGCTTTCCCATTTTTTCGGGGCGAAAGTACTCCTGGGATCGGCCACACCGGCAATGGAAACCTATTTCAATGCAAAGACAGGAAAGTATGGATTAGTAGAATTAACAGAACGTTACGGTGGTTTGAAGTTGCCGGAGGTGTTTTGTGCGGATGTAAAAAAAGAACGCAGGCAAAAGAGCATGAATACGCATTTCACAACTTTTTTGATCGATCATATCCGTGAAGCCCTGAACAAAAAAGAACAAGTGATCTTGTTCCAAAACAGAAGAGGTTATACACCTCTTTGGAGCTGTGAGATCTGCAACTGGACACCAAAGTGCAAGAATTGTGATGTTTCTTTAACCTACCACAAACACTCCAATACACTGAAATGTCACTATTGCAGTTACACGACACCGCCCATCGGTTCCTGTGCATGCTGCGGATCCAATCGCCTGAAGATGATCGGATTCGGTACAGAAAAAGTGGAGGATGAATTGTCCTTGATCTTTCCAAATCATTCGATCAAAAGACTAGACCTTGATACGACGCGTTCAAAGAATTCTTACGAAACGATCCTGACAGATTTTGAGAACAGGAATATTGATATCTTGATCGGAACTCAAATGGTCAGCAAAGGATTGGACTTCGATAACGTGAGTCTCGTAGGAGTTCTGGATGCTGATATGCTTTTGAACAGACCCGATTTCAGGGCTTTTGAGCGGTCATTCCAATTAATGTCGCAGGTAGCCGGAAGATCGGGAAGAAAAGGAAAAAGAGGACAAGTGATCATTCAAACGGGTGATCCCGATCATTGGGTGATAAGGAAAGTGATCGAGCATGATTATGTAGGATTTTACGATAGTGAGGTCCTCGAACGAAAGAATTTCTTTTATCCCCCTTTCTATAAGATCATTGAATTCACATTGAAGCACAAGGATGAGCATCTTTTGGATAAAGCATCAATGCAATTTGCACAGTCGCTTCGGGAAGTGTTCAAAGAGCGAGTCATCGGACCGGAATTCCCGATTGTAAGACGCATACAGAACCTGTATTTGAAGTCGATAAAATTAAAAGTCGAAAGAGATATCTCCGATAAAAAAATAAAGGAACGCCTTCAGATGCTTGTTGATGCATTCTACAGCGTTCCTTTGAACAAATCGATCCGAATGGTTGTCGATGTTGATCCCGCTTAACCTAGGTATGATTTTAACATCCGGCTTCGGGAGGTATGCTTCAACCTTCGAATTGCTTTTTCTTTGATCTGGCGAACTCGTTCCCGAGTCAGGTCGAATCGTTCACCTATTTCTTCCAATGTCATGGGGTGTTTCCCATTAAGCCCATAATAGAGCCTTACAACATCCCCCTCTCTCGCTGTCAGCGTTGACAACGAACGTTCGATGTCTTTTCGCAGTGATTCTACAACAAGCTCTTTCTCCGGCCCCGGAAGCGAATCATTCAACAATACATCATACATGCTTGAAGATGATTCATCTCCTTCTACCAAGGGTGCATCCATTGAAATATGGCGTCCATTGTTAGCCATGGACTGTTTCACTTCCTCCGGGGAACACTCAAGGAATTCAGCGAGTTCTTCTGCCGATGGAGGGCGCTCGTACTTTTGCTCAAGTTCAGAAAATGCCCGGTTGATCTTATTGATCGTACCGATCTTGTTCAATGGAAGTCGGACGATACGCGCCTGCTCAGCCAAAGCCTGTAGGATCGATTGTCGGATCCACCAAACCGCATATGAAATAAATTTGAATCCACGAGTTTCATCAAATCGCTCAGCGGCTTTGATCAACCCAAGATTTCCCTCGTTGATAAGATCAGGAAGTGAAAGCCCCTGATTTTGATATTGTTTTGATACTGAAACTACAAATCGCAGATTTGCCTTTGTCAATCGCTCCAATGCAGCGCGGTCACCCTGACGGATCCTGCGCGCCAACTCCACCTCCTCATCCGCGGAAATCAACTCTACCCTACCGATCTCTTGAAGATACTTGTCCAAGGACGCTGTCTCGCGATTGGTAACTTGCTTGGTAATTTTTAGTTGTCTCATGTCAGGTACTTTAATTTGTTTACAGCACTCTATTTACTTAACGATTAATTTACCAATTAGTTGGCTTGATTATGAATTAATTAACGTTAATTGTCACTCAAATGAATATTCTGCACTCGCCAATGAATATTCTGTATTAGTGCTTTATTAACGTGTCTTTCTTTTTTTGTTTCACTAACTTTACAACCATGAAAATACTCATGGTCTGTTTGGGAAACATTTGCCGATCTCCGATGGCAGACGGACTATTGCGAAAAAAGGTGGCAGAACTCGATCTGGATGTAATTGTTGACTCAGCGGGCACTTCCGGAATACATGCAGGTGAAATGCCCGATCACAGAATGCGAGAGACAGCCAAATCACTTGGAGTTAACATTGATATCCTTCGGGCAAGGCAGTTCCGTGTTTCGGATTTCGATGAGTTCGACCTCATCTATGCAATGGATAAAGCGAACGCGGCGAACATTCTCGCGCTGGCAAGAACGGATGCCGACAAACAGAAAGTAGATCTGATACTGAATTTACTTGAACCAGGAAAGGATCACGAGGTTCCTGATCCATACTATGGAGGGAATCAAGGATTCGTTGACGTATTTAAGATGTTGGATGCCGCAACCGACAAGATCATCGAAAAAATTAATACGTATGACTAACGGAAAGATCTACCTTGTACCGAACACCCTCGGTGGAGAAACCCTGCGCGACATAATCCCTTCGGAGGTTATCGAGATCGCTTCGGCCTTGCGAACTTTCGCAGTAGAGGACATCAAATCTGCTCGCAGACTCTTGAGGAAAATGGACCGCGAATTTCCTATTGATGAATCAGAATTCTTCCTGCTGAATAAAAGGACCGTACCAGAAGATCTACAAAAGATCCTGAGAGAAGTTAAAAATGGAAAAGATCTTGGTATCATTTCCGAAGCCGGGTGCCCGGGGATTGCAGACCCTGGTGCCGAACTTGTTGCACTTGCCCAGCAAAAAGGAATACACATTGTTCCAATGGTAGGCCCCTCTTCTATCCTGCTGGCCTTGATAGGCAGTGGGTTTTCCGGACAAAATTTTTCATTCCACGGCTATTTGCCGAAAGAACGAAAAGACAGAGTGCGAAAGCTGAAAGACTTTGAAGCAGATTCAAGACGGAATGGGCACACGCACATCTTCATGGATACCCCTTTCAGAAACATGAATGTCTTGGATGATCTGTTGAATGAACTTGCGGATACTACGATGATTTGTATTGCATCCAATATCACATTGCCGGATGCTTCGGTTCGAACCATGTCAGTAAAAGACTGGAGAGAAAATGCCTATGACCTCTCCAAAATTCCGACGATGTTTCTGATTGGAATCAGCCAGACATAAACTAATAAGTTTGATCCCAATCGACTTGTATTAAACTATTTGAATCCGCGGTTCTTCTTGATCGCGTCGTAAGCATCCTGAATCTTCTGGAACTTTTCTTTGGCGCCTTTCTGAAACTCTTCACCCATCTGTGCCACCTTATCCGGATGAAATTTGATCGCCATCTGGCGGTAAGCTTTCTTGACCTCATCATCTGTTGCCGATGCATCGATGCCGAGTACTTTGTAGTCTGAATCTACATCGCGGTAGAACATGTTCTTCACACTTTCAAATTCGACTTCCGGAATACCGAGCAACTGAGAGATGTTCTGAATAACATTCAACTCTGTTTGTGAAACATTCCCATCGGACTTCGCTATACCAAACAGATAATGCACAAGTTGTATCCGTACTTCCGGTTGCATGCGCAATCGGATATCCTGACAGATCTTCTGCAAAGGAATTTGTCCGGAATCAATGAAACGCTTCAAGGTTTGAAGGTGTGAACTATCGAATCGTGATCCGAATTGAGCAGTGAAGAACGCCTTCACATAATCCAATTCTGCTTTAAGAACCTTTCCATCAGCTGTCATCACAGCCGCAGATAAAGCCATTAGCATCGTCTGTACATCATTCCCGGAAGTTCTTTGTTGGTAATACTGAAAGAGTTCTTCTGGCGAAAAGGTTCGTCCTTCGCGCTGAGCCTCATGCCGCAACTGCCCCATTACTCGCTGGTAATTATCGATGAAGCTCCCAATAATAAACCCCAGAAATCCGGCAAAAAAGCTTTTGCCAAAAAAGAAAAATCCAGCGATTCCTAAAATCCACTTAAACAAAACAGATCGTATTAAATAAAAAATGAAGGAGTACCGAAGTACTCCTTATTACTTTTAAAATTATGCAATTTGATCAATGTTGCGCTCAATGAACGCACTCAATGCCTCTCCTTTCAACATTCCCTGCGATAGCATGGCGAGATCTGTCAGTTGCTTGACGGTTTGCAGCTGTGCCTCTTCATCTTTCGAAAGTAGCGCACCAACTTTTGGATGATTCGCATTGACAACAAGATTGTAGGTTTCAGGGAAGAAACCATAGAATCCCCCGCCACCCATTTTTTGCTGTTCCATCATGCGTCGAATGAACTCAGGCTGCGTTATAAGAACGGGAGCATCATCCTCGCTCATGCTTTCGAACTGTATGGAGAATTTTTCCTTTTATACTGCATTTTCGAATACGGGCTTGAGCTTTTCTTCCTCATCTTTCGAAAGTTTGGATGGAATCTCTTCCGTTTTCTGGATCAACTTATCCAACGTATCGGAGTCAACTCTGCTAAATCCTATGTTTTCATAGGACTGCTCCATTTTAGCGATCCAATGTGGAACAAGAGGTCCATTCAATTCAAGTACGTCATAACCTCTTTCTTTGGCTTTCTTAACGAATGAGAATTGTTCTTCCGGGTCATTGGAGTACAAAAAGATAACTTTTCCATCTTTATTTGTCTGTAGGGCACTAACCTTGTCTTTGTACTCCTCGATCGTTGAGAACGATCCCTCCGTATTCTTAAGCAAGGAGAATCCTTTCGCCTTATCGGCAAATTTCTCCTCTGAAAGTGACCCGTATTGAACAAAGATCTGAAGGTCGTCCCATTTTTCCTCAAAATCTTTTCTGTCCTTCTTGAACATCTCAGCCAACTTGTCAGCTACTTTCTTTGTGATGTGCGCAGATATTTTCTTCACATTACCGTCACTCTGAAGATACGATCGTGAAACATTCAACGGAATATCCGGAGAATCGATCACGCCGTGAAGCAATGTCAGGAATTCCGGTACGATCTCCGCAACGCTGTCGGTAATGAAAACCTGGTTGGAATAGAGATTGATCTTGTTTCGTTGTACCTCCACATTTTCCTTGATCTTCGGGAAATACAGGATTCCTGTCAGGTTAAATGGATAATCAACGTTCAAGTGAATGTGGAACAATGGACTTTCAAAAGTCATTGGATACAATTCCTTGTAAAAGGCGTCGTAATCTTCGTCTTTGAGATCAACCGGAGCTTTTGTCCATGCAGGGTTCGTATTATTGATCTGATTCGGTACCTCGATCGAAACACGTTTTAAATTCCCTTTTTCATCTTTTTCGCCCTCCGGTGAATCGATGTATTCTGTTTTTGTTCCGAAGAAAACCGGCACCGGCAGGAACTTACAGTATTTGGTCAGAATCTCTGACACCCTCGACTTCTCCAGGAATTCAATAGCATCATCTGCAATAGACAGCACGATATCTGTACCTCTGTCAGCTTTATCGATTTCTGTAATCGTGTATTCGGGAGAACCGTTACTTTCCCACTGAACTGCCTGGGAATCTGCATGCCGCGACAAGGTGCGGATCTGCACTTTTTCTGCTACCATGAAAGCAGAATAGAACCCTAATCCAAAATGACCAATGATCTGTTCCGCTCCGTCCTTTCCTTTGTACTGCTGAACAAATTCTTCTGCTCCGGAGAATGCAATCTGGTTGATGTATTTGTCGATCTCATCAGCCGTCATACCGATACCGCGGTCTCGGATCGTCAGCGTCTTTTCTTCCTTGTTAAGGATTACCTCTACTTTTAGATCACCCAATTCGCCTTTGAACTCGCCGTTTGCCGATAACACTTTTAATTTTTGAGAGGCATCAACTGCATTTGATACAAGCTCCCTCAAAAAGATTTCATGATCGGAGTACAAGAATTTCTTAATGATTGGAAAGATGTTCTCCGTTTGTACATTAATTTGACCTGTTCTCATAAGTTATTTTATTTTTCATGCCAAATCTCAATCATTGTGCCACGCACTTTTTACTGACAATCTGTCCTTAAGTTGCGACAATTTGACCAGGCAACTTTTTCTTTTAATTCGTAAATTTGTAAAAACTAAATTGTGATCCTCTACCCGATCGTTTTCATCCTTGTTCTTTTGTTGCTGATCAGGTACTGGAAGGTATTTCAGCTCGATGGCCTTTCGCAATGGAGCCTTCCAATTGCTTTCCTGGTGAAATTCTGCGTGGGCCTGTTACTTATCTACATCCATATCGAAACCTATGGTGTTGATGAACTGAGTCACGACGGGGAAACTTTTTTGAAAGAAGGAAAACTTCTCCATGATGTCTTTTTCAAATCTCCGGCCGATTACCTGAGACTGCTTACAGGTATTGGCGAAACACAAGAACTGATCAATGAATACCTTTACATGACAGAATACTGGGATGCGGGTGATCTAACGATCATCAATGACTCAAAAAATGTTATCAGGGCTCACAGCATAATCCACTTTTTCTCCGGTAATTCATTGGTTATTCACCTGGGAATCATGTGCTTCATTTCCACGATAGCATTCCGAAACATTTACATCTCCTTCGCGCAATACATTGATCAGAACAAAACATTCTTGTTCTGGCTCTTGTTGCTCATTCCTAGTACGATCTTCTGGACATCCAGCATCCTCAAAGAACCGTTCATGTTCCTCGGACTCAGCTTTGTTGCTCGCGCTGCCTATCACAATGACTCAACCGCGAAGAAGGTTATGAATGCCGTGATAGGTTGCATCCTCTTGTTGCTTTACAAACCGTACATATTGGTTTGTGTCGTCCTGACAGGAATTGCGGTTCTTTTTTATGACCGAATATTCAAACAAAGATTGATTCTAACGACTACTGTATTACTCCTATTGGCCTTTGGAAGTGCATATTTCTTGGAAGTGCCGCGAAACAAGGTTGTTCATTATTTAAGCAGAAAACAGTTTGATTTTGTAAATGTGGGTAAGGGAGGTGTTCATGTACTCTCTGACAGTTCTTTTTATTACTTCCAACCACACCAGTACAAATACCTCTTCATTAAAGGAAATAAAGTGATCCTGTTAAAGGAAACGGACGCGTATATCATTAAATTCGGGAGTATTGAAAAGCCTGTTCCTGTGCATTTAAAACCGGAAAATAAGGTTTGGACAAGTGTATACAATGCTCCTGGATGTGCCAGTTTCATTGAAACAACCATGATAATGGATTCTCCGGAACAACTGATCCGGAACATTCCTGAAGCACTGGTGAATGCGCTTATCAGACCATTTCCTAATGATCCGGGAAGCAACTTGAAGTATTTAGCTTTGGTCGAAACATGGCTCCTTCTCGGTTTTCTGATAGCTGCAGTCTTCTTTCGAAGATCTTTGATGATTAAACAGCGATCGATGATCTTTGCGCTTGGCGTTTTTGCACTCGCATTATTGTTGTTGATCGGCTGGACAACCCCGGTACTCGGCGCTATCGCTCGTTACCGATTCCCGGCACAACTTGCTCTAATATTGATAGGATTGATCATATTGAAACCTTTAAAAATGAACAAATGGAAAAGTTCGTATTCATAACAGGTGCTACCTCAGGATTTGGCGAGGCATGTGCGAAGATCTTTGCAAAAAATGGATGGAACCTGATCCTAACGGGTCGCCGCGAAGAACGTTTAAATGACTTGTGCGCTCAATTAAAGGAAAACTATCCGATAGATGTACTCACGCGTTGTTTTGATGTAAGAATCGAAGGAGAAGTATTTAAAGCCGTAGAATCACTTCCCGAAACTGTGAGGTCTAAGATTCATATCCTGATCAATAATGCAGGTTTGGCAGTAGGCAGAGGGCCCATCGACGCAGGACTCATTGATGACTGGGATCGCATGGTCGACACCAATATCAAAGGCTTGCTATATGTAACGCGAGCAGTTGTTCCATTCCTCAAGAA
Source organism: Flavobacteriia bacterium (assembly GCA_046301895.1). Lineage (GTDB taxonomy): Bacteria > Bacteroidota > Bacteroidia > Flavobacteriales_D > Crocinitomicaceae > M0103. Next base: position 81,544 of record JBKCJG010000024.1, read on the forward strand.
AAATAAACAAGGACATATTTTCAACATCGCCAGTATTGCCGGAAAGGAAGTGTATCCGGGAGGAAATGTCTATTGTGCTACAAAACATGCAGTTGATGCACTCTCAAAAGCGATGCGTATTGATCTTGTTGAATATGGAATTAAAGTTACGAATATTGCACCCGGCGCTGCCGAGACTGAATTCTCGATAGTCCGATTCAAAGGGGATGAAAAAACAGCAAAGAGCGTTTATATGGGCTTCGAACCCCTGATTGCGGAGGATATTGCCGATTCGGTCTATTTCGTGGCAACCCGGCCGGCTCATGTTACAATCAACGATTTGACGATCATGCCCACTGCTCAGGCATCAGCAACTGTTATTCATAAAAAATAAAAGGGCTGCCACAGCTGACAGCCCTCAGTATTGTATGAATGAAGATCTTACTTTTCTGTCTTCTCCGGAAGCACAGACCCTTTAATCGTCAAAATAATCGGCTCAGAAACATTCGATGTGATGGTAATAGTCTTGGTAAACTGACCAACACGCTTCGTGTCGTACTTAACAGAGATCTGTGATTTCTTACCCGGCTTGATCGGTTCTTCCGGCTTGTTCGCAGTAGTGCAACCACAACTTGTCTGAACTCCTTGAATGATCGCAGGCGTCTTGGCATCATTCTTAAACTCAAATGCAAACAACTCATCAGATCCGTAAGGGATATTCTCACGAACGATCTCCATCTTCGTAAATGTCAACCCTTTTTTTGGCTTGATCGATTCTTTCTTCACTTCCTTTTTTGGCGCTTCTTGAGCAATTACCTGCCCACCAACGATTAGCGCTAATGCAAACATTACAAATTTCATAGTTCCTTTTTTTAACAAGATTACAATATTAAATTTTTAACCGGTGAGATTTAACAAAAATTTTTGAAAAAACCTCCTGCTGAACGTTCCCAAAAACCATTCCTAAAATGTACTCCCTTCTAAAAGCACGTAATTATCCAAAACATCGTTGATCGTTTCATAGGTTCTGGATCGTATCTTTTTCAGGTCGGTAAATGAAAACCATTTTACCTTGTCGATACCCTCTTCTGTCTGAGGGATCAGTTTCTTCGGGCCTTTGTATGACAAATAAAACCAGTAGGTTTTCTTGATGGTCGGTTTCCCCGAGTACAAATAGGTATGATAAGTTGTGCCTAGTTCACCGCGAATTTCCGGACCTTGGATGCCACACTCCTCCTCTATCTCACGGATCGCACAAGCTTCAATTTCCTCTCCCTCTTCAAGTTTACCCTTGGGTATATCCCACAAACCATGACGCTTAATGAAAAGTAGCTTTTTCTTCCGCCGCACAATGCCTCCGGCCGCTTCAACTTTGTCAAAATCATGGAACAATCTGTCGACTTCTTCCGATACGTTTGCGCATACGATATAGATCCGTTTATCAGAACTGACGCCTTCGGGAGTATTCTCCATTAATTCAAGCATACTGCTCAGTTCTGAAGAAGGAATGTTAATAACATCTGATCCTTTTTGATTTTTTTCTGTAAAGCAGATGGGGCGGTTTTCTATAAAAACTTTGTACATTTGATGCCATGATTTTAAACAACGACAAGGCCCTAAAAGTAGCAGAATTTTTATTACAGATCAAAGCTGTTAAACTTCAACCCAACAAACACTTTACTTGGGCTTCAGGATGGAACTCCCCGATTTATTGCGATAACCGAATTACTCTTTCATACCCGAATATCCGCACTTTTATTAGACAATCCTATACGGAATGTGTACTTGACTATTTTGGAAAGCCGGATGTCATCGCCGGAGTTGCAACAGGAGGAATTGCTCAGGGAGCACTTGTAGCCCAGGAATTAGGACTTCCCTTCATTTATATAAGAAGTTCCGCAAAAGGACACGGGATGGGCAATCAGATCGAAGGTTTCTATGAAAAAGGTCAGAAAGTAGTGGTGATCGAAGACCTCATTTCAACCGGAGGAAGCAGTCTGAATGCTATCGAAGCGCTCAAAGATGCGGAATTGGACGTAAGAGGTCTTATCGCGATCTTTACCTACGGGTTCAAAGTGGCAGATGAAAACTTCAAAAAGGCGCAGTGTCCTTATGTGACGCTTACAAATTATGACTTCATGATCGAAGAAGCATTGAGAAAAGATTACATTACTGAGAATGACCTGTTGTCCTTGAGAGAGTGGAAGGATCATCCGGAAACCTGGAAAAAATAATTCGTTATGAAAATTGACAGCACTAAAGTAGTTGTGAAAGCTAGCAGGGAAACTGTCGCAGATTTCCTGAAAGATTCTCACAATTTAATCCACCTGCTGCCGCAAGATCAGATCTCAGACTGGAAAGCTACTTCCGAGCAATGCTCCTTCAAGGTCCAGGGTGGTGTTATTATCTCGTTAATTCAGGATGGTAATGATGGCAACGGTAAGATCTTCATGAAGTCGGGCGAAAAATCACCTTTCCCGTTCAGATTAACACTTCATTTGGAAGAGTTGGACGGAACGACAGAAGGATATATCGCTTTTGATGGAGAGGTAAACGTCTTCTTGAAAATGATGGTAGAAAAACCGCTTACCAACTTGTTCAATTACATGTCTGAAAAGCTCAAGACATATTTTGATTGATAAGACGCACCTCCTTTATTCCATAGATCTTCTCTCCCTCTTCCCGCATGATCCTGAGTTGACCTTCCGAAGTAATTCCTGTGATAATTCCTGAAAATTCGCCCGATTCGTCAGAAAAAAGCGCTTTCACATCCTTCAAATAAAGATGTTCAAGGTAGGCCCCTTTCAACGACAAAAGATCCCCTGAATCGAGTGTTTCCCATAGATCCTGCATGCATGAGATCAGGCTCAAAAGAACGTCATCTATTGGCACAAAATGATCCGTGAAATTCCGAATACTCAAAGCACTAAGACCTCCAAAATGGAGTTGATTCACATTTAGTCCGATTCCTGTGATAGAGGAGGAAACTCTGCCGGACGAAATTGTATTTTCGATCAGAATCCCCGCAATCTTCTGACCATTGACCAGAATATCATTCGGCCATTTTATCTGGCTTGAAATACCAAATTTTCTTAAAACTTGAACGACACTGAGCGAAGCAAAATGTGTTAAAGCAACCTGATCCTGAACTGACAGATTGGCTGGTACCAAAAATAAGGAAACAAGTAGGTTATCGGCAGGTTTAGACTCCCAAACGGCACCGCGCTGACCACGTCCTGATGTTTGTTCATCTGCCAAAATTACCGTACCGTGTCCGATTCTACCCTCCTTCTGTAAATTGGCAGTATAATTGTTCGTTGAATCTACCGTATCTAAACGTATTACCTTTTGACCGATCTGCATGAGTATTTAGGATTTCGTTTCCTTTTAAAGCTGGTTAAAATTAAAATTTAAAGTTAGATTTGTAAGTCCTAAAAATATTGAATGTATAAAGTAAAAAAAGACATTAGTTCTCAGAGATTGTGCGATGCCATTGTGGAAGGAATGCAGGAGAACAAAGCTAGAGATATAGTTGTTCTAGATCTGAGAGACATCTCAAATGCAGTGTGTGATTTTTTTGTGATCTGTAGCGGAGAATCATCCACACAAGTAGATGGTATCAGCTCATCAGTAATGAGACATACCAGAAAAGAACTGAAAGAAAAACCATGGCACATTGAAGGAAAGACCAACAGCGAATGGATCCTGTTGGACTATATTAACGTGGTTGTACACATATTTTACAAAGATTCACGCTCATTCTATGACTTGGAAGACCTTTGGGCAGATGCGAAAAGAACAGACATACCTAATTTGAATTAACAAAAAATGGCAGAAGAAGAAAATAAAAAACGAAGTCCTTTCTCAATATACTGGGTGTATGCGATTATCGGAGTAGCGATTATCGGTTTCCAGTTATTTATGAGCTCGGCTGGAAGGATCACCGTGATCTATCAGTCAACATTCTTTGATCTTGCAGAAAAAGGATATGTCGGAGAAGCCAGATTGGTGAACAAAGTCCGGGTAGATTTTACGGTGAGTAAGGAAGGTAGGACGTTCATCGTGAATTCAACTGAATCGCAGTATAAATACCTGAAAGATTACCTGAAACGTTCGAATACCGTGACAAAAGGTGATCCGGTGTTTGAACTGAAGATCATCGATGCGGGTAACTTCGAAACGCGCATAAATGATCTGAATAAATCTATAAAAGAAGACAACAAGGTCAGGATCAAGGAAAAGAAAGAGCCCATCCCGACCATTGAACTGATCGATACGGAAGAAATAAACTACATTGGAAACATCCTTAGCTTCATCTTACCAATCATCATTCTTGTCGTGATCTGGATGTTCGTAATGCGCCGAATGACCGGAGGTGGAGGAGGCGGAGCCGGTGGACAGATCTTTAACATCGGTAAGTCAAAAGCACAGGTGTACGAAAAAGGGAAAACCACGAATATCACCTTCAAGGATGTGGCTGGTTTACAGGGAGCAAAGGAAGAGATCGTCGAGATCGTTGAATTCCTTAAAAATCCAAAGAAATATACCGAACTCGGTGCGAAAATTCCAAAAGGAGCACTGCTCGTAGGCCCTCCTGGAACGGGTAAAACATTACTCGCAAAAGCCGTAGCCGGAGAGGCGAAAGTACCGTTCTTCTCATTGTCCGGTTCAGATTTTGTTGAAATGTTCGTAGGAGTTGGTGCATCGCGCGTTCGTGATTTGTTCAAACAAGCGAAAGAGAAAGCTCCGTCCATTATTTTCATTGATGAGATCGATGCGATCGGACGTGCCAGAGGAAAGAACAATAGTTTTGGATCAAACGACGAGAGAGAAAACACACTAAACCAGCTTTTAACCGAAATGGACGGTTTCGGAACAAATTCAGGAGTGATCATTCTTGCAGCTACCAACCGTGCCGATGTGCTGGATAGTGCATTGATGCGTGCAGGACGTTTTGATCGTCAGATCTATGTGGATATGCCGGATCTGAACGAACGTAAAGAGATCTTCCAGGTGCATTTGAAGCCGATCAAACTGGAACCGGGTATTGATATTGATTTCCTTGCGAAACAAACTCCTGGATTCTCCGGAGCGGATATCGCAAACTTGTGCAACGAAGCTGCACTTATCGCTGCAAGACATGATAAGAAATTTGTTCAGAAACAGGACTTCCTGGATGCTGTTGACAGGATTGTTGGCGGTCTTGAGAAAAAGAACAAGATCATCACGAAAGACGAAAAGAAAGCAATCGCATACCACGAAGCGGGTCACGCAACGATATCATGGTTGCTTGAACACGCTCATCCACTGGTGAAAGTGACAATTGTGCCCAGAGGACAGTCATTGGGTGCTGCTTGGTACCTGCCGGAAGAACGAAGCATTACCAGAACAGAGCAGATCCTCGACGAGATGTGTTCTGCATTGGGAGGTCGCGCTGCAGAACAGGTAACATTCGGAAAGATCAGTACTGGTGCGTTGAGCGATCTGGAAAAGGTAACAAAGCAAGCATATGCCATGGTTTCCATCTACGGATTGAACGATAAGATCGGAAACATTTCATTCTACGATTCACAAGGTCGAGATGCCTTTACGAAACCCTATTCAGATGACACAGCTCGTGTAATCGATGAGGAAGTGAGTAAACTGGTGGAAAGTCAGTACCAGCGAGCGCTGAAACTACTTACTGAAAACAAGGATAAACTGTCACTATTGGCAGAAAAACTGCTAACGCATGAAGTGATCTTCAAGGAGGACCTTGTGGAGATCTTTGGAAAACGCCCATGGGAAAAAGAAGAGGAACAAGTTGTTGCAGAAGTGACAGAGGAACCGAAGCAGATTGAAGAGAACACTGCAAATGACAACGAAAATTCCGAGGATAAACCAACTGAAGGAAATGACAGTGATCAAAAGGATCAGGCGGCTGCTGAACCTGATGGAGAAGGATCAGAACAGTAACCGTTGGAAAACGATCCTCAGAACCACGGATATGCATTATTCGGTCATCTGTAAAATGGCTCTGGAGGAAGAAGAAATTCCCGTTTTGATCTTTGATCAGCGGGATTCTTCGTATAATACCTTTGGTGATATTCAACTCCAAGTTTTAAACGAAGATGTCACAAGAGCTCAAAAAATCTTAAATTCGTCCAATGAATAACCTCATCCAGCGATCCATAACAGGAACTCTTTTTGCGGTGGTCGTTCTTGGCTCAATAATCTGGGACCCATATGCACAGGCGATCGTTTTCTCGGTCTTCATGGTGCTGGGCTTGCTTGAATTTTACAACCTGTTCCGGCAGCACAACTATGTTGAGGTGAGTATAGAGATCGGGATCTTTATCGGAATATTTATCTTTTGTTTACTTGTCGGTTTCAGCTTGCAATGGCTACCAATAATTTCGATCCTTTTCATTTTCCCCTTGTTCTTTACGTTGATTCTGGAGGAGCTATGGCGAAAAAAAGAACATCCACTGATCAATATTTCAGTCCTCGTTTTCGGAATCATATACATCGTGTTACCTTTTTGGTTGACGATCGACCTGAACCTTCGTGAGGAAACCGAGAACCATTATATGCCACTGGTGGTTGGGATGTATATCCTGATCTGGACGAACGATACATTTGCATACTTCACAGGGCGATTCATCGGAAAAACCAAACTCTTTGAACGCATCTCACCGAAAAAGACGTGGGAAGGAACCGTTGGCGGCATACTATTTACATTAGTGGCTGGATATATCCTGGGGGCATTTATCAATAAAGGTGATGAGATTTTCTGGATGATCGCAGCTGTGATCATTGCTCCTTGTGCTATTTTCGGTGATCTGCTGGAATCACTATTCAAACGCAGCCTAAACATCAAAGACTCAGGAAAGATTCTTCCCGGACATGGTGGAATCCTTGACCGCTTTGATGCCGTGCTGTTCGCAATCCCATTTTTTTATTGTTGGGCAATGATTTACGAATATTTTTAATGGAGCAATCATGACATTACACAGGGAAGGTTATTTGATCATGGCAGTTGGTTTAACACTGCTTACATCGATTCAGATCGGAAATTACTTTTTGTATACCGTTACTGGTTGGTTATGGTTATTCTTAATCTTGACACTCGGGGCAATAGTCATGGCATACCTGATCATTCAGTTCTTTCGCATCCCTGCAAGAACTTGTGTCTATAAAGACTCAGAGATCATGTGCCCGGCAGATGGCAAGATCGTCGTGATCGAAGAAGTTGAAGAGACAGAATACTTCTGTGACAAGCGCATTCAGATTTCCATTTTCATGTCACCATTGAACGTTCATGCGAATTACAATCCGATATCTGGGATCGTGAAATACGTGAAATACCACCCGGGTCTATTCCTTGTTGCATGGCATCCCAAAAGCAGCACGGACAACGAACGCACCACAATGGTTGTGCAGCATTCAAGCGGTAAAGAGATTCTCTTCAGACAGATCGCAGGTGCAGTCGCCCGACGGATCTGTTACTATCTTCAAACGGAGCAAAAAGTAACAACCGGTGAGGAATTTGGATTCATCAAATTCGGTTCAAGGATCGATGTTTTTTTACCACTTGACTCCAAAATAAATGTTAAAATTGGTGATGTCGTCAAAGCGAAACTCACGAAGCTTGGTGATATCAATTAAATTTTTGTAACTTTCACAAAAAAACAAAACTCAAGGATATGAAAAAGGTATTTTTTGCACTTGCACTGATGACATTCGTTGGTTCAGTTGCTACAACAGCTTATGCTGCTTCTAACGGTGTTTCTACAGAAATTAAGAAAGACGACAAGAAAAAGAAGAAAAAGAAGAAAGGTGCTTGTTGCTCTGCGAAAGAAGGAGCTTCTTCTTGCGCTAAGCCGGGAACTGAAGGAAAATCTTGCTGCACAAAGAAGCAGTAATCTCCTTTTCAGGATATTGAAAAGCCGCTCTTTGAAGCGGCTTTTTTAATGCTTATTATTTTAAGGTTATCCCGACAGGGCAGTGATCCGAACCCATCACATCATTCAGAATAAAGGCTTCCTTTACTTGCGGTAAAAAGGACTCTGAAACTAAAAAATAATCGATCCTCCAGCCAATGTTCTTTCCTCTTGCCCCGGCACGGTAACTCCACCACGAATATTTCACCGCATCGCCGTTCAAGGCTCTGAAGGTATCTGTAAAGCCATTTGAAGTGAATGCATCCATCCCATCGATCTCCTCCTGCATAAAGCCTGCAGCCTTATTGTAATTTTCTTTGGGCCTGGCCAGATCAATTGCTTTGTGCGCGACATTGAAATCGCCACAGACGATTACCGGCTTTGTGGCTTCAAGTCGCTGAAGATAATGCAGAAATTCCTTGTCCCATTCCTGACGGTAGCCCAAACGAGCTAATTCGCTTCCTGAATTTGGAACATAAACTGTAACAAGAAAGAACAATTCAAATTCTGCACAGGTTACCCTTCCTTCATTATCGTGATCACCGTGTCCGATGTAATAAGTGACTGCGATTGGATTGTGCTTCGTGAGGATTGCCGTACCGGAATACCCTTTTCGTTCCGCTTCATTCGCATAAACATGGTAATCTCCCATATGCGCGACTGTCTCCCTCACCTGCTCTACCGTCGCCTTCGTTTCCTGCAGACAAATGATATCAGCTCCAATGGCGTTCATATCATCGTAAAATGACTTTTGCATGATGGCACGAATACCATTGACGTTAAATGAGATGATCTTCATAAACAGGTTTATTTTATAATTTGGAGCTTACCGGATTTAGACATATTGCCCTCAGCATCTAGCAATCTGAAAAAGTACGTGCCGGAAAGGAAGTCTTTCGTATCAACGATCTGCTTTCCTGCAGCGACATCCATTTTCAGAAGTATACGACCAGCAACATCATACAATTCAAGTTCCACGGCTTGTAACCCGTTATTTTCGATTGTAAATTGATCATTGGCAGGATTCGGGTACAGTTTAATTTCTCCTGAAGACAGATCAAAGACTGAATTGGAGGATGCCGTTACCTCAACACAATAATCTTCTACTTCCCCAAAACTGAATGCATCACATACTGCAGGTAGTGTATTTTGACCTGGCCCTTTGTAGCTCATGATCACGCGCATTCTTGTCCCACCCGGGAGAACACCTGCAGGGATGGCAACAATGCTGTTCACAGAACCGAAACCTTCCGAAGCCTGATCATAAATGAGCTCGTCTGTCATAAAAACTCCATTCTGATCAGCATCCAGCCAGGCTCTGAAGTAGACTTCATAAGGTTGTGTCTGATACCCCGGTTCAAACGTAAAGGTATGTGTACTACCGGCAGTGATCGGCAGCGGACCGACAGTAAAATGATCCCCATATCCCTGATCATCCCCTGAAACATGACTGAAAGCGTCAACTGTAACACCTTGTATCCAGTCTTTCTTCGTCCCCAAGATTCCCCGGACAGTATTTCCCGCATCAATCTGAGCTTTTAGAATTGCTCCGTCTGTATTACTGATCATAGCTACCGGAATATTCACGGATCCTCCGTTTGCACCGGTTCCCATGTCGATAGTGCCGGCAACGTTATTTATGACAATAACACCAATCGCACCGGCATTCTGAGCATTGAACGCCTTGGCACCAAATTCACAGCTACCTCTGTAAACCACTGCTATCTTGCCGTTAACAGCGGCCGTATTTACAAGGGTATTACAACCCAGTGAGTCTCCAGCTGTACCGTCACTAACAACCACTAACTCACCGGAAGCATAGGTGTTCTGCAAGTTTGCTCCCCACGCTGTTGGTGCCTGAAAAGTAAAATTATTGGCAATGGAACTTGGTTTTGTTACAGAGAAAAGGATCTGATTAGCATCTGTCGACGTACCGTCGCAATAGGCAAGATCAACGCATGCGCCGCAACCCTGAGTTGTAAAAGTGAAAATAGCTGTTCCTGTACTTGCTTCTGCACCACAGATCGTAGTCAGGTAATATTCGTAGTTCGTGCAGGGTAGCAAATTTGAAAATGAATAGCTTGTTCCGGGTGTGTTCTCGAGATTCCATGTTGCTTCGCCCACTGCACGATAATACAATTCATATCCGTTTGCATCAGGATTGATATCCCATGAAAGTGTTGCTGCGGTTTCGGTTATCCCTGATACACTCATGTCGGTAGGTGAAAAACAGATCGACCCATTACATGCTGCAAGCATCAGTGAGTCAAGAGTATTTCGGGCATTCAACCTTCCTCCTGTGATGAATTTCGTGGCAAGCTGCGGCTTGGAATCCGTTCCTTTCAGTAAAGCGTCAAGCACAAGATCTGCTCCTAATTGTGGGTCAGCCTTGACAATATTCATGAATCCTTCGCACGGTATCGCATAAGCAAGTCCAACTACTCCCGCAGTCAATGGACAGGCAAACGAAGTACCTGTTGTTGTTGTGTATCCGTTATTGTTGGCAGTCGTTCTGACGTTGATCCCGGGAGCGCCCAGATCGATCGTCGTTACTCCGTAACCTCCTGCTGTATTATCGTTGTGATCGGTTCTCCCCACACCAACCATATAAGGACTGGAACAAGCCGTAGGCATATCACCACTGACATCAACATTCAGGTTACTGTTGGTTGTTGCACCAATATTAATGATACCATAGTGCCCCAATGTGTCATAAAAATTACACCAAAGAGGGTAATTTGAAGGATCTGCATTATCTATTCCCCAGGAAGCACTTGTGGCAACAACAAACGCACCCTCAGAACCATTTGAGTTATTCCAGCGTTGTCGCTGTATCAGTGGATAGGTATATGCCGATATTACACTGGCTTGCGTAGTATTCGCATAAGTCGATACCATAACTTTTAAATTCCAGTTTGCACCCACAACACCCAGATTATTGTCTCCTACGGCAGCGAACATCCCGACACAATTAGTACCATGCGATGTCGAGGTATTGTTGGTACCGTATCCTACTGTTGCATTATTGCCACCGGCATTCCATCCCATGATGTCGTCTGTGTATCCGTTCCCATCGTCATCCACTCCATTACCGGCAGTTTCAAAAGGATTGATCCATCTGTTATCCCGGAGATCATCATGATCAAGATTAGCACTCTCTATGATACACACGACGATATCATCATTCGTGGCAGTTGTACCTCCGGTTGTAATATCCCAAGCGAGATCTGAATCAATGTCAGCATCAACGGTTCCACTGGTTTGCCCGGTATTTACATGGTGCCATTGCTGACTCAACTGTGTATCATTTGGGACCGTTTCACGCATTTCAACATAGTAATTATAGTCCGCGATTGTAATGGCCTCCTCATTACTCAACAACTGCTGAACCTCAATTGTCGTAGCTGCGAGAGGATCAAACTTGACCAACCAGACACGCATTGGAGCTGATAATTCCTCAACGATCTGCAACTTAAGAGCCGGATCGAAACGTTTCAATACCGATGGGAGATCAACATTTGGTTCAAGTTGAACAAGTAATTCTCCTTCAACGAAAGGCTTATTGTCAAATTTGTGCTGCGCATGCACGGAGGTGGAGCATGTTAGAATGAACCCTGCAATCAAAAACAATTGTTTCATAATGTGTTTTTTTTGAACGATCATAAATATAAGAAACAATCTTTCAAAACAAAAATGTGATTACGCGGTTGTAACAAGGTGACAACTATCTTTGTAACATGCAGTTCTTCGACGAACAGACTTTAAGAGATCTTGAGTTTCCGGTGATCCGGGAATGGCTGGTCAATTATTCAATCGGTCCAACTGCACGAAAACAACTCGAGGAACTAAGTCCTTCAAGCCACTTCCCAACGATTGCGAACGAGCTGAATAAGGTCAATGAATTGTTGTCGATCCGGGAGGCAGGTGAAGCCTTTCCCGCACTGGATTTCGAAGAACTAACAGCAGAATTGAAATTATTGCCCGTCAGGAATGCGGTATTGTCTCTGGAGGGATACGTGCGCATCTCTCGCGCCTCCGATCTCGTAAATACGCTCTTGTATTTCTTCGATAAACGGGAAAAAGAGTATCCGCTTTTGTGGAGTTTATTCAGCGAGAGCTACTATACAAAAGAGATCATTGATGCCATTGATAACGTTTTTGACCGTGCTGGCAATGTGAAAGACGATGCGTCGAAACTGCTTTACGAGATCCGTCAGAAGATCAAAGTTGTCAGAAATCAGATCAATCGCAATTTTGACAAGGAACTTCGCAGGCTCATTAAGGAAAATGTGCTCGGTGACACAAAAGAAGCCTTTGTCAATGACAGAAGAGTTTTGACCATCCTGTCCACTCATAAACGAAAGATCTCAGGATCAGTGGTCGGATCCAGTAAAACAGGCAGTCTTACCTTCATTGAACCGCAGGTCAATATTGAACTGAACAATGAACTGGAATTACTGCTGGATGATGAACGCAAAGAAGTATACCGTATCCTGCAGGCGCTCACCCGTGAGATCGCTGTTTTTCTGCCTTTGATCAGTACCTATCAGAAAGTTTTGACACAGCTGGATTTCGTCAATGCAAAAACAAAGTTGGCCATTGAACTGGATTGTGTCCTTCCGGGTATTGAAACAGATACTCACATCGAGCTTATCAATGCCTACCATCCAATACTTTGGAAATCAAACCGTGCAACAGGGAAAAAAACGTTTCCTCAGTATATCCAGATGGATAAATTCTCGCGAATGCTGGTGATCTCAGGCCCGAATGCAGGAGGAAAGAGTATTACACTTAAGACGATAGGACTTTTACAACTCATGCTGCAGTCAGGGTTACTCGTGCCGGTTGATTCGAACAGTAAAATGTGCTTCTTTCAGCAAGTCCTGACTGATATCGGAGACAATCAATCGATCGAGAATGAATTGAGCACCTATAGTTACCGCTTGAAACGAATGAAGTATTTTCTGGAGGTATCGAACAAGCGAACACTACTGTTACTGGATGAATTCGGAACCGGTTCCGACCCGGAACTGGGTGGTGCCCTTGCGGAAGTTTTCTTCGAAGAACTCTACAATAGAAAGAGTTTCGGCGTTATTACAACGCATTACGCCAATATCAAACTAAAAGCGGATCAGCTCAAGAATGCAGTCAACGGGTGCATGCTGTTCGATACAGATACTCTCGAGCCACTTTATAAGTTTTCCATTGGACAGCCTGGAAGCTCTTTTACGTTCGAAGTGGCACAGATCAACGGTATTCCAATGACACTTATCGAAGAAGCTAAAACCCGTCTCGATGATCGAAAGGTGAAGATGGATAAACTGCTGAGTGAACTTCAGAAGGAGAAGACCTATCTCGAAAAACTCAACAAGGAACACATCGAAGCGCAGCGGATCGCTCTCGAAGCAAAAGAGGAATACCTGGAGCGCAAGAGTCGCTATGAAGAAAAACTCAAAACACAGCAGGAAACCACTGAGCGGAACAACAAATACCTGAATGCCGGTAAGAAAATGATCGGTTTCATGGACCGTTATCTGACAAAAACGCGAAAGAAGGACGCAAACCAACCCTTGCTGAACGAGATAAATAAATACCTTGCAGTTGAAAAAGCAAAGATCGAAGAAACACTGAGATCGGAAAAATTGAAAGCTGAGGCAAACGCCAAAAATCCAAAAAAGAAAAAGATCAGGAAACCGGAGGCCGATCCCTATCAGCGACACCGAATTGTAATTGGGTCAACGGTGAAACTGATCGCTACAAAGCAAAGCGGAACGGTTGAATCAATCGACGGTGAAATGGTCACAGTGGTATTCGGTTTCCTCCGGATGAAAGTGGAAAGGGAAAAACTGATGTGGATCAAGTAGATCAGAATCGTGCTGTAATTCCGGCGCTGAACAGCGGTCCGCCAAGCCCAACTTCACCAAACAGTCCGATCACATTCCCGAAATGATACGCATAACCCAATGACATCCTATAGGCTACCGGCAAGGAAATAGTTCCGAGTTTCTCCTCATACTTGATCTCCTTTCCATCCAGGTATAAACGCGCAGCAGTGTAGTTATAACCGATTCCCATGGAAACATAAAGATCTGAAGGGATCTCTTCCTGCAGCAAATGAACATTGCCAAGAAGGGTAAACCTGTAACGCGGGATCTTCATAGTATAATGACCGAACGGATCATACACTCCCAGATCGATCCCCCATTTCTCGTCCAACTCCTGAAAGAACTCCGACTCTGTTACATCCATGTCCAGCTGGCCATATCGGTAATTGAAATCCAATCCGGCAGAGAACCATCGGTTAAAGCGATATCCTAATTCAGCTCCTAATCCCGGTTGACCGTCATATGTTACCTTATCCTGGAACTGACCTGAGAACTTGAATGCCAATTTTAATAAGGATGGACCACCGGTATACACCTGCACACGGAACGGATACTGAACCTGCGAAAGGGAACTGAATGCCATCAACAAGAGGAAAAAAATCAGAAACTTCTTCATAAAAAGGATCCCGCGGCCTACCGGTTGGATCGTGTTTGAATTAATGATCAATTAAGCATTTTGAATCTTTATCAGGTTGAGCGCCGATCCCGCTCTGAACCACTCGATCTGGGAATCATTATACGTATGGTTTAACAGTACTGTATCCTTAGATCGGTTAGCGTGGATGCACTCAAGCGTCAAAGGCTTCCCGGGTGCAAAAGACGAAAGATCCGTAAAATTGAAGGTGTCATCTTCTTGGATCTTTTCATAATCTGCCTCATTTACAAAAGTCAAAGCCAGCATTCCCTGCTTTTTCAGATTCGTTTCATGAATGCGTGCAAATGATTTCACGATCACAGCTCGAACACCCAGATGTCTCGGCTCCATTGCAGCATGCTCTCTGGACGAACCCTCACCGTAGTTATGGTCTCCAACGACGATCGAAGGCACTCCTGCTGCCTGATAAGCTCTTTGCACCGAAGGAACCTCCCCGATCTCGCCGGTCAATTGGTTCACAACAGCATTCGCCATTCCGTTAAATGCATTTTCTGCACCGATCAGCATGTTGTTGGAGATATTGTCAAGGTGACCACGATAACGCAGCCACGGACCGGCCATGGAGATGTGATCGGTTGTACATTTTCCTTTCGCTTTGATCAACAATTTCGCTCCGGTGATATTCATCCCATCCCATGCAGGGAAGTTCTCAAGTAATTGAAGCCGCGAGGAATCAGGTGATACCGCAATGACCACATTGCTGCCATCTTCTGCCGGTGCCTGATATCCCGGATCTTCCACATCGAATCCTTTGCGGGGTAACTCATCCCCATGCGGGGGCATCAATTTAAACTGCTCCCCGGTGTCACCGGTAAGAAAATCGGTGATTGGATTAAATCCGAGATCTCCTGCAATAGCTATCGCTGCGACCATTTCCGGTGATGTCACAAAAGCATGCGTGTTCGGGTTACCATCGGCTCGCTTGGAGAAGTTTCGGTTGAAGGAATGAACGATCGTATTCTTTTCTTCTTTTTCAGCTCCTTCACGATCCCACTGACCGATACACGGTCCGCAGGCATTGGTAAAGACCTTTGTTCCCAATTTTTCAAATGTTGCCAGGATCCCGTCGCGCTCAATGGTAAAGCGCACCTGCTCCGATCCGGGATTGATCCCAAATTCTGCCTTCGGTTTGATTCCGTGACTCAATGCCTGTTCAACAATGGAGGCAGCCCGTGCCATATCTTCGTAGGATGAATTCGTGCACGAACCGATCAGCCCCCACTCTACTTTCAACGGCCATTCATTCTGGATCGCTTCTGCCCTCATTTTTGAGATCGGTGTACCTCTGTCCGGTGTAAAAGGACCGTTTATATGCGGTTCCAGTTCAGATAAATTGATCTCGATCAGTTCATCAAAATATTTTTCAGGGTCGGCGTATACTTCAGCATCTCCCGTCAGGTGTTCAGCGATCTCATCAGCCGCATCAACTACCTCCTTTCGACCAGTGGCAGTGAGATATCTCCGCATTGCGTCATCATATCCGAAAGTGGATGTTGTTGCGCCGATCTCGGCCCCCATATTGCAAAT